>DKGY01000091.1:0-7752 GCA_002453475.1 Clostridium sp. UBA6758 | reverse complement strand
GGGATAACATCATTTTTAACTCCAGGATTTAGCATTTATGGTTTATGGTCATATTTAATTGCAGCAGTTGTAATAACGGGAATAGATTATCTCGTAGAAGCATTTATGGGAGTTGATGCATCACCTTTTGGAAAGGGTGTAAAAGGTTTTATTATTGCAGCTGTAATAATATATTTTGCGCAATTTTTGGTGCCACATATGAGAGTATCCATCATAGGAGCAATATTAGCAGCTCTAGTTATTGGGGTATTAGACGCTGTATTTCCATCAAGAGCAATGTAATTTTTAAGTACATTTTATTAAAATGACTAAGGGAAGAACTCTAGAAATAGGGTTCNNTATATAATAATATAAATAAAGTGTGTATTGAGATGTCATTTATTTAATTTTGGAGGATAGGGGTATGAAAAGAAAGATTTACAATGTTTTATCTAATATGATATTGCGTGGTAGTAATGCATCCAAAGTGAAATCAAAGGGAGTTATATCAAGGGAATTTCCATATGAAATTGAAGTTGTTGCTGAAAATTTATATGTGCCTTGGGCTATAGATATAAGCAATGAAGGTAGACTATATTTTACAGAGCGGTCTGGAGCAATTAGAATCATTGAAGATGGTAAACTTCTTCCACAACCACTGATTATATTTAGTGCACCATTTGTAAGTCAAGGAGAAGGTGGTTTGATGGGAATTGCACTAGATCCAAATTATTCCCAAAATCATTATATGTATGTTATGCATTCATATGAAGAAGGTAATCAAATTTATAACCGTGTTGTAAGATTGGTTGAAAAGAATAACAAGGCATCTATTGACAGAGTTCTTATAGATAAAATTCCTGGTGGTCGTATTCATAATGGAGGAAGAATAAAGATAGGTCCAGATCGTAAACTATATATTACAACGGGGGATGCAGGTAATTCTGCATTGGCTCAAAATATCACAAGTACAGCAGGAAAAATACTACGAATAGAATTAGATGGTAGCATTCCTGAAGATAATCCGATTGTCAATTCACCTATTTATAGCTTAGGCCATAGAAACCCTCAAGGCTTAACGTGGAATCCAAGAAATATCTTGTATGCATCTGAGCATGGGCAGACGGCTCATGATGAAATAAATATTATACAGCCAGGAGCTAATTATGGATGGCCTCTGGTTCAAGGAAATGAAGACTCTAAGGAAGTTATAGTGCAAAAGCCATTAATACACAGCGAAGAAGAGACATGGGCACCTTCTGGTATAGCCTTTGTAGATCAAGGAATTTGGCAAGGAAAATTACTAGTTGCTACTTTGCGTGGAGGACAACTACTTGCTATTTCATTGAATGGAAAAGGAACGAAAGTAAATAGTGTAGAGTCATGGTTAAAGAATAGGTATGGACGCTTACGCGAAATTATTCAGGGTAAAGATGGATCAATTTACCTAACAACAAGTAATAGAGATGGCAGAGGTAATCCTAATATAGGTGATGATAGAATTATTCATCTCATTCCAATTAAGGCAACAAGTAAAAATGAGCCATAAGACGTATAACAATTTTAACTCTATCCCTGACAATGTAATGTATAGTTTTTACCTATTGTTCTACAGGATGTTTTTCCTTTATATAAGAAATTTTTACTAAAATTTATTGACACAAATTATAGTTGAGAATATAATATTATATATGAACATATGAATATCTATTCATATGAATAATAGTAGTAAAAAGTAATTTTTAAGGTGGGAATAATTATGGGGTTAATAGAGAGCGTTTCATTTGTATTACTATGTATATTTGGAATTTCATATATAGGAAAATTAATAATATTATCAAAGAAAAACAACATTAAAGCCAATGTTTTTGGGAAAGGTATAAAAAGTAAAGAAATTCTTATTATTGAAAAGTTTCTAAAAGCAATGACTTTTGCAGGGATAGGGATTTGGACTTTTAGTGCCTTATTTCCATCATTTACAGAAAAGTGGTTTGTTGGACTTGGTAAAAGTTTTACAGTAAGCATTCTTGGAGTGGCTATTACATTAATAGGAGTTTCACTTTTTATATTGGCTATGGTTTTCATGAAAACTTCTTGGAGAGCAGGTATAGATAAATCAACAAAAACCTCACTTGTAACTTCAGGGCTTTACAGATTTAGCAGGAATCCAGCCTTTGTTGGAATGGACTTGATGTTTATTGGAACTGCAATTACCCATTTAAATCTTATGACAGTAATTGTGGCTATATTAGTTGTAGCTGGTATACATCTACAAATACTTCAAGAAGAAAAGCATATGAAAGAAGTATTTAAAAAGGAATATAATGAATATGTAAATAAAACACCAAGGTATCTATTATTTTGAGAAGTATAAGGATATTTGGTGATGAAGAGGAATAAGGTTAATGTTATCAGTCAATTATATGGAGATTAGAGTAATCTAATCTCTTTTTTCGTTTATATAAGTTTTACTTATTATATGTAAGTGATTGTAAGAAGACCTATATTATTATACAATTATAAAGGACTTAACTAATAAGGGGGAGAAATGATGAGAAAAATACTATCAATGATTACTGGTGGATTATTAATTTTAGGATTAGTAGGATGTAGCTCTAAAACTGTAGAGACACAAAATGATACAGCAAGTAATCCGCCAGCGGTTACAGAGGAAAAACCTGCAGAGGAAAAGAAAACAGACACAAAAGTTACCTATGAGAATTTTTTAAAAATAAATATGGGTGCTAAATATGATGAGGTTAAAAATATACTTGGAGATGGAAAAGAAGAAAGTTCATCAGAGGTAGCTGGGATTAAAACTAATCTATATTCTTGGAATGGTTCTGGAATAAGTAATTTGACTATTACCATACAAAATGATGAAGTTACGGCAAAGGCTCAAGCGGGATTAGAAAGTATGGATGCAAAAATAACATTAGACAAGTATAATCAGGTTAAAGAAGGAATGTCCTATGATGAAGTTAAAGATATATTAGGTGAGGGACAAATACTTTCTCAAACAAAAATTATGGATATGGAATCTATAATGTATACATGGATAAATAAAGATGGTTCAAATGCTAACTTTACTTTTTCAGATGGAAACCTACAAATAAAAGCTCAATTTAACTTAAAATAGTATTTAAAGAAAAACCATTATGTAGTATAAAAAATACATAAGAGATGTACAAGTTTATTGACAATATAAGTATAATAATGTAAAATATACTTAATATATTTATAGGAGGACAATTGTATGAAAAAACTAATTCTAA
Source organism: Clostridium sp. UBA6758 (assembly GCA_002453475.1). Lineage (GTDB taxonomy): Bacteria > Bacillota > Clostridia > Clostridiales > Clostridiaceae > Clostridium_J > Clostridium_J subterminale. Next base: position 4,498 of record DKGY01000091.1, on the reverse strand, counting down.
ACGTTGTAAGGTAATATAATTTAATACCAATCTTAAAAATGTTTTTTGCTTGTTGGTTATACAAGTTTATTTAGGATGTAATTTATTATTACTGTTTTTATTTACTACAGTTTTAATTATTATGCATATAAATTTGTATTATGAATAGGTCTATTAAGGTTACATTTTTGAGACAAACAATGTTAAGGAATAGTTTTTGCGTTTATACCTTTTATAAATTTATATTATTAAAAGAAATATAGTGATTTATTTATATTCTTTTAATTTGCATATTTTTATAGTTGTTTGTTATTAAATGCCATACTTAACGTATGGCTTTTCTATGCAATAAATAAGCTTTTATCTATCTATATTGCATAGAATAATAATAATTCTACTAAGGTTGTAAATGAAATCTGATTTCATTACAGCCTTTTTATTTTTTGTAAGGGGTGAGTTTATGCCAATAAATTTTTAAATAGGAGAATAACAAAAAATAATAAAAGGGAGTTTTTTAATATGATTAAAAAAATGAGAATTGAAACAAATAGATTAGTAATTAGACCATATATTGAGAATGATTTATTAGAATCTTTTCAATTAATGCAGAATAAAGAGTTATTTAAATATCTGGATATGGATGTTATGTCTTTTGAAGAATATGAAGGGTTATTTAAATGGCTGATTGATTCTTATAAAACTGGCTTTAAGGATGACTTTAAATATTCTTTTGCAATATTTTTGAAAGATACAGGTAAATTTATTGGTTGGTGTGGAGTTGGAATTCTTGATTGTTTCTATCCAGAAAAGGAGATATATTATTTGATTGGGCAAGATTACTGGGGAAATGGGTATGCAACTGAAGCTATGACTGCATTAATTGATTATTGCTTTAATACAATTAGACTTCAAAGAATTATTGCTTTAGCAAAGCCAGAAAATATAGCTTCAAATAAAGTTATACAAAAGCTCGGATTTAAATTTCAACATTTAGTTAGTGGATTACCTGAAGAGTTCGATTTCTATAATGGAGAACCATATTATTTACTTACAAAAGAAGAATATTTAGAAATGGAAAGATAATAACAAGGAAGGAATGATAATTATATGTATGAAAATAAAGTTACAAATTACGAAAATATAAGTTCAAAAAAGGTCTTTACAATAGAATGTAAGGATATAGTCTTAAGGGAGTTTCAATTGGAGGATTTGGACGAGCTATATGCTCTTACATTGCAGCCTGAGATAACAGATTATTTGCCTGATTGGATAGGGTCAAGAGAAGAGTACGAAAACTGGGTACCCAATATATATATAAAGAGCAACAAGGAGTTTTTTAAAGCTGTTCCTAATGTTGAAAATCATGAAATGATCGTAGGAATTATATTAAAGAAAACAAATGAGTTTATTGGCTGGTGTTGTGTATGTGGAAATGATGACATACCTGATTGCAATACAGAAATAGCTTATGCCATTTCAAAGCATTATAGAAACAAAGGGTATACTACTCAAGCTGCCAAAGCAATGATTCAATATTTATTTGAGCAAACAAATATTGATGCTTTAAGTGCTTTGGCTTTAAAAAGTAATGAGCCTTCTAATAGAGTAATACAAAAATGTGGATTTAAATTCATTGATAATATAGATATTGGTAAGTGTGAATTTAACTGGTATAAACTTGGTAAAGGTCAGTTATAGAATAAAAAATACAATATTAATAGCATATTAATTAAATTATTATTGAAAGGAAATTTTATGTTTAAAGATATATATATTGAAACAGAACGTTTAATTATTAAACCATATTGCATGGAGGATATTGATGACTTATATAAGGTATATAGTGATGAAGAAGTAATGGCATATATACCTGAAGGTGTTATGTCATATGAATGGGTAAAAGATTTGATAAAATGGATGATTGAATATTGTTATGAAAAAAACACATCAGAAAATATAATTAAATTTGGTACCTCTGTAGTAGACAAAGAGACGAGAAAGGTAATAGGTTGGTGTGGATTAGGATCACTTGATTGTAAACGAGAAGATATAGAGATTTTTTATGGTTTATCTAGTGAATATTGGGGACGAGGATTGGCAACTGAAGCAGCTATGGCAATGATTCATTATGGATTCAACACCATAGGATTAAAACGAATTATAGCAGTAGTAAATCCAAATAATATAGCTTCAAAAAAAGTGATTGAAAAAATAGGAATGAAGTTTAAAAGAAATCTTAAAGTTGATGATCCAAATTATAGCGGATATGATGGGGAACTCTACTATGCTTTAACTAAGGATGAGTTCATTAGTTAAAGAAAACCAGAATAAAGTTTATATATTTATATATCTATAAAAGCGCATATTTTATTGAACAATTTTACAGTTAAATGGGAAATAAATTACTAGGCTATCTTTAGATACTATAAAATTTCTTCAACAGGCTTACCACTTGTTGCAGCATCATAAATCCAAATTACTTTTGATTTTTCTAAATTATTTTGAGCAAGTATAAATCCTGTATTAAAGTGATATGAATTATTGCAATACAACTTACTGATATATTGCAGACCTAAAGCTTACTAAGAGAGGTCTTGGGTCTGTTTTTAAGAGAAAAGTTATCTCTACCAGCATGTCCTCGACAATACTTAATATTAGTGTTGTCGAGGAGTTTTTGCTTTATAAGGTAAATAGATATAATTTGATAATTGTAACCACATTTATTAGATAGAAGAAACTTTTATATTTATATATGAACAAAAAGTAGAAATTCGTATAGTATGTAGTATAAGGTTTCACTAACTATATTTTAAAAAATGGGGGAAATGTTATTATGAATGATAATAATATAAATACAAATAATAATAGATCTGTAACAGATCCTTGTGCAACTGTTACTACTCTACCACAATCACTAACTGAACAAATTCCTGTAACTCCTATTGTTATTGCACCTGGACCTGCATTTGTTAAGATTCCAGTTGTATTAGCAGAAGTAAATATAACCATTCCTGTTGAAGCTATTATCAAATTAGACCAACCAGCTAGGGAAATTAAACGAATTAAAAAGAATGTATTTTTAACTCAATCCCGTATTATTCCATTTTCTCAAGATAATAGACCGGGTACTGGAATACTATTTATAGAAGGTTTTATAAGAAAAAATATTGAGTATGCAACCAGAACTTGTATGACAGGTGGAACTCCAAATTTTTGTGGAGATATAAGACAGTGTACAGTTGAAGTACCTTTTAATTTCACAACAAGAATTACTTTCCTTAGACCACCGATTTTTGTTGAAAATACCACTCCAAGTGAATTAGAATTCTTTACAGATAAACTTCACGGTTGCGATGTTTGTGCAGATCCAGTAATTGGACGTAATCCTTGTGATCAGAGTCTTTTCTTTACAGAATTCTTTAATGAAAAACCTTTTACTGAATTAGTAAGAGCAGATATTGCTGAAGTTGATATTCACACAAATCCAACTTTAAGTTGCACAACTCCTACAGAACAAAGGTTTACTGAAATTACAGAAAAAGCAGTAGTAAATTTAACACTAAAAGTATTACAAGAACAACAGGTAAGAATTACAGCAACACAAGCAACACAAGAAACATTCTAGGAATTGAATTGAAAATCAATCTTATTAAATGATATATTGCAGACCTAAAGCTTACTAAGAGAGGTTTTGGGTCTGTTTTTAAGAGAAAAGTTATCTGTTAATACACTTATGTAAACGAAAGTGCTTGCGGTCTTTTTTCACTTCAAGGGCATTGAAGTTTTATAAGCTTTGGAGCTAAATCTTGGCTGAAGATTTGTCCACACACTTTACACTGATATTGACCATTATTGCCGTTGTTATCATAGATGTAATGATGCGTAGCACTGCATTTAGGACAGCAATTTTCCTTTGGAATTGTAACTCCATTTCTACGATTTACTGGCTTGATTACTTTATTGTACTTATATTCGTAGTAAGCCAAGAGTAGTTTATAGTCTACTTTTTCAAATTAAATTATCTTAGGAAGTTTATCAATCTTAAACTTCTGATATTCTGGACTGACGGAATCATCGAAGACTAACTGCTTCAAGGGAATATGCTTAGCTATAAAAGTAAGCAATTGAAAAATAGTTGAAATTAAATATTGATTATAAGTAAATAAGTTATAATTGAATTCATAACAATGTCCTTTCCTTTGGATGTTTTGATTGGTTTTGCGATTCAATTATAACAGAAAAAAGGGTGGGCATTGTTTTTATACAAAAAACAATAGAGCCATTGATATATAAAGAATTAAAAAAATAATTAGTGTAAAAAATTTTACACTAACAATTAGATAGAAAAGGAGGAAATCTTATAATGAATGATAGCCAAAAAAATACGAGTGATTATGAATGGGTAGCAGATCCTTGTGCAACTATTACTTCTAAAGTACAATTATTAACTAAACAAATTCCTGTAACACCTGTTGTTATTAAATCTGGACCTGTATTTGTTAAGATTCCAGTTGTATTA
>DKGY01000087.1 GCA_002453475.1 Clostridium sp. UBA6758 | reverse complement strand
ATTCAAAGATATAAAGGTCTTGGAGAGATGAATCCAGATCAATTGTGGAGTACTACAATGGACCCATCAACAAGAACTCTATTACAAGTGAATGTTGAAGATGCTATGGCGGCAGATGAGATATTTACAATTCTAATGGGCGATAAGGTAGAGCCACGTAGAGAGTTTATACAAGAGAATGCTAAAAAAGTTAGCAACTTAGATATATAGTATTAGACTATAGTAAAGGTAGGTGTAAATATGGATACTATGGATAAGATAATACCAATAGATATAAAATATGAAATGAAAAAGTCCTATATAGATTACGCTATGAGTGTTATTGTTGGAAGGGCACTACCAGATGTTAGGGATGGATTAAAACCTGTTCATAGAAGAATTTTATACTCTATGCATGAATTAGGAATAACTTATGAAAAAGGTTATAGAAAATGTGCGAGAATAGTCGGAGATGTACTTGGTAAATATCACCCACATGGTGATAGCTCAGTATATGATGCGTTAGTTAGAATGGCACAAGATTTCTCAATAAGATATATGCTAGTAGATGGTCACGGAAACTTTGGATCTGTAGATGGTGACGGTGCAGCTGCAATGAGATATACAGAAGCTAAGATGAGTAAAATTGCTAGTCAAATGCTTCGCGATATCAATAAAGAAACTGTAGACTTTATACCAAACTTTGATGGTGAAGAAAAAGAACCAGAAGTCTTACCAGCAAGATTTCCAACGCTACTTGTAAATGGATCTTCAGGTATAGCAGTTGGTATGGCCACTAATGTACCACCACATAATCTTACTGAAGTGATAAATGCTGTAATAATGCTTATCGATAATCAAGAAGCTACGGTTGATGACTTAATGTCTGAGATTAAGGGTCCGGACTTCCCTACAGGCGGAATAATACTAGGTAGAAGTGGTATTAGAAGTGCTTATGAAACAGGTAGAGGAAGGATTCTAGTTAGATCAAAAGCTGAAATAGAAGAACATAATGGTAGAAATAGGATAATAGTTTCAGAGATACCATATATGGTTAACAAAGCAAATCTTATAGAATCTATAGCAAATCTAGTTAAGGAAAAGAAAATAGATGGTATTTCTGATTTAAGAGATGAATCAGATAGAGACGGTATGAGAATTGTTATAGAATTAAAAAGAGATGCAAATGCAAATGTCGTTTTAAATAGGCTTTATAAACATACAAAAATGCAAGATACATTTGGAGTAATCATGCTTGCATTAGTTGATAATGAGCCTAAGGTGCTGAATTTAAAACAAATTTTAGTTCATTACTTAAACCATCAAAGAGATGTAGTCACAAGAAGAACTATTTTTGATTTAGATAAAGCTAATGCAAGAGCTCATATACTTGAAGGTTTAAGAATTGCTCTTGATCACATTGATGCAGTTATATCTTTAATTAGAGCATCTAAGACAACTCAAGAAGCTAAAGATGGATTGATTGAAAAGTTTAATCTTTCAGAAAAGCAAGCTCAAGCTATTTTAGACCTAAGATTACAGAGATTAACAGGTCTAGAAAGAGATAAAATTGAAGATGAGTATAATGAGTTAATGAAAACAATAGCTTATTTACAATCAATACTTAATAGTGAAGAGATATTACTTAATATAATAAAAGATGAATTAATTGAGATAAAAACAAAGTATGGGGATGATAGAAGAACTGCTATAGAAAAGAATCCTTATAGCTTTGAAGATGAAGATTTAATAGATGATGAGGATATAGTAATAACTCTAACTCATGGAGGATATATTAAGCGTTTACCAGCAGATACCTATAATGCTCAAAAGAGAGGTGGAAGAGGTATACAGGGTATTACTACAAAAGAAGATGACTTTGTAGAACATTTCTTAATAACTCCAACTTTAAATAATATACTATTTTTCACTAACAAGGGTAAAGTATATAAATTAAAGGCTTATGAAATACCAGAAGGCGGTAGAACTGCTAAAGGAACTAACATAATTAACATGCTACCATTAGACTCAGATGAGAATATACAAGCAGTTATGTCTATAAGAACTTTTGACAGTGATAATTATCTATTAATGGGAACTAAATCAGGAATGGTCAAAAAGACATCTTTAGATAAGTTTGAGAATATTAGAAAGAATGGACTTAATGCTATAAATCTAAAAGAAGATGATGAGATTGTCGGAGTTAGAATAACTAAAGGTGATGATGAAGTATTATTCGTCACCAAGGATGGATACTCTATAAGATTTAGTGAAAAAGAAGTCAGAAATATGGGAAGGACTACTACAGGGGTTAGAGCTATAACCCTAAGAGAAGGTGATATTGCTGTATCTATGATAATAGCAAAACCAGACGAAGAACTTCTTGTAATCAGTGAAAAAGGTTTTGGAAAGAGAACTGCTATAGAAAACTACACACTTCAAAGGAGAGGTGGAAAAGGTATAAAGACCTATAAAATCTCAGAAAAAACAGGTAACGTTATTAGTGCTAGGGTAGTTAGAGATATAGATGAGATTATGCTAATAAATAATAATGGCATAATAATAAGAATTAATGTAAGCGATATATCTACAACTAGTAGAAACGCCATGGGTGTTACACTTATGAAAACTGGAGAGGATGTAAATATAGTAGCTGTCGCAAAAATTAACTATAATAGTGAAGAAGAAAAGAATGAGGATAAACAAGTATCTATAGATGAAATTGTAGACAATAAAAATAACTTATCAGAAGAATTAGATGAAAGTGATGATTTAGAAGAGAGTAATGAACTTGAAGAAAGTAATGATAAGACTTTAGAGTAAATTAATTAATTTATTATCAAAAAGAAAAGGATTTTCTTAAAATGGAATTATCTATTTTGAGAAAGTCCTTTTCTTTTGTAATGCGTAAATTGATATATTATTAATTTAAATATAACTAAAATATGCTATGTATACTATTATTAATTAAAGTAATACAAACACATATCCAAGTGTATCAATATATGAATAATGAAGAAAGGTAATAAATTTTAAAGTAATATAGTTATAATTTTAATTAATTAGATTTAATTATAACTATTTAACTAAATAATCATGATAAGATATGTTTTGTCGCTGAGAGATGCAATGACAGTTAAACATCAAATTAAAATTAAAAATTTTTAAAAAGTTGTTGACAAGATAAAGTTTATATAGTAAACTAAAAAAGTCGTTAATAGTAAGCGATAAACCAAATGGTCTTTGAAAAT
>DKGY01000042.1:202-4260 GCA_002453475.1 Clostridium sp. UBA6758 | reverse complement strand
TTCAAATTGGCTACCTTTAACTGAAGCAACACCTAATGGATTTTCATGTTTCTTCATTTTAACCAAGAATTCCCAACAACCTATTTGATCTTTTTGAGTATCAAGAGGTTTCATAACTAAAGCTTTTTGTTTAGCTGGACAAACTTGTGCGCAGTTTCCACAACCTGTACAATCTTGAGGTGATATAGAAATTGCAAATTTTAATCCTTTAAGTTGTCCACCTTTAGCATCTACAACTTTAATATTTTCTGGTGCATTAGCAAAATCTTCTTCTGTTCCAACAAATGGTCTTATTGTAGCATGTGGACATACATAAGAACATTGGTTACATTGGATACAGTTTTCTGGAATCCACTCTGGTACGTTAACAGCTATTTCTCTTTTTTCATAAGCAGCTGTTCCGTGGTCAAAAGTACCATCTTCTCTTCCTTCAAAAGCACTTACAGGAAGTTTGTCTCCTTCTTGTCTATTCATAACTTCAACAATATTTTTAATGAAGTCAGGAGTTTCCTTCTTGCATTCATTTTTGTCTTGTGCATTTTTCCAAGACTCTGGAACATTAACTTTAACTATAGCATTAACTCCAGCATCTATAGCATCATTATTCATTTTAACAATTTTTTCACCTTTTTTACCATAAGATGTTTGAACAGCATCTTTAAGATATTTAATAGCTTCGTCTACTGGAATGATTTCAGCTAGTTTGAAGAAAGCAGCTTGACAAATCATGTTAATTCTTCCACCAAGACCTATTTCTTGAGCAACCTTTACAGCATTTATTGTGTAGAAGTTTATGTTGTGCTCAGCAATATATCTCTTCATTGTTGCTGGTAAGTGCTCTTCTAAATCTTTTTCATCCCAAATACAGTTTAATAAGAATGTGCCACCATCCTTAATTCCAGCTAATACATCAGGTCTATTAACATATGATTGGTTATGACATCCAATGTAGTTAGCTTGGTTGATTACGTATGGAGATTTAATCTCTTCTTTACCAAATCTTAAGTGAGACATTGTTACTCCACCAGATTTTTTAGAGTCATAAGCAAAATATGCTTGAGCATACATGTCTGTATGGTCTCCTATGATTTTTATAGCACTTTTGTTAGCTCCAACTGTTCCGTCAGATCCTAAGCCCCAGAATTTACACTCTACAGTTCCTTTTGGTGTAGTAGCTATAGTTCTTGTAATATCTAATGATGTATTTGTAACGTCATCAACTATTCCAATAGTAAATCCATTTTTAAGTTCTTCTTCTTTTAAGTGATCAAACACAGTAACTATTTGAGATGGAGTAGTATCTTTTGAACCTAGTCCATATCTTCCACCAATAATAACTGGTCTTTCAGCTCTATCATAGAATGCGTTTCTAACATCTTGATATAATGGTTCACCAGCAGATCCTGGCTCTTTTGTTCTATCTAATACAGCAATCTTTTTAACTGTTGCTGGCATATGTTTAAAGAAGTGTTCTAATGAGAATGGTCTATATAAGTGAACTTTAACTAGTCCAACTTTTTCTCCCTGAGCTGTTAAGTAATCAACTGTTTCTTCAGCAACATCACATACTGAACCCATTGCAACAATTACTCTATCTGCATCTGGTGCTCCGTAGTAATTGAATAGGTGATAATCAGTACCAATTTCTTTATTGATCATTTCCATATATTTTTCTACAACTCCTGGAATTGCATTGTAGAATGGGTTTGAAGCTTCTCTTGCTTGGAAGTATACATCTGGGTTTTGAGCTGTTCCCCTAGTTACAGGTTTCTCAGGGTTTAAAGCATTTGCTCTATATGCATCTACTGCATCCCTATTTAAGATTTTTCCTAGAGTTTCATAATCCCAAGTTTGAATTTTTTGTATTTCATGTGATGTTCTAAACCCATCGAAGAAATGTAGGAATGGAACTCTACCTTCAATAGATGCTAAGTGAGCTACTGGAGCAAGATCCATAACTTCTTGTACACTATTAGTTGCAAGTAAAGCAAATCCTGTTTGTCTTGCAGCCATAACGTCTTGATGGTCTCCAAATATTGATAAAGCTTGAGCAGCTAATGCTCTAGCACTTACGTGTAGAACTCCTGGAAGTAATTCTCCAGCCATCTTGTACATATTTGGTATCATAAGTAATAATCCTTGTGATGCTGTGAAAGTAGTTGTTAACGCACCTGCTTGTAGTGAACCGTGAACTGCTCCAGCTGCACCTGCCTCTGATTGCATTTCCATTATCTTTAGCTTTTGTCCAAATACATTTTTTCTGTCTTGTGCTGCCCATTCATCACAATGTTCAGCCATTGGTGATGATGGAGTAATTGGGTATATAGCTGCTACATCAGTATATGCATAGGCTACGTGAGCTGCGGCGGTGTTACCGTCCATAGTTTTCATTTTTCTCATTGTAAGCAACCCTCTTTCTTCTATAAATATTTTATTAGCAAACTCATAATCTTATTTTTTCTTTGTGAAAATGCTATCATGAATTCACTTATATTTAGCTATTACTCTAAGACATATTAATACCAAGCTTGGCTTGGTAATCTTTAACATGGTCTTACATTTAAATTATACCTCAATTTTGTCAAAATTCAACCCTTAAAATCAACAGGCTTTGTTAACTTTTTAATTAATTTTCAGGGCAAATTCATCCAAAAAATCCGGTGTAACCACTGAATAATTTTCGCCTTTTAATTTGTTTGTGAAGGATTCAAGATTCCTTCCTTCACCATGAACTAGAAATACTTTTTTAGGTTTTTCCTTCATACTGTTTACCCAGTTGTATAATCCTACCTTATCTGCATGACCTGATAATCCATCCATATAATAGATTTTTCCTTTAATCTCTATAGTTTCACCATTAAGCTTAATTCTTTTATTTCCTTTTAATAATTTACTCCCAATACTCTTGTTTCCTTGATAAGATGTAATTAATATTCCACACTCTGGCCTAGGAAGATTATTTCTTAAATGCTTAGCTATTCTTCCTCCATCATAAACTCCTCCAGCTACAATAATTATAGATTTTGATTTGACTTCATAAACCTTATTTGCATCATCGCTATTTTCTATAAAATGTAGACCTTTGAAGTTCATAGGATCATCACCTCTTTCTATAAGAGCCTTCGCTTCCTTATCAAAGTATTCTTCATACTTTCTAAATATTTTGGTAATTTCCGATGCCAAGGGGCTATCTACATAGACATTACAATCTTTCACCTGTCCACTTTCTATAAAGCTATTTAACATGTATATAATCTCCTGGGTTCTTCCTAGTGAAAAACAGGGGATTATTAAATTCCCATTACAATCCATGATATCCTTTACAATTTCTAGGAGTTTTGAATAATTATCTTTTTCTTCATGCATTTTATCTCCATAAGTACTTTCAACAATTAAAAAATCTCCATGGAGTTCCTTTGATGGATTATTTAAAATATCTCTATTAATATTTCCTATATCTCCAGTATATATCAATTTAGTCCAACTTTCACCACAATTTTTGATTAAAATTTCACATATCGCGGAACCTAGTATGTGCCCAGCATCTCTAAAAATAACTTTTATATCCTCTTCCAAAAGAATTTCCTCATTATATCCATAGGTATAAAAATTTTTTAGAGCTAATTCCACATCCTCTTCATCATATAAAGGAGTTAGAGCTTTAACCCCCTTACCATGTCTAGAAAGATTTTCAAAATAAGTTTCCTCCTGTTGAATCCTAGCAGCATCCTTCAATAAATACCCACATAAATCCTTAGTAGGCTCAGTACAAATAACCTTCCCTTGAAATCCTAACTTAAACAAAAGCGGTATTCTTCCACTATGGTCCACATGACTATGAGATAACACAATATAATCAACTTCCTTAGGATCTACATTCAATATATCATTACTATAAGTCTTTAAATCATTACTTTGAAATAATCCACAATCTAAAAGTATTTTTTTATCATTAACAGTAAGCAAATGACTTGAACCTGTAACACACCTAGTAGCTCCCAAAAACTTTAACTTTATCTCCATCAACACTTCTCCTATCTTTCTTTAGTTTAATTACT
>DKGY01000042.1:0-128 GCA_002453475.1 Clostridium sp. UBA6758 | reverse complement strand
ACCACAGGTTTATGTATGAACTATTTATATATTTAAATTTTTACCTATTTCCATATATAAAAATACCCCTATATAACTATTTATATAGGGAAAATTTTCTATATTTAACTATAAAACTATTTAACTAG
>DKGY01000072.1 GCA_002453475.1 Clostridium sp. UBA6758 | reverse complement strand
TAGATAAAAAAGCCCCTTAAATGGGGCTTTCAGACTGTAGACAAAGTACTAGTTTTTAGTGCTTTGTCTTTTTTTATCCGTTAAAATAAGAGTATCAATTGGAGGTGTATCCAGATGCTCTCAAAACAAGATATGAGTAAACGCGCACAAATCGGTTTCTTTTCTCTTGAAGACTTGGTCCCACAGGACCATTTATTGCGGCAAATAGATCAATGTATTGATTTCTCCTTTATTTATGAATTGGTTAAAGAGAAATACGATGAAATCCAAGGACGTCCTAGCTTGGATCCTATTCTTCTAATTAAATTACCAATGATTCAATATCTATTTGGTATTAAAAGTATGAGACAAACAATAAAAGAAATAGAAGTGAATATCGCTTATCGCTGGTTTTTAGGTTTGAGTTTAGAAGATCCTGTTCCTCATTTTTCAACATTTGGTAAAAATAGTGTTGCTGACCAATACTATTTGACACAGAACCATTTAACTTAACTTGATGCAAATAATAACTTATCTAAATCAAATATCTCAACATATTTTTGAGTATGCTGTTTAATTAAACCTCTCTCTTCCAATGATGAGAACTTACGACTTATTGTTTCTGGGGTTGTACCCAAGTACGAGGCTAGATCTTTTTTCGACATTGGTAAAGTCACATAAGTATGGTTTTCTTCATCTTCAACGTATTCTGATAGAAAATCAATAATACGAGACTCTACTTGCTCCATACCAACCTGCATCGTTTGCTTTTCTGATACCTGTAAACGTTTCGTAACATCTGATAGTATTCTTCTCATAATTTCTGGGTAAGCGCCTAAATAGTCATCCATATCCTTTTTATGAATTCTACATATGCTCACTTCTGATATTGCTTCAGCATAATTAGAATGGTAACTTTCAGTTTGAAAAATAGCCACTTCTCCCATAAAATCACCAGGATTTAATATGCGTACAGTTTGTTCACGACCAGATTCATTTAAGTTATAAACACGTACACGCCCATTATTTATAATATAAAGTGTGTCATCTTTATCACCATTTCCAAATAACAACGCATTCTTTGCATAATGTACTTCTTGCGCTGATTGCGCAATTAAACTCATTTGTTCTTCATTTAGGTGATTAAAAATCGGAACTAAACGTATACAATCTATATGACTATGGTGGTGATGGTGTGCCATACAGCTTTCCTCCTAATTAATCGTTATCTATATAGTCATCATCTTCTAACGCATCCTTGTTAACAAAGGCTTGAAGTTGCCAAATATTTATATCTAAGTAATCTTTATAACTAATTAGTAAATCTTCTAATGCATCATCTGCTTCTTCTTGTGCTAAACGCATTGCACGAACGGTAAATTCACGATTAGTCCTAAAATCTTCTACTAACTGTATGACCATTTCTTCAGCAGAATAATATTTTTCAGACGGATCTTCAGAAATTATTGTAAATTCCTGAAATTCAGTAGTTGTTGAAGCTGGCTTAAATCCTGAAGCTAGTAAACGTTCTGCAATCTTATCAAACCATGTCTCATTCTCATTGTATAAATTCTCAAAAACACTATGCAATGAATAGAAATTTGTGCCTTTCACATACCAATGATATTGATGTAATTTTACATGTAAGGTATGGATATTAGCAAGTATATGATCTGTGACAGCTACAGCATTAATCTTAGTATGATGAATGTGTTCTTTATATGCTTTTTCAGCAGCTAATTTTTCTTGTCTTTCATTTGCTGTTGTCATTTTATACACCTTCCTTTACTTTTGAACTAATAACTGAATATCCTAGGTTTTCAATAGCTCTTTCAATTGTACTCAAATTGACTTGTTCTTCATCAAAATCTACTTTTACCTTACTTGCATTGAACAGTACTTTTACAGAATCTTTTTCTACACCAGCTGTCTGTTTTAAACCACTTTCAATNNTAATTTTAATGTTGCTTTAGTCATATCTATCACTCCTTTAAATAAATTATACAGGACATTTCTTTTAAGATAATTGACATAGATCAATTATCTTAATTGATATCTTCTTAATCTCATTGCATTTAAAATAACTACTAAAATACTTGCCTCATGAACTAACATACCTATCGACATAGACATCCATTCACTAAATATTAAACTAACCAATAATATTATCACCACACCAACAGCAATTAGAATATTTTGTCTCATATTCGCATATGTCCCTTTAGCTAAACCTAAAGCATGGGGGAGACGATTAAAATTGGAATTCATTAGAACAATATCTGAACTTTCAATAGCCACATCTGTCCCATTTCCCATAGCAATCCCTACTTCTGCAGTAGCTAGAGAAGGGCTATCGTTCACACCATCACCAATAAAAGCAATAATTTCACCAGTAGACTGTCTTTCTTTTAGAAACGCTTGCTTGTCCTCAGGTAACATATCGCCATGAGCCTCGGTTAATCCTAGCTCCTTTTTAACTAAATTAACTGTGCCTTGATTATCCCCTGATAATACAGTGAGATTTTTAACACCAAGTGATTTTAATTTTTGTAGGTCTTGTTTAACACCTGCTCGAACTTGGTCACGGATTCCCATTAAAATAATTAACTTACGATCAACTGCC
>DKGY01000105.1 GCA_002453475.1 Clostridium sp. UBA6758 | reverse complement strand
ATACGAGCCGCTGCGTTGATACACAAACCCTCATTTTTATCTACATTAAGGGGTATTCAATGGGGTATTCAATCAAAAATAAACAGGCATAGGATAAAGTTGATTTTTATTTAAAAAACAAACAAACAGAGATGAAATAACAAATACACTTAGTTTAATGAATGAAATGTCGTTTATTTTTAGGGATTAAATTTATTAATAAAACTGCTGAAGGATAATGCTTTTGCATAAATTCTACAGCCCCTAATACATGTGAATCTTCAGAAGCATACAATTCGTCCTTTAATTGCCCCATATCTATTACAATACTTCCACTTAGAAAATCAACTGCATCTGTAAACTCTTTATCTTCATGATAAGTATCATAAAAATCGGCAAGTTGTTTGCAAGTAACTACTCCATTTATCGTTAGCTCGATTAATGCTTTTTGGATATTCAAACTTATCTACTCCATTCTTTTATCAAATATTTTCAAACACAATAAAAAGCCTAAATAAAGGCTTCTTATTGTAACTATTTAAACTTTAGTCAATTATCTCCAAAGGTGGTAAACTTTCTATTAAATCCATTGTTTGCATAGACACATTAATAATAGACAACAATAGATTAAATATATATTTTGGATTATCTGAGAACTCGTTAGGGTCATCCACTATCCCAGATTTTTTATCTTTTTTCACTTGATATTGGTCAATAATCCACTCAATAGCAGGTCTTCCATTCACAACGTATTCATATCCACGTTCAGGAATATCTGTTATAACAATATCTTCATTAAAAATAATGGTATCTAGTTGTCCACGTTTAGGATGTTTCATCTTCTTCACTTTAAAACTTGGATTATCTGACTTAAAGACTATATTTACACCGTCATATGCAGGAACATCTTCATAATTTAAGTGTAAATCAGCTAATTCTTTACCAATTTCAACATATTTTTCTTTGTCTTTAAGGGTTGGAATACGTGGCAAAGATTTTTGTAAATCGTTGGCATATTTTTTTCGATATTCTGCCGAATGAAGTACGCCGTATACATAATAAAATACATTATCTTCTGATAATCCTAATTTTTGGGAATACTCAGTAGAAATATTGGACTTGTCATTAAATAAATTCTCACTAGGGCTATTATCAAAACGATAAAAACCTTGTCCAGAGTTCATATAATGTAGATTAGGAATACTATTTAGTATAAGAACAGAAAATTCTCTTTGTGCTCCTGCACCCGTTGTATAAATAATTTGATTTCTTTCACCAAAAATATCTTTGAAACGACTTGGTCGTTCTATAATATCTGATTGAAATTGAAGATACTTTTTCGTAAATGGTCGATACTGGCTTATAATAATAGCGTGTGAATCAAATTCCAACTTTTGATTTTTTGAAAATTTGCTTTTCAGTCCTGCACTCCATTTGATAAAGTCATCAGAAGTATTCAATTTTCCAACTGATTTTAGGTCATTTCTCAATCGTTGCAATTCTGAATTATAGTTCCCAATCATTCTTTTTGTATTTGATTGAACACTATGTTTATTAAATCCATATACCCAAGCATCACGATTTGTACTAACTCCAATCGCTTTGTCCAAGAAAATATTTCCATCTAACGCTAGATAATTATTGTAGTTGTCATCTCGTTGATTTATCCAATCATTATTTTTGTCAGGTGTTATTTCTGTCCACTCAATATTTTTGTAACTTTTAATTTTAGTAATTTTATCTAATTTTGATTTTCTGGTTAGATAGTTACCAATATCAAAATACCTGATATTATGGCTTTCTGAACCATCTTTTACTAAAATTGTGATTGCTGTCCCAATAAGAATATTGAAAACACTTTGTCCTTGTTTTTTAGCATCTTCTCCGACCCTCCCAATGATAGAACCTTTTAGGTCAAACGTATAAACGTGATTAAATTCTTGAGCTATTGATTTTCTAAAACCGTCAAAGCTACTTTTATCAATAATAGAGTTTGGTGATATGAATGCCACGATTCCGCTAGCTCCCAATCTATCAGAAGCCCAGCGAAAAGCCTGAGAATAGGTATCGTAAACAGCTTTATTCAGACCTGCGGAGGAGTTTTTTACATAACTTTGTTCAATTCGCTCAAATAATTTAGGATATGATAAATTTTGGTTATCATCATTAGCATTATTTTGTCCAACAGAATATGGAGGATTGCCCATAATGACAGTAATTGGTACTTCTTGCTGACGTCGCAATCGTTCATCATTTGTTCCAAAGAACGAATCATCTAAGATATCTTCTTGTTCCGTTGATTCAAATGTATCAGTCAATACGATTCCTTCAAATGGTTTATACTCTTCATGATTAATCTCTGCAAAGGTTGATTCGATATTAATTGCTGCAATATAGTAACTTAACAATACAATTTCATTTGCATGTAATTCTTGTGTATATTTTCTCATAACATCAGCTAGAGTTATTTCCCCATTTGCTAACTTATCTTTTAGATAGTGTAAAGTCCGAACAATAAATGTCCCTGTTCCTGTAAATGGGTCTAAAATATGAACCCCTTCATCTTCAATGGCTTTTCCAAAGTGTTTTTTCAATACGTCATCGACTGATTT
>DKGY01000098.1:4087-41177 GCA_002453475.1 Clostridium sp. UBA6758 | reverse complement strand
AGAGGTTGTCTCAAAATAAGTTTGCGACAACCTCTTTTTGTTAATTTAACCTTAAAAATAATAGTATACATTTATAATTAAGAACACAATATATATTAAGGTAATTTACTATTTATATAAGGAGGATTAATATGAAGAAATTAAAATATTCTTCTATGGTTGTACTTATACTTATCTTTATATTTTGTACCTTCAATCCAGCTTTAGCTGAAGATGAGAAGAAAGCTGATTCCAAGGAAGATATAAAAAAAGTAGTTTATTTAACTTTTGATGATGGTCCTACTAATAATACCATAGAAATACTAAAGGTTTTAGAAAAAGAGAATGTTAAAGCTACATTTTTTGTTATAGGTGAACTAGTTGAGCAAAATCCAGATATATTAAAGCAAGTTCAAGAACAAGGCCATGAAATATGCGTACATACCTATAACCATAAGAAATGTATATATTCGAGTAAGGAGGAATATTTGGCGGACTACAACAAAGCTTTTAAGGCTATTACTGATGTTATTGGGCATGAACCTTCAAAATTCATGAGAATGCCTGGAGGGTCTAGCACTACCATAGGAGATAAAGGAACTGTAAGAGCTATTAGAAATGAGTTGTGTGATGAGGGATTGTACTATGTGGATTGGAATATGTCTATTGAGGATGCTCTATCTACAAATGTACCTGTAGAAAAACTTTTATCTACTTTTAGAAAAGAGCTTAAAAAAACTTTTATAGATCCTAACACTGCCATAGTACTCATGCATGATGGAGCTTCAAACTCTACTACACCTAAGGCTCTTCCTTCTATAATTAAATATTTTAAAGACAATGACTATGAGTTTAAAAATTTTGGAGATATATCTGAGGAAGAACTAACTCATCTTTTAAATCAAAGACAAATAAATAAATGTAATCAACCAAAGCAAACAGATGCTTCAAAGTAAGAATCTAATCCTTTAAAAATTTTATTACTTTTATATACATAAGTATTATGCATCATTAAATTTGACAAAGAGTTAAAGGTATGCAATATTAATGTATATGGTTAATATTTTTAATTAGGTAAAGTATTAAATGAATGACTTTATTTGTAATGAAAATTAACAACTAAAATAAAGTATGTTTGTTATAGTCACAAATTATTTTTAAGGATGTAGATATTTATGAGTAGTGTTTTAAAGAATTTAGATGAAGGTAAAGAAAAATCTATAAGAGAAATAGTTCTTAAAGAACTTCGAACAGCTATATTTACAGGAAATATAAATCCAGGAGATAGATTGGTAGAAAATAATATAGCTACAGCTATGGGAGTTAGTAGAACCCCTGTTAGGGAAGCCTTAAGACAGTTAGAAAGTGAAGGTTTGGCTGTGAATATTCCTAGAAAAGGAACTATAGTTAAGGGGATTTGCATTGAGGATGCTATAGAGATTTATGATATACGCGAGGTTTTAGAGGGACTTGCAGTAAGAGGAGCATGTATGCATATTTCTAGAATTGAGATAAGAGAGCTGAAAGAAATCATAGAAAATATGAAAAAACTTATTGAGGCTAATGAAGAAAAGGAATATGTAGAAGTTCACAACAGATTTAATAGAATAATTTTAGATGCTTGTCATAATAAAAGATTAATATCACAAATGGAATATATATATGAATACTTACAAAGCCTAAGAAAAATTAGTTTAATGACTAAGGAAAGAAAACTAGATGCGCTTAAGGAACATACAGAAATTGTAGATGCTATAGAAGGGGGAGATGAACAACTTGCTGAAGAAAGAGCAAGGGTTCATGTTACACGTGCTAAAAAATCTTTTCAAAATGCAGTGGTTAAGTAATAGATATAATATATTACCTATAATATATAATATAAAAAGAATTGTTAATACTAAGTGTATTAGCAATTCTTTTTTATGCATTAAAGAAAGTTTAATATTTACTATAAAATTATGAAAACTTAAAAAAAAATTCAATTTTCTATTGATTTTTATAAATATATTGTATACACTATAAACAAGATGTATACAATATGTATCAGAAGTATGAAAAGGGATACAAAATGATGAATATTTTTTAATCAGGAGGCGTAAATATGGAACTTAAAACAGTGGCTAGTGCTGGCACATTGGAGTCCAGTGATATTCAAATTATAATTGAACCCTCAACTGCTGGAATAGAAATTACTCTAGAAAGTACTGTTAAAGCACAATTTGGAGAGGAAATAGAAGCAGTTATTAAAGAAACTCTTAACTCCTTGGGGGTAGAAAATGCGAAGGTGTTTGCTAATGATAAAGGTGCAATTAATCCTGTAATTAAAAGTAGAGTGCAGACTGCAGTTCATAGATCCGCTGATAACAAGGAATATAAATGGATGTAAGGGGAGATTAAGATGAAACTAAGACGTTCGATGTTATTTGTTCCTGGAAACAATCCAGGAATTATAAGAGATGTACACATATACAAACCTGATTCAGTAATGTTTGATTTAGAAGATGCCATTGCTATAACAGAGAAAGACTCTGCAAGATTTTTAGTTCACAATATGTTGAGAAATCTAGGAGATTACTATAAAGAACTAGGCATAGAAACGGTTGTTCGTATCAATGGTTTAGATACAGAATTTTGGAAAGATGATTTAGCAGCAATAGTAACAGGTGGAGTTGAAGTTGTTAGAATACCTAAAACTGAAACTGTAGAAGATGTTATGACTGTAGATAGAGAAATAGAAAAAATAGAGAAGACTTGTGGAAGAGAAATTGGGTCTACAAAGATAATGGTAGCCATTGAATCTGCGTTAGGAGTTATGCATTCCTTTGACATAGCAAAGTCGCCTACTAAAAGATTAATAGGTATGGCTTTAAGTGGTGAGGATTTTGTAACAAGCATGAAAACAACAAGAACTCCAGAAGGGGACGAGCTTTATGTAGCTAGAGGAATGATTGCTATGGCAGGTAGAGCTTGTGGTCTTGAAGTATTAGATACAGTTTATTCTGATGTAAATAATGATGAAGGATTCTTAAAAGAAGCGAATCTTATTAAGAGAATGGGATATGGCGGTAAGTCACTAATTCACCCAAGACAAGTTGAACTTATACACAGTGTCTACACTCCAAATGAAAAAGAGATAGTTAAAGCTAAAAAGATAGTAGATGCTACAGCAGAAGCACTACGTGAAAATAAAGGAGTATTTACTGTAGACGGTAAAATGGTAGATAAACCAATTATAGAAAGAGCTCAAAGGGTTCTAGAACTTGCTAAAGCAGCGGGGGTTTTAGTTGGAGGTGAAGATGATGAATAATAGAGTAAGTAAGGAATTATTAAGTACTATTCCAGGATATGAGAATAGAAAGGTATATGAAAATCCATTTATTAATCAACCAAAAGGGACCATGATTGAAAGTGATAGTGAAAACTTAAAAGAGCAAGTAAGAAGAACAAAAGTTGTAGAATCTTTAAAGGTTGCAATAGAAAAGTGTGAAATTAAAGATGGAATGACTATTTCTTTCCACCATCACTTTAGAGCTGGGGATAAGCTTTTAATGATGGTAGTAGATACATTAGCAGAGATGGGTATCAAAAATTTAAGAGTAGCATCGAGTTCTCTAACTAGTGCTCATGATGGACTTGTAGCATATATAGAAAATGGTGTTGTAAATAGAATTGAAAGCAGTGGACTTAGAGGAAAACTTGCTGCTGCAATATCAGAAGGAATTCTTGGAGGTAATCCAGCTGTTATTCGTTCTCATGGTGGAAGAGCTAGAGCCATTGTAGAGGGAGATTTGAAAATAGACGTAGCGTTTATAGCAGCTCCATCTGCAGATTGTATGGGAAATGCCAACGGTGTAAAAGGAAAATCTATATGTGGATCTTTAGGGTATGCAAAGGTGGATGCAGAGTATGCTAATAAAGTAGTTGTAGTTACAGATACTTTAGTTGATTATCCTAACTTCCCACAAAGTATTCCTCAAACTAAAGTTGACTATGTAGTCGTAGTTGATGAAATAGGTGATTCCAAGGGAATAATGTCTGGAGCAACTAGATTTACATCAAATCCCAAAGAGCTTTTAATGGCAAAAAGAGTACTTGATGTAATGCTTGCATCAGGAAGATTTGTAGATGGATTCTCTATGCAAACAGGTAGTGGTGGAGCATCACTAGCAGTTACTCGCTTTGTTAAAGAAGAATTAAAGAAAAGAGATATTAAATTAAGTTATGCCCTAGGTGGAATTACAGGACCTATGGTAGACCTTTTAGAAGAAGGTCTTTGTGATACATTATTTGATGTTCAATGTTTTGATTTAAAGGCTGCAGAGTCCATTGGGAAAAATGAAAAACATATAGAAGTTAGTGCAGATTTTTATGCTAATCCATTTAATAAATCTGCAGCAGTTAACAAATTAGATTTTGTTATCCTAAGTGCATTAGAAATAGATACTGATTTTAATGTTAATGTTATATCTGGTTCTGATGGAGTTATTAGGGCAGCATCGGGTGGACATAGTGACACAGCAGCTAATGCTGAAATATCAATCCTAGTAGCACCTCTTACTAGAGGCAGAATTGCAACCATAATTGATAAAGTAACTACTATAGTTACACCAGGAAGCACAGTAGATGTAGTTGTTACAGATTATGGTGTAACTGTAAATCCAAGAAGACAAGATTTAATTCAAAAGTTTAAGAAAGCGCATCTTCCATTGATAACCATGGAAGAATTAAGAAAAATTGCTGTTAAACTAATAGGAACTCCAAAAGAACTAGAGTTTACAGATGAAGTAGTAGCAGTAATAGAATACAGAGATGGAAGTATTATAGATGTAGTTAAAAAGCTTAAAAAGTAAACTGAAATATTATCTTTGTGAAAATTTTTAAGCACATAATTTATTAACCCTACCAAGGTTTACTAAAATTTAGTGAAGCTTAGTAATGAAATTATAAAATTTAATTTTAGGAGGATTAATTATGCCAGAAAATCTTATTGAAGAAAAAAAAGGTCCCTTTAAAGTATACGGCATGCCGTGGTACATTTTTGCAGGAGTTGCAGTAGTAGTTTTCTTTGCAGCAATCAAAGGTTTTTTACCTAAAAACTCTGTAGGTGCCTTTGCACTATTATACTCGGTAGGTATACTATTTGCTATGGTTGGTGATAGAATTCCAATATGGAAAGAGTATGTTGGAGGAGGTCCTATCCTTGCTTTCCTTGGTTCAGCAGCATTAGTTTACTATGGAATAATACCAGAAGCTAGCGTTGAAACTGTAAAGGTATTTATGGATACAGCAGATTTCTTAGACTTATTTATAGCAGTACTTATAACCGGATCAATATTATCAGTTAATAGAAAATTACTTATGAAAGCTTTCCTTGGATATATTCCAGCAATATTAGGAGGAGTAATTGCAGCCTTCTGTCTTGGGTCTCTAGGTGGATTTATATTTGGAATTCCTATGTCAGACATAGCTACTAAGTATGTATTACCAATAATGGGTGGTGGTACTGGAGCAGGAGCAATTCCTATGAGTGAAATTTACTCAAGTGTTACTGGTGGAGATCCAGCAGCTTGGTTATCATTTGCTCTTTCAATTCTTACAATAGCTAATATTATAGCTATAATAGCGGCTTCTATATTAAATAAATTTGGTGAAACTAAGGCAGGAGCTAAATTTAACGGACATGGTGAATTAATAAGAAAAGCAGAAGATATATCTAAATTAGAAGAAACAAGAGTAGTTAAAGTTACAGCTAGAGAAGTTGCAGCAGGATTAATTCTTGCATGTGCATTCTATGTATTTGGAAATATATTATCAAAAACTTTAAGANNCACGCTGATGGGAATAAATGTTAAAATTGATATTCATAGATTTGCTTGGATGGTTATTCTAGTAGCCATAGCTAATGTAGCTAATATAATTCCATTAGAATTAAAAGAAGGAGCTAAAAAGCTTCAAGGATTCTTCTCAAAACAATTCTTACTAGTAGTAATGGTTGGAGTTGGTATAGCTATGACAGATCTTGGAGAACTTATAGCAGCATTCAATGTAGCTAATGTTGTTATAGCAGGTTTAATAGTTTTAGGGGCAATCATTGGATCAGCACTTGTAGGTTGGTTAGTAGGATTCTACCCAATAGAAACAGCAATTTCTGCTGGATTATGCATGGCAAACCGTGGAGGTTCAGGAGACGTTGCCGTTCTTACAGCAGCAAAACGTATGGATTTAATGTCCTTTGCACAAATTTCTTCTCGTCTTGGCGGAGGAATAATGCTGATATTAGCAAGTATAGCCTTTGGTATGTTCTTCTAAAATCGGCCTTTGAAATTAAATATAAAAAGAGTGTTGATGTCAACACTCTTTTTATATTATGATACAATGTAAGTATCCTAATAGTTATAAACTTATAATGGAGTGATAAATATGAGTAAAAAGAAAAATAGAAAAACCAACAAAGAAATTCTACAAGAAGCTCATGCAGAAGGAATGTTTAGTGAAGCAGAAGAAATATCAAAAGGAAAAAAGAAATATGAATTTAAAAGTGGCTTTGATGCCATATTATCCGTAATTATAGTAATTATTGCATTACTAATAATATCCTTTGTAAGAAAATATTTTAATTTATAAAATTAATATAAGATATAACTTATTAAATGAGGTGGAAAAATGTATTTTAATACTCAAAAAATAAATCTTAATTCTAAAATAGAAATAAATAGGGTTGAGGAATTTTTAAAAGGATTTGCACTTAAGTATGAGGATGTAGATTATACTTTAATCATTGAAGAAGGTGGAGAAATAATAGCTACCTGTTCTAAAAAAAATAATATAGTTAAATGTTTTGCTATAAGTGAAAATTATCAAGGCCAAGGTATATCTAATATACTTATCACCGATATAACTAATAAACTCTTTGAAGAGGGTATATATCATAACTTTATTTTTACTAAGCCTTCTAATAATTTTCTATTTGAAGGACTTGGATATAAGGTGATTGTTGATACAGATAAGGTAAGTTTATTGGAAGCAGGGAATAAAAATATCCAAAGTGAGCTAAAAAATCTAAAAAAGATTTATGAAATAAGGGAAGGTGAGAAATATTCTGCATTGATTATGAACTGTAATCCTTTCACATTAGGGCATAAATATATAGTTGAAAAAGCAGCTAAGGAAAATAGCAATGTAATAATTTTTGTAGTAGAAGAAGATAAATCCTCTTTTCCATTTCAAATTAGGTTTCAACTTATAAAAGAGGGAGTAAGGGAATTAAAAAATGTCACTGTAATACCAGGTGGAAATTATATCATATCATCAGCTACTTTTCCAAATTATTTTTTAAGAAAAGATGATGACATTCTAAAGGAATACACTAAGATAGATGGAAATGTCTTTGGAAAATACTTTTGTAAGGAGCTAAATATAACTAAAAGATATGTAGGTAGTGAACCTTATTGCAATGTTACCAATACTTATAATGAAACTTTAAAAGAAGTATTGCCTAAGTATGGCGTGAAAGTTGAAGTTATAGAGAGATATGAGATAGAAAATAAAGCTATAAGTGCATCTAGAGTAAGAGAATTACTTAAAGGAGATAGACTAAAAGAAGTAAGGGAACTAGTACCCAAAACTACCTATGAATTCCTGGAAAGTAGCGTAGGAAAAGATATTATTGAAAAGCTTAAACTTAGAGATTTACCCCATTAAAATTATAATAATAAGTATTAGCTATTACGTAAGTTAGAAACTAATTGGTATATAATAAAAACCTATGAATTTAATTTTATCATAGTAAGGAAGGGGAAAAGTGATAGGATAATTATTGCCTATCCTTACATTAATATGGACTATACAGAAATAGATAAATTTTTAAACCATAGAGAAAAAAGAGTATTACATCAAGAACAGCTTCTTAGAAATACTTCAGGCGGAGTTACTCTTGCCACTGTAAGAGTAAATTATCCTGGTATAGAAAAATCTAATTATATTACAGATAGTATCGCAAAGATAATTTGTGAAGATATATTTTTATTTCACAATAAAAATATAATTTATAAAGAAGTATATAAGAATAGAGAAGGAATTATAGGTCACTTTATATTTAATACAGATAACATTGAAGTAAAAAGAAAACTTATATATATGGAAGAAAATCATATATTAGGTAGATGTGTAGATATAGATGTATACTATATTGAGGATAGTGATCCAATGATGCCAGCATTGCATGGAGTATCCAGACATGACATAGGTTTAGAACCTAGAAAATGTTTTTTATGCGAAGAAGAAGCTAGAGTATGTTCTAGAAGTCAAAAACATAATATAGAGGAAATAAAAGAGTACTTTGTTAAAAAGTATGAAGAATATATGTGTTATGTAGATAGAAAAGATAAATTATCCTATGATATATCTCAACTAGCCCTTAAAGCAATGATTTCAGAGGTATCCACTATGCCTTCGTTTGGATTAGTTTCACCTATTACAAAGGGGGCGCATATAGATATGGATTACTATACATTTTTAGATAGTAGTTTTGCTATAGTACCCTTTATAAAAGAAATGGTAGAAGTAGGATATAGCTATGAAAGTCCTAAAAATATTTTTATAGCTATAAGAGCTATTGGAATAAAATGCGAAGAAGCTATGTTCAATGTTACAAAAGGAGTAAATACGCATAAAGGCATGATATTTTTAATAGGAGTAGTAGCTGCTGCTCTAGGTAAAGTTCTTTATGAGAAATTATCCTATAATAAAATTGAAACTATACTAAAAGACATGTGTGAAAACATATTAGATGATTTTAAAGATTTACATAAAAGGAAAGAACTAACTCATGGAGAGACTTTATATTTAAAACATGGTTTCGCTGGGATTAGAGGAGAAGTTAAAACGGGACTTAAAAATATTTTCCAGGAAATAATACCCAATTACCGAAATTCTAAGCTGAAAGGAAATGATTTATATTCTCAGACATTGCTTATGCTAATGAGTAGAGTCGAAGATAGTACCATTGTACATAGACAAAATATAGATAAACTTCGTGAAGTTCAAAGACACGCCTATGAAGTTTTAAACTTAGGGGGCTTCAATAGTGAAGAAGGAATTAAAGCAGCCTATGATTTTGAAAAGCAGTGTATAGATGAAAATGTCAGTCCAGGAGGGTCGGCAGATTTATTGGCGCTAGTTATATTTTTGACAGACTCTAAAAAGTTTTTTTCATAAACTTTACCTCATTACAGATGTAAACTTTTAAAGTAGATGTATTTAATATACAAATAAAATTAAATATATCTATTTTATTTTATAAATTTCTTAAAAAATCCATATTATACAAAGAATTTACTATAATCATATATAGATTAATGACAAAAATAATTATTAATTTATATTGAAATATTTGAAAATTCAGTATAGAATGTAATGGTGATAATAATTTAACAAGCATTGTAGGGGGGAAAACAATGAATACATCCTTTAATTATGAAGAACTAGATGTTATATTAAAAAATCATGGGTATAGCTCTAGTAATATAATTGCTATATTACAAGATACTCAGGAGATATACAGATATCTTCCAGAGGAAATATTCCCATATTTCTCTAAAAAATTAGGTGTAAGTGAAGCTAAAATTTATAGTGTAGCTACATTCTATGAAAACTTTTCGCTAGAACCTAAAGGAAAATATGTAATAAAAATATGTGACGGAACAGCATGTCATGTAAGAAAATCGATACCTATATTAGAAAAACTAAGAAGTGAATTGAGTCTTTCAGAGAATAAGGTTACTACTAATGATTTAATGTTTACTGTGGAAACGGTTTCATGTCTTGGGGCTTGTGGTTTAGCACCAGCAATAACAGTTAATGATAAGGTTTATGGAGCTATGACTCCTGAAAAGGCAGTAGAACTTCTAAAAACGCTTAAGGAGGACAAATAGTATGCTTCTTAATAGACAGGATTTAATTAATATAAGAAATACCTATAAAGAGAGTTTTGAAAATGAAAAAGTAAAAATTCTTGTATGTTCAGGTACTGGTTGCATAGCGGGTGGTGCATTAGATATATATGATGAGTTTGTAAGAATAATGAAGGAAAAGGATATAAAATGCGAGGTTAGATTAGAGAAAGAACCTCATGATAAATCTGTAGGAATTAAAAAAAGTGGTTGTCACGGATTCTGTGAAATGGGACCTCTTGTAAGAATAGAGCCATGGGGATACTTATACATAAAGGTTAAACCACAGGATTGTGAAGAAATAATAAATAAAACAATTCTTTATGGTGAATGTGTAGAAAGATTAGCCTATAAAAAGGATGATAAAGTTTATAAAACTCAAGAAGAAATACCTTTCTATAAAAAGCAAACTAGATTAGCATTAGAACATTGTGGTCATATTGATTCTACATCTATAGAAGAATACTTTGCTATAGGCGGATACTCTGCCTTAGAAAAAAGTTTATTTGATATGACAGCAGATGAAATTATAAAAGAAATTGATGAATCCAACCTAAGAGGCCGTGGAGGCGGGGGATTCCCAACAGGTCGTAAATGGTCTCAAGTAAAACGTCAACCTGAAGGTGAAAAGTATATTGTATGTAATGGAGATGAGGGAGACCCCGGTGCTTTCATGGATAGAAGTATAATGGAGGGAGATCCACATAGAGTTATAGAAGGAATGATGATTGCAGCAGTAGCTTGTGGAGCGCAGGAAGGATATATATATGTGCGTGCAGAATATCCTCTTGCTGTTAGTAGGTTAAAAAATGCTATAGAAGAAGCTAAAAAACATGGAATACTAGGTGAGAATATCCTTGGTACAGGTTTTAATATGGATATTAAAATTAATAAAGGAGCAGGAGCCTTTGTGTGTGGAGAAGGAAGTGCACTTACTGCTTCTATTGAAGGTAAAAGAGGTATGCCTAGAGTTAAGCCACCTAGAACTGTAGAACAAGGTCTATTTGGCAAACCAACAGTACTTAATAATGTAGAAACATTTGCCAATGTACCTATAGTAATTGAAAATGGCTCTGAATGGTATAAAGCAATTGGGCCAGAAAAGAATAATGGAACGAAAGCCTTTGCTTTAACAGGAAATATTGAAAATACAGGACTTATAGAAGTTCCAATGGGTACAACCTTAAGAGAAATAATATTTGATATCGGTGGAGGAATAAGAGACGGAAGAGAATTTAAAGCTGTTCAAATAGGAGGTCCTTCTGGTGGATGTTTAACAAAAGAGCATTTAGAGTTACCATTAGATTTTGATTCCTTAAAAAAGGCAGGAGCTATGATTGGTTCTGGTGGACTTGTTGTTATGGACGAAAATACTTGTATGGTAGAAGTAGCTAGATTCTTTATGAACTTTACTCAAAATGAGTCTTGTGGTAAGTGTATACCATGCCGTGAAGGTACTAAGAGAATGCTTGAAATTTTAGAAAGAATTGTGGCTGGTAAAGGTGAGATTGAAGATATCGATCTATTATTAGAACTTGCAGATACTATATCTTCTACTGCTTTATGTGGATTAGGAAAGACAGCAGCATTCCCAGTGGTAAGTACTATTAATAATTTCCGTAGTGAGTAGGAAGCTCATATTGTTGATAAAAAATGTCCAACAAAAACATGTCAAAAACTAAAAACTATCTTTATAGAAGCAGATCTTTGTAAAGGCTGTTCAAAATGTTCAAGAATTTGTCCAGTAGGTGCCATTTCAGGTAAGGTAAAGGAACCTTTTTTAATTGACAAGAACAAATGCATTAAATGTGGTGCCTGTGTTGAAGCTTGTGCCTTTAAAGCTATAAAGGAGGATTAATAGAATGAATGAACAATTTATGATTATAGATAATATCCCGGTAGAAATAAAGGAAGAAAAAAACATTTTAGAGCTTATTAGAAAAGCAGGCATAGATCTANNATCTACCTACTTTCTGTTATTACTCAGAGCTTTCTGTATATGGAGCTTGCCGTATGTGTATGGTGGAAAATAAGTGGGGAGGTATTGAAGCTGCATGCTCTACCCCACCAAAGGCTGGTATGGAAGTATACACTAATACTCCGAGATTAAGAAAATATAGAAAAAATATATTAGAATTATTACTTTCAAATCACTGTAGAGATTGTACTACTTGTGAGAAAAATACACACTGTAAGTTACAAGATCTAGCTCAACGTTTTGGAATTAAAGATATAAGATTTAATAATACAGCAGAAAAAAGTGAATTAGACAAATCCTCTTTATGTATAGTAAGAGATAAGAGTAAATGTATCCTATGTGGTGACTGTGTTAGAATGTGTAATGAAGTTCAAAATGTAGGTGCCATCGACTTCTTAAAAAGAGGAGCAGAAATGACTGTAGGTGCAGTATTTGATAAACCAATTGGAGAATCAAACTGTGTAGGTTGTGGTCAATGTGCAGCAGTATGTCCTACAGGTGCCATAGTAGTAAAAAATGATACACAAAAATTATGGAAAGAATTAAGTGATAAAAACACTAAAGTAGTGGTTCAAATAGCTCCGGCTGTAAGAGTAGGAATTAGTGAAGAGCTTGGACATAAAGATGGCGAAAATGTAATGGGTAAAATTGTTGGAGCTTTAAAGAGAATGGGCTTTGACGAAGTATTTGACACATCCACTGGAGCCGATCTTACAGTATTAGAAGAGACAGGTGAATTCCTTTCAAGATTAGAGAATAATGAAAAGCTTCCTCTATTTACTTCATGCTGTCCAGCTTGGGTTAATTATGTGGAAAGAAATTATCCAGAACTAATGAGTAATGTTTCTTCATGTAAATCTCCTATGCAGATGTTTGGTTCTGTTTTAAAGGAACACTATAAACATTCTAGTAAAAGAATAGTAAGTGTTGCTATAATGCCTTGTACAGCTAAGAAATTTGAAGCTAATAGGGATGAATTTGAAGTTGAAGGAATAAAAGATGTAGACTACGTTATAACTACTCAAGAGCTTATATCTATGATAAAAGAATCTGGAATTGTATTTTCAGAGATAGAGCCAGAAGCTGTAGACATGCCTTTTGGTGTTAGTAGTGGCGCCGGAGTTATATTTGGTGTTACTGGTGGAGTTACAGAGGCAGTTTTAAGAAGAGTTCTAGATGACAAATCTGTATCTACATTGCGTTCTATAGCTTTTAATGGAGTAAGAGGAATGTCAGGAGTAAAGGAAACTAGTGTAACTGTAAATGATAAGGAATTAAAGATTGCTATAGTTAGTGGTCTTAAGAATGCTGATGATCTTTTAAGAAAGATAAAATCAGAAGAAGTACATTATGACTTTATTGAAGTAATGGCTTGCCCAGGTGGATGTGTAGGTGGAGCTGGTCAACCATTTACCATGTCAGTAGGAAAACAAAAACGTGGAGCAGGATTATATGCAGCAGATAAGATGAGTAGCCTTAAACGCTCAGAAGAAAATCCAGTAATGATATCACTTTATTCAGGATTATTAAATGGAAAAGTTCATAAGTTATTACATGTGAATTACGATAGAAGGGAGTAAAAGCTGTGATAAACGTGAGTGTTTGTATAGGGAGTGCCTGTCATGTAAAAGGATCTTATAATGTTATAAATGCTTTTCAACAGAGCATAGAAGAATATAATCTATCTGACAAAGTAGATTTAAAGGCAGTATTTTGCTTAGGTCACTGTTCTGATGCTGTATCTGTAAAAATTGATGATGGGGAAATCTTCAGTGTATCAGGGTTAACAGCAAAGAGTTTCTTCAAAAAAGAAGTATTACCAAGAGTAAAATAAGAACTATCTTAAAATAAGCTAAATTTAAATTAATATTGAACCTACACTTATATTAAAGTGTAGGTTTAATATTTATAAAGTTTAGTGAATTGCTATTGAGACAGACCCTTTTTATCCGTAGGGAAATAAACAGAACTGCTGAAAAATACATATAGTTGTTAATTTAAATTTATATATATGATATAATGATGTGCATGAAAAACTTAAGAATTAATTAACAGGAGCTGATAAAAATGTATGTATTATTTGGTGAAAATGTAATTCATAATGATGAGATGAAAGAAATAATAGAAAGTAAAACTGATTTTAAAGTAATTAAGGATATGACAAAGGGAACTAAAAGAGAAGATGTTCATGCCTTTTGTTTAAGTGTGAAAATCTCAACATTAAATGAGATTATAGAAGAAGAGTATGATGATTTTAATTTAAGTGAAATGGAGGAGGACGATCTTTTTGATGAGTATCTTAGCTTAGCAGAAGAGATGGCCTTAGATATGGAGGAGTTTATCCCAGAAGAAGCTATTATAGATGCAAAGGCTTATAAATGGGATCAATCAGATAACGATATAAAAGTAATTGTTATCATTGGAAACGATGAATTAGAAGAAAGAAAACTGAGAGATATAATGAAAAAATTACTAACTCAAGCAGAGTAAATATGATATTTTACAAAAAATTTACAATGTATTCTTTATTTTATGCGGAATTGGGTATAAAATAAAGAATACAATGAGTATAATTATTTAATATTTTATGTTTGGAGGAGATATATATGCTTAAAGAGAATGGAAACATTTCAATTCACACTGAAAATATAATGCCGATTATAAAAAAATGGCTATACTCTGATAAGGATATATTTGTAAGAGAACTTATCAGTAATAGTTGTGATGCCATTAGTAAATTAGAGAGACTAGTGACCTTTGGAGAGGCTACTGTGAAGGAGTCCAACTACGAAGTTACTGTATCCTTAAATAAAGATGAAAAAACCATAAAATTTAAAGATAACGGTATAGGAATGACTTCAGAGGAAGTAAAAAAATATATTAATCAAGTAGCTTTCTCAGGAGCTGAGGAGTTTTTATCTAAATATAAAGATAAAATTGATGAAGGAAAAGGAATAATTGGTCATTTCGGATTAGGATTTTATTCAGCATTTATGGTATCAGAAAAGGTTGAAATTGATACTTTATCCTATAAAGAGGGAGAAGAGGCTGTTAAGTGGATTTGTGATGGTGGTACAGAATATGAAATTGAATCTTCTGAAAGAAATTCTAGAGGAACTACTATTACCCTTCACATAAGTGAAGATAGCAATGAGTTTTTAGATTATTATAAACTAAGACAAATAATTAAAAAACATTGTAACTTCTTCCCTGTAGAGATTTATCTAATAGATGAAAATGAGAAAAAAGATGAGAAGGACTCAGATGAAAATATAGAAAAAACTCCTTTAAATGATACAAAACCGCTATGGATGAAAGCTCCAAAGGATTGTACAGATGAAGAGTATAAAGAATTTTATAGAAAAGTCTTCAATGAATATAATGATCCACTATTTTGGATTCATATGAATGTAGATTATCCATTTAATTTAAAAGGAATACTATACTTCCCTAAATTAAAACATGAATTTGAGGCTACAGAAGGAGAAGTGAAACTTTATAATAAACAGGTCTTTGTTGCAGATAACATAAAAGAAGTTATTCCTGAGTTTTTATTACTATTAAAAGGTGTTATTGATTGTGAAGATATTCCTTTAAATGTATCAAGAAGTTTTCTGCAAAAGGATAATAATGTATTGAAGGTATCTAGACACATTGTAAATAAAGTGGCAGATAAGCTTACATCTTTATTTAAAAACCATAGAGATGAGTACAATGACTTTTGGAAAGATATAAATATCTTTATTAAGTATGGTTGTCTAAGGGATGAAAAATTCTATGAAAAGGTTAAAGATATAATAATTTTTAAAACTACCAATGAAGATCATGTAACATTAAAGCAATATCTAGAAAATAATAAAGAAAACCACGACAAAAAAGTTATTTATGTCAATGATGAAAAGCAGCAGTCTCAATATATTAAAATATTAAAGGACAACGGCTTAGAAGCAGTAATTTTAAACACCACACTAGACAGTCATTTTATTACATTAATGGAGAGTAAAGAGGAAGGAGTACAATTTAGTAGAATTGACTCTGACTTAACAGAAATATTAAAAGCTGATGTGAAAAATGAAAATCAAGAAGAAAATGAGAAACTAGAAGAGATATTTAAAAATTCTATAAATAAGGAAGAACTAAAAATATCTATAGATCCTATTAAAACTGAAGAAGTTCCAGCCATGATTACTCTATCAGAACAGTCTAGAAGAATGGCTGAAATGAGTGTAATGTTTGGTGGAGGGGATATGTCAATGTTCCCTAAAGAAGAAACCTTAGTTATAAATAGTACAAATCCATTAATTAAAAAGTTGTTTAATTTATCTAAAGATGAAAACAAAAAAGACTTAGTTAATGATATATGTAACCATGTATATGATTTAGCTATGATTAGTCACGGACAGCTAGATGCTGAAGAAATGGCTAATTTTATTAAAAGAAGCAATGATTTACTTGGAAGGTTAATTCAATAGAATAATTAAATAATTTGATTTTTATGATACCCTCTATTTTTGAAATAGAGGGTATTTAATTTAAAAATGTATTAAAATTTAAGAAAAGTAATATTATGACGTAATATATAGAAATTTGTATATATTATGATATAATTATGTATTAATTAAAATTATAGGATTTAGAGTAAAATCATACAATAAAGATAGGAATACATTTCAATTAAAAAGTAAAATTTATCTTTTAAAAAGGAGGAATACATGAGTACTTTAGGTATAATTGGAGTTAAGGAGATTGAAATTAGATATATTAAAGAAAGTATGAAAATAGTAGAAGAAGTTGCATATTCAGGTTTTTTATTTTATATAGGAAATTATAATACATTAAATATTGTATTATGCTGCACAGACATGGGCAAAGTAAATTCAGCAGAATGTACTCAAATTTTAATTACAAAATTTAATGTAAAAAGAATAATTAGTACCGGTATTGTTGGTAGCTTAAATCCAGAAGTGAAAATTTGTGATATAGTTATTTCCAATAAGGTTACATATTACGATATATCAAAATCGCAGATGAAGACTTTATTTCCAAATGAAGATGAATTTGTTTCAAATGAATATCTAAAGAGATTAGCTATAAAAGCTTATAATAGAATAGAATTAAAGGAATGTGGGTATCACATTGGAAGAATAATTACAGGGGAAACCTTTGTATCAGATGATAAAACAAGAGCTGATTTAAGAACGCAGTATCATGTGGAATGTATAGAAATGGAAGGAGGAGCTATAGCTCATATATGTCATATAAATAAAATTCCTTTTATACTTATAAGAGGGATATGTGACAATGCCGACCAATATGCAACTATATTATATAGACAATTAGATATGATAGCAGCTTGTGGCTCTGCAAAGTTTGTAATAAAGTTATTAGAAGAGCTTACCTACAATGAAAGAGATGTACTAAAATAATTTTAGGACATCTCCTTTATTTTATACTATAATAGTATAAAATAAAGGTAATATACAATTTTAGGAGGTTTAAATGAAAATTTTAGTTGCCGATGATGATGAGAGAATTTTAAGACTTATTGCTGATTATTTAACTTTTAATAAATTTGAAGTTATTACTGCAACGGATGGTAAACTTGCTCTAGGGAAGTTTGATGGTACCATCGATTTAGTAATTTTAGATGTAATGATGCCTATTTATGATGGGTGGATTGTATGTAAAGAGATTAGAAAGATATCAGAAGTACCTATAATCATATTAACAGCCAAGGATAGTGATTTAGATGAACTTTTTGCCTTTGATATAGGAGTGGATGACTATGTATCTAAACCCTTTAACATAGCTTTATTACTTGCTAGAGTTAATAGGCTTTTAAAAAGTAAAAGCAAAATTATTCAGGAGGGAAGCATTGTATTTAAAGGAATTGAAATAGATGAAGAAAGCCATTTGATAAAAATAGATGGTAAAGAGAAGGAGCTAAATCCTAAAGAATATGAATTATTGCTTTATTTCATAAAAAATATAAATAAAGTTATAACTAGAGAAACTCTACTAAGAGCCATATGGGATGAAGATTACTTTGGTGATACTAGAACTGTAGATACTCATATTAGTAGGTTGAGGAGTAAGTTAGGAGATTATAACAAGTATTTAAAAACCATAAGAAGTTTTGGATACAAGTTTGGTGAAGTATGATGAAGTCAATTAAGATAAAATTATTTTCTGGTATAGTCCTCATATTGAGTACTTTTATTATTGGTATTGCAACATATGGAATTATATATAAAGACTTTTTTCAAAGAGAAAAATTAAAGGAAATGAATGTGGTAATTGAAGAAATTAAAGATTATATAGATGAAGACTATAATAATAGGATAGACGAAAAATTAGAAGGGCTTTCAGAGAAGTATAGTGTTCAAATAGATATTAAAGATGTAATAACATTGGATAGCATGTTTTCTAGCCATAAAATTGGTAAGAATAATATGATGAATGGACAACATAGGTTTGAAGTTATAGAGTTTATAGGTGAAAAAGAGGGAATAAGTGAAACTATAACTCTAGATAAGTCTACAGGTGTAGAGTTTTTAACTGTAGTAGGAAACAGTGAATCCTCTTATGAAATAAGTGTTAAAACCCCAATTACTGTTATTGATGATGCAGTTAATAAATCTATGAAGCTTTTATTTATGATAATGCTACCTGTTACATTTATAGCACTTTTTATCACAACATTATTTTCAAGACAATTTACTAAACCAGTAATAGAAATAACTAAAAAAACTAGAAAAATAGAAGAGTTAAACTTTAGTGAAGATTTAAATATAAAAAGTATGGACGAAATAGGTACCTTAGCTAAAAGTGTAAATAATTTATCCTTTAAAATAGAAGAAACCCTAAAAGATCTAAAAGAAAAAAACTTAGAGTTAGAAACTATGATGGAGAATGAAAAGAAAAATCAATTAGCTAGAAGGGAATTTGTATCCTCCGTATCTCATGAACTAAAAAGTCCTATAACTGTTATTTCAGGTTATATACAAGCCCTTCAAGGAGGATTTATCTCCTTAGATGAGGATAGAAAATATTATTTAGATGTAATAGGTGAAGAAACAGAAAGATTAGGAGTCATAGTCAATGACCTTTTAGATCTATATAAGCTAGAGTCAAATACCTTTAAATTGAATAAAAAAGAAGCAAATATAAATAGTTTAATAAAAAAAATTCTAGAGAAAAATAAATTTGTATTTGAGGAATTAAACATAAATCTTAACTTTATGGAAGGTAAAAATGTTACCGTCTTTGTGGATGAAGTTAGATTAGAACAAGCAGTACAAAATTATATAAATAATGCCATTACCCATGTAGATGAAAATAAAATAATAGAGATTGATTTAAAAGTATCTGAAGATAATTTGGTAATCTCTGTATATAACAGTGGTATTAATATTGAAGATGAAAACCTTCATAGGATTTGGGAGGGTTTTGTAAGGGTAGATAAGGTGCGAAACTATAAAGAAAAACGTCTAGGATTAGGTCTAGCTATAGTAAAGCAAATAGTAACTCTTCATGAAGGTACCTATGGTGTAAAGAATAAAGAGCAAGGTGTGGAGTTTTGGATAACCTTAAAGTTATAAAAATGTATAATTAATTTAAGCTAACTATTAGATTCTTGCAACATTAATGTAACATTCCCTTGTTATTATAAAGGTGTAGAGAAAATAAGAAATATTTAATGAAGGGAAGGATTTAATATGAAAAAATCAATGATAGCTTTAGCACTAGTAGGAGTAATCACCGTTGGTGGAGCAACTATGGCCTTTGCAGATGAAAATTTAGGAGGAGCTTTTAGGAATGGTGAAACTACAAAAGTTCAAAGCTTAATAGAAGAAGGAAAGACTTTAGAAGAGTCAAGGGAAATTATGCTACAAGAAAAGTATGAAAGAGTAGATGCAGCTATAGAAAGAGGAACAATAACTACAGAAAGAGGGGATGAAATCAAAGCTGAAATGACAGAAAATAGCGCTACCTGTGATGGTACTGGCACAAATAGGGAAAACAAGGAAGGTTATGGACTTAATCAAGGCNNCGTAATGGGGCAGGACAAGGAAAAGGTGTTGGTAGAGGAAACTGTAAAAATAACTAAATCCATTATTTAAATAACTAATATTATAGGAAGGGTAGATATATTTGTATAAATATAGATATAGATATATCTACTCTTCCTCTTTTTTGTAAGTTTTCTTTACATTAGTTAGGATAATTATGTTAAAATATTGTATATATACTATGACTATGAAGGAGATAGAAAATATGAAATGTTTAGTTATCCATGGTAGTCCGAGAAGAGGAAATACATGGGATGTATTAACTTTAGTAAAGGAAGAGTTGAAAAAGAATTTAGAAGTAAATTTTATAGATATAGAATTAAGAAAAGAAAACATTCCTTTGTGTATAGGATGTTTTAATTGCATTTATAAGGGAGAAGATAAATGTCCTCATAAAGAAATTATGAGTAAAATAGTGAAAGAAATTAAAGAAGCTGATGCTATAATAATCACTTCACCTGTATACTCTTTGCAAATAAGTGGATTACTAAAAAACTTTATAGATCATATGTCCTATAATTTCCATAGGCCAAGTCTATTTACAAAGAAGGCTCTAATAATAACTACCACAGCCGGCTCTGGTCATAAGGACTCTGCAAACTATGTGAAGAGTGTTCTAAATTACTGGGGATTTAATCATATTCAAACTTTACCAATTGCCTATAGAAGCATGAATCTTACTGAGAAAAATAAGGTAAAGATATTAAAAGGTGCAAAAAAATTCAGTGAGGAGCTAAGGTCTCAAAAGATTCATAAACCAACCTTAAAATCAGTAGCCATGTTTAATCTTTGGAAAGCTATGTCAAAGAATAAATATGAAGAAGGAAGTGCAGACTACGACTATTGGCATAGTGAAGAGATGCGTACAGGAGTATTTTCACCTCAAGTTCCTGTAGGTATATTTAAAAAACTAATGGGAACAATTATTTATGGGATAATGAACAAATAGGGTTTGTATTAATATGGATATATTGTAAAATAATCCATATTAATACGACGATATATCTTGAACTATAACGTAATAAGTATTATAATGTGAATACATTATTAAATAATATATTTTAAGATATAATTGTTAAATGGAAAATGCAAGTTTGAGGTGATGATTTTGGATATTGAAATTGAAGATATACTTGTAAAGCTGTTAGAAGGTCAAACAAGACTTGAAACAGAAATAAATGGGGTTAAAAATGAGATAAAGAAGAATTCAATTAAAATTGAAGCTATAGAAAAAAACATAGATATGATTGTAGAAGTACAAACTTCACATAGAGATCAAAATGAAAATTCATTTAGAAGCACTGATTTAATAATAGAAGAAAAAACAAACTTAATTGAGAAATCAATAAAAAATATTTCAAAGAATGTTAAAGAAGTGAAGGAAAGTATAGAAGTATTAAAAGATATGACAGGGAGACATGAAGTAGATATTAACATATTAAAACGTAGACCAGTCTAACTAAAGTTCAATATTCTTTTTTCAATAACCATTTTATTTATTTAAGATAGTTATTTTTATGGCTAAAATATGATTAAAATATGGATAATTTTAAAGGTAAGTTTGCATCTATTATATAGATGATAAGCTTACCTTTTTTGTGGACAAGAATTGTTTATGATTAAGCAAATGCTTTTTTAGAAGAAACTTATGAAATGCTAAGAGGAAATTATTTCAATAAGAACTTATAAGGCATTAAATAATAATAGGGTGCTACAAGAGTACCCTATTATATATTATAAATTTAGTTAGTTATAGGATAGCTTACGTTTAAATTATATTTTGTAGATGTGCTATAGATTCCATTATATCCAACAACTTTAAGATAGTATGTGCCTGTTGTACGTGCTGAGTAAGAAAGGGACTCATTGGATGTGGAGCTTCTAGTAGAAGAGGCAACTTTGTTTCCTGAGGAGTTATACAAATATAAGTCATAGTCATATGGTAGATTTGTTAGTGTAGCAGCGATAACACCAGATTCGTTAGTTGTAACTTTATAGTAATCAACGTCTGTATCTGAATATATATATGAACTATAATCTACACCACTGTTTATAGCATATGCTTGAGAAGTAGAGTTATTAGGTTCATATGGATCTTCTGGATCTACTGGTGGAGTTGTTGAATCAGGTAGGATTTGTATAGATGGATCACCAAATAATGTCCATGTGTTAAAAGTTAATAAATCACTGCTTGTACCATTATCTAGCATTCTAGTTTCACCAGAATAACATAAGCCTCCTAGTGATACCTTACTGTTGTTGCAAAGTAAGTCAATTATTCCGTCTTGACCATTCATAGGAGGTATCCAAGGTTGATTTACTGTTGACATTAATGTTCCTATTGCACCTATTGGGTTTCCATTGCTATTTTTTGAGCGAAGCCATGTTTCTGCAAAACAAGTACCGCTTTGGAATTTACCACTTACACAAGAAACACTTACAATAAAAGGAAGTTGTCCTGGGTTTTGAAGATTTTTTATATTGGTATTACTAAAGCCTGTTGTTACCCAGTAGTTTTCAGCACCGTGTCCACAATAATTTATTATACCTCTGCCTTGATTTAGACTATTAGTAACAGAAGAAGCTGATGCACCTGGATCATATAGACTATCTACTTGAGTATAACCTGCATTTAGTAGCCTACTCTTTATACTATCCATTTGTTGTATATCTGTCTCACCAGAGCCTTCATCAGATGCTATACCAACACCTTTCTTAAACCATGCAGCTGTATTATAACCATTTTGTTCAAACTCTATAGATCTTTGTACTTGAGTTTCAACATCTGCAATATTTTCTGCAGAAAAACGACCTACATATATGTCAGGATAATCATCTGATCCTGCAACCTTTGTATAGGTAGGATCAGAAACACCTGTAGAGTAAGTAGGAGAAGATACATGTGCATAGTCGCCAACAAGAAGAACATAAGTTAATTCAGGATGTTGGTTGTAATAATTTTGTATATAGTTTTTAATTTCAGTTGGATTATTGGTTGATGATACATCAGACATGTTTACCAATGTAGTGTTTATACCTTTGGAATTTTTCCAATTAATAAAGGAATCCATAGCGCTACTATATTGATCATAGGATATGATAAGCATTGAGCCAGTTTCTGAAGGGTTATTCATTAAAGAATGATTTGATTTTTTTATATTACTGTAGTTAATAAATGTGTTTGTATAAGCTGGTTCGAAATCCGAAGTGATTTTATTAGGTTTTGAAGCTACAAGTGAATTTACTGAAGATTCACCATCTGTTATTATCTCAACAGTTACAGATTCATATACTCTTAGAGTTTCATTTTTAGGTTTATATTGAAATGCATTTAGAGTGATAGTTGTTCCTCTTAATTCTCTCATAATAAAAGGTTCACTAAAGGAAACTAATTCTGAAGGATAAAAGCTTTTATTTTTATATTCTTTACCTAATTTGTAAGGTATATCTTCAGGATTTTTATCCCTTGTTATAGAACCTTTTGATGGAACGATAGGGAAATTTTTATAGTCTTTATATTCTGATGATATAACGTTTAACTTAACGTCAGCATCATCTGGGATAACTATATTTCTGCATATACGAGGAAGTTCAGGTGCTCCTTCTTCAAGAGGTAAACTAGTACCTTCACAGGTAATATTATAGTAGGATTTATCATTAATATTTACTAAGTCTTTACTAAAATTGTTAATATCAAATTTTACAACTGTATGATGAGAATCAGACTCTAGAACAGTGACACTAACATCATCAGTGTTATTTGAGTTACCATCATTGTCAAGACTAGAAGTGGTTCTAGTATTAAATACAAAGAAACATTGAGTAACTAAAAATGTCAGTAGAAACAAAAATACTGATAGTTTTGATTTAAACAATTTTTTCATACATTCCCTCCTAAAAATTAAAAAATAGTAGAAATAAGACTGATAGAAAAACTCTCTAAATAATACATCCCTCCTTTTAAATTGTATTAATTGGTGATTTATGATAGATACATTGTGTCTATAGATAACAACTGAAATATAAGATTATTAAAGTTGTTTATCTCAAATATATTAAATTATTATGGAAAATTATAAATTAAACATGGGTGCATATAAATTAATTATGTGAAATTAGATAAATCAAATTGTATAAGACTGGATGAATAAATTTTGAAGATGTTTATAAAAGTAGTTCATCACTTTTATGCGTGATTATGTAAAATAATGAAATGAAAAATTTATGTTATATATATATTAGAACAAATTCACAAAATTGTAAATAAAAATTGTGAATTTTTTTAAAAAGTTAATTATATGGAAATAATTGTCAAAAACTAAATTTGAGTTAGTATACAAATTGTGTAATATATAAGAAATTGAGATAGATAAGTTATAACTCTATTCTGTAACGAATAGTTATAAGATAAAATGCAATAACTATAAAATTAAATAATCTTTAATTAGCA
Source organism: Clostridium sp. UBA6758 (assembly GCA_002453475.1). Classification (GTDB taxonomy): domain Bacteria; phylum Bacillota; class Clostridia; order Clostridiales; family Clostridiaceae; genus Clostridium_J; species Clostridium_J subterminale. The sequence goes on along the minus strand of DKGY01000098.1, from coordinate 16,748 downwards.
TAATATGTTATAATTTCCTTATAAAAGATAATCATATGATAAAAAAGTGATAAATTGATAAAGTGATATAGCTAAAGTTGCTATAGGAGTAAGAGCATAGTTTATATAATAAAACATTTAAGTGAAAATTAAAGTTGAAAAGTGGGGGGCACTATGATGTATACAATTAAAGATAGTAGAAGAAAACATATGTTAGAAGCTTATGACAAAGATAATAACTTAGTAGGGGAAGCTATAATTTCACCTTTTATGGAATCTGATTTATATGAAAAATCTAGATTAAATATTTATATTGATATTAAGGTGAAAGAGGTTGTAGATAAGAGTGAGTTAAAAGATCAAATCTTTGATGAAATAATGAAGAGATCACAAGTAATAAAAGAAGAAAATAAGGAGCTTGATGTAAGAGTCTACCATTGTTGTTTTTCAGACAATAAAGAGAACATAGCATATTATTCTTCTAAAGAAGGTTTTAGCCATGATGAGGGAATGCATATAGTAAGAAAAGAAATAACTGAGGATAGTTTCCAGCTTACTGATATTGAAGGTATTAATTTTGCTAATCTTGAGTTTATAGACGAAAATGAGATAAAACAGTTAGTAGAAAAGCAAAATAAAGTATTTGTTAGGGGTTATTCCATTGAGGATTTAAAGGAATTGAAAATGGAAAATCAGTGGTTCAGTATAGCAGCTAAGCATAAAGGGGAAATTGTAGGTAATATCATCATTATTGTGAAGGAAGATGAATTAAACAATGAATATGGCTGGGTAGATGATTTGTTTGTTTCAAAGGAATGGAGAAAGCAAGGTGTCGGTAAAAATCTGATTATAAGAGCCTTTCAAGGGTTAAAGGATTTAAACATTAAGGAATCAAGACTAGAAGTATGGAGTGCAAACAAAAGAGCATTGTCAGTTTATAATAGTGTAGGATATAAGTTTCACGAAGAGACAGAATCATCAATTGGGATGTCTCTTTAATGTTATTCTGTATGAAATATTTAAATTTGATGAATGAAGATTTTCATGTTCAACTAATGTGAAATGCATTGTAACTATTTCCTGAATATAAAGTTTGACATACCTTGATTATCTAAGTATAATTATACTTAGATAATCAAGGTATAATTTTGGGAGGTGTTAATGTGAAAATTGATAAAGGATTAATAGGGGGAAGTACCATTTTATTAGTACTGTCCTTATTGGAGGAAACTGATAGATATGGATATGAGATAATAAAGGAGTTAGAGGTTCGCTCAGATAAAACTTTCCAATTTAAGGAGGGCACCCTATATCCTGTTTTACACAAACTTGAAAATAATGGTTATGTAAAATCTTATATGGCTAAAGGGGATACAGGTAAAGAGAGAAGATATTATAAGATAACTAAGAGTGGGAAAAAACAGCTTACAGAGGAAAAGAAAAAGTGGGAAGAATTCTCAATATCTGTTAATAAAGTTATTGGCGGTGAATCATATGCCTTCGCTTAGAAAAGAAAAGTTTTTAAAAGAGATTTTGTCCTATGTTAAGTTTTCTTTAGACAGAGATAATATTAAAATAGAACTTGAAAGTCATATATTAGAAAAAGTGGATTACTATATTGAACANNAGGGCTATGATAAAGAAAAAGCAGAAGAGTTATCTATAAATGATATGGGAGATGCTAAGGAAATTGGAATTGAGCTTAATAAACAACACAATCCTATCCTTGGTTGGATATTGTGCATAACAAATGTAATGGTTGGAATAACAATTATATTCAGTATATTTGTTATTGGACCTCTTTCAAAAGTGTCTTTATTTGAAACTAACCTGATAAATAATATTGAAAAATCTAATATAGTTTATAAAATGAATATAGATGAAAAAGTTAATGTGGATGTTACAGTTATTCATTTTACAAATATTATATATGAGAAAAATGGAGATCTTAGCTTTTTTTATGAGTACTATGATACCAATATATGGGGAGATGGATATGGTAGTATTGGATTAATTGGAGAGCTAACTGATAATCTAGGAAATATATATCCTTATGGTCCAAGTGAGATGCAAGGTGGAATAAAAACTAAATGTATGCAAACAATAAAAAACTTTTCAAGAGAAGCAGATACATTAATTATAAGTTATGATAATTATAATAGAAAATACAAAGTAGAAATACCTTTACAAGGAGGTGATAAAAATGAGCAGACTTAAAAAAGTGGTTAGAAATATTATTATTTTAACTATTTTATTATTTTTGCTTTTTATGACATCAGGACTTCATTTAACACCAATAGCGGCTAATGAACACTCTGAACGTAGTAAACATTATGGCCCATCAGAAGTGGTACATGTAGAGAATTTTGAAAAAGTGAAATATATACTTTGTAAATATGACAAATGGGTGTCGTGTAGTACTGTGAATAAAGAATTATTTTTCTTTTGGAGAATTAAGAATCAAATAATTGAATTTGAATATGATAAGACTAAAGCTATAGATTATACTTTGCGTAGCATGGAGGGAAATTTTAGTATTTATGGAATCGTTAATGATGATAAAGTAAAAAAAATTGAAGTAACTTCACTTGGTGGAGAGGTCTTTACGCAAACAGATTTTTATGATGATTTATTTTTGTTAATTTGGAAGTTGGATAATGATTATGATTGGGGCATTAAGAATATAAAGGGATATGATTCTGATAACAATGTAATTTTTGAAGAAAAATTCTAAAATATTTAAAATATATAATATTAAGTTTTTTGCAATGAAAAAGTTATGAAACATAGAGCTAAAAAGATAAGTGTAATCATAATTATATAGTGAAAAAAGATTGATATAGGAAAGTGTATGAGATATAAGAAAGGAGCATTGAAAAATGAAGTTATTGATACATGATTTAGAAAGTAAGGATTTTAAAAAGATATTTCCTAATCAATTAGATGATACTATGGTTATTTCAGATGATGGAACTATACATCATTGCATAGGATGTTTTGGGTGCTGGATAAAGACACCAGCAGCTTGTGTAATACGAGATAAATATGGAGATATGGGAGAGTATTTGTCAAAGTGTAAAGAGATTATTATTATTAGTAAATGTTATTATGGTGGATTTAGTCCTTTTGTAAAAAATGTGTTAGATCGAAGCATTTCTTATATCCATCCCTATTTTGTAATAAGAAATGAGGAAATGCATCATCGGAGAAGATACAAAAATAATATAGATATGAAGGTTTGTTTTTACGGTGAGAATATAACAGAAAAAGAAAAACAAACTGGTGAAAAATTGGTGAAAGCAAATTCTATTAATTTGAATTGTGATATTAGTAGTATTTCATTTGTTAATAGTATTGAGGAGATGGAAGGACAGATATTATGAAAATAGCTCTTATTAATGGAAGTCCTAAAATTAAAGATAGTGCTTCTGATTGTGTCTTACAAGAATTGAAAGTTTTTTTAAAACAACAGGATAATATAATTTTTGAACATCACTTTAGAAAGCCACAATTGAGTACAGAAGAAATGAAGGATTTAGTAGAATGTGATGCTTTAGTATTTGCTTTTCCTCTATACGTAGATGGAATTCCATCTCATTTGTTAAATTGTCTTGCTGAGCTAGAAAGTTTTCTCCTAACTTTAAATAAAAAAGAAATAAAGGTTTATTCCTTAGTAAACTGTGGATTTTATGAAGGTCATCAGAATAAATTAGCCATTGAAATTATGGAAAATTGGTGTATAAAATCAGGACTTAAGTGGGGACGAGGGGTTGGAATTGGTGCAGGTGGAATGCTCCCATCCCTAAAAAATGTTCCTATTGGTAATGGACCTAAGAAAAACTTGGAGAAAGCTTTAAAACAAATTGCAAATAATATTTTAAAATCTACTTCAGAAGAAAATATATTTATAACAGCAAATTTTCCAAGAGGTGCCTATAAGTTTGCTGCAGAAATGGGATGGAGACAATCTATTAAAGCAAATGGGTTAAAGCGGAAAGATTTATTTTTGCGAAAGTAAAGAGTGTGAAATGATCATACCCTACAATTAAATTTTTATGAGTATTATTTATATGGGGAACACAATAAAATGAAAACAATTAAACTGGTTTTAATAGAATTTATAACTACTATACTACGAGCAGTGTTACAGGCACTTATACCTGCAGGGCAGCAGACTATTCTTGCACCAAGCATCTTTATAAATAATGGGACCATGCCCCTTGCACTTATGGTGTATGGCACATTTGCCTATACTATAATTGCAGGGATTTTCCTTATATTACATAACGGCATGGGTGGTAATAGGATAATTAAAGGTTTGAAGTTTGGAATATCATGTTCATTGTTATAGACAATGTATCTTATGGAACCTCTACCACATGTCGCAAATATTGATAGAATTACGTATCCTATTGCAGATAGTATTGCGCTAATTTTTATGGGAGTATTATTAGGTAGATTTATAGCAATGTCATCTCCAACTAAAAAGTATAAATTTACAAAACAATCTTTATTTAATATGGTGATTATTACTATACTATTTTTTACAGGAAGAATGATTCAGTATACAATTTTCAGTATATATTCTTCCTTTAATAAATCCAGTATACCTTGTATAGCGTGGGTAGTTGGAACTGGTATTGTCATTGGATTAGTATTTGATTATCTAAATCCTTTAATAAAAAGTAAAAGTATTATTATTAAGTCTTTAATATTTGGGTTTGTAATTTTTGGTGTTGATTTATTTGCATTTAACTTCTTTATGCCAATTTTTTTTAATGCCAACATATTAGGCTTGTTTATTAGGACGATAATGGATATAGTTTTCGTTTTTATTGGAAGTTATATTATAAACAAAATTAGGAATAGAGAAACTGTAATTCAGTAGAAAAATAAATTGATGAAATGCTTTTGTGTATTACTGATGTTTAAACCATTTTTGATAGATATTTAATTTGACTGGAACATATATAATAACATCTTGTATGATATGAAAAAGAATATTAATATGGAAGTATTTGAATTGTGAAATAAGAATACCGCATATTCATTATGAATAATACGGTATTTTTATTTATTTTAATATATATTTTAATCATTTATTAAGATTCTGAAATTAACTTACTATACGTTATATTCATAATCTATTCTAAGCAAGATTTTACATAATCAACTGGTACATCCATTCTAATAGCAGTTTCTTTAATTGATAAACCGCTATTTAAGAATCGGCTGACAACCATAGTCATATTTTCACCAACCTCAATAATATGATTGTCAGGGTCATAAAATCGAACAACACGTTGACCCCAAGAATGTTCTACTATGGAATGTACATAATTAATGTCTGTAATGTTATTAAGCCTTTGAATAAAGCAATCAAAATTGTCTTCTTCAAAGTATAACTCTGCGTCATTTCCTCCAAATACAATTTCATTATCTTTTTTGTGAATAAAAGTAGACCAAGAATCTTTTGTTTGTAATGCAATACCTCCTGTTAAAGTCACATTTGCGCCAAAATCCTCAACAACTTTTAAATCAAGCACTTCATGATAAAACAACTTTGATTTTTCTATATCAGAAACCACTATTAATGGACTCAAAAACTTCATTATATTCCTCCTCATATAAGTGACATTTATTATTTGCTTNNATAATTATTATAGTAACTTTTTAACCTATTTTTCATATTGTGTAATTGGCAAGAAAATTTGTTCATTAATGAAAGGGGGGGATTATCATGTTTAAGGAAAAAACGTATAATAAGAATAATTGTAAAAACTCTAGTCATAAATATAATAATAAATGTCAGTGTTATACACATGAATATATAGGTATTGCAAGAATTGTTAAATCACAGCAATACCCAAAACAACCATCGTTTTCTTGGAGCTTTTAGCTAAACTAACCAAGTATAAATAGAATGTGTATAAATTTATATTGAGCTGTCATACCTGACAGCTCTTATTGTTTAATGAATATTTACTATTCACTTTGAATAGTACAGTGTTCTAAGAAATTATTTTGTTGTTCCTAATTTTTTCATTGTATAACCTATGATAAATAAATCAATAACTAATCCTAAAACGATAATAGCTGTTTTAGAAATTATTGATAAATTAAAACTACTGAATATTTTAATAAATATCAGTGATGTTAATAAGCATATAATTATAAATACACTAATTAAAATCGAAAATTTCACAATTCCATTTTTCTTTGCATATCCAATAATATCATCTATGTTAGTAATTAGAATGGTTGTTCCTAAAATGACACTATCCCATTGTTGAATTCCAATAAGTTTAGCTAAAATCCATAAAAGTATACCAAATAGGATGATAACATGCTTATATTTTTTCCATAATTTCATTCTAATTCACTCCTATTCATTAAGAATGCATAATAATTTCTTATTGATTTAGTTAAATTAATATACACATTATAACATATTTTCTAATATAGTTCTATTCAGTTTCAAAGCCAAGTTATTGTAACTCATGTAACAACATTTACATACTATTACCTAAAGATATAAACAAATGGCATATATGATCATGATAGATCCATAGTTAAAATTAAGAAGGTTTCATTTCAAAATATTGGTTTAAATGTGATAATTTTATTTAAAATTTACTTTTATTGTCGTATAATCAATTTATAGGTTTATTAGTGGCTGTATTTTGGGTGAAAAAGTTTTTACAAGGAGAGATAAGTATGGAATATTGTTATAAAAAAGGTGTACCTACATTAGAAGAAGCAAAGATGATTTTAGAAGAGGCTGAAAAACTCAATCCAGGTAAATGGGTTGAGCATTCAATTAATGTAGCTGAGGGAGCAAAACTAATAGCAGAGCAGGCCGATGATTTAGATCCTGAATTAGCATATATTTTAGGGCTATTGCATGATATAGGAAGAAGAGAAGGCATACATGGTATGAGGCATGGTGTAGATGGATATAATTATGCAGTTAAGAAAGGATATGATTTAGTAGCTAGAACTTGTATAAGCCATACTGGATTTAAATATAATAATGAAGTTGTTATTGTAGGTAAATGGGACGGTACAATTGAAGAATATAATTTTGCTAAGGAGTTTTTATCTCGTACAGAGGAGACTGATTATGATAAGTTAATAAAATTATGTGATTATTTAGCACTACCAAGTGGATTTGTTTTAATTGAGAAAAGGCTTGTAGAGATGGCATTAAGAGGAGGAGTTAACGAATATACAATTCCACGATGGAAGTCAACTTTTGAAATTAAAAAATATTTCGAGGAAAAAATCGGAAGATCAATTTACAGTTTGTTACCAAATATAAAGGAAAATACATTTGATTTAATCCTATAGTGTATTCTAACTTTGATAAAAAAGCTTGGATTGAATTTTTAAATAGAATAAAGAGTTGCGATTTTCTGATGATGATATAGAGCTTAGTGCAATATATTGAAGGGAGGTATATAATAAATGGCTATTGAAACCGATTGGTTTACAGTTGAGTTATTAGACGATACTACGTATTGTATAAGTGAATACAAGCATTGGGAAGAAACTCATTGTTATTTGCTAATTGCAAATGATAAATGTGTTTTGATTGATACAGGACTTGGGGTTGCAAATATAAAAAATATAATCGATAAAATAACAGATTTACCAGTAGAGGTTATTTCAACTCACATTCATTGGGATCACATAGGTGGTCATAAATATTTCTCTAAATATGGGGTCCATGAAAAAGAAAAAGATTGGATAATAAAAAAATTTCCTATTCCTCTTCAGGTAGTAAAGGATAATTTAAGGAAATATCCTTGTGACTTTCCATGTGATTTTAACATAGATAATTATGAAATATTTCAAGGAAAACCAAGCTTTCTTTTAAGTGATGGTGAAAAGATTCAAATTGGAGAAAGAGAAATAACAGTAATTCATACACCTGGGCATTCTCCTGGTCATATGTGTTTTTATGAGAAGAAAAGAGGATATTTATTTTCAGGTGACTTAATTTATAAAGGAACTTTAGATATCTTTTATCCTACAACAAATCCTACTGACTTCATGCAATCAGTTCAAAAAATCAGTACTCTAGATATTAAAAGAATTTTCCCAGGGCACCACAATTTAGATATTAAGGTTAATTTAGTTGATGAAATTAATCAAGGGTTCTCTAAAATTAAAAAAGAAGGTTGTTTGCATCAAGGTGATGGAGTTTTCAAGTTTGAGAATTTCGAAATTCATATTTGATCAGATTAATTTTGGACAACTATAAACATAACAAGAATAATTTACTCTATGATCACTTATGTTATAAAATAATTTCTGCAATGTAATATATCAAACACTAAAGAATATGTTTGAATTTCCATTGTTAAAACGGAAAGTATTTACATAGAAAACTATTTAACTATAGGAATATATAAATATATATATATGGAGATATTTGTATAGGTATATAGGAAACTATAAAAATATATAGCTATTTAACTAATTGTTTTGTTTATGCGGGTTTAGGAGGTTTTCATGTTTTAATAGTTCATACTAAGTATATAGAGATATGGAGTAATAATGCTATATTTAGCCTATGATTTTATAGGATTAATAGTATACTATTTTGTTTCAAAATTATTTGGTGGAGATTTAGGTATAGGGATATTAGTTGCAATAATAATAGTATATTTAATGCTTATCGTAGAAAAACTTAATGCAATAAGTAAAGAGTTAGATGGAAAATATAAATCGGTTAATTGATAAGCAGTATGATACATGAGTAAATATGTTAAGTAGTTGTAGAGAAAAAAACATGCTAGGATAAGTAATCATGAACTATTAGTATGTAGAAAGAGATAAAATATAAATAAATTTTTAATTGGAGGTTCAAAATGGATTGTGGATTTGAAAAAGATAATGGATGGTTTAGATACAGAGCAGCAGCAATTATTATAGAAAATGGACATGTACTTTTTGTGAAAAATGAGGTAGACGATTATTATTATTCTGTTGGGGGCGGTGTTCATCTGGGAGAAAAGGCAGAAGATGCAGTAAAACGAGAGGTATTTGAAGAAACAGGAGTAGAATATGAGATTGAAAGATTAGCCTTTATTCATGAAAACTTTTTTGATGGGACAGGATCATTAGAGGTGTTAAAGTGTCATGAAATAGCCTTTTATTTTTTAATGAAGCCAAGAGGAAGCCAAGAACTCAATAGTAATAGCTACTCACAAGGCGGTCGTGAATATATGCATTGGCTACCTATTGAAAAGTTAGGAGATTATTTAGCTTATCCAAGTTTCTTTGCGGAAAAATTAGCATGTATTAGTAATACTGTTGAACATATTGTTACAGATGAACGTATTTAATTAATTGGATGTACTGAAGAAGAAAAAGAAAACATTTATCATACTCATAATGATTCAGCAAATATGAAAGGTATTTTAATTAAAAGGTTACAATAAAGTAAGTATATGACATTGTTAATAGTTGAATAATTTGTGTGTATTACTTATATTGATTTATAATGAGTTTATAGTTTGATGTGTAATGGTAGAATATTGTATCCAAATATTTTTTAATTCGTTGTAAATGGGGAGGAAAAATGAGAGATAATAACAACTCAATTTTGAATGAGATTTTTAGACTTTTTCAATTAAATATATTAGAAGTTAATATTAATGAGCTTGGTAATTCAACTAATTTAATTTATGAATTACAAAATGAAAACAATGCATATATTTTAAGAATTTCAAAACAACCTTTTTGTGATTTATCACAATATGAAGCTGAAATGGATTATGTAAACTATCTATATCATATGCAAGGAAGTGTATCAAAGATTATTCCATCTAAAAATAATAAACTTGTAGAAGTGATATATGATAATAATCAATGTAATTTTGTTTCAGTATTTGAAAAAGCTAAAGGACATCTTCCAAGAGTAGATAATATTAAGGAATGGAATGAATCCTTATTTTATCAATGGGGAAAGACAATGGGTAAATTTCATTGTTTATCAAAGGAGTATAAACCGAAAGAAGGAAAAATTACAAGAAAACAATGGAATGAAGATCTTAATTTTATAGGAGAATATGCAGTTGATGAAAGAGATTATGTTATCTATGACATATGGACTAAAATAATAAATGAAATGAATACTTTTCCTAAGGATAAGGATTCTTATGGCCTGATACATAATGACTTTCATCAATACAATTTTTTTATTAATGATGGCAACATAACTGTTTTTGATTTTGATGATTGCTTATATCATTGGTATGTTTGTGATATTGCAATTGCTATTTATCATTCTTTACAAACAATTCCCATTATTAGTGTGCAAGGGCGAGAGTTTGGAATTAAGTTTACTGAAAGCTTTTTAAAAGGGTATTTACAAGAAAATAGAATTGAAGAAAAATGGATAGAGAAAATACCTTTATTTTTGGAATATAGAAGGATTTGCTCCTATAACTTTATTTTAAAATTATGGAGAAAAAATGAGCTTAATGAGTATCAGAAAGAATATTTAAAAAATATTAGATATAATATAGAGAAGCGAGTACCATATATTGATATTAACTTTAAGAAGTTGAAAGAAATTAAGAAGATTTAACTGTAGAAAAGATGACTNNAATGATATTAAAAGTGTCATTGTCTTATGTTATAATTTATTAAATAAGGAATTAACTATTTTAGAACAATGGAGATTAAAGACTTATTCTAGTAAAATAGTTTACGAAACATAAAGATAAATCAGGAGGGAACAATGAAAGAAAAATCTTATTTCTGTGAAAAACAAGTTACAGATGAAACTACTAATGAAACAAGCGTCCTTGGACATGAAGATAATGACATTAAGGATGAAAATTATTTAGAAGATGTGGATACTGAAATTTCAGGGTTAGTAGATGAAATTATCTTTAAGAGAATTCAAAAGACAGCAAAAAGTGCATTGAAAAGAGAGTGTTCTAAAGATTTAAAGGAACTCCTAAAAGTGGAAACAAAGGATACTTTAAAGGAGATAATGAATGAATTAAATATTGAATTTAAGTCAGCTGATAAAAAAGATGATTTGATTGATAAAATTGCCATTAATTATGAAGATACAATTTTAAAAGTATTGAAATATGTAGATAGTGATTGTTATATTTCTTTACAAAAAATACTAAAAAATCACGGGATTATTCCCATAAGTGGCCATCTGGATGAGTCTGAAAATTCTATATTTATGCAAGAAATGGGAATATTATATATTGCTGAAAGTGATGATAAATTATATCTTTGTGCACCAGAAGAGGTTCTTAGAGTTATACCGCAAATAGACAAGAAGTTAGTAGAGAAAAATGATGAAATAATAAAATTATTTAGGGGAATGCTTTTTTATTATGGAGGTATTTCTGTAGAAGAATTTATAGAAAGATTACCTGAGGATGCAAAGATAGGTTTAGAGTTAGAAGAAGTAGATAAAATTTTAGCTATGGGAGAAAAAACTTGTGCTGAGTATATCTATGATGATGGTTATGGGTTAAATGGTTTTTTATGCGATATACAGGAATTGGAAGCATTGAAATTACAAGGATCAACAGATGACTATAAAAAACTTACAAAAATAGAGTTACTTAAGGCTAGTAGAATAGATTACATAGGTGATAAAAATAACTATAAAAAATTTATAAAAGTTATTAAGGATAACTATGATATACCAGGAGATGGAATAGAACAATTACTGGAATTTACATATGAAACATATCAATTAGAAGGTAAGGAAGAACTAATTAAGAAGGTTCTTGATCATCTATCTGTACCAGAATTTTTGGAAAGTGAAATAATTAATGCAATAGATGAAGTTTGTAGGAAAATCCCGGCTTGGAAATATAATGGGTATACAGAAGTAGAGAAAAATAATTCTAATAGAGTTAACATAGAAAAGGTAAGAGTTGGAAGAAACGATCCTTGTCCATGTGGTAGTGGTAAAAAGTATAAAAAATGCTGTGAATCTAAGGAATTATAACTTGTTTAGGAAAGCCTTAATTTTATAAAGTTAAATTTAAATAGTGAATATAAATAAATAAACTTCAGAGGAGATAGTACTCTTCTGAAGTTTATTTTTGTTTGATTTTCTCATAAGATAAATAGATTTATATCTACTATATTCATGTAAAATAAAGTATAACTTTATAAAAAGAGGAATATTAAAGTTTTTAGCGTATATATAAAAGATGGTAAAAAGNNGAAGAATAGCAGAATAAAAATGAATATATAGTAGCAATATCTTTATGATAAATGATTTGGAGGATATATTTAATTATGAACTTATGTATTAAAGAGTATAAGCATGAATATAAAGATGAAGTAAATAAGCTTATTTCAGATGATGACTTTGTAAGAAATGATATAATTAGCTGCTTAAATAGATGGCCTCAGCATGGGAGTATTGTTATAGTTGAATCTGAAGTGGTTGGGGTAGGTGTATTTACTGAAGTAAGTAAAAAGACTAGTATGACTTTATATGTGAAACCATCAAAAAGAAAAAAAGGTATTGGAATTGCCTTGTTAAAGCACTTAGAGGATACAATGAGAAATGTAGGAGCTGAGGAAATAGTTTGTGATTTTAGAGTTAATGATGTTGAAAAAACATTTTTGTATAAAAGTCGATATAACTATTGGTTTAAATCTAATTTTATGACTTATAGTG
>DKGY01000098.1:0-4072 GCA_002453475.1 Clostridium sp. UBA6758 | reverse complement strand
TACAAAGAAAATGCAGAAAATATATTTCTGCTACGTAAAAGTGATGAAATAGTAGCAGCTGTTAGACTTGAAGCTAATGAAATAGATTCACTTTCAGTAGGAGTAGAGCATCAACATAAAGGATATGGAAAAGCATTGTTAAGATATGCTGTTAATAGATTGTTAGATAAAGGATATACAACAGTGGCACTTTGGGTAGTTGAAGGAAATTCAGCAAGGTTTTTATATGAAAAGGTAGGTTTTATAAAAGAACGCACACATGAATTTGTTGTTAAATGTATAAAGTAGAAAAAGGTTATAAAAAATTTATGAAGTAAATAATGTTTATAAATAACATATGGAGGAAATATATTATGGATAGTTGGAAAAGTGATAGAATTGGTTCTGCAGAAAGAGGAGAAAATCCTACAGTAATGGTAAAAATGAAAAGTGGTTTTGCTGTTATAGGAGATAATCAATTTCTGCCTGGATATTGTGTTCTTCTTGGATATCCCAGAGCGAGTTCATTAAATGAATTATCCCTAGAGGAAAGAACTCAGTATTTAACTGATATGACATTAATAGGAGATGCTATTATAAAAGCATGTAATCCATTAAGAGTTAATTACTCTATCTTGATGAACTTAGATCACTATTTACATGCACATATTGAAGCTCGTTATGATTGGGAACCTGAAGAGAATAAGTGCAGACCATCTTATTTTTATCCAAAGGAACAAAGATATGGTAGTCAGTATGAATATTCAGATGAAAAATATGTTGATTTAAAAACAAATATAACAGAGAATTTATTGGAATTAATGAAACAGATTGATTACTAGATGTATGAAGAATATTTTAGTGAGGTGTAGAACGTGATTGATTACAATGAAATTTTAAGAGAGAATTTAGTCTTAAAATCAAAGAGGCTAATTTTAAGACCATTTACTATAGATGATATAGATGATGTTTTTTTATATGCCAGTGATGATGTTGTAACAAAATATTTAACATGGCCTTCATATAAGGATATATCAGAAATAGAGGACGTTGTGAAAACATACTATATTGATAAAAGTGGAGTTTTTGCAATTGAATTAGAAGAAAAAGAAAAATGTATTGGATGCATTGATTTAAGACTATATATTGAAGATAATAAAGCAAGTTTTGGTTATGCTTTGAATAGAGATTATTGGAATAAGGGTTATATGTCAGAGGCTTTAAATCTAATATTAGACTTTTCTTTTTCAAAACTAGAATTGAATCGTGTTGAAGCTACACACTACATAGGAAATGAGGGCTCTGGACGTGTTATGCAAAAATGCGGTATGAGATATGAAGGAATTGGTATACAGGAAGTAAAAGTTAAAGGTATTTTCTATGATGTTGTTCACTATGCAATTTTAAGAGATGAATGGTTAATTGGATGAAGTGACTAATGAAGATAAGTTTAATTTAATTGGAGGGGTACATATATGGATATAATTTTTGAACTAGGACAAGCAGATGATATTGATGAGTTAGAACAGCTTTATAACGACTTAAATGACCATTTAGCAGAAGGAGTAAACTATCCTGGATGGATAAAGGGAATATATCCTGTACGGCAAAATGCAATTGATGGAGTTAAACATGGAAATCTTTATGTAGCAAAGTATAATAATAAAATAGTTGGTTCTGTTATTTTAAGTCATGAGCCTGAACCTGCATATTATAAGGCAGAATGGAGATTTAAGTCTGATTATTCAGATGTTTTTGTAGTATATACATTTGTAGTACACCCAAAGTTTTTGAAATGTGGCGTAGGTAAAGCATTAATGGACTTTGCTATTGAGCATAGTATTAAGTCACAGGCTAAATCAATTAGATTGGATGTCTATGAAGGTAATATACCTGCAATTAAACTATATGAGAAATGTGGTTTTAAATATATTGGTACAGTTGACTTAGGGCTTGGAAACTATGGATTGAATTGGTTTAGATTATATGAAAAATTACTTTGACAGTGTGAGTATACTCTATAGTTAAACTATTAAGTATAAAAGGGGGAGGAATTATGGGGATTAAAGGTAAAGAAGTTTCAGATTATTTTGCAAGTTATGGAGTGGAAAAAGAAAAACGATTGGAATCTATTAGAAATACAATTCATGGTATGGTTCCTGATATAAAGGAAAAAATGTGGACTAAAGTTCCATGTTTCTATATAGATAAAGCAACTATTGTTATTCGTGTATTCAATGATCATATAAATATTTTTGCAGATAAAGTATTTCAATATAAAGATGAGTTATCAGAATATAAAATTACACCTAAAGGCGCACTACAAGTATTTGATAATCAAGTAATACCATTAGAAACTTTATCAAAAATAGTTAGGTCTTGTTTCACGAGTGTGTAGTAAAAGCCAGCTTGTTACTAGGATATGAAAACTTTTGAGCATTCACTATTCTTAACTAGCACTATAGGAAAATACTGAAATAAGATTTGTTTATGTTGTCATTATCATATTAGAAAAGAGATGATTTCTTTGAAAAGCAAGATAGAAAAGATTGCTATTGAACATGGTGATAGATTAAAGGTTATTCCAATAGAGCACTTAAATGAATTAAAGTATATTATTAATGACTTTAAGGAGAAAGTAAAGCTTAATAATTTTCAAAAGTGGATTGTAAACGAAATGTACCAATATAATGTGACTGAAGAAGATTTCAAGGTAAATTCTATTATTCTTATTGCAGTTCACCATCCCTTCTATGCTAAAGTTAACTTTATAAAAGAGGGGAAAAAGAAAACTTTTTTAAGTCTAGTAAATGCAAATTTCAATAAGGTGGAAAAGTATTTGAAAGACTTTTTAAGAGAAAATGATTTTTCTCTTAAGATTGCAAATAATCTTCCATTAAAAAGATTAGGGGTTCATAGTGGTCTAGCAAAGTATGGACGTAATAATATCACATATGTTGATGATTTAGGAAGTAATTTTTCATATGTAGCATATTTTTCAGATATGAAATGTGAGGAAGATACCTGGGGAGAAGTAAGAAATGCTGATGTTTGCATCAAATGTAATCTTTGTTTAGTTAATTGTCCAACTAATGCCATTCTCAAAGATAGATTTTTAATAAATAATCAAAGATGTTTATCTTGCATCAATGAATCTTCAGGTGAATTTCCTGGATGGATTCCTATAACCGCCCATCACGCCTTATATGATTGTTTGGCTTGTCAGCGTATTTGTCCAATGAATTCGGATCAAAAAGAGAAAATTATTGAGGATATATTTTTTACAGAAGAAGAAACCAATATGTTATTAGAAGGAAAGCCCATTGATTCTTTTTCAGAGGACTTTAAGTCGAAAGTGTATATGCTAGGGATTGACCAATGGTATGAAGCAATTCCAAGAAATTTGAAAATACTACTTAAAATTCAAAACATTAAGTTATGTCTTAAGTAAATATAAAAGATATTTCCTTAATGGACTTTTTTTAAGCAAAGTATTGAATCACAAAATAAATTAATTAGATTGGATGTATATGAAGGGAATATACATCTAATTAATCTATATGAGAAATATGGTTTTAAATATATTGATACAGTTGACTTGGGACTTGGAAACTACAGGTCGAAGTGGTTTAGATTATATGAAATAATGAGGATACTATATAGATAAGCTATTAAACTTTCTTAGAAATTACTTGGTAGAGTAATATATTATTGTGATGAGCCGAAATATTATATTCGGCTTTTTTTCTTACAAAATAATAAGGCTAGGTGAGATGATTCAATATATTTTCAGAAAATTATATCTAATATCTATAAAATATTTTATGTATAATACAACATTTAATATATTACTAGAATAAGATTTTTAATACTAGCAAAATTGATAATTTATCTTATCAACTTATGATGAACAATCTTCCTTATACATGAGTATATTAATAGTGAATCTAATAGAAATAAAATTTCATATAGATAATAGGGGGAAAGGATTTATGTCAGAATATTATAACGATGAAAACATCAATCAAATGAATTATTCTAATCAAGGCTTAAATTCAGACAATAGTGATTATAATAATTATTCAAGCTATTG
>DKGY01000116.1:233434-233791 GCA_002453475.1 Clostridium sp. UBA6758 | reverse complement strand
TTTTTGGAGCAGGGAATTTAATATTTCCACCATTTTTAGGACAATCAGCTGGGGGAGCAACTTGGATTTCTATGGCAGGATTTTTTATAACAGCAGTAGGATTTCCAGTTTTAGGAGTAGTTGCAGTGGCTAAATCAGGTGGATTGTATAATCTTGCAAAAAGAGTTAATCCTTTATTTGCAAGTATATTTACAGTACTTATTTATTTATCTATAGGTCCTTGTTTAGGTATTCCTAGAGCAGGCAGTTTACCCTTTGAAATGGCAATAGCACCATACTTACCACAGAGTGTTTCAAAACCGTTGGCTCTATTTATCTTTACTCTAGTATTCTTTTCAATAGCCTACTGGATTTCAT
>DKGY01000116.1:211301-233428 GCA_002453475.1 Clostridium sp. UBA6758 | reverse complement strand
GGAAGAATTTTAACGCCTACTTTACTAATGCTAATTTCTCTAATCTTCATAGCTACAATTTTCAAACCATTAGGTAGTTATGGAATAGCCACAGAAGAGTATGTGAATTCGCCTTTTGTTAAAGGCTTTTTAGATGGATATTTAACTATGGATACCATAGCTGCTTTAAATTTTGGAATAGTTATAGCCTTAGCTATAAAATCTAAAGGCGTTAAGAGTGAAAAGGTAATTATTTCAGCCTCTGTAAAGGCTGGTATAATAGCAGGAATACTATTAATAGTAATTTATTCTATACTGGCACATCTAGGATCAACTAGTGGGGGAAGATTTGGAGTTACTGAAAATGGAGCGCAAACTTTAACTAATATTGTGACTTATATATTTGGAAAACCGGGAGCTGCATTATTAGCAGTAATATTTACATTAGCTTGTATTACAACTTGTGTTGGGCTTATAACTTCTTGTAGTCAATACTTTTCAACACTAACTAGTAAATTATCATATAAAACTTGGGTTGGAATATTATCAATTTCTAGTATGATCCTTGCCAATATGGGATTAACAAAAATTCTTGCTATATCAGTGCCAGTATTAAATGCAATTTATCCAATAGCAATAATGCTTATAGTCCTTGCAATGTTAGATAAGTTCTTTAATGGAAGTACAGTTGTATATGGATTAACAATATTATTTACTGGAGTTGTAAGCATATTTGATGCATTAGGACAAGTTGGAATAGAATGGAGTTTCATTGTGAATTTATTTAACAAGTTACCTCTTTATTCTAAAGGATTAGGGTGGGTGGTACCTGCATTAATAGGTATAACATTAGGAACTATATACAAGGTAGTTGAAGAAAAGATAAGTTATAATAAAGTAAGCGAAATATAAGAACATTATGGAAGAAAGACATAATATAAATAGATTAAAATTTAAAGGGAAAATAATTTTTATAAAAGCTGTTGACATTCACGCTGCGTAAAGCTGTATATTAAATATTGAGAGGAGTGAGAATATGGAATATACAGTGCAAAAATTAAGTAAGTTAGCAGGAATAAGCACAAGAACCCTTAGATATTATGATGAAATAGGAATTCTTAAGCCGGCAAGAATTAATTCATCAGGATATAGAATTTATGGGCAAGAAGAAGTGGATAGACTACAACAAATATTGTTTTATAGGGAATTAGAGGTTAATTTAACGGATATAAAAAATATAATAAATGAATCTTCCTTTGATGGTTTTAATGCACTTATAGAACATCGTCAGAAACTCCTTGAAAAAAGAAAACAAATAGATTTGTTAATAGCTAATGTTGAAAAGACTATAGCTAATAAAAAAGGAGGGATTAAGATGAGTAATAAAGAAAAGTTTGAAGGCTTCAAACAAAAACTAATAGATGAAAATGAGAAGAAATACGGTAATGAAATAAGAGAAAAATATGGCGATGAAGAAATAAATAAATCCAATGCAAGAGTGAAAGGTATGTCAGAAAAAGAATATGAGGAAGTAACAAACCTTGCAGAAGAAATTACGAATACTTTAGAAGCGGCTTTTAAAACTGGTAATCCAGCTGGAGAACTAGCTCAAAAAACAGCAGAGTTACATCGCAAATGGATAGAATATTACTGGAGTAGTTATAGTAAAGAAGCCCACGCAGGACTAGCTCAAATGTATGTAGATGATGAAAGGTTTACTGCATATTATGATGCAAAACAACCAGGGATGGCAGCTTTTTTAAGAGATGCTATATTCATATATACTGAAACTGACAAATAGAACTTTTAACATTAAAATTTAAGGATATGAAAGTATGTCTCCAAAGTATAAGTTTTTTAGATAAACTTAGTGTAAGGCTTTGGAGACATCCTTATTTATTATTAATTAAATGAGTTATAAAAACTTCCCTCTTTGCAAAGCATAGAATCTACATATTTAAAAGGAATTTTGAAGGTAACAAAACCAGCAGCATAAGGTGCAATCTCATAAGGTGCAAAATATATATAAAGATTATCTTCATCTACATAAAAGCTTTGATCAATAGTAATACTTTTAAAGCCATCTTCATATACATAAGAATATTGAGGATCAGTTTCTATCATATTCTTTATGATTTTATTTATTTCATTTATCCAATAAGTAGTACAACTAAATAAATCAGATAAGGAATAAAATTCTCCAGTTTTTAAGTTAATATTTGGTGTACTTCTAGTTGTCATACCATGAGCAGCACCAAATGGATAATAATAGGTATTTATTTCTGGAACATATAAATCTTTTTTAAAGAATAAAGTTTCAAAATTTCCATAGAGATTATAGTCTAAGACTTCATTACTATCAACTACCTTAAGAGCGCATAATTCCCTTAATCTTGAATTGATATTTTCTATTACTATAGATGGGGTAGACTTGTGAATTTGAGGATAATATACTAAATAATTTACATTAGGTTTATACTTAAGTTTCAGTAGAGTATATTGATCATTTAAATTAATTCTATTATTAGGTTCATAAATTATATCACCATTCTTACTCATGTAATACGGAACGTAGTCTATATTGGCATAAACTATGTCACACTGAAGATCTAAGATACCGGTGCCTTTAACTATAGGAAGATTTCTAGCTATTCTACCATTAAGGTCTATAAAGAAACTATTTTCAAGATTATAGGCAGAGGCTAATCCATTTTTAAATTTTTCCACATCCAAAAAGTTGAAATCTGTAAGGATATTACCTTTGTTATCACCTAATGCGTATATATTATTCATAAAGATATCAGCATTAGTACCACGATAAATACCTAATGCAAATCTATTTTCTCCAACATATTTTATGTGGTCATAAAGGAAAGGATATAAAATATGGTCAGATAAGGTTACAACACCATATCCACCTATATAATTAGGTGAGGTACTTACTACCATGTACCCATCATTTACAGGGGAAGCAGATGTAAATTTAGGTTTTATAAGAATATGACCGTATATATCTACATACCCAATAAGCCCTCCTAGGGTTTCGGAAAAAGTTAATACATTTTCATTATAATTACCTACAAATTTATAAGGAAAGGTTGTAAGAATAGCTCCACTTTTATCAATTACCTGATAGGTACAGTCACGGGATTTAACTAATGCATAGTTATTTTTAAAGTCACTACCTTCTAAATAATTTGGTGGAATTACTTCATTACCATCTCTATCTATATAACCATAGAGATGTTCATCGGAGGAAGTTTTAATATTAACAAGGGCTAAAGAATCACTATAGCTAGAGACGAAGACATATGGTCTTTTAGTAATTATTTTTCCACTTTCATCTATAACACCCATAATATCTCCTTGTACATATACAGCTCTAGATTCTACGAAAGGTTCTATAGAATTATATACAGGTGGAATTACATATTCTCCATTAATGTTAATAACACCACAATTATCATCTTTGCAAACTATAGCTAGTTTATTTTCATCGAAGCTTGCTGCTTTAGAAAAATCAGGTGATATAATAAAATTTCCTTTAGAATCAATATATCCATAGAAGCTTCCTTTTTCTGTATTTGTTAGAGCTGGATATAAATCTATACAAGATCTTTTAAAATCACTCATAAATACACTCCTATTCATTACTTAATATTAGTGTATTTAAGTTTATTTAATATGTTTCAATGAATTTATAAAGTTTAACACAAATAAGAATTAATTATTAAATTTATATGCATTATAATAGAAGGTTACCAAAAAGTGACCAATTGAAAGGTTAGATGTATATTGATATATTTATTGTAAATAATTTTGAGAGGAGTAAGATATGGAATATATTTTATTATTTTTAGAAGGAATTATAACCTTTATATCTCCATGTATTTTACCAATGTTGCCTATTTATATTTCTTACTTTGCGGGAGATAATAATTTAGAAGATGAAAAGAAAAATAACGCTTTAATAAATGCTCTAGGATTTGTAATTGGTTTTACAATAATATTTACCTTATTAGGAACCTTAGCGGGAACCTTTGGAAGCTTTATTAGAAATTACTATACACTACTAAATATAATAGGTGGAGGAATAATAGTTATATTTGGTCTAAACTATATGGGGTTATTTAGAATTCCAATTTTAGAGAGAAGCTTTAAGATGGATATGAAAATAAAATCCCTTAAATTTATATCTTCAATTTTATTTGGAGTAGTTTTTGCAATTGGATGGACACCATGTGTAGGTACATTTTTAGGCTCAGCTCTTATGATTGCTGCTAATAGTCAGCATGTTTTAAAGGGAGCTTTAATGCTGTTTGTCTATAGTATAGGATTAGGAATCCCATTTATTATGTCTGCTATTTTAATAGGGAAGTTAAAGGAAACCTTAGATTTTATAAAAAGAAATTATAAAATAATCAATGGGATTTCTGGAATAATTCTTGTAGTCATAGGAATTGCAATGATGACGGGTTATTTAAATAAAATACTTTCAATTTTAAGTTTTTAGGAGGTAATTATGAAAAATAAAAATATAATTATATGGATAATAGGCTTCATTATATTTTTTATAGTGGTTTATCTAGGATATAATGAACTATCATCTAGATATGAAAAAAATAAAACAAATGACAACAAAGAAATAAGTGATAATCTTAACCAAGGTGAGGATGGTAGTGCGGAAGATACAAAGGTGGAGGCTACAGATTTTACAGTATATGATGAAGAAGGAAAAGTAGTTAAACTATCAGATTATAAGGGAACACCTATAGTGTTAAATTTTTGGGCTAGTTGGTGTGGACCTTGCCAGAGTGAAATGCCTCACTTCAAGAAGGCGTATGATAAATATGGAGAAGATGTCAAGATTTTAATGGTAAATATGACAGATGGACAAAGAGAAACTGTAGAAAGTGCTAAAAAGTTTATGGAAGATAACGGATATGATATGATTACCTTATATGATAAGGACTTAGATGCTGCTATGAAATATAATATTTCAGGTATACCAAGAACTGTTTTTATTGATAAGGATGGATTTATTGAAATAGATAGAGTTGGGGTAGTGAATGAAGAATTTTTACATGAAATGATAGAGAGAATTAAGAAATAGACAATACTATTAACAATTATTGAAAAAATTTATTAAGGGTAGCTAAAGAAAAATAATACAGGTATAATAGATACTTAATAGCGTATACTGACTTAATTATATGACAGTATTTCATAGAGGTATATACTAAAGGAGAGAAGTTATGTTTGTAGCAAATAATGAAGAATATCACTGCCCAGTAGAAGCTTTAGCTAATATTTTAGGAAAAAAATGGGTAGCTAATATAATTTGGTCACTAAGAGAAGATAGTAAAAGATTTGGAGAATTAAAGCGTCGCATGAAGGGGTGTAGCAAGAAAATGCTATCTCAGCAATTAGAAATTCTTATAAATAGCGAAATCATAGATAATGAAAAAGAGATAAACAACAATCAAGTAGAGTCAGTTTATTATCTTACACCTAAGGGAAAAGCCCTACTTCCAGCTATTGAGCAAATGATTTTGTGGGGAGAAAAAAATTTACCTTGCAAGTAAGACTTTAATAAAAATAAGGAGAAAGCAAGATGAATAAAATAAAATTTAGTTTAAATAAGTTTTCTAATTTTCTATTTTATGTAGGAATAATTTTAGGGATTATAGGTTATTATCAAATCTATAAGGAAAGGGCTACGATACCTTCAGGAGTATGTCCTATAGATAATAATAGAGGCTTGATTATAATATCAGCATTGATTCTCATTAGTTCAGTAATAACTTCCATCATATATGAAAGAAACTTAAAAAAGAAAAGCTTAAAAGAATAATATAAAAAGGATATCTTAAAGCTATTAAAGTTAATAGGCTATAGGGATATCCTTTTATGTTAAATTTATAATGAACTTTAGGTTTTAAAGTATTAATAAAATAAGTTATAATGGTTATTAGTAATGATAATTTAGGGGAAACTATTGTCATAGTTAAATATATAATTTTTGCGAAGAAAATCCCTTGAGCTAAATATTTTACGTACATAAATATTTAATTTTTTAATTTAAACTGTTTAAATATGAAGCTATTTAAAATTATACCTATTTATATAGAAAACTATATAAATATATAACTATTTAAATANNTTCATGCGGGTTTCAGGGGTTTGCCATTTAAATAGGGAAGTAAAAACATGCTAATATATGAAGCGCAATAGCTATATTGTTAGCTCATTTTATTAGTATAACAAGTTAAAAAGGCAAATACATAGGATGATTAAAAAGGAGCTTAAAATGGAAAACTATATAACTAAAGATAATGAGTTTTATAATGATGTGGAAAATTTAGAAAAATTAAATGAGTATAAGTCAGACATAGATGAAGCAATTAGAACTATCATTTTTAAAGAAGATAGATTAGTTTTTGCCAGTGTAGTAAAGGTAGCGGATATTACTAACATAACTGTTTTTAAGTATCCTGAATTAAGAGCATATATTTTAGAAAAAATAAAGTTTGAAAAGGAAATTCAAGCTATAAATAAAAAAGTAGATAGAGCTATAGCTAGATTAAATAAAGGGAATAGAAGAATTACTTTTATTTCTTTAATGAATAGCTGCAAGTTTAACTCTGATCATGTATATAAGAATCCATACATAAAGGAGAGAATTAGGGTTGCTGTTATTGAAAATACTAGAAGCTTCTATAAAAATAAGTAGATGTTTTACAAAAAAAAATATATTAGGGTATAATAGTATTTAGAAAAAATTTTATCCTATGACTACCAGCTCTAANNCTGCTACGTCTCTGGATAACGAGTTCTAAAGCTTCGCAGAAGCTAAGAACTCTGTTAATCCTATGACTACCAGCTCTAATACTCCCACCTTCTTCAAAGTGGGAGTAAAGAGCTGTTGCGTCCCTGGATAACGATTTCTAAGAATTCTGTTTATAAATAATTAAATTCATTATTAAATAACAATATGGAGGTGCAATATGGCAACATTAGAAAAAGTAAAGACAAGAGATGAAGTAGAAGAAAAATATAAGTGGAAAGTAGATAAAATGTATGCTACTGATGAAAAATGGGAAGAAGATTTTAAAAATTTAAAGGAAAAGGCTCTGAGTCTTTTGGGATTTAAGGGTCAGCTTAATGTGGGACCTAAACTTTTAGATTATTTACATCAATATGAAGAATTAGGGAGCTTATATGAGGATTTAGTAGTATATGCTCACTTAAGAAGTGATGAAGATAAATCTAACTCTAAATATCAAGTTATGATGGATAAAATATCTACTTTTGGAGCTGAACTCAGTGGAATAGTTTCATTTTTCCTACCAGAACTTTTATCCATGGAAGTTGAAGAAGTTAAGAAACTTATAGAAAATACTGCTGGCTTAAAACATTATGAAAGATATATTACTAATATTTTTGAAGGAAAACCTCATATTTTAAGTGAAGCAGAAGAAAATATATTAGCAAATGTTAGTGATTGTCTAAGTGCACCAAGCAACATATTCACTATGCTTACTAATGCTGATATAACCTTCCCAAAAATAAAAGATGAAGATGGAAATGAAGTAGAACTTACTGCTTCAAATTATTCAGTATTTATAACAAGTAAAGACAGAAAAGTCAGAAAAGAAGCCTTTGAGGCACTGTTTAATACCTATAAGAAGTATGAAAATACAGTATCAACTTCTTATACTGCCGCTGTAAAGAACTTTATTTTTGAAAGTAAAATTAGAAAATACAACTCTTGTCTTGAAGCATCTTTGAAACCTAATAAAATTCCTGCAGAAGTATATAAAAATGTAGTTAATACAGTTAATAAAAGAATAGACTCTCTTCATAGATATGTAGAGTTAAAAAAGAAATTACTTAACTTAGATGAAGTTCATATGTATGACCTATATGTTCCAATTATTGATGCACCAAAGTTTAATATAGCGTTTGAAGAAGGAGTAGCTCTTTGTGAAAAGGCTCTAAAGCCAATGGGAAAAGAGTATATAGATATCTTTGATAAAGGTGTTAAAGAAGGTTGGATTGATGTATATGAGAATAAGGGAAAAAGAGGAGGAGCCTACTCTAGTGGAAGTTATACTTCTATGCCATATATCTTATTAAACTATAAAAATCAAGTGAATGATGTATCTACTTTAATCCATGAAATGGGTCATAGTATACATTCACATTATTCAAGAAACAATCAACCATATACCTATGCAGATTATGAGTTATTCTGTGCTGAGGTGGCATCTACTACTAATGAGTGTTTATTAATAGACTATTTAATAAAAAATGAAGAAGATAAAGCTAAAAGATTATATTTAATAAATCAACAACTTGAAGGAATTAGAACTACTGTATTCAGACAGACTATGTTTGCAGAGTTTGAAATGATAGTCCATGAAAAGATGGAGCAGGGTGAGGCTTTATCTAGTGATGATTTATGTCAAATCTATCATGACTTAAATGTTAACTACTTTGGAGAAGCTATGGTAGTAGATAGTGAAATAGACATTGAATGGGCAAGAATTCCTCACTTCTATAGAGATTTTTATGTATATCAATATGTAACAGGCTTTGCAGCTGCTAACTCCTTCTATGAAAAAATTCTTAATGAAGGGGAAGGAGCAGTAGAGAAATATAAGAGCTTCTTAAAAGCTGGGTGTAGCGACTATCCAATTGAAATACTAAAAAAAGCTGGGGTAGACATGACTACACCAAAACCATTAGAAGATACAATTAATAGGTTTGATCAGCTTTTATCCATGTTAGAGGAGGAAATTTAAAAATTATATATTTTAATTAAACAACACTTTGGTATTAGGAAGTTTTTATAATACTAAAGTGTTGTTTTTATTATAAAAGGGCAATACTGATACCTATAATCCACTGTCAAATATATGCCTAGCTTTACTATATGAAAATTAAGTTTGTTTTCCTAAAAAATTTTAAAAAGTAAATTTACAATTGTGAAATTTACTCAGTTATATGCTTATTTGGGAAAAATAATAACACTGTAGTACATTAGAAATAATACAGGTATGACTTTTATATAATTAAATGAAGAATACATTCAGTAAAAGATTCATTTTACAACTTTGAAACAAAAATATAGAGATGATGAGAAATCTCCTTTGTATATTTAATATAAGAAAAGGAGGAGGGTACAAATGAAAAAAAGAAAGAATAAAAAGAGAATTAAAAATAAAGCAAGGTTTAGTATAATACTTATAGTATTTATTATAGTTTGTATAGGTTTAAGTGAAAAAGGTATCAAATTATTATGGGAAAAAAATATGGAAAAATATAATTACTCAAGAGTTGACAATAAAGAAAAAGTTTTAGAGGATAAAGAAATTCTCATGGTAAATAGAGATAATCCTTTGGATAAGAATTTTGTACCTAAAAATTTAGTTACACCTAATACTAAATTTATAGGAAATGGTGACCCTAATGTTAATAAGTTAGAAGCTGTTGCGGCAAGAGCATTAGAAAATCTTTTTCAGGCTGCCAAAGATGAAGGGATAAATTTACTTGGAGTCTCTGGTTATAGAGATTATAATTATCAGAAAAAACTCTATGATAATGCAGTTATGAGTTCAGGAAAAGCATATGCAGATAAGTATACTGCAAAGCCTGGTACTAGTGAACATCAAACAGGATTAGCAATGGATATACTTTCAGAGGACTATCAGGTATTAGATGATGGATTTAAAAACACTGATGCCTATAGGTGGATAGAGAAAAACTGTAGTAAATATGGATTTATTATAAGATATCCTAAAGGTAAGGAGAATATCACAGGCTATAATTATGAACCGTGGCATTTAAGATATGTAGGAAAAAAAGTAGCAGAGGAAATAATGAAAAATAAAATTACTCTAGAAGAGTACATAGAAATGAAAAAATAAGAATGTTACAATGAAATAAAGATACATAATTAAAATTAATATTACTTAGAGAAGAAAAAATATCTTTAGATGAACTGAATATAGAGGAATGTGTTATAAATGCTTGTGAAGCTTTAAGTCATAAGGCTAATAGTAAGGATTTAGATAAGATAAACTTGATTTAAAGAACTCTATAAAAACTATTTTTAAGGTAGGATATAGATTAGAAGATTAAATTTTCTAATCTATTTTGTTGGATGTTTAATGGGGCTGTTTCAGAACTAATTTTTTTAGTTAATGCTGAAACAGCTTTATGATTTATAGGGAAAATAAGTATATAAATTTATGGATATATTTGAAAAAACTATTGACTCTATACTAAGGATAGACTTTATTATGTATAAGGTAGGATAAAAAACGAAGGAGAATAAAGTATGGAAAAAGATAATATGTTAAAAGAGTTTTTTAAGTATGCAGTACCTTCTGCACTTGCCATGTTTATATCATCTTTATATACAGTAGTAGATGGAATATTTGTAGGACAAGGTGTGGGTGATTTAGCATTAGCAGCAGTAAATATTGTACTTCCGTTTACAGTGATGTTATTTGGACTGGCTTCAATGTTTGCAATAGGTGGAGGAGCTTTAGTATCTAAAAACATAGGTGCAAAGAATATAGATAGAGCAGTAAGCATTTTTAGACAAGTATTTAAGTTTCTTTTAATAGCTAGTGGTATTATAAGTATTATATGTATTATATTCACAGAACAAATAGTAACTATGTTAGGAGCAACATCAAATTTAAAAGGGTTAGCTGTAGAATATCTAAGATTTTATGCAATCTTTTGTATACCTAACTTAATAGGGATAGTACTAAGTAGTTTTGTTAGAAATGATGGAAGACCAAAACTTGCAATGATATCAACAATTGCAGGAGCAATAACTAATATTGTACTAGACTATGTATTTATATTTAAGTTTGGATTAGGTATAAAGGGAGCTGCAATAGCTACAGGACTTGGTCAAATTGTCACAGTATCTGTATTATTGCCACATTTTATTATGAAGAAAGGTTACTTAACCTTTGGGAATATAAGAATAAATAAAAGTGATTTAAAAGAGTTCTGCTTAATAGGATTCCCATCGTTTTTCGCCCAAGGAAGTTATTCAATAATGGTGTTAATACATAATATTGTTTTAGTTAAGTTCATTGGAGAAATGGGAATTTCAGCTTATAGTATAATTAACTATATAACAACAAATATATATATGGTTCTTTATGGATTAACTTTAGGGGTACAACCTCTTATCAGTTATAATTTTGGTAAAAAAGATGGGGAAAAGATGTTAGGATTCTTTAAAGTAACATGTATATTCTCCACATTGATAAGTGGATTTTCTGTTGTAGTATGTTTTGTGTTTGGGCCAACACTCATAGGTATATTCACGGCAGATCCTGTCATTGCAAACCTTGCATACATAGCACTTAGAATAGCAAGTATAAGTTATTTTGTAGTTGGAATAAATTTAAATACATTAGTTTATTTTCAAGCTTTAGAAACACCAAAGTATTCAAATTTAAGTTGTCTTTTAAGGTCTGTTATATACTTACCGATTTCATTAATGATACTCTATAAAATATTTGGAGCAAATGGAATCTGGGCAGGTACAATATTGTCAGAAAGCCTTACATTTATAACTATAAGTATAATGGCAAATATAAGAGTTTCTACCAAAGAAGTATTAAGTGTATAGAATTTAGCATAGTAAGGCTGTCCAAAATTTAAGGATTTTTGGACAGCCTATTTTTGAAATTTAGGATATAATGATAATGGGGTGAGAGTATATGGATACAAGATTTTCAATTGGTGAAGTATCTAAACTTCATAATATTTCAATACAAACATTGAGGCATTATGACAAAATTGGATTACTAAAGCCTGCATATATAAATGAAAAGAGCAAATATAGGTATTATTCGGTAAAACACTTTATAATTTTAGATTTGATAAAACAATGTAAAGCAATGGGATTATCTTTAGATGAAATAATGATACTAGTAAATAATTATACTTCTATTAACTCTATTTTAGATATAATAACAAAGCAAAAAGAGATAGTAGAAGAGAAGATAAAAGAGTTGAATAACATAAAAAATAATATATGTTTTTTAGAAGATAGAATTCAAACAGTATTAAAAGAGGGGATAAATGAGCCCTTTATAAAATACTGTGGTGAAAGAAAATTTATAAAATATAGTAATACACATAGATATACAGAAGAATTTGAAATAAACCTATCTAAAACCTTAGGATATATAGAAAAAAAATATGGAAGTACTAATAAAGAGTTAGTTTTTCCAACGTCATATGTAGATTTTAAAAATCAAGAAAAGTTAACATACAATAATTTGATGATAAGTATAAATGAAAATATGGACATAGATGAGAAAAAAGTAATTACATTAAAATCCGGAAATTATATTACAATAAATTTTGATGATGATTATAAAGATACAAGCCAATATTACAAAAAGCTAGTTCATTATATTGAAAAAAATAATATAATAGTTAGTGGAACTTTTTATGAGATATATATAATGACAAGATGTGGTATAGACAAAGAAGAAAAAGCTTTAGGACAAATTCAAATTTTAATAGATGAAAATAAGGAATTTTAAATGACAATATAGGAGTGATAACATGAAGAACATTTATCTAATTAGACATTGTAAGGCGTTTGGACAGCCGGCTGAGGCGGAGTTAACGGAGGTTGGCATTGGTCAATCAATAGAATTAAAGAATTATTTATTAAAATATAATATTAATTATATAGTATCTAGTCCCTATGTAAGGGCTATAAAGACAATAACACCCTTTGCAGAACATTTAGATTTAAAAATAAATATTGATGAAAGAGTAAGAGAAAAATTATTACTGCCTTATGTAGTAGAGGATTATACCCCATATTTATTAGCAGCCTATGAAGATATGGATATAACCTTTCATGTGGGAGAATCTTCAAATCAAGCTGATAAAAGGGCTACTGAAGCTTTAACTGATATTTTAAAGCTAGAAGAGGAAAATGTAGCAATAGTGACCCATGGAGAGTTATTTTCTTTGATAATGAGGTACTTTGATAAAGTTTCAGGTTTTGATTTTTGGAAAAACTTAAGTAATCCTGATGTATATTTATTGAGATTTAAAAGTAATGATATAAATAGTATTATAGATATTAAGAGAGTATGGACAGATTAGAATAAAGCAAAAAATCCTTAAAAAGAAAAAAGTACAATAAGTTTTGTTAAAATACACCAAATTAGATATAATCATAGAGGGGGTGATTAACTTATGAAAGAAAAAATTTTCATTATAGAAGATGAAGAAAAGATTAGAAGAGAGCTAGGCACTTTTTTAAGTAGATATGGATATGACATTGTAACTTCTGATAATTTTGAAAATATAGTAGAAGAGGCTTTAGAAGAAGAGCCTAATTTAGTATTATTAGATATTAATTTACCTTATTATGAAANNAGAGAAATAAGAAAAACTTCTAGTGTGCCTATTATTGTTGTAACTAGCAGAGATAGTGATATGGATGAATTAATGAGTATGAATCTAGGTGCTGATGATTTCATTACTAAACCCTATAATACTCAAATACTTTTAGCTAGGATCGCATCAATTATTAGGAGAACCTATAGCAGTAATGATATGGAGATTTTTACTTGTAGAGGACTTAAATATAATCTTTCTACTAGTGAAATAGAGTTTGATGATGAAAAACAAGAATTAACTAAAAATGAAAGTAAAATTCTATATACATTAATTAAAAGTAAGGAAAAAATAGTTTCTAGAGATGAACTTATGAAATGTCTATGGCAATCTGATGAGTTTGTAGATGACAATACCCTAACTGTAAACATAAATAGATTAAGAAAAAAAATAGAGGAAATAGGAGCTGTTGGCTATTTACAAACTAAAAGAGGGCAAGGATATATTTTAGCTTAAAGTATTAGGATGAATTAAAGCTAAAGGAAGGAAAGTTTTATGGAGTTTAGAGAATATATAAAAGAAAAGATAATTTTTTTAGTTATAAACTTAATAATTCTTCTATTTACAGGAATTTTGTTAAAAGCACTAAAGGTAGATAGTTATGCTATTATTTTTGTTGAAGTTCTAAATTTTATAGGATCATCCGTGTTTTATATATATGATTATTTTGATAAAAGAAAATATTATAATAACCTTTTACAAGGGTTAAATAATTTAGATAAGAAATATCTTATATCTGAAATAGTAGGAGAGCCAGATTTCTTAGAAGGAAGAATCTTATATGAAGTAATTCAGGAGACAGATAAAGCTATGAATGATGAAATATCCACTCTAAACATCAAAAATAGTGAATATAAGGATTATATAGAGCTATGGGTTCATGAAATTAAAACACCTATAGCATCCAGTAGATTAACAATAGAAAATAATCCATCTTCTGTGACTCAGAGTATAGAAGAGGATTTAGATAAGGTAGAAAATTATATAGAGCAAGCTCTTTTTTATACTAGAAGTAATAATATAGAGAAGGATTATATGATTAGAGAGATTAATCTTAAAAATTCTATTAGCACAGCTATAAAAAGAAATGCGAGAGTCCTTATTGAAAAAGGAATTAAAATTGAAATGGATAATGTAGATAAAACAGTATATGCAGATAGTAAATGGGTAGAATTTATATTAAATCAGATTATATCAAATTCTATTAAATATATGAAATTGCCTAAGAGGAGTAGAGAAAACTCATCAGGTGAAGAGAATAAAAAACAAGATACTATTAAAATATACTGCATAGAAAAGGCAGGAGACGTTATTTTAAATATAGAAGACAATGGTATAGGCATTGGTGAAAGCTCCATAGGCAAAGTGTTTGAAAAAGGATATACCGGAGAAAATGGAAGAATCTTTGGAAAATCCACAGGAATAGGATTATACCTTTGCAAAAATCTTTGTGAAAAGTTAGGACTTGGTATAAGGATAAGGTCTAAGGGTGGTGAAGGTACTACAGTATCCATTTTGTTTCCTATAAATAAAATGTTCATATTAAAAGGTTAACCTAACAAAAATGTAAGTTTTCTGTTTATATCCTTACTACACCTTGAAAATACTATATTCAAGATAATTCGTCAAAAGTTTCGTCAAAAATAATTTTTAAAAAATTTCGACTATCTTCTCATTCCCTCTTTTCCTCATATCATCATTTATATGGCTATAGGTCCTTATTACCTCTTCCACATTATCACCAATATATTCAGCAGCAGTTTTAAAATCAAAACCATTTTGGATTAATAGTGTTGTGTAAGTATGTCTTAATTCGTGTATGGATACATTAAACGACTTCTTTAGTGCATAGTGTAGATTTATTCTGCAAGTAGTCGCATTCATTGCTATAACTCTATTTTTCATATCTGTGATGCTATTCTTTTTAAATCCATTTAATACTTTTAAAGGATTCTGTTAAGCCGATATGAAAAAATAGCTTAATATTTGGTATAAATATAGTAGTAGCAATGAATAAAGTTGGAGGTTATAAGGTTAATAAGCTTTATGAAGAATTGACATTTACTGAAAAAATAGCAGCTAAATTAAAAGGATTTAATTTTTACACTAAAGAAGAACAAATTGAAAAAGGATGGATTTTTAGTGATGAAAAGAAAGAAGCGCAGGAAATAATAGATATATTTTCACCGATAGCGAGTTACATAGGAACTAAAGATAATGAAGATACTGATATTAAAATTGAAAAGTGTAAAGAAGTCTTAAGAAACCTGGTCTTTTTCATTTGAAGAAAATCTATGGAATATGTAGAATGGTATTATCATTAATTTTATTAAGGGTTTATTCTAAAAGATAACAAAAGACTAAGGATATTAAACCTTAGTCTTATCAATACTTAATAATATTTTTTATTTCCTAGAATGAAATCCGCTGCTTCTTTTCTTTTATCTTCTCCGCTGAATTTGTTAGTAATATACATTTTCTTTTTACATTCTCCGATAACAACAGTGTATTGTTTTGAATTACTTGGTTCATTTGATGGACTAGTGTAATTTGAGTTATTCATAATAACAATCCTTTCTTATTTTATAGAATCATTACTCAATTTCCTTAAGTTCATCTTCCTTTCAAAATTTGTAGAAGTTCTTCTTTATGTGAATCAACTAATCTTAATAATGATTCTGTAATTAATTTAGCTGAATCTGGTCCCATAGTGACAGTTGTGTTTAATTTTCTTTTTTTCTTCATTGTAAATCACCTCAAATTAATTATTGTCAAGTAAAGAAGAGTTTATAACATATCTATAGATTTTATATAAGATTTAATAAATATATTTAGAAATAAGTTGATATCACGGGGAGAAAATCTATAAAGATATTATAGAATTCATTTTTATTCGTCAAAAATTCGTCAAAAATGATTCTAAACTTTATTATAATATTTGAGTTTTTATTTTTATAAAAATCTTGTATCCCTTTGAATTATCTAATATTATTAAAAATATTAAGCTTAGTTACAAAAATGTAAGCTTTCTGTTAGGTTTTCCTATGGATGGAGATTTTCTATACATGTAATATATAGGTATAGAGAACAGGAGGAAAGAAAATGAATAAAGAAGTATTAAAAGTAAGTAATATAGAAAAGTATTATGGAAGTAATGGGAATATAACTAAGGCCATAAATAATATTAGTTTCTCCGTGGAAGAAGGAGAGTTCATAGGAATAATGGGGGCTTCCGGTAGTGGAAAAACAACCTTATTAAACTGTATATCCACCATAGATAAGGTGACTAGTGGTCATATTCATATTGAAGGAAAGGATGTAACCTCAATAAATTCTAAGGGGTTAGCTAAATTTAGAAGAGAAAATTTAGGGTTTATATTTCAAGATTTTAATCTTTTAGATACCTTAACTGCATATGAGAATATTGCACTAGCACTAACTATTAGAAAGGCAAATCACAAAGAGATTCATAAAAGAATTGAGGAAGTTGCTAAGAGCTTAAATATAGAGGAAGTTTTAAATAAGTATCCTTATGAAATGTCTGGGGGCCAAAAGCAAAGAGTGGCATCAGCTAGAGCCATTATAACAAATCCGTCTTTAGTACTTGCAGATGAACCTACAGGGGCTTTAGATTCAAAATCTGCAAAGATGTTACTAGAGAGTTTAGAAGATTTAAATTGTAAATTAAGAGCTACTATAATGATGGTAACCCATGATGCCTTTACAGCTAGCTATGCAAATAGAATTTTATTTATTAAGGACGGAAAGATATTTAATGAATTAATTAGAGGAAAGGATTCAAGGAAGGAATTCTTTAATAAGATCATTGAAGTGGTAACTCTACTTGGAGGTGACCAAAGAGATGTATTTTAAATTAGCTGCTAGAAATTTAAAAAGAAGTTTTAAGGATTATACTATTTACTTCTTAACATTAGTATTTGGTGTATGTATATTTTACACCTTTAACTCCATTGAAGCTCAAAGCATTTTAATGGAAGTTAGTGAAATGCATAAAAATATGTTTCATCTAATAAGCAACATTATGGGAGTAGCATCTATATTTATTTCCTTTATATTAGGATTCTTGATAGTCTATGCTAACAGTTATTTAATTAAAAGAAGAAAAAAGGAATTTGGAGTTTATATGACTTTAGGTATGGAAAACTCTAAGTTATCCTCTTTATTATTTATAGAAACTATGATGATAGGAGTAGTCTCTCTGGCATTAGGTCTTATATTAGGAATATTTTTATCACAAGGACTATCTGTTGTTACGGCAAAACTTTTTAAAGTAAACTTAACTACTTTTAAATTTATATTTTCTATGGATGCATTTATAAAAACTATTCTTTGCTTTGGAGCTATATATTTTATAATTCTTATCTTAAACTCTATTACTGTAAGAAAGGTAAGGCTAATAAATTTATTAACTTCTGCTAAGGTTAATGAAAAAGTTAAGATTAAAAATATATGGACTTCTGTGGTGGTATTCATAATTAGTGTAGTAACTATAGGCTATGCATATTACATAGTGCTTAAAAATGGAATGTCTACTTTTGATAAAAATCTATTAATAGCTATTGGACTTGGAGCTGTGGGAACATTCCTGTTTTTCTTCTCCCTTGCAGGATTTTTACTTAAGGTTGTTCAAAGTAGTAAGAAGATATATTTAAGAAATTTAAATATGTTTATATTAAGACAAATTAACAGCAAGATTAACACCACATTTATATCCATGACCTTTATATGTCTAATGTTATTTGTAGCTATTTGTACTCTTTCAGGAGGACTTGGAATAAGTACAGCTATGAATGCTGATATTAAAGACCTAACACAGTTCGATATGAGCCTTTGTGACAATGGAGGAGCAGATGTAGAAACAGTGTTAAAGGAGCACAATGTAGATGTATCAAAATATGAAGATAACTATGTAAGTTATCAGTATTATGATAGTGGAGTTAGCTATAAAGATTTTTTAAGTAAAAATGGATTAAAGAATGGAGACAATTATTATCCTGTATCTAAGAATTTAAACATTAATGTCATGAAAGTATCTGATTTCAATAAGCTAATGAAAATGCTAAATAAAGAAGAAATAAGTCTCAAAGCTGGAGAGTATGCAGTCTTTGGTGATATAAGTGATATGACTAGAAATCTGCAAGAAGCTTTAGATAATGGCAGAGAAATCAGTATAGGCAGTAACAAACTTAGACCTTACAATGGAAAGGCTTTAGATGTAGTAATTTACTCTTCTATGATGAAGCATAATATTTGTACATTTTTAGTAGAGGACTCACTAGTAGAAAATCTAGCACCTATTATGGGTAATTTAAATATAAACTTTAGTGATGATGGAAGTGAAATAATAAAAGCCTTAGAAGAGAATATTAGAGGGAACTATGCAGATGGAAATCTACAGACTTATTATTTAATCAGGAATGAAATAATAGAACAGTCTACTGGACTAGGAGCTTTAGCTTCATATCTAGCAATATACATGGGAATCATATTCCTAATCACATCAGCAGCAGTATTAGCACTTCAACAGCTATCAGAATCTGCAGATAATACAGAAAGATATAACCTTTTAAGAAAGGTTGGAGTAGAGGAAGCTATGATAAATCACTCTATATTGACTCAAGTAGCAATTTATTTTATGACGCCTCTATCCTTAGCTATAATCCATTCCATAGTAGGACTAAAACTAGCTTCCGATATAGTAGCAATATGGGGAGGAGCAAGTATGGTAGAGCATGTATTTATTGCAGCCTTTGTACTAGTTATTGTTTATGGTGGTTACTTCTTAGCAACATATTTCGGAAGTAAAAAAATGATTAAAGGAAATTAGTAAAAAGTATAAATTTTAAAGCATATTAATATAGTGAAACTACTTCAAAATAAATAGATTTTGAAGTAGTTTCTTTTTAATGTATAGATAGTTATAATAGAAAATGCTACCATATAAATAATAAATTTTAATTATATGGAATAAAAAATCTTTTTAAAAAAATAATTTGAGGAGCTTGTTGAGTAAACAGAACAGGTAATATTACCATAATTCTATTAAGGGGGAAAAATTATGAATGAGTTATATTGGAATGGAAGATTGGATTTTTTAAAAGCCATACGTACTGGCTGGTGCAATGATGATTATATAGAATTCCTTGTAGAGAAGGTTTGGAAAATTAGTAAGCCTGTAAATATCATTGATTTTGGTTGTGGCTTTGGATATGTTGGATTACTATTATTGCCCATATTCCCTAAAGGAAGTACATATACAGGTATTGATATTAGTGATACGCTCTTAGATGATGCAAAAAACATTTTTGCAAATTCAGGTTATATAACAAAATTTATAAAGGCAGATTTGAATGAGTATACACCAACTGAAGATTATGACATAGCTATATCGCAAGCAGTTTTAAGACATATTCCAAATACAAAGAATATTCTTGAAAAAATGATGCAATCAGTTGTAAGTGGTGGTCTAGTTGTTTGTATGGAGGCAGATCTAGAAATAGAAAAGACAGGTCAATATTTTAGTGGATTAGATTACATTGAACTTGAAATGATACCTTTACATCGAAAAATGTATAAGAAAGAATTAGAAAATGGAGGTAGAGACTATAGAGTTGGTGTTAAAATTCCTGAAATTATGCAAGAGTTAGGGTTACACAATGTTGGCGTGCGAATGAATGATAGGGTTAAATTTATTAATCCCCATGGTAATAAAGAAGAACATGCTAAGCAGTTTGATGCAATTACTACGGCTTGGAATTGGAATAAACAGCTATCAGAGAATGAAAAAGTTGACTATATAAATTCTCTTATAAATAGAGGTTTAAGTGAGCAGGAAGCTAAAATGTACTTAAATGGTGAGTCAAAAATAGGTGAATATGTTATGAGAAATAAAGATAGTGCCTATATTATTCAAACACCATGTACCCTTATATCTTATGGTACAAAATAGTGAAATAGATTCTCTAAAAATCTAAATTAGCTAGGTTTGCATTGATACAAGCCTAGCTAATTTTATATTAAAAATTAAATCTTACTAGAAGGTTTAATTAAAATTATACGACTACTACAGGCGATTATTCAATCGAAGGATTTAGTAAAGCCATATGTATATGATCTTCCCACTTTCCATTGATTTTTTGATATTTTTTAGATAAACCTTCATCTTGAAATTTAAGCTTATTTAGTACATTTAAAGAAGAATAATTATTAGGCATAACGGTAGCCTCGATTCTATGGAGGTTATACTCATTAAACATAATTTCTATTCCTTTTTTTAGTACCTCTGTAATGTACCCCTTATTGATTTCTTTATAATCAATGCTATAACCTACATGACAAGATTGAAAGTAACCTCTTATTATATGATTAAAGCATATAGTACCTATGATATTTCTAAAATTTGTATCATACTTTTTAAATATCCAAAGTCTTAATTGAGTTCCATTATCTATATCAATTAATTCTTGTGTTAAGGCTTTTTTTCGATTTTCTATGGTATAAAAGCTTTCATTTCTCAGCGGATCAAATTTCTTTAAATGTTCCCTATTACGATTGAAATAATCTAGTACCAGGTTAGCATAGGATTCATCTATAACCTTTAAAATAAGTCTTTCGGTTTCATATATTTTATACAAATTGAACACCTCTCATTATATTAAAGAATTTTAGCTACTAATACTATTATATAAGAAGCTGGGATAAGTAGTGGAAGAGCAGCAAAGGTTCCTATAGTTTTACTTCCTATCATGGCAATAACACAGCTACGGAAATCTTCTTCAGGGCACTTACCATCTATAACATCATCAGTCATAATGGATAGTTGTGGATCTATAAAAATAGACATTAGGATTGTAGCAAATCCATTTATCACTGAGGATAGGGTTATACAAGTTGCCCTTAAATCAGGAACT
Organism: Clostridium sp. UBA6758; assembly: GCA_002453475.1. Classification (GTDB taxonomy): domain Bacteria; phylum Bacillota; class Clostridia; order Clostridiales; family Clostridiaceae; genus Clostridium_J; species Clostridium_J subterminale. The sequence goes on along the minus strand of DKGY01000116.1, from coordinate 212,054 downwards.
ATGGTACCAGCATAAATTGGTGCTAACGATCCTACAGTTAATATTGCAACTGCAATTATATTATAAATTATTATTTTTAAAGGTAACTTTTTAAAATTAATTTTAGTTACACTTTCTTTCACTGGAATTGAAATGCAGTCTCTCATATAATGGACACCTGCCTTTGAAAAACTGTGCATAATTAGCTTGGGTATAGATTTATCAATTGAAAAACGGATAACCCCTTTATAAAATAATTTCTGAAAAGTAGGAATTAGAAATGCACCTACTAGGGTAGCTATACCAGAAACTATAATGATTAAATTAAAAAGGTTTAATACATCACTTCCCCCTGTACTATTCTCAACAAACTTTGTTAACAGAGGGGCTTGAAAAGTTAAGGCTGTTCTTGATACTAAAGATAATACATTAAATACAGCAAAGGTTATTGCTATTTTACCTGTTCTAACACCTACAAGTCTCACAGAATAAGCTAATGTTCCGATTATGGCAATTATAAAGTTTAAAACTAAAACAATTATAATTTGAGTACTCAAAATTATTCCTCCGTTCTATTTTCAAATATATCTATATTTTTACAACGATTAGAAATTTATTATTAGTATATACCATATTTATAAATAAAACTAGGTGGTTGAATTTAAATGGAAAATTATCCTTGACTTTCATAAAATACTACTGTACTATTTAAGTAATACAGTAGTACGGTGGAGGTGAAGAAGTAACTTTGAACATAAATAATTTTGAATTTAA
>DKGY01000116.1:210865-211268 GCA_002453475.1 Clostridium sp. UBA6758 | reverse complement strand
TAGAGAAATGTCAGCATCATTGGGAGTCAATCCTAATACTCTTCAGAGAGCTTATGGAGAGCTTGAAAGGTTGGGAGTAACTTATACTAAAAGAGGAATGGGTTCCTTTGTATCCGAAGAAAAAGCGAATTCAGATGATCTTCAGGATAAAATGGGAAAAGAAATAGCAAAAAAATTTCTTAAAGATATGAAATCTATAGGCATATCAAAGAAAAGAGCTTTAAAAATTATTGAATTAATGGAGGAAGAGTAAATGAAAATGGGGTTTAAAAAATCTTTAATTTTAAGTGGATATAACAAGGGGATGTTAATTGCTATTGCAATCTATGGAATTTGCTATGGGATACTTTGCATTGCATATTTAAATGGATTAGTAGGTATTAAAGATGAAGTTTATTTAGCT
>DKGY01000116.1:108840-210860 GCA_002453475.1 Clostridium sp. UBA6758 | reverse complement strand
ACAGCTTTAACAGGAAGTTCAGTTGCAAACAACTTAATTTATCCAATTCATATTATTACTGGTTTATTGGAAGAAATTATGCCCATAGTACTGGGAATCATACTTTTTATAAATTACTTGAAAATATTTTCATATAAGGCCATAAGAATAAATATAACACCTGTAAGTAATAGAAAAAAAATAAGTAATTTATTTTTAATTTATGGTATGTATTATCTAATGTATATGGCAATTTCTATTATATTTGCGATTTTAATAGGTGGAATTGGAGAAGTAAATATAATTAAAATAATGGTACATTATATTAGTAGAATAGGATCAGGTGGAGCTATAATACTGCCTCTTATTATTGCAGATGTGAAAGGTAAGAGTGAATTACTCGAAACTTATGGAAATATGTTTTGGGGAGCTATGCTAATACTATTAACAGGTATAGCTATTTTAATTATTATGATTTCATTAGATACACAGGGAATGGGGCAACGTGTAGTTGATAGGTTACTTTTTATAATAAGCATCATTGAAGGCTGCTATATTCTAAAAAAAATAGATAAATTAAAGATAGCATAGGGGGAATTGATGGTGATTAAATTAATTAATATAAATAAGGTATATGATAATAAAGTTATCCTTGATAATGTAAATATAGAAATAAATAAGGGGGAAATAATAGGACTTTTAGCTCCTAATGCAGAGGGAAAAAGTACTTTCCTTAAAATATTGGGAGGTCAGATATCCTTTGATAGCGGGGAATATTATTTTCAAGGTAAAGCCTTTAATTATAAAGATAAGGGTCTAATTGGATATATGAATGATACACCAATAATGCCACATAGCTGGAAGGTAAGGGAATGTGTAGATTATTATGAGGAATATTTTAAAACCTTTAATGTGGAAAAATCATTAAATATGCTAAAAAGGTTTAATTTGGATTTGAATAATAAAGTTAAGAACTTGTCAAAAGGAGAAAATGAAAAGCTACATCTAGCACTAGCATTAGGAATAGATGGAGTGTTATACATCATGGATGAACCTCTTGCATCTATTGATTTAATTGCTAGAGAAGAAGTTATAAGTATAGTCTTAGAAAATTTTAGTTCAGAAAGCACTATGATAATTTCAAGTCATTTAGTAGCAGATATAGAAAGAATGCTTGATAGAGTTATTCTTTTAAAGAATGGGAAGATAGAAAAAAATCTACTGGTAGAAGATCTAAGAATGGAAGGGAAATCAGTGGTTAAGCTTTATAAGGAGGTGTATGGGAATGGTAAAAATTAAAAAGAATTGGTTATATGATGTAAATACAGTTATACTAATTTTTATGAGTAGTGCTGTAGTAATAGGCGTAGTTTCATTACTTTTTATAAATATTAAGCCAAGAACCAAAGAAGAATTTCGAGTTATAAAAACTATATATAATCAAATATTTACTATGTCATTATTTGGTTTTTCTATATATCCTTTCTTTGCTTTTGGAGCTATATGTCCACAAATGGGAAAAGAAAAGATATACTTGAATACTTCTAATTTGCCTTTTAGTAAGAAACAGTTATTTTGGAAGGGAATTAAGGGGTGGCTTATAATTTTTCCAATATATCTTTTAGTGGGTATACTAGTAGGCTTATTAGTTAGTATAAAAACTGAAACCTCTGGAATAGTTTATTTGGGTTCCATTTTACAATCAATAACCATTATAGTATTTCTATTAGTATTACAAATGCAAGTGATAGGAGCAATTATATTAGTTTATGCTAAGAGAATAAAATGGTATAAGGCTATGTCAGGAATTACATTAGGAAATATAATTTTAATGGCACTATGTATGTTAGGAATAGAAGTTTTTAATATTGATACTCTTACTAATTTAAATTGGATGTTTGGAATTTTAGTTATATTTATTCTGGGGAGTATAATTTTGCTTTCTGCTTGTTGGCAAGATGTTGAGAATATGAATAGATAATTATGTGACTAAGAGTTTTACGTCTACAGCAGTCGGAATTACAGTAGATGAAGGACTTTTATCTTTAGATGATAGAGTATTAGAATTATTTCTTGAAGATGCTCCAATATGTCCATCAGATAATCTTATAAACTTAAAAATTAAGGATCTTTTAAAAATGGCAGTAGGTCATGGTAATGGATATTTAATGGCAGATTGTAGCTTTGGAACTACACCAAGGGGAGAGGTTTGACTACATCTTGTTAGAAGATGGTAACAGCTTAAATTTTATATAAACATTTTCTATGATAACTTCACATATTATTGACAAGCTACAAGATGGTGTTATACTAGGTGTATATACAGGTGTAAAGTTATATAACGGAGGTGTATAAAATTTGGGTTTAAAAGAAGATATATTAAAGTTAAAAAAAGAGAAGAATGCTTTAATATTAGCTCATCTTTATGAAAAAGCAGAAATACAGGAAGTTGCAGACATAGTAGGAGACTCGTATTTTTTAAGTAAGAAAGCTATGGAAAGTTCTAAAGATACAATAGTATTTTGTGGAGTAAAATTTATGGCTGAGAGTGCCAAAATATTGTCACCGAATAAAAAAATATTAATTCCAGTAAATGATACTACATGTCCAATGGCAGATATGGCTACAGTAGATAAATTAAAAGCTATGAAATTAAAAAATCCGAATGCAAAGGTAATAACATATATAAATTCCAATGGAGATATTAAAGCTTTATCTGACGTTTGTGTTACATCATCCTCTGCTAAGGAAATTTTAAATAACGTGGAAGAAGAAGAAATAATATTCCTTCCAGATAAAAATCTAGGTAGTTATTTGCAAGAAAATATACCAAGTAAGAAATTTATACTTTATGATGGATTTTGTCCAGTTCATGAAAGAGTAGAAGAGGGCGAGATTTTAAATTTAAAGAATAGGTATCCAGATTTTAAGGTATTAGCTCATCCAGAGTGTTCTAAAAAAGTAAGGGATTTAGGAGATTTTATAGGAGGTACTTCTGAACTTATAGATTATAGTGCTAAAGATGAAGCTGATGGATTTATAGTAGTAACAGAGGAAGGTGTTCTTCATCAGATGAAAGAAAAGAGTCCTAATAAAACCTTTATATCTATAGAAAGTGGAATGATTTGCCCTAATATGAAAAAAATATCTCTTAAAAATTTATATAATTGTTTAATTAATGAGGAGTTTGAAGTGCATATTGAAGAACAACTAAGATTGAAAGCTCATAAATCTTTAGAAAATATGCACCTTCTATCTAATAAGTAAAATGAATAGAAAGTATGATGTGTTAATTATAGGGACAGGTATTGCAGGCCTTTATACTGCTTGTAATTTAAAGGATGATCTTAAGGTTTTAATAATAACTAAAAATAAGTTAAGAGATTGTAATAGCTATTTAGCTCAAGGTGGTATATCAACTTTAAGGGATATTGAGGACAAAGAAGTTTTCATAGAGGATACTTTAAAAGCTGGCAATTATAAAAATAAAGTGGAGGCTGTTACTCAGATAGTTGAAAGTTCTACTGATGATATTAATAGACTATTGAGTTTAGGAGTAGATTTTGATAAGGATACTCATGAGTTAAACTATACTAGAGAAGGCGGTCATAGTAAGTATAGAATAGTACATTCTAAAGATGAAACCGGGAAGGAAGTAATAGAGAAGCTAATCAATTATGTTTCTAGTAAAGAAAATATAACTATATTAGAAGATGCTACATTACTAGATATAATTCAATATAAAAATAGATGTATAGGTGGAGTTATAGAATACGATAATGAGATTATAACAATAAATGCTAAAGCTACAGTATTAGCTACTGGTGGCATTGGGGGGATCTTTAATTCTACCACAAATATAGAAACTATCACAGGGGATGGTCTTAGTATTGCATTAAAGCATAATGTTCTTATGAAGGATATATCCTATCTTCAACTCCATCCTACCGTATTATATGAAGAAAAGGTAAGAGGGCGTAAGTTATTGCTATCAGAATCCCTTAGAGGAGAAGGTGGAGTAATAAGAAATGCATTGGGAGAGAAATTTGTAAATCCTCTATTACCTAGAGATATAGTTTCAAGAGAGATTTTAAAGGAGACATGTAAGACACCTCAAACACCCTATGTTTACTTAGATATGACTAATAAATCTAAGGAATTTTTAATCAATAGATTTCCATATATTTATGAGCAATGTTTAAAACGTGGATATAAGATGGAGAAGAATTTATTGCCAATTGCTCCAGCCCATCATTATTGTATGGGAGGAATTAAGGTTGATTTAAGTTCAAAAACCTCCATGAAAGATTTATATGCTATAGGTGAGGTTAGCTGTACAGGTGTACATGGTAGCAATAGATTAGCAAGCAATTCTTTATTAGAGGGTTTAGTTTTTAGTAGAAAGGCAGCACAGCATGTTAATTTACTTGTAGATGAAGGTGAAGATAAGCTAAGTGGCGAATTGGTTGAAAGAATAAATCTTAAGGCTATAAGTGGTGTTAAAAATGCAAATGAGGAATATAAGTATAAGTTTATTAGTTATTTGAAGGGAAAGGTAAATGGTGAGTATGTTAAACTTTTTAATTGTTGATGATATTATTAAGAGAGCTTTAAAAGAAGATAGTCCCTATGAGGATGTAACTGTATCAGCTATAGTTTCTCCGCTAGAAAGATCTGAGGTTGATTTAATAGCTAAAGAGGAAGGTATAATTTGTGGATTAGATATTTTTAAAAGGGTATTTGAAATCTTAGGAGAAGTTGAAGTTAACTTGTTTGTTAAGGATGGAGACTTAGTAAAGAATACTATGGTTATCGGTAGAGTAACAGGAAATGCGGGCAATATATTAGTAGGAGAAAGAATAGCCCTTAATTTACTTCAAAGAATGAGTGGTATTTCTACTTTAACTAACAGATATGTAAAGAAACTAGAGGGACTTAATACAAAAATATTAGATACTAGAAAAACTACACCTAATTTAAGAGTTCTTGAAAAGTATGCAGTTAAAATTGGAGGAGGAGTAAATCATAGATTTTCCTTATCGGATGGAATACTTATTAAAGATAATCACATTGGATATGCAGGTGGTATAAAAGAAGCCATTGAGTTAGCTAAAAAGAATTCTTCTTTTGTAAGAAAAATAGAAGTTGAAACTGAAACTAGAGAGCAGGTTTTGGAGGCTCTAGAAGCAGGAGCTGATATAATTATGCTTGATAATATGAGCCCAGATTTAGCAGGAAATATGGTTGAACTAATAAATGGAAGAGCTTTAACAGAGTGTTCAGGTAATATTACCTTAGAAACAGTGTTAGACTACGGTAAAACTGGAGTAGATTATATTTCATCTGGAGAATTAACTCATTCTGTAAAGGCCTTTGATATCTCACTAAAAAACTTTAGGAAAATATAAATATAAAGTGATATAATTATTTTAAGTATGATTACTATGTGAAATATATGGTAATCATATTTTTTATTTAATGGATTAAATAAACAGAGTTCTTTGCTTCAGAGGGAGATTTTACTCCCTCTGAAGTGTAGAAATCGTTATCCAGTGACGTTACTCCTACTTTGAAGAAAATGGCGTATTAGAGCTGGTAGTCATCGGATAAATATTAGTATGATAAAGGAAAGGACAACATATGAGAATTAATAAATTATTTAGTAATCTTGGAATCTGTTCAAGAAGAGAGACTAATAGGCTTATAGAAGATGGAAGGGTAAAAGTAAATGGAATACTTTCTATTCCTGGGCAATGGGTAGAACTAGAGGATGAAATTTTAATTGACAATAGGCCTATTACAGCTAGGAAGAAAATTTATATAGCCTTTAATAAGCCCATGGGAGTTACATGCACTGCAGCTAGTGATGTGGAAAATAACATCATTGATTTCATAAATTATGAAGAATATATGTTTCCAGTAGGAAGATTAGATAAAGAATCTCATGGATTAATTCTCATGACTAATGATGGTGAACTAGCAAATAAAATATTAAATTCAGATAATTATCACGAAAAGGAGTATGTAGTAAAGGTAGATAAACCTATAGATGATAATTTTGTAAGTAATATGTCTACAGGTGTATGTATTCTGGGAGAAAAGACTCGACCTTGCAGCATTATAAAAGTAGATGAATATACCTTTAAAATTATATTAACTCAAGGACTAAATAGACAGATTAGAAGAATGAGTAAAGTCTTAGGATATAATGTGATAGATTTAAAAAGAATAAGAATTTGTTCTATAAATGTAGAAGGAATAGAGAAAGGTATGTGGAGATATCTTACTGAAGATGAAGTTAGGGTCTTAATGACATAAAAGAAGTAATATATTTCCTATGTATATACTATAACTTGGAAATTTTTGTTGCAATATTAATAAAAAATTTATATAATGTTAATAGAAAATGTAGAAAATAAAATAATATTAAACATTAAGGGGGTAAAAAGGATGTTTTGTAAAAATTGTGGAAAAGAAATAGACAATAATGCAGAAATATGTCCGTTGTGTGGAGTAAGAGTAAAGGAAACCAAATCGGGGGCTGTAGATAATCCATCTCATTTAGCGGGTATAGCATCATGTTGTTTTCCGATAGTAGGAATAATTTTATATTTCTTATGGAAAGATGAAAAACCTAAGTCAGCTAAAACACTTTGTTACTGGATGATAGGTGGAGTAGTAGCTTGGATAGTGTTCTATATTTTATGCATTGTTATAGGCTTTGCATCAGAAGCAATGTATTACTATTAAAATCAAATGAAGTCTATAGATAAATTACTACATTATATGTTTCTGTGTCATAGAATACCTGAAAGATCTTTTTTTTATAAGGGAAAGCAGTTTCCAATATGTGCAAGATGTACTGGAATACTTATAGGATATTTATTTGGAATTATATATATTATATTTTCTGAAAAACCTCATCTTTTAATTGAGATTTTACTTATCATGCCATTAGCTATTGACGGCATGGGACAATTTTATGGTTATTGGACTAGTAATAATATAAGAAGGTTATTAACAGGAATTTTTGCAGGTATTGCTGCCATAGGCTTTTTTAGAGCTGCTATAGTTCTAGGACTTAACACTGGAAGATACATATTTAAATTAATTATTACGTAAAAAGACATCCTAAATTTTAGGATGTCTTTTTTTAGTTATTACAATATTATATAGAATACATAAGTTAATTTAGCTAATAATAAGTAGATAAATATTTATAATAAGGATGTTAGTGTTATGTATAATAAACTAGTAAAGAAATTTAATATGAATACATATTCAATGATAAAGCATGGCTCAGTAGCTGTAATAACTCTGTTTGGAGTAGGCATATTATTTGGAGTTAAGAATATAATGATTGCGTTTCCTATAGCCCTTACTTCAACGGTTATGGGAAGACAAAATTTTCAGGTTAAAACCTTTAATAAAGCCATTAAAATAATCCTTATTGATTTAGTTATTGTTCTAACAGCATATTTTTCATCTATAAATATATTTTGGGGGATACCTATAAACTTTTTTGCTATTTTTCTTATAATGTATACTATAGTATCGCCCTATGATTTAACTTTTTATAAACCCTTTATAATGCTATATGTATTTACTCAATATGCGCAGGTATCATTAGGAGAACTACCTTTAAGAATTTTATCTGTAATCTTTGGAGTTTTAATAGTAGTAGGAGCAAGTTATATAAATAGAGTAAATGAAAGGTCTATTTTAGGAAAAAGCATGCAAGAGGCTTTTATTTTAATAAACAAGCAATTTAAAAATATCTTAAGGGGAGAGTATGATAATACCATAGAAGATAAATGTTCTAGAATAATGAGAGATATTGCTTATAAAGTATATGTGACAAGACATAGAAGATACTTAACCACTAACCTAGGGAAAGTTCAATTTCAAATATTTATTAATGTAGAATACTTTAATTTATACATGATTCAAGTGTATGGAGGTATTAAAAATTCAAGTATTTCTTGGGAATATATAGAAAAATTAAAAGAANNTTAAAAGAAATAGTAGAAGATATAATAGAGTTATGCAAAGATGATTTAGAGCTACAAACTATAAAAAAATCTATTGAGAACTTTATAAGAGAGTCGAATAAAGATGAGGAATATCACTTAGAGATGTCCTTAATACTAGAAAACCTTCTTAGTAGTATTAATGAATTGAACTCCATAGAGAAAAGAGGTTCTAATAAAGTATACAAAGAGTGGGCTAGAGCTGACATAGATAAAACCAGAGTGACCTTCAAAGAATATTTTAGACCTAATACTATAAGATTTAAATTTGCTATTAGAATGGCAATAACCCTTACTATAGCACTACTTATTGGAGAGTTTTTAGGTTTTTATAAAGTAATATGGGCAGCAATAACTATAATGTCTATTATGCAACCTTATTATGAAGATACTATTAAAAAGGCTAGAGAGAGAGTTATAGGAAATATATTAGGCATTTTATTTACAGGAATATTTATTAATCTGGTGGATTCTAGAATAGTTACTTTAGGAATTTTAACTATTTCTCTTTACTTAATTTATGCTTTTAAAGAATATTATAAAATATCACTATTTACAGCTATCGCATCCATATGTATAGCATCTTTCACAGAAAATATAAATGTATTGATTTTATATAGAATAGTATACGTAATTATAGGGGTAATTATTGTGGTTATAGCCAATAGAGTTGTTTTCCCATATAGGCTAAAGGATGGAGTGGAACAACTTATAGATAAAATTGCTAGGCTGAATAAAAAGCTCATAGAAGATAGTATGGAATTTTTGAAAAGTAATAAGCAGATTCATGAAATAAGAGATTTGATTATTCATTCAACTCTTTTATGTCAAAAGCTTTATATGAGAAATCTTCAATATAATGATGAAGAAATTAATAAATTCATAGCCATTAATAATAAATATGTGATAGAAGTAGGATATAGGGTATTAATGGTCTATGAGAAAAATGAAGATGTCAAGAAGGAAAGTATAGAAGCTGTATTGAAGTTATATGAAGACTTTAATAATAAGATAAGACATATGTAATAGTAAGAAAAATTATAGGTATTAAAGAAAGTGTATAAAGGAGTTAATAAAATGAAAAGAATTGTACTAGCAGGAGGATGCTTTTGGGGAGTAGAGGAGTTTTTTTCTAGAATTCATGGTGTAATAAATACAGAAGTGGGATATGCCAATGGTAGGACAACAAATCCTATATATGAAGATGTTTGCTATGGAAATACATATTTTGCAGAAGTATGTATGGTAGATTTTGATGAAAGTATAATTCCCTTAGAAGAAATATTAAATAAATTTTGGTCAATTATAGATCCAACCACACTGAATAGACAGGGAAATGATATAGGAAGTCAATATAGAACTGGAGTTTATTATGTTAATAAATCAGATGAAGAAATAATTATAAAAGCCATGGAGAAATTACAAAAGAACTATATAAAGAAGATAGCAACAGAAATAAAACCCTTAGAAAGTTATTATAAAGCCGAAGAATACCATCAAAGGTATTTAAAGAAAAATCCTAATGGATATTGTCATATAAATTTAGATTGATAAGAGGTTCAATGCAGTTCATCTATACTGTATTGAACCTTTATGTTACTATAAAGTAAATAATTTTAAATTATAAAATGCTATAAAGGAGGCTTAACCATGGGATGGATTGAGGAGATAAAAAATTATATTCCACATAATGAGGAAGAAGCAAAAGATAAAAATGTGGCTTTATTAAGTATAAGTCAATTTAATAATTTGTTGACTAGAGAAAATCCATTAATTCATGTAACCAGTTCAGGTTATATTGTAAATAATCGTAGAACTAAAGTTTTAATGGTTCATCATAATATTTATAAAACTTGGTGTTGGACAGGTGGTCACGCTGATGGGGATGAAGATTTACTTCATGTAGCAATAAAAGAAGCTAAGGAAGAAACAGGAGTAGAAGATATAAGACCTATTACTCCAGAGATATTATCTCTAGACATAATAGAGGTTATTGGACATTATAAAAGAGGAAAATATGTATCAGCACATCTTCATCTATCCCTTGCATATTTGCTAGAAGCTGATGAAGAGGAAGAAGTTAAAATTAAAGAAGATGAAAATAGTGGAGTTAAATGGCTTCCTATTGATGAAATCCACAAATATAGTAACGAGCCTAATATGATAAAATTATATGATAAATTTAATGATAAAATAAAAAGTAGAGGGTGGTAATGCTATGAGTATACGAGTATTCAATATAGAAGATATAGAGGAAGTAATGGATATATGGCTAAATAGCAATATAGCAGCTCACAATTTTATACATGAAGATTACTGGAATTCTAACTATGAATTAGTGAAAACTCAATATATACCAAATTCTGAAACTTATATTTATGAAGAGGAAGGGAAAGTTAAGGGATTTTTAAGTATAATGAAGGGTGAGTTTATAGGTGCGGTTTTTGTAAATGTTAATTATCAGTCAAAAGGTATAGGTAAAGCACTTATTCACTATGCCAAGGAAAGATATAATAAGCTATCACTTACTGTTTATGAAGAGAATATACGAGCAGTAGAATTTTATAAAAGAGAAGGGTTCAATATTATTCTTTCACAAATTGATGAAGCTACAGGTAAAAATGAATTAATTATGGAATGGAAAATGGATAGTTAGTTATAAGTGCTATTAAAATAGTATTCTCTTTGTATATAATAAAACTATAAGATTAAAGCCATGAAGAAGATTGATTATTATATACATTGTAAGCACTAAATTAGCAGTGATATTTGAAATTAATAGACCATTTAATGTTGCACTTTTTAGTCGATAATTCCAGTAAAGGATAACTAACAATACTATAGACATTTTTAAAAAGAAAGATAGAGGAATATTAGTCACAATATTTTTTGCCATAACATTAGCCTCAAAAAATAGGCCTCCATACTTGCAGACAAAGATCCAAGTAAAAAATAAATCACTAATATTTAAAAAGAAAATAAAAAGTAATTTTTTTCTTATAGATCTTGAAGTTATAATTTCTGATTTAGTTGTAAATTTAATAAAATTCATACAATAACACCTCACAAAAAAATATATCCATATTATGTTAAAGTATACTGTTATGGTAGAAGAATTTATATAAATTATAACTTAACAAGTGATTATTATATAATAACTAATAATCGTTGATGAAAGTACTATAGTTTTTTTATATAGTGTTGACATGTCCACTGTATAAAATATATAATAGAAAAAACATACAATGGTAAAAAATAAATATAATTTAGTTTGATGATAAGGAAGAGTAGTTTAATTTAGCTTTGATAAAGAGAGTTGGGGATGGTGGAATCCTAGCATGAAGGAATTAGATGAATGGACCTTTGAGAAATAAGAGGAAATCAATGGTGAGAGTACTTGATATCGTAGGCTACACGTTATAGTAGATAGAGTATGTAAGTACTTGAAATTAAGAGGCATATTGATAAATTTGTATTAGTGTATTTATCAATGGCAATTTAGGTGGCACCACGGAACTATCTCCGTCCTATTTTTATAGGGCGGAGTTTTTTTATTGCTTTTTATTATTGTGTGGGAGTATTTGGCTTGTTTTAGGTGGTGGTATGTATGAAATGAGAGTGTAAAGAAGTTAAAGAAAAACTTAATAGATTTAATAAAAATTATAGAATTATTTTTTGAGAAAAGGAGAGTTTATTATGAAAGGATACTTTGGTAAATATGGTGGAGCCTATGTTTCAGATGATGTGAAAAAGGCTTTAGGTGAGTTAGAAGAGGCTTTTGAAAAAGCTATTGAAGATAAGGAATTTATGAGGGAGTATAATTATTATTTAAAAGATTATAGTGGTAGGGAAACACCATTATATTTTGCTGAGAACCTAACAAAGTTTTGCGAAGGAGCTAAAGTGTATTTAAAGAGGGAAGATTTAAATCATACAGGAGCCCATAAAATAAATAATGTTTTAGGACAAATACTATTGGCTAAGAGAATGGGTAAAAATAAAGTAATTGCAGAAACAGGAGCTGGTCAACATGGAGTTGCCACAGCTACTTTAGCCGCAAAATTTGGAATGGAATGTGAAATTGTAATGGGGGAGGAAGATATAAAAAGACAAGAGCTTAATGTGTTTAAAATGAAAATATTAGGAGCAAAAGTTACTCCAGCAAATAGTGGTACTAAAACATTAAATGATGCAGTGAATGAAGCTTTAGAAAAATGGGTTAAAAATATTTCAGATACTTTTTATGTCCTTGGTTCTGCAGTTGGACCTCATCCTTACCCAAGGATTGTTAAGGAATTTCAGAAAATAATTGGTGAAGAGGCTAGAAAACAAATATTAGAAAAGGAAAATAAACTTCCTAATTATGTAGTTGCCTGTGTTGGGGGAGGAAGTAATGCCATTGGAATATTTACAGCCTTCCTAGAAGATAAAGATGTTAATCTTGTTGGAGTAGAGGCAGCAGGGGATGGAGTAGAAACAGAAATGCATGCTGCTACAATAACAAAAGGAAGAGAGGCTATTATTCATGGTATGAATACCCTTGTTTTAAAGAATGATAGTGGAGATGTTAAGGAAGCGTATTCTATTTCCCCTGGACTTGACTATCCAGGAGTTGGTCCTGAACATGCATTTTTAAGTGAAATTGGTAGAGCAAGCTATAAATATATTACAGATAATGAAGCTATAAATGCTTTTATGACTTTATCAAAGTTAGAGGGAATAATACCAGCCGTTGAAAGTGCTCATGCTATTGCTTACACTATTAAATTAGCAAAAACTCTAAAACAAAATGAAGTGATAGTAGTAAGTCTTTCAGGACGAGGTGACAAGGATGTGTCTACTATAAGTAAACTTTTTAATTAGTACATTTAAGCTGTCGCTAATTTAATCATATAATTTTATAAATGAAATTCTTTTATTTTACTTTGAGTATGAAAATTTTACCTAGTTTTTTATATAAATATTTATATAGGAAACTAGGTAAATAGTTATTCTATTCATGTAAGTTTGAAGGGGTTCTGACTTTCAAAAGTATAAATATATCTGGATGAGGAATATTAACAGATGCATTATTAGCACTTTTAATCGAAATAACAAATTAGTTTAATTAAAATATAAAAGCTGTCTCAGATAACTTACCTATGTGTTACATTAATGTTGAAATTGAACTTAAACTACTTAAATTCAATTTCAACACAGAGTAAAACTTAGTGGATTCTGGGACGGCTTTTTATATTAAGCTACTTTGTATTGAGCTATATTTTTTAAGATAATAACCCTTATTATCTGTAATTTTTTTTATGGCATATAAAAACTTATCGATTTCATCTATTGTATTGTAAATTCCAAAACTAACTCTAACCATACCAGGCTGAATATCTTTAGATACAAGAGTCAATTTTTCTATCATGGAGTCAGGAATTTTTAAAAGCCTTTGTAGATATGGATGAGCACAGAAACATCCACTTCTTACAGCAATGCCAAATTCATAAGCCAGTATTTTAGCAACTATAGTATGGTGCATTCCCTCTATATTAAATGGAATAATGCTAACTTTATTTTGAAAGTCGGAATAATTGCTATATATTGTTACTGAATGTATAGATTGAAGATGTTTTGTAGTATATACAGTTAAATATTTTTCATATTCATCTATATTTGACATTCCAATTTGTGAAAGTTGATTTATAGCAGCACCTAAAGCTATTGAACCAATAAGGTTTGGAGATCCAGCTTCTTCCTTATCAGGGGAAGCAGTCCATATTACTTTATCGTGAGATACGAATTTAATGGTTCCTCCACCGGTATGGTCAGGTTCATACTCATTGAAAAAATCTTTAGGTCCAATTAATACACCACAACCAAATGGGGCATACATCTTATGTGCTGAAAAAGCAACAAAATCAATAGGTCCTAAAGGGAGTTGAAGTCCTACAGAAAATTTACTGTGAGGAATTAGTTGAGCTCCGTCCACTAAAATCTTAGCTCCATAACTATGAGCTAAATTTGCTATGGTATATATAGGATTTTTAATACCAGTAACATTTGAAGCTCCAGTTATTGCAACCAAAGAAATTCTTCCATTATATAGTTCTAGTTTAGATTTTAAGTCATTCATATCTAAATAACCTTCATCATCTACTTCTACATATTTAACTTCAAAGTTTTTTCTCCATGGCAAATCATTAGAATGATGCTCCATAGAAGTGGATAGAATAATTGATTCCTTATATTGGCTAGATAATATACCAGCTAGCTTATTTATAGCTTCAGTACAGTTTTTTACATATATAACATCCATCATATCGCTATAATCATTTATGAAAAATTTCACAATTTCTCTTGAGGTCTCATACATATAGGTGGATAATTGTGATTTATATCCATCTCCTCGATGTATTGAGGAGTAATAAGGAGAAAAATTTATTACTTCATCAATTACAGATTTTAATGGAGGCGTTGTAGCTGCATTATCGAAATTGATACCTATGCAATATGATTTATCTAATAATGGAACTTTAATATCTACTCCATAAACCAACTCTCTATATGGGTTATCCTTAAAGTTACTCATTTTTTACCTCCTTAAATAAATAGTTGTTATTATATATTATTAAAGATATATTTTATTGGTGCAGATATTAAAAGAATAGTTGACATAAACACTCTGATTTGATATTATTAAACCATAGTAAAGTACTCAACATTAAGGAATGATGTTTATGAAGTTATCAACCAAGGGAAGATACGGAGTTAAAGCTATGGTCGATCTAGCTATTAACTTTGGAAAGAGTCCCATATCTATTAAGAGTATTTCAAACAGACAAAATATTTCAGAATATTATCTTGAACAGTTATTTTCTGTTTTAAGAAAAGCAGAGCTAATAAAAAGTATAAGAGGAGCCAATGGAGGATATATTCTAGCCAAGGATCCAAAGGAAATTACGGTATATCAAATATTGGATGTGTTGGAAGGGCCTATTGAAATTTCAACATGCCTAGATAGTGATGGCTGCAACAATATTGATTGTTGTGCAACTAGAATAGTATGGAAAAAAATTAAGGATAGTATTGACTCTGTAACAATGGCAATAACTTTACAGGATATTGTAGACGATTATTCTAACATATTGAAAATTAAAGGAGTGGACCTAAATGAATAAAACAGTTTATATGGATTATGCGGCAACAACATACACAAAACCAGAAGTATTAGAGGAGATGATACCTTACTTTACGGAGTTCTATGGTAACCCATCATCTATATATTCGATTTCAAGGGAAACTAAAAAGGCTATAGATAAAGCAAGAAATAGAGTGGCAAAAGCTATTAACGCAGATCCAATGGAAATATATTTCACTGGCGGTGGATCAGAAGCAGATAACTGGGTAATCAAAGGAATAGCACTTGCTAACCAAAATAAAGGAAATCATATCATAACTACTAAAATAGAACATCACGCTGTACTTCACACTTGTGAATATCTTGAAAAACAAGGGTTTGAAGTAACTTATTTGGATGTAGATGAAGAAGGACTTATTAGATTAGAAGAACTTAAAAATGCTATTAAGCCCAATACTATATTAGTAACTATAATGACTGCTAATAATGAGATTGGTACTGTACAACCTATTAAAGAAATAGGTGCTATATGTAAGGAAAGAAAAGTTTTCTTCCATACAGATGCAGTTCAAGCTATAGGTCATATAGAGATGGATGTTAAAAATATGGATATAGATGCATTATCTTTATCAGGACATAAAATTTATGGTCCTAAAGGTGTTGGAGTTTTATACCTTAGAAAAGGTATAAGAATTCATAACTTACTTCATGGTGGAGCTCAAGAGAAAAATAGAAGAGCAGGAACAGAAAATGTAGCTGGAATAGTTGGCTTAGGAAAAGCTATAGAACTAGCTATGGAAAATTTAACCAAAGAAAAAGAAAGATTAATTTACCTAAGGGATAAACTTATAAAGGGATTGTTAGAAATTCCATATTCAAAACTTAATGGTTCTGTAGGAGATAGAAGACTTCCAGGAAACGTAAATATTAGTTTCGAATTTATCGAAGGTGAATCAGTTCTTTTAATGCTTGATGCAAAAGGAATATGTGCTTCTAGTGGAAGTGCATGTACATCTGGATCTTTAGATCCATCTCACGTATTATTGGCTATAGGACTTCCTCATGAAGTTGCTCATGGTTCATTAAGACTTACTATGGGTGCTAAAACAACAGAAGAAGAAGTAGATTATGTAATAGAAACTGTACCTGCAATAGTACAAAGGCTTAGAGATATGTCACCATTATATGACAGTTTCTTAAATGGAAAAATTAAAAGCTTTTTTAATAAGGAGGATAAATAATTATGATATATAGTGAAAAGGTAATGGATCATTTTACAAATCCAAGAAACGTTGGAGAAATAGAAAATGCTAGCGGAATTGGAGAAGTTGGAAATGCTAAATGTGGAGATATAATGAGAGTTTATTTAAAAGTTGAAGATAATAAAATCGTAGACTGTAAATTCAAAATTTTTGGATGTGGATCTGCCATAGCTTCTTCAAGTATGGCTACAGAGCTAATAAAAGGAAAAAGTTTAGATGAAGCATGGACACTTACAAATGTAGCTGTAGCAGAAGCTTTAGATGGACTTCCACCAGTTAAAATGCACTGCTCAGTTCTTGCGGAAGAAGCTATTCATAAAGCTATAAATGATTATAGAGAGAAACAAGGATTACAGACTTGGGATTACGAAGAGCATGATGATATACATGATCAAGTTCATGGAGAATAGGTGTGATACTTAAATGAAGAAAAAAGTTGTAATAGGGATGAGTGGAGGAGTTGATAGTTCTGTAGCAGCATATCTTTTAAAAGAACAAGGATATGATGTCACTGGAATTATGATGAAGCTTGCCCCAGATAATCCTGAATATGCGGAAAATGAAGGAGGGTGCTGCTCTCTTTCGGCAGTTAATGATGCTAGACGAGTAGCAGATGTTTTAGATATACCCTTCTATGTTATGAATTTTAAAGCTCCTTTTAAAGAGCATGTAGTGGACAATTTTGTAGAGGAATATTTCAGCGGAAGGACCCCAAACCCATGTATAGAATGTAATAGAAAAATAAAGTTTGAAGAGTTTTTAAGAAAAGTTCAAGGGTTAGGTGCTGATTATATTGCTACTGGGCATTATGCTACTATAGACTTTGAAGAGGGAAGATATAGATTAAAGCGTTCAGAAGATGATAGAAAAGATCAGACCTATGCTTTATATACTCTAACACAAGATCAATTAGCACATACCTTAATGCCTTGTGGAGCTTATTCTAAAACAGAAATCAGGGCTATTGCTGAAAAGATAGGTCTAGAAGTCTTTAGAAAAAAAGACTCTCAAGAGATTTGTTTCATACCTGATAACAATCATGGTAGTTATATTTCTAGATTTAGTGGAAGAGAAGTTGTACCAGGAAATTTTGTAGATAGTACTGGAAGAGTTTTAGGAAAACATAAGGGCATAGTTTATTATACTATAGGGCAGAGAAAAGGTCTTGGAATTGCTCTTGGAAAGCCTGTATTTGTAACTAACATAATCCCGGAAAGAAATGAAGTAGTTTTAGGAGAAGAGTCAGAAATCTTTAATACTACCCTTATCGCTAAAAATATAAATTTAATTCCTATGGATAGAATAGAAGGAGAGATTATGGTTCAGGCTAAGGTAAGATATTCAGCTAAACCAGCTCCTGCAAGGCTAGCACAATTAGATGAAAATCATATTAAGTTAGAGTTTGAAACCCCTCAGCGAGCTATAACTAAAGGGCAGTCTGTTGTTTGCTACCATGGTAACATAGTTGTTGGTGGGGGAATTATTGAGACCGTTGTAAAATAATAAATTATACTTGATTTTAAAGCACAATAAAAAAGTATTGAATAATATGTTAGGGTTGTCTTAAAGTATTTATTTAGGCCTATTAATAATGTAAGCTTAGTATAATCTTTAAGGCAATCCTTGATGCTATTCTGGGAGGTATTTTTATGGATTACAGTGATAAAGTTCTAGAATATTTTTATGCACCAAGAAATGTAGGTACTTTACCTGATGCTGATGGTATAGGTGAGTGTGGAGATGTAAAGTGTGGAGATGTTATGAAGATATATTTAATCATAGAAGATAATGTGATTAAAAATGCTAAATTTATGACATTTGGTTGTGGATCTGCTATTGCCTCATCTAGTATTGCCACAGAACTTATTATTGGAAAGACTCTAGAACAAGCATGGAATCTTACTAATGAATCTGTTATAGAAGCGTTAGATGGGTTACCATCTTCTAAGATTCATTGCTCTGTACTTGCAGAACAAACTATACATAAGGCTATTAATAACTATAGAGAATCTTCTGGTCTTGAAAAGTGGAAAGATAAGTATAACAAGTAATAGATGATATTTATAGTTATACATCATAGTCCAGTTTAATATTAGTATAAACTCTCTTTAAATAGGCAAGGATAGAAATATCATTTCCTATTGAAGGGAGTTTATTTTATGGCTAAAAGTAGAGATTACATCTATATGGATGTAATGAATATCCAAGGAAAAAATGTAGGATATATAAAGGATTTATTAGTTGATTTTAATAAGGGGGAAGTGATAGGATTTAAAATTAACCCATACAGGCTACTGGGTAAGGAGTTTAACATACTAAAAGAGAATATAGTATATTACAAGTCTCAGTTAATAATTAACAATATAGTTAAGGATAGGTATTTAGAATTTTCAACTATTATGAATATGCATGTCATAGACAAATATTCAAATATATTAGGTTTAGTAAGTGAGATTATATTTGATGATGACTTTCAAATAAAAGGACTTGCAATAAAAGATTATAATATATTCAGTATGTTTAAAAGTAGAAGTATTCTATTAAAATCAAATTTAATACTAGGAGATGAGTATATACTATATACAGCTGAAAATATTAATATTGATTTGAAATGTATGCCTAATGTGGGAAAGAAAAAAGCTACTAATAAGGATGTATATTATGAATAAGATTGATTGGAATTGGAGTATATTAGGTAAGTTAGCAATAGCTCTATTAAGCATAGGTATAATAATATTTTTATTATGGAAATTTCCTATTTTTACAGAGGTATTAGGAGTGGTGACAATATCCTTTATAATTTCATATAGTATTAGACCTTTTCATAAGCTTTTTATAAAAAGGGGCGTTAATAGAAAGTTAAGTGCTTTAATAGTAATTCTCTCTATTTTATTATTTGTAGTTATAATATTTTCTATTTTAATTCCATGGATATATAATGAAAGCGCTAATTTTGCAGAAGTAATAGGTGAGATGAAAAGTTATTATGAAAGAATTACTGGAAATATTAAATATGTTACTGATAGTCCTTTTGTTAAGGAGGTATTATATAATTCCTACGGAAAATTTAAAGATACACTTATGATAATTGTAACGAATTTATTATCAAAAATTGTATCCATAGCTGAAAATATGCTATTGTTATTTATAATACCAACTTTAGTATATTTCTTTTTAAGTGACGGAGATAGCATTTCAAAGGGAATCATGAAATATATGCCTTTTAACAATAAACACGCCATTAGAAGAGCTTTAAATCATATAGATAAGGTAATGGAAAGATATATAATAACTCAGTTTGAATTATGTGGAATAATTGGTATATTAACTTTTATAGCACTAAAGATAAGTGGTATAAAATATGCTTTAATATTATCTTTAGTAAATGCAGTGTTTAATATAATACCATACTTTGGACCAGTTATAGGAGCTATTCCCATAATTCTAATAGCACTTTTGACATCTACTAAGAAAGCTATTATAGTTGTATTTTGGTTATTTGTAATTCAACAGTTAGAAGGAGATATTATATGTCCTAAAATTTTAGGTGAAACTGTAGATTCTCATCCAGTAACCATATTATTACTACTTATAATAGGTGGGAGTATAGGTGGAATTTTAGGGATGATTATTGTAATTCCAGTATGGGTAATGATTAAAATAGTAGTATGTGAAATAGATTATTATTTATTTTAGTTTAGAATTGTTGACAATTGCTGAAATGCTAAATATAATTTATCATATAAGTAGAGAACCCAAATCTACGATTTGGTGTGAATCACTTACTCAGCGAACGTAGTGAGTCGAGTTTCATATAAATAAATATGAAGTTATGATAAGAATTAGTAGATATGGGAAGCTTTCAGAGAGAAAGTGGTTGGTGAAAACTTTCAGTGAAACATATTGAAGCTGTCTTGGAGCTATAATTAATTAAGAGATACTAGTTAATCTAGTATAATTAGGGTGGTAACGCGGAAAACTTTCGTCCCTTTTCAGGGATGGAAGTTTTTTTTTATTTTATTTTAGTAAAAATTGAATAAAAGTCATTGATATTAGAAAGAATTAGGAGGAATGTAATATGAATAATATGAGTTTAAATGAAATAAGAGAAAGTTTTTTAAAGTTCTTTGAAAGTAAAGAACATTTAAGACTAAATAGTTTTTCTTTAGTGCCTAAAAATGATAAGAGTCTTTTACTAATAAATGCTGGTATGGCACCTTTAAAGCCATACTTTACTGGTATTCAGACACCGCCAAGTAAAAGAGTTACAACTTGTCAAAAGTGTATAAGAACTGGTGATATTGAAAACGTAGGTAAAACTTCAAGACACGGTACTTTTTTTGAGATGTTAGGAAACTTTTCTTTTGGAGATTATTTTAAAGAAGAAATTATAGTATGGGCTTGGGAATATATAACGGAGGTTTTAAAAATATCAAAGGATAAACTATATGTAACTATATATCTTGAGGATGATGAAGCATTTGATATTTGGACTTCAAAAACTGACATAGATCCAAGTAAAATTTTTAGATTAGGCAAAGAAGATAACTTCTGGGAGCATGGTGCTGGTCCATGTGGTCCGTGTACAGAAATTCACTATGATAGACAATCAGATCTTCCACAAATAAAGACTACTGAGGAATTCGTTAAAGCTAGTGATGAGGATAGAATAATTGAATTTTGGAACTTAGTTTTCACACAATTTGATGGAGATGGTAAAGGTGGATATGAGAGATTAGCCAATCCTAATATAGACACAGGAATGGGATTAGAGCGAATATCTACTATAATGCAAGGTGTGGATAATATCTTTGAAGTAGACACAATTAAAGATGTTTTAAATGCAGTTTGTAAAAAATCTGGTAAAATCTATGGTGATAACAAAGACTTAGATGTATCTATAAGAATAATCACTGATCATATAAGAAGTTTAACTTTTATGATTGGAGATGGAATTTTACCATCTAATGAAGGTAGAGGATATGTCTTAAGAAGACTTCTAAGAAGAGCTGCACGACACGGAAGAATTTTAGGAATTTCAGATATATTCTTAAATGAACTTTGTGATGTAGTTATTAAAAGTTCAAAGGATGCTTACGGAGAGCTAGAAGAGAAAAAAGATTATATTAAAAAGGTTATAGGTTTAGAAGAAGAGAGATTTGAAGAGACTATAGATCAGGGTATGGATATATTAAAGTCTTATATTGATGAGATGAATACAGAAAATACAAAGATTTTAAGCGGCGAAAAAGCATTTAAACTCTATGATACATTTGGTTTTCCGGTGGAGCTTACTGAAGAAATTTTAGTTGAAAAAGGAATGGAAATTGACTTTGAGGCTTTCCACAAAGAAATGGAAAATCAAAGA
The DNA here is from genome assembly GCA_002453475.1 of Clostridium sp. UBA6758. GTDB lineage: Bacteria > Bacillota > Clostridia > Clostridiales > Clostridiaceae > Clostridium_J > Clostridium_J subterminale. The sequence continues at coordinate 189,098 of DKGY01000116.1, read as the reverse complement.
AATACAGCAAGAGCTGCAAGAGGTACTTCAAACTACATGGGAAATGATGAAGGTGCATTAAATAATATTCCAATGGAAATAACTACTGAGTTTTTAGGATATGATGCCATAAGTAGTAAGGGTAAAGTATTATCTATGATAAAAGATGATGAGTTTATAAACCAGGTAGGCGAAGGTGAAAAATTTGTAGTTGTTACTGATAAAACTCCATTTTATGCAGAAATGGGTGGCCAAGTAGGAGACATAGGAACTATATACACTGATAAATTCCAAGGAAGAGTCTACGATTGTAAAAAGAGTACTAGAGGTCATATACTTCACTTTGTGGAAGTTATTAAAGGTGAGCTTAGAATAAATGATATAACTGAGCTATTAGTAGATTCAGCTATGAGAAGTAATATATGTAAAAATCATACAGCTACTCATATGCTTCATGAATCTTTAAAGGAAGTTTTGGGAGATCATGTAAATCAAGCAGGTTCTTATGTTGATGGAGATAGATTAAGATTTGACTTTACTCACTTCACGGCTATGACTCCAGAACAACTTAAAGAGGTAGAAGAGAATTTAAATAGTGAAATTCTTAAAGCTTATGATGTAAATACGGAAGTTATGACTATAGATGAAGCTAAAGAAAAGGGAGCTGTAGCTCTATTTGATGATAAGTATAAAGAGGATNNAGAGGATGTAAGAGTTGTATCTGTAGGTGAATATAGCAAGGAGCTATGTGGTGGAACTCACGTTAAAAATTCAGGAGAAATTGGGCTGTTTAAAATTCTAAGTGAGAGTGGAGTAGCAGCTGGAATTAGAAGGATTGAAGCTGTTACAGGTATTAAATCTGAAAGCTATGTAAATGAAAAAGAAGAATTATTAAAAGAAATATCTGCAACATTAAAATGTGGAGAAAAAGATTTATTAAATAAGTTAAATGGATTACTTTCTACTTTAAAAGAAAAAGAAAAAGAAATACAAGGATTAAAAGAAAAACTAGCTAGTGGTATTGAAGATGAAATAATTAATAAGGCTGAAAATATTAAAGGAATCAATGTGATTGCAGCTGCTTTAGATGATATTGAAGGAGATGCACTTAGAAACTTATGTGATAAACTTAGAAGTAAGGTTTCAGATGCAGTAGTAGTTCTTGGTAGTAGAGTTGCTGGGAAGGTTCAGTTTGTAGTAATGGCTAGTAAGGAAGCAGTTGCAAAGGGTGCCCATGCTGGAAAGATTATTAAAGAGGTAGCTATCATCACTGGCGGTGGCGGTGGTGGAAGACCTGACATGGCACAAGCAGGTGGAAAGAAACCAGAAAAACTAGATGAAGCAATTTCAAAGGTAAGTCAAATAGTAGAAACTTTAGTAAAATAGTATACTTTTTGCATTCAATGATGGTATAATAGAAAATAAAGTAAGGGTAAGAAGGTGATATAATGGATAAACAACATACAGTTCAGTTTGATGTAATGAAAGATAAGAAAGATATGACAAAAGTTATACTAACTGATGTATATGATGCTCTAATTGAGAAGGGCTATAATCCAGTTAACCAGTTAGTAGGATATCTTATATCTGGCGACCCAACTTATATAACTAACTATAATGGCGCAAGAGCATTAGTAAGTAAACTAGAGAGAGACGAGATATTAGAAGAAGTTTTAAAATCTTATCTAGATATAAAATAAAAATGCCTTTTAAGGCATTTTTATTTTAAAATTACACATAATATAGAATATGTAAAAGTGTAATATAGTTCATTAAAGATGTATATAGTGTTGGAAGAATAAATTAATTTTATTCATTAATGTTAATTATAACAGTATAAAATTATTAATTTGTAATGAGCAGAATAAGGGGCATCTATATAAGGATAAAGAAGAGGTTTATCATAATGGATTTCCTATGTTCGCAATATGCAGTGAGGAGAAGGGCATGAGAGTACTTGGATTAGACGTGGGTGACAGAACTATTGGAGTAGCTATAAGTGACCCACTAGGCTTTACAGCTCAAGGAATTACTACCATTAGACGAAAAAAGGAAGAGGCAGATATAGAAGAAATTATAAAAATATGTAACGAATATAATGTTGATACTATAATTTCAGGACTACCTAAGAATATGAATGGTACTATAGGTGAGCAAGCAGAGAAGGTACAAAGATTTTGTGAAGCTTTAAAGGAACATGTAAATATAGAAATTAAATTTTGGGATGAAAGACTTACTACTAGGGCGGCCCATATGGCTATGTTAGAAGCTGATATGTCAAGAAAAAAAAGAAAAGGTTTAGTTGATAAGATAGCGGCTACATATATTTTGCAAGGATACTTAGATAGTCTTAGTAAATAGTAGTTACATGTCTAAGATTATATATAGTATAAATTTAATTAGGTAATTATAACTTACATAATGGAATTATATTATGGATAAGTTTTATATAGAAAGAAAAATATCACGAAGATATAGAAGGAGGGAATTTTCATGGAAAATTTTTTAGAAAATATAACATTGACTGACGAAGAGGGTAATGATGTTGAGTTTGAAGTTATAACCAAGTTAGAAATAGAAGAGACAGAGTATTTTATAGTAGCACCTATTGATGATGAAAATGAAGATGCAATTGCACTAAAAGTTGTAAAGGATGAAGATGGAGAAGAATACTTTGCAACAGTAGAGGATGAAGAAGAGTTTAACATAGTTAATGATGCTTTTGAAACTCTATATGATGAAGGGGTTATAGAATAAATATACTTCACCTAGTGGTGGAAGGAGTTGTGTTAATTTATGTCTAATGTGAAAATTGAAAATTTAAAACTTATTCTAAAAGAAAAGGGCTATAAATTGACACCTCAAAGAAGGTCTATACTTGATGAAATTATTAAAAATGAAGGTAGCCACTTAACCACAGAAGAAATATATGATTTAGTAAAGGTTAATTGTCCAGAGATTGGACTTGCAACTGTATATAGAACTGTTCAGTTATTAGAAGAAATGGGAGTGCTATATAAACTTGATTTAGATGATGGATGCAGTAGATACGAACTTTGTGATGAAGATGAAAGTCATCAACATCATCATTTGATTTGTCAAAATTGTGGTAAAGTCATTGAGGTTGAAGGAGATCTTTTAGAGGAGTTAGAACAGATAATAGAAAAAAAATACAACTTTAAAATTAAAAATCATAGTTTAAAGTTTTATGGAATTTGTGATAATTGTTCTTTACAATAATAAGAACTTTATTATTAGTAGAGATGTTATATAAATCTATACTATATGATATTTAAATTTCTGTTAAGAATTAAATATCTATATGTGCAGATTAAATTAAGATGCTCAAAAAACTTATCTTTTATTAATAAAGTAGGCAGAGCATAAAGTAAATTATGTAGAAAAGGAGGGTAGAGTTTTGAAAAAAGAAAAAGAGAAGATTAAAATAATTCCTTTAGGGGGATTAAATGAGATAGGTAAGAACCTAACCGCTATAGAATATAAGAATGATATAGTTGTTATCGACTGCGGACTTAAATTTCCAGATGATGAGATGTTGGGAATTGACGTAGTTATACCAGATGTTACCTATCTAGTTAAGAATGCTGATAGAGTAACTGGAATATTCTTAACCCATGCTCATGAAGATCATATTGGTGCTCTACCATATGTATTAAAGCAAATTAATGTTCCTGTTTATGGGACTAAACTTACACTGGGAATCGTGGAAAGTAAATTAAGAGAGCATGCATTATTAGGAGTGGTTGACTTAAGAGAAGTTAAACCAAAAGATATCTTAAAGCTTACTAGTGTATCTGTAGAATTTATTAAAACAAATCACAGTATAGCAGATTCGGTAGCTATAGCTATACACACACCATTAGGTGTAGTACTTCATACTGGAGATTTTAAGATTGACTTTACACCTATAGATGGCAAGGTTACAGATTTAACTAGATTTGCAGAGCTGGGAAAAAAAGGAGTAACAGTACTTCTAGCAGATAGTACTAATGTAGAGAGACCAGGATATACTATGTCTGAAAGTATAGTTGGGGAAAGTTTTGAAAAAATTTTCCATGGTGCTAAGGGAAGGGTTATTGTTGCAACCTTTGCTTCTAATATTCATAGGGTTCAACAGATAATTACAGCAGCTAAAAAGTATAATAGAAAAGTTGCTCTTTCAGGTAGGAGCATGGAAAATATTATTGCGGTTGCTATAGATCTTGGATATATTACTATAGAAGAAGATGCATTAATAAGTATAGATTCTATAGGGAAATATCGTGATGATGAAATAGTTATGATAACTACTGGAAGTCAAGGTGAACCTATGGCAGCTCTTTCAAGAATGGCGGCTTCTGAGCATAAAAAGGTAAATATACAAAAGGGAGACCTAGTAATATTATCTGCATCGCCAATACCGGGAAATGAGAAATTAGTTTCTAAGGTTATAAACCAATTGTTTAAACAGGGGGCAGAAGTAGTATATGAATCCCTAGCAGAAGTCCATGTATCAGGTCATGCCTGCCAGGAAGAGTTAAAACTTATGCAGTCTTTAGTAAAACCAAGATTCTTCATCCCAGTTCATGGGGAATATAGACATTTAAAGCAACATGGTGAACTAGCCGTTAAGTTAGGATTGCCAGAAAAAAATGTGTATATAGGAGAAAATGGAGATCTTATTGAAGTTAGTAGAACATCTATAAGAAAAGCAGGTACAGTAGCTTCAGGTCAAGTCTTTGTAGATGGACTTGGAGTTGGAGATGTAGGAAATATTGTTCTAAGAGATAGAAAACATCTATCACAGGATGGTATTTTAACTGTTGTAGTTACTATGGGTAAAGGTACTGGAAGTGTTATTGCAGGTCCAGATATAATTTCAAGAGGCTTTGTCTATGTTAGAGAATCTGAGGATTTAATGGATAAGGCTAGAGAGGTTGTTAAAGAGGCTCTTGCACATTGTGAAGAAAAACACATTACAGAATGGCCTACTATAAAAGCAACAATTAGAGAAGCTCTAAGAGAGTATCTATATGAAAAGACTAAGCGAAGACCAATGATTTTACCTATAATTATGGAAGTTTAAACAAGTTTCATTTTTCATTAATTGCTTTAAGAGAAGATTACACAAATAGTAATTAATGATAAATCTATTCTGTATTGGGATTTAATAATGTTTTAATAACATTGACTTTTTATCCACATAATATTAGAATTGAAATAGTTAATTTAAATTGGATACTTAAGTATCCAATTTTATTTTGTAGTTTATTATTAAAATAAAATTTTGGAGGAAAAATATGAATTTATATACAAGAGAAGATATAAGAAACATTGCTATAATAGCCCACGTTGACCACGGTAAGACAACTTTAGTGGATGCACTTTTAAAGCAAAGTAAAGTGTTTAGAGAAAATGAAGTAATGCAAGAAAGAGTCATGGACTCAAATGATTTAGAGAGAGAAAGAGGAATAACTATTCTTTCAAAAAATACTGCAGTAATGTATAATGGAGTTAAAATAAACATTATAGATACTCCAGGCCATGCTGATTTTGGTGGAGAAGTTGAGCGTGTACTTAAAATGGTAGATAGTGTTTTACTTGTAGTAGATGCTTATGAAGGAGCTATGCCACAAACTAAGTTCGTTCTAAAAAAGGCCCTTGAGCTTGGACTAGATCCAATGGTTGTTATCAATAAAATTGATAGAAAAGATGCAAGACCAGAGGCCGTTATAGATGAAATCTTTGACTTATTTGTAGAGTTAGGTGCTACAGATGAGCAATTAGATTTTAAAGTAATATATGCATCTGCTAGAGATGGAGTTGCTGTATCAGAACTTGAAGATGAACCTGTAGATATGGTTCCACTATTCGAAGCAATTATTGAAAATGTGCACCCACCAAAAGGTTACATAGACGAGCCATTACAAATGCTAGTAACATCAATAGATTACAACGAATATGTTGGTAAAATTGGAATAGGTAAGATTGAAAGAGGAACTATTAAAAAGAATCAAACAGTAGCTCAAATGTCAAAGGACGGATCAAAGAAAAATGTAAAAGTATCAAATGTTTATACTTACGATGGATTAAAAAGAGTTGAGGTAGAAGAAGCTAAACTTGGTGATATTATAGCTATATCAGGAATTCCTGGTATCAATATTGGAGAAACAATAGCAGATGCTGCAAACCCAGAAGCATTACCATTTGTAGATATTGATGAGCCAACTCTTAGTATGAACTTTATAGTTAATAACTCACCTTTTGCAGGTCAAGATGGAGATTTTGTTACATCTAGACACTTAAGAGATAGACTTATGAAAGAACTTGAAACTAATGTAAGTTTAAGAGTTGAAGAAACTGATTCAGCAGACTCATTTAAAGTTAGTGGAAGAGGCGAACTTCACCTTTCAATTCTTATTGAAACTATGAGAAGAGAAGGATATGAATTCCAAGTATCTAAGCCATCCGTTATATACAAACATGAAAATGGAGAACTTTTAGAGCCTATGGAAAACTTAACAATGGACGTACCAGAAGAGTATATGGGAGTTGTTATGGAAAAGATGGGTCCTAGAAAAGCAGAGATGGTTAACATGACAAGTGCTGTTAATGGATACACAAGACTTGAATTTAAAGTTCCATCAAGAGGAATAATTGGATTAAGAAATGAGTTTATGACTGAAACTAGAGGAAATGGAATAATGAACCATGTTTTAGTTGGTTATGAAAAATACAAAGGTGACATAGTTGAGAGAAATAGAGGATCTCTAGTTGTTTTTGAATCTGGAGAGTCTATTGGATATGGATTATTCAATGCACAAGAAAGAGGAAGATTATTTATAGGACCAGGAGTACCAGTATATCAGGGAATGGTTTGTGGAGAATGTTCTAGAAATGAAGATATCGAAGTTAACGTATGTAAGAAAAAGCATCTTTCAAACACAAGATCTTCGGGATCAGATGATGCATTAAAATTAATACCAGTACCTAATATGTCATTAGAACAATGTATAGAATTTATAGCTTCTGATGAGCTTGTAGAGGTTACTCCAAAAACTATAAGATTAAGAAAGAAAATACTAGATCCAACCCTAAGAAAGAGAGCAGCATTAAAGAAATAATATTTCCATTCATGGGGGTGTAATATGAAGAAAATTGTAGGTATAGTTGTAATAGTGCTAATAGCAATATTAACAGCCAGTGGCTTTTATTACATTTATGCAACAAAGTCTCCATTAAAAGGTGATGAAGTCACCATAGTTGTAAATGAGGGGGATTCGCTTTATAACATATTAGATAGGTTAGATAATCAAGGATTAGTAAAAAATAAAATGTTAACAAAGGTTTATATGAAGTTGCATAATACTTCAGTGGAACTTGTACCAGGAACATTTAAGGTGTCAGGTAAATCAAGTTTTGAGGAAATAATTTCTGTTTTAGAAAATAAAAACAATGAAGGATCTATATCTGTAACTATTCCAGAAGGATATGATATAGAAAAAATGGCTATATTATTTGATGAAAAAGGAGTATTTACTAAGGATGAGTTTTTAAAAGCAGTAAAGGAATATCCAGCTCCAGATTATATTCCAGCAAAGGAAGGAAGAAGATATGATTTAGAAGGATTTTTATTTCCTGATACATATTTCTTTAATCCAGGGGTTAAGCCTAATGAAGTTATTGCTACTATGAATAATGCTTTTAATTCTAAAATTAAGAGTATTATTCCTGAAGGAACTAATGTTTACGATATAATAACTATAGCTTCTCTTATAGAAAATGAAACTAGAGTTGATGAAGAAAGACCATTAGTTTCATCAGTTATATACAATAGGTTAAAGAGTGAAGATATGAAGAAGCTACAGATTGATGCTACAGTTATATATGCTTTAGGTGAGCATGTAGATACAGTTTTATACAAGCATTTGGAGATAGATTCACCTTATAATACTTATAAAATTAATGGGTTGCCAATAGGTCCTATATCTAGTCCAGGGTTATCATCAATTTTAGCAGCAGTTAAGCCTGAAAGTACTGACTACTTATTTTACGTTTTAGAAAAAGATAAAATGCATCATTATTTTACTGATAATTATGAGGACTTTGAGAATAAGAAAAAAGAATTAGGATACTAAAATATTAAATTTATCATAAGAAGTTATAAGCTCAATAATTTTGAGCTTATAACTTTGTACTAAAAAATTATAAGGAAAACTTTAATCTATGTAGTTATTATATTCTTAATAATAAGTGTATATGATATGGATAAGAGGTTTTCAATATAGTGTATAAATAAAAATTAAATTATATAGGGCTATATGGAGGAAGATATGAGCGGTATTACATATGATTATATGGAAAAGTACTTAAGAGGTCTCATAGGAGATTCTAAAGGGATGTTAAAAGAATTAGAAGATTTTGCGGAAGAAAATGCAGTACCTATAGTTCAAAAGGAAACTGCTAGATTAATAGAGTTTATGATTAATTTAAAAAAACCTAAAAAAATACTTGAGCTTGGAACGGCAATAGGATACTCCTCCATTTTAATGTCCTTAGCATCGGAAAATAATGTTACTATAACTACCATTGAAAGAGATGAAAAAATGGTAAACATAGCAACTGAAAATATAAAAAAGGCAGGTTTAGATGATAAGATATCAATAATACAAGGTGATTGTTTGGAAGTTCTTGAGAACTTAGATGATGAGTATGACTTAATTTTTATGGATGCAGGAAAAGGTCATTATTGTGAGTTTTTACCTCATTGCATAAGAATGTTATCAAAGGATGGAATAATTATATCAGATAATGTATTATTTAGAGGTATGGTTGCATGTAAAGACCTGATGATAAAAAGAAAGATTACTATAGTAAAAAGAATGAAGAAATATATGGAGACAATCTCAAAGGATGAAAACTTACTTACAACAGTAATACCAATGGGAGATGGTATAGCACTGACAGTTAGGAGGAATGAAAATGAAAACACCGGAACTATTAGCTCCAGCAGGGAACTTGGAGAAGCTTAAAGCAGCAATAAATTTTGGAGCAGATGCAATATATTTAGGTGGTAGCAAGTTAAATCTTAGAGCCTTTGCAGATAATTTTAGTAATGAAGAATTATTAGAAGGTATAGAATTTGCTCACTCAAAAGGAAAAAAAGTTTATGTAACTTTAAATGTATTTCCACACAATGATGATTTAGAAGGGTTAGAAGAATATCTAAAAGAATTATATGAAGCAGGAGTAGATGCAATTATAGTTTCAGATCCTGGTATAATTATGATGGCTAGAGAAACAGTACCAGATATGGAGTTACATTTAAGTACTCAAGCAAATACTGTTAACTGGAAGACTTGTGAGTTTTGGCACAAGATGGGCGTTAAAAGAGTTGTTTTAGCTAGAGAATTATCTCTTGCAGAAATTAAAAAAGTACAAGATAAAATACCTGAAACTATGGATTTAGAGATATTTGTTCATGGTTCTATGTGTATGGCATATTCAGGAAGATGTCTTATATCAAACTATATGGTAGGAAGGGATTCTAATAGGGGATCTTGTGCACAACCATGCAGGTATAAATATCATCTAGTAGAGGAAAAGCGCGAAGGAGAGTATTATCCTATCGTGGAAGATGATAAAGGAACATATATAATGAATTCTAAGGATTTATGTATGATTGAACACATTCCAGAATTAATGGAAACTGGAGCACTATCATTTAAAATAGAAGGTAGAATGAAGAGCACTTACTACGTTGCAAGTGTTGTTAAAGCATATAGAGAAGCTATAGATGAATACATGAGATCACCAGCAGAATATAAATTTAATCCAAGATGGCTAGAAGATTTAAATAAACCTAGTCATAGACAATATTATACTGGATTCTATTTGAATGAAGAAAATAAACAAGTTCAAGATAGCTCAGCTTATGTAAGAAATTATGACATTATAGGTATAGTTAAGGATTATAACAAAGAAACGGGAATAGTTACCATTGAGCATAGAAATAAAGTAGTCGAAGGAGCTCAAGTTGAAGTTTTAAGACCAATAGGCTCAAATAAGCAAGTTGTACTAAGAGATCTTCATGATGAAAAAGGAAATAAAATTGAGTCAGCACCTAGTGCTAAAATGATATATACTGCTAAAGTTGATGAAGAATTAGAAGAAAATGATATTATTATAAAGGCTAAGGAGGAAGTTTAATGAAACGTCCAGTTATAATAGGAATAACAGGTGGAACTGGTTCAGGGAAAAGTACCATAGCAAAGGAAATATGTAAAAGCTTTGATGGAAATTGCATAGCTATGATAGAACAAGATTGTTATTATAAGGACCAAAGCCATTTAACTATGGAGGACAGAGTAAAGACAAACTATGATCATCCATATGCCTTCGATACAGCCTTATTAGTAAGTCATTTAAAGTCTATAAATGATGGTAAAGCTATTGAAAAGCCTCAGTATGACTTTGAGGTACATAACAGAAAAAAAGAAACTATTCTAGTGGAGCCAAGAGAAATAGTAATAGTTGAAGGAATCCTTGTCCTTGAGGATGAATCGCTTAGAGATATGCTAGACATAAAAATATATGTAGATACTGATGCAGATGTAAGATTTATAAGAAGGCTAGTAAGAGATATTAATGAAAGAGGAAGAACTGTAGATTCAGTAATAACTCAATATTTAACTGTGGTTAAGCAGATGCATGAACAGTTTACAGAAAACACCAAGAAATATGCAGACATTATTATACCAGAGGGTGGTCATAATAAAGTAGCTATAGAAGTTATTAAAGGAAATATACATCAGATATTAGCAAGACAAGAGTAAATAAAATATAATTCAGTGTATACAAGTTTCAAAATTTGGTATTAAACACCTTTCTTTAGTCAAAGATTATACTAAAGGAGGTGTTTTTATTGTTTCAAAAAAGTTTCAAAAGGCAGATAACTGCTAGAAACTATTGCCTATTATCTATTATGGTATTAATGTTTATAGGATTAATTATAAGGTTTATCCATGTTCAATTAATGGAAGGGCCTACACTTTTAGTATCTGCTAATGAACAATATTACTATGAAGAGGATATAAATAATATTAATTTTAAGTTGCTTGATAGAAATAATAATAATCTTTTTGAGAGTACATTAAAATATTATGTAGTGATAGATCCATTAACCTTTTATACACTAAACGAAGAAGCAGCTTTTATTTCAATGAAAAATGTATCCTATATACTACGAAGTTTTAAGAAAGATTACGATATCTCTTTATTACAGTATGAAATGGAGAATGGAAATAAACAATATGAGATTGATAAAGAATGCTATGAAAAATTAAAAAATATAGAAGATGTAAAAGGAATGTATGTATATGAATATACTGAATATAAAAAGAATAATGATTGGAATATAAAAAATATAATAGCTAGTGGAGTAAAATATTCTGATAATTCCAAGATGAAAGATGAGGGAACTCTAGAAAGAGAAATATATGAATATACGAAGGATAATAAAAAAGAACAATTAAAGCTTGAAAAGGATGTTAGTGGTAATATTATTAAAGAAGTATTTAGTGATATAAAAGGTAATAATAATGTAGTTACAACCTTAGATTATAATATTCAAAGAAAGATAGAAGAAATTTTAAAAAGTAAAAATTATGAAGAATATGGTCAAATTGGAGCAGTATTAATGGAAAGCGGCACTGGTGATATATTATCAATGGCGCAGAAAAATGATAGTTTATCTAATGTAAATATTGGAATACCTAGTGGAAATGGTTTTTTACTTGGTTCTACTTTTAAAACTATAGTATATGAAGCAGCATTGGAAAATCAACTAATAGGAATAGATGAAAAGTTTTATTTAAAGGGGATTTTCCCTAAAAGTATTGAAAAGTTAGGTTCATATAATATGGAACAAGCATATATAGCATCATCCAATGATACGTTTGCTCAGATTGGGTGGAAGGTTGGAATGGATAGAATATATGAATTATCTAATAGATTAGGATTATTTAATAAGACCTTAAATCTTCAGGATGAGAAAAGTGGAACTATAGAAGGATATAAGGTAGAAAACAACTTAGATATTATTACTAATACTTCTATAGGGCAAACAGTGAGAACTACACCTATAGCAGCTTTATCTATTCCCAATACAGTAGTTAATGGTGGTAAGTATATTAAACCTAAAATTATAAAGGAAATTGTAAGTGAAGAAGGTAAAACTTTAAAGAAGTATGAAAGTGAATCTAGAAAGGTGTTTAGTGAAAGTACTGCTAACATAATTAAAGCAGGTATGATAGGTGTAGTAAATGATGATCTTGGTACGGGAAGTAATGCTAAAATAGATAATATAGAAGTTGGTGGAAAAACTGGAACTACTGAATATTTTGAAGGAGATAAAAAGTGTTCTGATGGGTGGTTTGCAGGTTTTTTTAAATACGATAACAAATACTATTCAATGGTTATATTTTTACCACAAATAGAAGAAAAGAGTGGAAGTAGTCAAGTTGCATGTTCTATATTTAAGGATATAATAGAAAATTTAATTCAAGGTAATTATATGCAATTAAATTAAAGTTAGATTTCATGTTATATGATATACCTAAAATTTGAAATTTTTCTTTTAAATAAATATTTCAATATAGTCACTTTTCCCCTAAAGTAAACATATTATAATAATAAGCACTATTAGGGGGAGCATAAATGTTTTGCTTGAGTTGGTTATTAAACGTAATTAGCGAATATGCCTTACTTACAGGATATGTTTCAGGAAATAACTCTTTTCCACAACCACTTACAGAAGTAGAAGAAAAAGAATATTTACAAAGATTAAAAGATGGAGAGCCTGAAGCAAAAGGTGTCTTAGTTGAAAGAAATCTAAGATTAGTAGCACATATAGTTAAAAAATATTCATTTCCTGGGAAAGAAGTGGACGATTTAATATCAATTGGAACTGTAGGATTAATTAAGGCTATAGATTCATTTGATATGGATAAGGGAACTAGGTTAGCAACTTATGCTGCAAGATGTATAGAGAATGAGATTCTTATGCTCATCAGAAACAACAAGAAAATTCGAAGTGAAGTATATTTGCAAGATCCTATAGGTTTAGACAAAGAAGGAAATGAAATATCTCTTATGGACATATTAAGTAGTGATAAAGATTCCATTTTGGAGGTAGTAGAAAATAAAATACAAGTGAAAAAGTTATATTGTATACTGGAAACATGTCTTCAAGAAAGAGAGAGAAAAATAATAGAAATGAGGTATGGGTTAATAGATGGAAAACCAAAAACTCAACGAGAAATAGCTTCAATATTAGGTATTTCAAGATCTTATGTATCGAGAATAGAAAAAAGAGCATTAAAGAAACTACTTAAAGAATTAAATTTTGGTGAAGGTTAATAATGTACCTTAATTAAATATTTGACATATAATTGTTTTTATACTGTTAAAGATATTGATATGTATTGATTCATAAAGAGATTATGAATCAATACATATCATATTTTTTAGAAACTTTTAGTCTAATACTAAAGAAATTAAATAAATTTTAAATGCCAATATAAATATAAATAAATTTAATACGATTATATACATTGATAAGCTAATGAAAATTATAGTAAACTTAAAGTGAAATAAAAAATTAGAAATTTAATAATGTAGGTGGAAATATATTTTATGATGTATAAGGAGATAACAAATGGAGTTAAAGGAACTTTTAAAATATGTGGTTGAAAATGAAGGTTCAGATCTGCACCTGTCTGTAGGAGCACCACCAATTCAAAGAAAAAATGGAGAACTATTAAATGTAATAGAAGAAGTTTTATCCCGAGAAATAGTTAAGAAATACAGTATGGAAATCCTTGGAGAAGATTATTTNNATGGATATACTATATACTCTACCTGATGTAGGAAGGTATAGGGTTAATATATATAAGGAGAGGGGTTTTGATACTATTGCAATTAGAGTAATACCAGTAAAAGTTCCCACTATAGAAGATTTGAATATGCCTACAATTATAAAGGAATTTACAAATAAAAAAGATGGCCTAATTCTTATAACTGGTCCAACAGGAAGTGGTAAGAGTACTACCATGGCTGCTATGATAAATGAGATAAATTCAAATAAAAAAACTCACATTGTAACTTTGGAGGATCCTATAGAGTATTTACATAGTCATAAAAAATCACTGATAAATCAACGGGAAATAGGAAGAGATACTGAAAGTTATGATAGTGGACTAAGAGCTATCCTTAGAGAAGATCCAGATGTGATTTTAGTAGGAGAGATAAGAGATTTAGAAACTATGTCAGCAGTACTTCTAGCAGCAGAGACAGGACATCTAGTAATTTCTACATTACATACCATTAGCGCTTACAAAACTATTGATAGAATTATAAATTATTTTCCCTCAGAACAGCAATTAAGGATACGAAATCAACTTTCTACGGTGTTAAAGGGGATAGTATGTCAAAGATTATTTAAGAAGATGGATGGTAGTGGAAGAATTGCAGCTTTAGAAGTAATGGTTAATACCCCAGCAGTTCAAAATTTAATTAGGGAAGGAAAAATACATCAAATACCATCAGCTATGGAAACTTCATCAAAATATGGTATGCAAACTATGGAAATGGCTATAAGTAAAATTAATAGATATATAGATAAAGAAGAGTTATAAAATGATAGAGTTATGTTGATGAAAACCTATAATATCAATGGTATAGGGAATTTAACTATTGTGTTTTTTAAAATTAAGTTTTATACTATAGATAGAATATAAATGATTAAATGGCATATTTATATTCTATTGAAAAAATTTCATTAATTACATGCATATTGTAGGGTGGTATTATAGAGACTAGACAGTATATAAATTTATTCTGNNACTGAAAATATCCTTCTATTTTGAAGGAATTTCAACTTTTATGTTGAATATACCTTTGTACACTGTAAACTTCTTAGGAAGTAGAATGTGGGAGGAATATGATATATGAATAATTACATTGTTGGGATAGATATAAGTTCTTCAAAGGTGTGTGGAGTAGTTGGGAGATTAGATCAAGAAAAAAAAATACAAATTTTGGGCATTACTACTTCAGATTATGAAGGAATTAAAGATAATGTAATGTTGGATGAAGAGGATATTTCTTATATATTGCGCAATGTAGTAGAGCGTTTAAAGGAAATTGTAAATTCACCATTAGAAGAAGCATACTTATCTGTACCAATTTCCTTATGTGAAATTGTAAAGACTAAAGGGGTTTTGTCATTCCCTGAAATAAAAGAGATTAGCAAAGAAGACATATTAAATGTAGGAGAAGTTGCAAGGTTTTGTGTTGGCAAGGATCAAGAAATTGTCCAAGTTGATATTGAAGAATACATAGTTGATTCTATGAAGAATATTACTAATCCATTAGGAATGAAAGGAAAAGTACTAGAATCAGAAGGCAACGCATTTATACTAAGTAAAAAATATGTTGATGGATATAAAAAATGTTTAAAAGAAGCTGGAATTGAAGTAAAGGGCTGGGTAGTAAATGCTATAGGTATAGGCAAGGATATAATTGAAGATTTTGAGCTTGCTAAAGGTGTAGCAGTCATTGATATCGGAAGTTCTAATATGGAAGTTACAGTTTTTAAGAATAATAGATTCTTAGATTGCTTTTCAGTATCCTTAGGTGGTAAGAATATTACAAATGATATTTCTATCTGCCTAAAGTTGTCATTACAAGATAGTGAAAGACTAAAATTTAAATGCAATACTTTATTGAAAGAAAACTCCATAGGAAATCATACAATAAAGATTAACACTAACGGAGATAGTATAGTTGAAATTAATTATGAAATGTTAGTGGATATAATAGGTGAAAGAGTTAAAGAACTACTTGAAATAATAAGTAAGCGCATTGAAAAAGAGCAATTAAGTGATCAAATTGGCAATTTCGTAATTGTTGGAGGTGGAATATCTTTATTTAGAGACATTACGACTATAGCTTCAGAGCTATTAGGAAAGCCAGTTAGAATAGGTGTTCCAAGTTATGTTGGAGCAGCAAATCCAATATATTCAACAGCTACAGGAATCATAAGAGATGTTTTAAGTAAAGAACAATTATTTAATAATGAAAATAGTTCCTGTGAAAGTAGTAATGAAAATTTAAGTAGTAGCAATAATGGAAATAAAGAAAATAAGTTTATAACAAGAATAAAAGGAATTCTAAAGAGTTTTTCTAATGAGGAGGTAATAAAGTGATTGATTTCGATGTTCAAAATGATGATTTATGCAAAATTAAAGTTGTAGGCTGTGGTGGCGGTGGGAACAACGCTGTAAATAGAATGATTGAAGAAGGACTTAAAAATGTTGAATTTATAGGTATTAATACAGATAAACAAGCACTAGTTTTATCTAAAGCAGAGTTTAAAATTCAATTAGGAGACAAGCTTACTAGAGGTTTAGGTGCAGGTGCTAATCCTGAAATAGGAAGAAAAGCTGCAGAAGAAAGTAAAGAAGAAATAATTGAAGCACTAAAGGGTGCAGATATGGTATTTGTTACTTGTGGAATGGGTGGAGGAACCGGTACAGGAGCTGCACCAGTAGTAGCAGAAATAGCAAAATCTATGGGGATTTTAACTGTAGGTGTTGTAACTAAGCCTTTCCCTTTTGAAGGAAGAAAAAGAATGATTCATGCAGAAGCTGGGATTAAGGCTTTAAAGGAATCTGTTGATACATTAGTTACAATTCCAAATGAAAGACTATTATCTCTTGTAGATAAAAAAACTACCCTTGTAGAATCTTTTAGAAAAGCTGATGATGTTTTAAAACAAGGTGTACAAGGTATATCTGACTTAATAACTATACCAGGATTAATTAACCTTGACTTTGCAGATATCAGTACTATCATGGTTAATAAAGGTCTTGCTCATATGGGAGTAGGTGTTGGAACTGGTGATAATAGAGCACAAGATGCTGCAAGAGAAGCAATAGCTAGCCCACTTTTAGAAACTTCAATTATAGGAGCTACTGGAGTGCTCTTAAATGTTACTGGAGGATCTGATTTATCTTTATTAGAAATTAATGAAGCAGCGCAAATAGTACAGGAAGAAGCAGACCCAGATGCAAATATTATATTTGGTGCTGTAATTGATGAGAGCTTAAATGATGAAATAAGAATAACAGTTATTGCTACGGGATTTGATTGTGAAAAAGCTAAAATGGAAAGTGGAGTAAGCTTTGACTCTATTAAAAGTCAGAGTCCTAAATCAGAGGTAGCAGCAACTCAATCAAGTGAAGCTACTATACCTTCTAAAGAGGAAAGTGAAGATTTTACAGTTCCTACATGGCTTAGAAAAAGCATGAGATAATATAAGTACGTATTTTATAGAGGGGCTATTGCAGAATGATTTTTAATCATTCTGCAATAGCCCCTTTTTATTTAAATTTTATAAAAATCAATGGAAAAGACTTAAATAGAATTAATCATATTCTATTTAAGCCTTTTATTTTTTTAAGCAGTTTATGTTTAAATTGCACAGTTTATTTTTGAATAAATACCTAATTTAAAAAATAAATCGTAAAATGACATAATTTTCTAGTAATAAGATGAAGTTTTACAATAGAATTTTACAAATTTTACCGTGACTAATCTATATAATAATCTTTAAGGGGGTAAATAAAATGGTAGTGTACTTAGATATACTTTTGCTGGAAAACTTTTTAGNNTTAGTAAATTTATTTTTACTAACAATAACCATGCAAACTATAAAAAAGAAGGTTTCAATGGGAAGATTAATGTTAAGTTCAGCTCTTGGTGCTTCATATGTTTTAGCGATAGTAATTCCGAAACTACAGTTGTTTACGTCTACACCCTTTAAAATAATAGTAGCAATACTAATGATAATAATATCCGTTAAAGATAAAAGTATGTTTGAAGTATTAAAGGCTACAGGAATATTTATACTATATTCTGTACTTCTTGCAGGAATGGCTTTTTATATAGCCATAAAGGATAATCCATCTTTATCATCAAGTGCTATGATATATAATTTTTCTTATAAAAATCTTATATTGTCTTTAATGATTGTTTATATATTAATTTATAAGTTGGTTGTATATGTAAAAGATAGACGATCCTTAACTAATTATGTGTACACCACAGAAATATGTATAGATAATGTTAAGACTATAATAAAAGCATTTCTAGATACAGGTAATGAACTTAGAGAGCCAGCAACTAATTTACCTGTAATAATTGTAGAAAAGAAGTTTTTTAAAGATTTAAATTTAAAAACCCATAACATATATAATATCCCTTATTCCGTTGTCAGTGGAGGTAATGGAAAACTTATTGGAATTAGACCAGATAGCGTGAAAATAAATATTAATGGGGATATAAGAGAAGAAAGTTTGATATTGGCATTTTGTGATAAAAAGCTTAGCAAACATAGTGATTATAATGGACTTTTACCAAGGGGGATTATAGAATAGGAGGAATTTTTATGAATAAGCTATTAAAAAGATTTTTAGAAATGAGAAATAGGTTGCAGAGTATATTAAGTAGATTTTTAAGTAAGTTTAAGGGGTTTGCCAAATCAATATACTACATAGGGGGAAATGATGCATTGCCACCACCATTGACTAAAGAGGAAGAAGAAATTTTGGTAGAAAACTTAGAAATGGGGGATGAAAGTATAAGATCTATCCTAATTGAACGTAACTTGAGATTAGTAGTTTATATAGCAAGAAAATTTGAAAATACAGGAGTAAATGTAGAGGACTTGATATCAGTAGGAACTATAGGACTTATAAAGGCTGTAAATACCTTTGCTCCTGAAAAGAAGATCAAGTTAGCAACATATTCTTCTAGATGTATAGAAAATGAAATACTTATGTACCTAAGAAGAAATAACAAGATAAAAACAGAAATATCTTTTTATGAGCCGTTAAATATTGATTGGGATGGAAATGAACTGTTATTATCAGATATATTAGGGACTGATAGTAATGTAGTATATAACTATATAGAAGAAGAGGTGGATAAGCAACTTCTTGGAATTGCTATGAATAAATTAAATAGTCGGGAGAAAGAAATAATAGAGTTGAGATTTGGACTAAATGGAATTACAGAAAAAACCCAAAAGGAAGTTGCTGATATGCTTGGTATATCTCAATCCTACATTTCTAGACTAGAAAAAAGAATAATTAAGAGACTTAAAAAAGAAATTAATAAAATGTTATAAGGTTGTCTTTAGTATAAAAAAACTACATCAGGAGATAATTTTAATGTAATTATTCTGAAGGGAATGAGACCTTATGATGATTAATAAAGTAGAAATTTGTGGAGTGAATACTTCGAAACTACCTGTATTAAAAGAGAAGGAAATGAGGGAACTACTAATCAAGATAAAGCAAGGTGATAAGGGCTGTAGAGAGGATTTTATAAAAGGAAATCTAAGGTTAGTGTTAAGTGTGATTCAAAGATTTAATAACAGAGGGGAAAATGTGGATGACTTATTTCAAGTAGGCTGTATAGGTCTTATGAAGGCTATTGATAATTTTGATTTAAGTCAAAATGTTAGATTTTCCACTTATGCAGTACCGATGATAATTGGAGAAATTAGAAGATACCTTCGGGATAATAACTCTATTAGAGTAAGTAGATCTTTAAGAGATATTGCTTATAAGGCATTACAAGTAAGAGATAAGCTTGTTAACAAGGATAATAAGGAGCCAACTATCTCTCAAATTGCAAAAGAACTAGAAATGCCTAAAGAAGAGGTAGTATTTGCACTAGATGCAATTCAAGACCCGATTTCATTATTTGAACCTATTTACCATGATGGTGGAGATGCCATATTTGTTATGGATCAAATTAGTGATAGTAAGAATTTAGATGATGGATGGCTTGAAAATATATCAATAAAAGAAGGCATGAAGAAGCTTACAGATAGGGAAAAATTAATCTTAAATTTAAGATTTTTTCAAGGAAGGACCCAAATGGAGGTTGCTGATGAAATTGGAATATCTCAAGCTCAGGTTTCAAGGTTAGAGAAGACAGCACTTAAACATATGAGAAAACACGTGTGATATGAATGTTTACAGGTAGGTAGCTTAATTTTAGAATTAAAACTAGATGCAATATTTTATGTAATTAATTCATAGTATATTAGAAATTTATATTGCAAAAAAGTTAAAATTGAAATTTATAAGTAAGCAAAAAGGAGCCTAGGCTCCTTTTTGCTTTATAGGATATTATAGATTTAGAATATGTGAATAATTACATATAAGTTTTCATATAGAGATAAATATTTATAAATTATTCAATGAACTATATAAAGAGGTTATGTGTTATGAAGATTAAAAATTAGATAAAATTTGATTAACATATAGTTGTTCTGTTAAAATATTTTTATGATAGATATTATTTGATTTAGTGTGTTAAAGTTCTTCATGAATTTATTATCTTAATATAAAAAATAGGGTATTGTGATTCAATCACAATAGAAGTTATTAATAGGATTAGTTATACTACAATATTTTACTAATTAAAAATTTAGATAAGGTGGTGGAAGAATGGAAGGAGAGAAAGTAAAGGAAATTCTGATGCATAGGAAAAATATGAAGTTTAGATTGGTGATTCAAGGAATTATTATAGGATTAGTAACTGGAGGAGTAATAGTAATAAACCGGGTATTGATAAACAAATTGTCTATGTCCTTTAATAAATTATATTTATGGGGAAGTAAAGATTTACTAAAAGCAACTATAGTAATAGGAGTTTTAGCTTCCATTGGATTATTAGTTGGAATTATGGTAAGGCAGGAAGGGATGATTTCAGGGAGTGGTATTCCACAGGTAAAAGGAAGAGTTATAAATAAATTAAAAATGAATTGGCTTAGAATATTAATATATAAATTTATTGGGGGATTTTTATCTTTAGCAGCAGGACTTTCTGTTGGAAGAGAAGGCCCATCGGTTCAAATTGGAGCTTCTATAGGAGAAGGAGTTGCAGAAAAAACTTATAAAAAGATGCCAGTTAAAAAGGAATTTTTGATAACAGCAGGAGCATCAGCAGGGTTGTCTGCTGCATTTAATTCACCTTTATCCGGTATAATATTTGCGTTAGAAGAAATTCACAGAAATTTTTCTCCACTAGTATTATTGACAGTTATGCCAGCTGCTATAACTGCAGATTTTGTATCAAAAAGGTTTTTAGGCATTGAACCAGCATTAACTGTTGGTGCAATGGAAGCCTTACCATTAAATTATTATTGGATTTTAATTATATTAGGTATTCTAACGGGAATAATGGGAGTTATATTTTCAAAGGGGATATATTTATTTCAAGATATATACTCTAAATTTAAAAATATACCTCAAGAAGTTAAAGTAATGATACCATTTATAATAACAGCGATTACTGGATTAGTAGCACCTATGTTATTAGGTGGCGGTCATGAATTAATATTAGATTTATCATTAGGAGAAAAATCAATTTTATTTTTAATAACAGTATACATAGTTAAATTTTTGTTGCTTTTAATTTGTTTTGGATCTGGAGTACCAGGAGGTATATTCCTTCCAATGTTATTATTAGGATCAATTATAGGAGCCATAGTTGGAGGTCTTTCAATAGATATTTTTGGAATAAATAATTCGTTTATTATCAATTTTATAGCATTAGGTATGGCTGGATATTTTGCTGCTGTAGTTAAAGCTCCTATAACAGGAATTATTCTTATAATGGAAATGACTGGTTCGTTTAATCATTTATTGTCTTTATCAGTGGTAGTTATAATTTCATACATTACTTCAGAATTGTTAAGAAATGAACCTATTTATGAAGTACTATTAGAAAGACTACTTAAAAAGGTCGGATTAACTAAAGAAGAAAATAATAGCAAAAAGACTATACTAGAATTTTGTATTGAAATGGGAAGTACAGTGGAAGGAAAATTTATAAATGAAGTTGATTGGCCAAAAGGATGTCTTCTTGTATCTATAAAAAGAGGAGATAAAGAAATAATACCAACAGGTACTGTAAAGTTAATTGGTGGAGATTATATAGTTGTTTTAGTAAATATAGATAAACGATCTTTTGTAATAGAAGAAATAAATAAACTTTCTTTAGTATAAAAAGAGTCCAAGCTCCCTTTTTTGTTCTATACTATTTTAAAAAGAATATAGATAAAATGATATGAAATTTAAGGAGGGAGTTTTTTATGGAGACTTCAATGTTTGCGATAAATAGTTTGAAAACCATGGAAATTATAGATATTAATACAGGTACTAAGCTTGGGTATATAAAAGATTTTAAAGTTAATTGTGAAGAATATAAATTAGAAGCTATCATACTTCCAACGCAGAAATCTGGATGGTTTTCCAAAAATGAAGACATAGAATTACCTTGGGAGAGAATTAAAAAAATTGGAGTAGATGTTATTTTAGTAGATGGAGAGGGAATTGTTGAAAATAATTAGAAGAAAAGAATTAATTATATACAAATAGTGAATACTTTGTGTATAATCGTAGTATAAACAGAAAAACTTAGAGGATGTGATTAAAGTGAAGTGTCCTTATTGCAATGGAGAAGAAAGTAAAGTTGTAGATTCGAGAGCAACAGAAGATGATGGTGCAATTAGACGAAGAAGAGAATGTCTTAATTGCAATAAAAGATATACTACCTATGAAAAAATAGAGGATATACAAATATTTGTTATTAAAAGAAATTTAACTAGAGAGGTATTTAACAGGGATAAAATCATAAGTGGGGTTATAAGAGCCTGTGAGAAAAGACCTGTATCAAGACTAGAGATAGAAAACTTAGTAAATTCGATTGAAAAAAGACTTAATAATACCATGACTAGTGAAATAAATTCTGAGGAAATAGGAGAATTAATATTGGAAAAATTGAAAAGTATGGATGAAGTTGCTTATATAAGATTTGCATCTGTATATAGAAAATTTGATGATATTAATAGCTTCATAGAAGAGATAAAGGGATTAAGTGGTGATAAGTAATATGAAATCTTCTAATATAGAAAATTATGAATTTCTAACCTATGATTTAGGTGATGTAACCATTGGATTTTCTACAGCCAAATATGACTTAAACTTTAATAAAGCTCTTGATGAAGGAAAATCCAATTTGAATAATTTAAAAAAATGGTTTGGAGTTAATGATGTTGTATTTTTAAATCAAGTTCATGGAACTAAAGTATATTCTTATGATAAAAATGTGTCTATAGTAAACTATAATGGAGATGGTATTGTAACAAAAGAAAAAAATGTGGCTGTAGGAGTATTTACAGCGGACTGTGTACCGATAGTTCTAGTGGATACTAAAAATAAAGCAATAGCAGCTCTTCATAGTGGTTGGAAAGGAACTTTAAATAATATAGTTTCTCAGGGTGTTAAAGTTATGAAGGAAAATTACGGTTGTGATGAGAGCTATATTAAAGCTTTTATAGGACCTCATAATAAAAGTTGTTGCTATGAAGTAAGCCAGGAGCTTATAGATACTTTTAAAGATTATGATTTATTTAAAAATAAACAGATTAATTACGGTAGAAACTTAGATTTACAAAAATGTGTAGAAATACAGTTAACAAATGAAGGAATAAAAAAAAGTAGTATAGTATGTTTAAACTTATGTACATACTGTAGCGGGGATAAAAAATTATATTCCTATAGAAAAAAAGAAGAATCTCATGGGAGGTTATTTTCCTTTGCATTTATTCATGAGATTAAGGAGTGATATTTATGGAGAAAACAATATTAGTAGTTGATGATGAGGCACATATTCAAGAGCTAATCAAATTTAATTTAATTAAAAATGGATTTAAAGTTATAACTGCTGATAATGGAATTGATGCATTAAAAATAGCTGAGGATGAAAAGCCAGATCTAATATTTTTAGACCTTATGTTGCCAGGGATGGATGGATTAGAAGTATGTAAGTCTATTAGAAAAAAATCATCGATAGAGTCTACTCCAATAATTATGATTACAGCTAAAGGTGAGGAACTAGACAAGATTTTAGGATTAGAGTTAGGCGCAGATGATTATATAACGAAACCTTTTTCGGTTAGAGAATTAGTAGCTAGAGCTAAAGCTATATTAAGAAGAACTAGTTTTAAACAAGAGGATAATAGCTATAAATTTGGAGATATAAGTATAGATTATCAAAAACATGAAGTATATAAAGGAAAAGAAAGAATAGAACTTACATTAAAGGAGTTTGAACTCTTAGAAATACTCATAAAAAATAAAGGAAAAGTTATGACAAGAGATTTTCTTTTGGATAAGATATGGGGATATGAATATGTAGGAGAAACTAGAACTGTAGATGTCCATGTAAGACACCTGAGACAAAAGATAGAGGAGAATGATAAGAATCCAATTTATATTCAAACTATTAGAGGTATAGGATATAAATTTAATTATGGAGAAAGTTATGAAAGATAATTCACAAAGAACTATGAAAAAAAGACTAATGCTAAGTGTTTTTGTAGCATTAGTTTTTGTATTGGGATTTATAACCACAGTATTTTATGCAATAGCTACCTATGAAAGTGAAGATAATGCAAAAGAGCGATTAAGTGTATATGCTTATCTAATAAGTGAACAGTTACATAATATTGACCAGGATAATTTTTCTAAGATAGTAGATAAAATGAAAAATTTGAATGTTAGAATTACCATTATAAATAGTGATGGTACTGTTGAGTTTGATTCTTTAGGTAGTGAGAAAAAATTAATAAATCTGAATCATAGAGATGAAGTTATCATGGCTAAATCTAAGGGAGAAGGAACTGCTACTAGATACAGTGATAGGGAAGGTACATATGTTATTTATTATGCTGTAGCTATAGCAGATGGTAAAGTGATTAGAATTTCGACCCCTGTGAAAGGAACTCATGAATTAAATAGTGCATATATATTATGGTATGGTGGTGCTATACTTATAACGATTCTTATTTCTCTTTGGATTGCCAATAAGTTATCATATATAATTGTTAAACCAATTAGAGATTTAGATGTTGTTACTTCCATGATTATTAATGGAAATTTAAGTAGAAGAATTAAGATTACTACCAATGACGAACTTGGTAAGTTAGCTTTGAATTTTAATCAGATGGCAGACAGACTTGAAAATAGTTTACATGAAGTAAGTGAAAAGCAAAATAGACTTTCGGCAATCCTTCAAAGCATGGAAAGTGGAGTAATAGCTATAGATAATAGTCATAATATTATAATGATAAACAACTATGCAAAGAAAATTTTTAATATTAAAGAAGATGTGGTAGGCAAGGCAGTTGAAAATATATGTAACGAAGTAAATTTAAAATTCATGTTTTCTATGAGAGATAGAGATATTAAGGAGTTTAAGTTAAATGTTCCTACTATGAAATTTCTAAGGGTTAGAACTGCAGATATTATAGTTCATAATCATCAACATATTGGAGCTGTAGCAGTAATACAAGATATTACAGACTTAAAAAAGCTAGAAAGTATGAGGACTGAATTTGTGGCTAACGTATCTCATGAACTTAAAACACCTCTTACATCTATAAGGGGCTTTGCTGAAACTTTAAAAGAGGTTGATGATGAAGCGACTAAGAAAAAGTTCTTAACTATAATAAATGAAGAAGCAGAAAGACTTACAGCACTTATATCAGATATATTATTGTTATCTCAGATTGAACATAAACAAGAGTTCAAGAAAGAAGTATTTAATGCAAATAAGGCTATAGAGGATGTATTCTATTTAATGAAGAATACTGGAGAACAAAAGCAAGTATATGTTAGCATAGTAGGAGATGAGATACCAGATATTTTAGGAGATAAGGATAAGTTTAAACAAATGCTTATAAATTTAGTGGATAATGCAATAAAATATAGTGAAGCCTTTGATACAGTAGTAATTACAAAGGTTGTTTATGATACCTATTTTAAAGTTATGGTAGAGGATACTGGTATGGGAATTGCCGAGGAATATATACCAAGACTTTTTGAAAGGTTCTATAGGGTTGATAAAGCAAGGTCTAGGGCAAAGGGTGGAACTGGATTAGGTCTTGCTATAGTTAAACATATAATCATTGGGTTTAATGGTAATATAGATGTAGAAAGCACTTTAGGGGTTGGAACTAAATTTATTATTACAATTCCATATTATACAGAAAAATAAAATTAAAATATTATATAGTAAATTTGTTAAGGGCTAGAGGGAATCCTCTAGCCCTTTTCTTGTGAAAATCACTAATAAAATCATAATTTAAATTGAGGAATCCTTCCATTTGTGTTAACTATAATTAACTTAAGTAAAGTTTTTTTAATAAAGGTATAATAATGGGTTAACTAATAAAGACTAAAATAAGTATTGTAAGATAAATTAAAAGTAAATTGGAGGGAAATGATATGAAAAAGAAATCAATAAAAATATTAATAGCAGGAATAGTTGCAACAATAACTATGGGATTATTAGTAGGTTGTGGAGGAAAGGATGCTTCCAATTCAGATAATAGCAGTGATAGTGTAACAATTAAAATATCAGGCTCAACTTCCGTAGGACCATTAATGGAAAAAGAAGCAATGAGCTACAAAGAAGAAAATCCAAAGACTACTGTTGAGGTTCAACAAATAGGATCTTCAGCAGGAATAAAAAATGCAATAGAAGGTGTTAGTGAAATAGGTATGTCCTCTCGTGAACTAAAGGATGCAGAAAAATCACAGGTTACTGAACAAGTAATAGCTTATGATGGAATAGCTTTAGTAGTTCATCCATCAAATAAAGCTGAAAATTTAACTATGGAACAAATTAAAGGTATATATACAGGAGCCATAACTAATTGGAAGGAAGTTGGAGGAAATGATGCTCCAATAGTAGTAGTTTCAAGAGAAGATGGATCTGGAACAAGAGATGCTTTCCAAGAAATCGCTGGATATAAATCAGAGGAGTTAGATAAAAAGGCAACAATAGCAGAGGGGAATGGAAGTGTTAAAACTACAGTTTCAACCAATGTAAATGCTATCGGCTATATATCTTTTGAGCAATTAGGTGATTCAGTAAAAGATTTAAAGGTTGAAGGAGTAGAAGCAACTCCAGAAAAAGTTTTAAGTAAAGAATATAAATTATCAAGACCTTTCTTAGTAGTTTATAAAGAAGATAAGCTAACAGAAGGTGGAAAGAAATTTATAGATTATATTTTAAGTGACAAAGGTCAGGCGATTGTTGAAGAGACAGGTGGAATAAAAGTAAAATAGATAATCTATGTGCCACAATGGATATAGACCTTTGAGATAAAATTTATATTAAAGGTCTATTGAATTTAAATTGGAGGTCAAATATATGTCAGTAAAATCAGTTAATACGGAAAAATTACAAAAACCAAAGGGTGTAAAATATATTATTGATGGTATATCAGAGAATATTTTTAAAGTATGTGCTTTAGTAGCAGTAGTAAGTTTAATCTTAATAATAGGTTTTGTGTTCTATAAGGGGTTAACACCATTCATATCTAAAGGGTATTCCTTTAGAGAATTTTTATTAGGAACAGAATGGATACCAAGTTCAGATAAGTATGGGATTCTTCCTATGATTATTGCTTCTATATATGGAACATTAGGTTCTCTTGTAATAGGAGTACCTATAGGAATATTAGCATCTATTTTTATTGTGGAAATAGCACCTAAATCAGTAGCAAAGATAATGTCTCAGGGAGTGGAGTTATTAGCAGGAATTCCTTCTGTATTATTTGGAGTTTTTGCCCTTGGAGTAATAGTGCCAGCTATTCAAAGTAAATTAGCTCTTCCTAAAGGTCAAAGTCTACTTGCAGTTATAATAGTACTTTCTATAATGATGTTGCCTACCATAATTTCAGTGGCAGAAACAGCTATAAGATCAGTACCTAAACAATATAAGGAAGCATCTTTAGCCTTAGGGGCATCGCAAATTGAAACTATATTTAAGGTAATTTTACCAGCTGCTAAATCTGGAATTTTAACAGCAGTTGTATTGGGAATGGGAAGAGCTATTGGAGAAACTATGGCGGTTATATTAGTTGCTGGAAATAGTCCTATTATACCATCTAGTATAACAGATGGTGTAAGACCACTTACTACTAATATAGCTCTAGAGATGGGATATGCTTTTGGGACTCATCAAGAAATGCTTTTTGCAACTGGAGTAATCCTATTTTCCTTTATTTTACTATTAAATTTTGTAATAGCCAAAATAGCAGAAAAGGCAGGTAATTAATATGAGAAAAGTAAAAGATAATATGCTAAAATTTATTCTATGGTTATCAGCAGCTATTACAGTTCTAATTATTGCAACTATAGTCGGATATATATTTAAAAAAGGATTTAAGCTTATAGATTTTAACTTTATTTTTGGAGATTATTCTCCTACAAATGGTGGCGGCATATTTCCAATGATTGTTACGACTTTACTCACAGTAATAGTATCCTTATTGATATCAATTCCTATAGGTATTTGTGGAGCTATATATCTACAAGAGTATGCAAAGCAAGGAAGAGGAGTTAGATTAATTAGGTTTGCAACAGAGAGCCTTGCAGGTATACCGTCTATAATATATGGGTTGTTTGGAACAGTATTTTTTGTATCTACTCTCAAATTACAATTTTCAATTTTATCAGGTTCATTAACATTAGCTATTATTGTACTACCTGTAATTATAAGAACCACAGAAGAAGCCTTAAAGACAGTTCCTCAAAGTTATAGAGAGGGTGCAGTAGCTTTAGGTTCAACTAAATTTGAAGTACTATACAAAATAATAGTTCCTAGTGCGATGCCAGGAATTTTATCAGGAGTAATATTATCCATTGGAAGAATTATAGGAGAGTCAGCAGCAATTCTTTTAACAGCTGGAACTGTGGCTTCTATGCCAAAAAATCTTTTATCTAGTGGTAGAACTCTTACTGTTCATGCTTATCTAGTTACTAAGGAAGCAGGTAATATAGAACTTGCATCTGCAATTGGAGTAATATTGATATTTATAATATTAGCTCTAAGCTTAATAGCTAAGGGGATTACTAAAACAATAAATAAGGAAAAATTTTAATTACTAGACTATAACTAGGGGGAAATAATATGTCAATAATTTCTGTAAAAGATCTTAACTTGTTCTATGGAACAAATCATGCTCTTAAAAATATAAATATAGAAATTGATAAGAATAATGTTACAGCTTTAATAGGACCATCAGGATGTGGAAAATCAACCTTTCTTAGAACGTTAAATAGAATGAATGATTTAATTGATGATGTGAAAATAGAAGGGCAAGTTCTTTTTGAAGATAAAAATATATATAAAGAGTTAAATGAAATAGAGCTAAGAAAAAGAATAGGAATGGTATTTCAAAAACCAAATCCATTTCCAATGTCTATCTACGATAATATTGCCTATGGACCTAGAATTCATGGAATAAAGGATAAAAAGAAGTTAGACGAAATTGTAGAAAAATCTCTTCAAGGAGCAGCTCTTTGGAAAGAGGTAAAGGATAGATTGAAAAAAAGTGCTATGGGATTGTCGGGAGGTCAACAACAAAGATTATGTATTGCCAGGACTATAGCTGTTGAACCAGAGGTTATACTAATGGACGAACCAACTTCTGCCCTAGACCCAATATCAACTTCTAAGGTAGAGGAACTTATGGATGTACTTAAAGAAAAATATACAATAGTAATAGTAACTCATAATATGCAACAAGCTGGACGTATATCAGATAAAACCGCCTTCTTCCTAAATGGAGAAATTATTGAGTATGGAAAGACAGAAGAAATGTTTCATATACCAAAGGATAAGAGAACAGAAGATTATATAACAGGAAGATTTGGTTAGTAGAAGAATGAAATTATGTGGTAATTAAAAGTTAAAATTTATAAAGTGTAGGTGAAGAAGATGACAAGAAATAGTTTTGATCTAAAATTACAACAGCTTCATGAAGATTTAATGGCTATGGGTGAAGCTGTAGTTAAACAGATAGAAGATAGTATTAATGCATTAAAGGATCAGGATAAAGACTTAGCAGAAAAAGTAATTGAAAAAGACGATGTCATAGATAAGTTTGAAGAAGAAATAGAAGATAAATGTGTAAAACTAATGGCTACAGAACAACCATTAGCTGGTGATTTAAGAAGAATATTTATAACTACCAAAATCATAACAGATTTAGAAAGAATGGGAGATCATGCTGTAGATATAGCTAAGATAGCTAAAAAACTTATAGGAGAAACTTATATTAAGGAACTTATAGATATACCTAAAATGGCTAAAATTGTGGAGAAAATGATTAAAGATTCTTTAGAGGTATATATAAATAGAGATATAAGTAGAGCATATGAAGTAAGTAAAAAGGATGATGAGGTAGATATATTATTTAAGAGTATATTTGCTGAATTACTTGTAATAATGAGAAATGATCAAACTACAATAAATCAGGCTAGTCAATTTTTGTTTGTATGTAAGTTCTTAGAACGTATGGCGGACCATACTACTAATATTTGTGAATGGACTATATATTTAGAGTCAGGAGAAAAACTAAAATTAAATTGATCGAAATCCACCTTCGAATTATAAGTTGGCTATGTATAGTCAGCTTTTTTATTTGATTAAAAATAAAGTTAGATTTTTGTTGAAAAATAGGAAGCTTTGAGGTAATCTTAATGAGGTGCATTGACTAGGGAATATAATTAAGATAATATAACATAATAGTGGTATAATCATGCTATATTAATGAAGGAGATACAAGTATGAAAAATGAAATAAGTAAGGTTATCCCAGGTTCCATTGCAGAGGAAGTAGATATTGAAGTTGGAGATAGACTTTTAAGGATAAATGAAAATTATGTTAAAGATATAATAGATTATAAATTTCTTATTACTGATGAGGTATTACTTTTGGAAGTAGAGAAGAAAGATGGAGAGATTTGGGAAATTGAAATAGAGAAGGATTATGATGAAGATTTAGGGATAGTATTTAGAGAAGGAATTATTGATAAACCTATGACATGTCATAATGACTGTGTTTTTTGTTTTATAGACCAGTTGCCTAAAGGAATGAGAGAAACTTTATATTTTAAAGATGATGACTCTAGATTATCCTTTCTACAAGGAAATTTTTTAACTTTAACTAATATGAAAGAAGAGGATATAGAGAGAATAATAAAATATAAGATAAGTCCAATAAATGTATCTGTACATACTACAAATCCAGGACTTAGAGTTAGAATGCTCAACAATAGATTTGCAGGTAAAATATATGATATACTTAAGAGGTTAGCAGCAGCGGGAATAAAGATGAACACCCAAATTGTTTGCTGTCCAGGAATTAATGATGGAGAAGAATTGGTTAGCACTATAGAAGATTTATATAGTCTTTATCCTAATGTTAATAGTGTAGCAGTAGTACCATTAGGAATAACTAAGCATAGAGAAGGATTAAGGAAGTTAAATTTATTTACACAAGAAACTTCTTTAGAACAAATTAATTTAGTTAAAGTGCTACAAGAAAAGTACTATGAAGAAAGTGGAACACCCTTTGTTAGATTGTCAGATGAATTTTATATAGTATCAGGGGAATCATTACCAGACTCTGAGCATTACCAAGGATTTGAGCAAATCGAAGATGGTGTAGGAATGGTAACTCTATTAAAAGATACCATAGATACTACACTTCCAGATTTAAAGAAAGATGGAGTGGGATCTTTTACCTTTGTAACAGGGGCTTTAGTTTATCCTGAAATAGTACATATAAAAGATAAAATTCAAAGGTTAAATAATAATATAAATATTAATGTAGAGAAGATACCAAATAAGTTTTTTGGAGAGACTATTACAGTAACAGGGCTTTTAACAGGAATAGATATAATAAACACACTTAAAGAAAGAGAAGTTGGCGATTATATAATAATACCTGATAACGTACTTAGAAAAGGATATGAACTTTCTAATTCAGATGAAGCCATACTATTAGATGATTATACTGTGGAAGATTTATCTAGAGAACTAAATAGAAAAGTTATTATTTGTGATTTCACAGGAGATGATTTAATAACTATAATAAATGAACATTTAAGGGAGGATTAATATGGGAAAACCAGTAGTTGCTATTGTTGGAAGACCAAATGTAGGAAAGTCTACACTTTTTAATAAACTAGCAGGAAAGAGAATAGCTATAGTAGAAGATACACCAGGAGTTACAAGAGATAGAATTTATGCTGAGGCTGAATGGCTAAGACATAACTTTACAATTATTGATACTGGTGGGATTGAGTCNNTATAATGGTTCAAATGAGAAGGCAAGCAAATATTGCTATAGAAACTGCAGATGTAATTATATTTATAGTAGATGGTAAAGCCGGTCTTCATCCATCAGATTATGAAGTAGCACAAATGCTTAGAAAATCAGGAAAACCAATAACATTAGTAGTAAATAAAATTGATAGAAGAGAATTAGAAGATAATGCTT
Organism: Clostridium sp. UBA6758; assembly: GCA_002453475.1. GTDB lineage: Bacteria > Bacillota > Clostridia > Clostridiales > Clostridiaceae > Clostridium_J > Clostridium_J subterminale. Next base: position 156,614 of record DKGY01000116.1, on the reverse strand, counting down.
ATGAGTTTTATAACTTAGGTATAGGTAATCCGGTAACTATTTCAGCTACTCAAGCACTAGGTCTTGGCGATATGCTAGATGAAGTTGTAGCTCATTTTGATGAGTTAGGAAGTAGTGAAGAAGATGAAGATTACATAAAAATTGCCATGGTCGGTAAGCCTAATGTTGGAAAGTCATCACTTATAAATAAGTTATTAGGTGAAAATAGAAATATAGTAAGTAATATTCCAGGTACCACAAGGGATGCTATTGATAGTAAATTAGAAACTGAAGAGGGTAAATTTATATTAATAGATACTGCAGGATTGAGAAGAAAAAGTAAGATTAAGGAAGAAATAGAAAGATATAGTGTTATAAGAACTCTTACAGCCATAGAGAGAGCAGATGTGTGTATATTGATTCTTGATGCTACAGAAGAGCTAAGTGATCAAGATGAAAAGATTATAGGATATGCCCATGAACTTAATAAGGCTATAGTTGTAATAGTTAATAAATGGGACTTGATTGAAAAAGATGATAAGACTATGAATGATTATAAAACTAGAATCGGTAGAGGATTATCTTTTATGCCGTATGCTAATTATCTGTTTATATCTGCTTTAACAGGTCAAAGGGTAAACAAAGTTTTAAATGTAGCTAAAGAGTGCTACAATAATTATACTAAGAGGATAGCTACAGGAGTATTAAATGATGTAGTAAGTAAGGCTGTACTTATGAATGAACCACCAGTAGTGGCATTAAGAAGACTTAAGATTTACTATGTAACTCAAGTTGATATAAAACCGCCTACATTTATATTTTTTGTGAATGACCCGGCCTTATTACATTTCTCTTATGAGAGATATTTAGAGAATAAGTTAAGGGAAAGTTTTGATTTTAAAGGTACTGGAATAAAAATTATATTTAGAAAGAGAAAAGAAGATTAGTAAAATATTTTTATTCTCTGTTGCAAATGTATTTTCAGTAAATTATGAAGGAATTAATATAAATAATGAGAATAAATAATATAATATTTATTCTCATTATTTTATAGAATTAAATATATAATTTAAGAAAGCAGGGATATGGTGAATAAGATTTCATTTATAGGAGGAGGAAGTTTTGGTACCGCTTTAGCTATATTACTTTCTAAGAAAGGATTAGAATGTTCTGTATGGTGCCATAGTGAAAGCACAGTTAATGATATTAATATAGAAAGAGAAAATACAAAGTATCTTAAGGGAATTACCATACCAGAAAAAGTTACTGCCTATGGTGATCTTGAAGAAACTATAAAGAATAGTAACATAATAGTTCTTGCAGTACCTTCAAAGGCTATTAGAGAGATTTCGAAAAAAATAGAACCTTTTCTTAAAGGTGATGAAATAATTGTAACTGTAGCTAAGGGAATAGAAAATCATACATTAAAAAGAATGTCAGAAATAATTGAAGATGAAATAAAGGATCATCCTATAGTAGTTCTATCAGGTCCTAGTCATGCAGAAGAAGTAGCAAGGGATATACCTACTACAGTAACTGTAGCGTCAAAGGATATGGAAGCTGCAAAAAAAATCCAAGATATATTCAGTAATAATACATTTAGAGTTTATACGAATAATGACCTAATTGGAGTTGAAATAGGTGGAGCGTTTAAAAATATAATTGCTCTTGCTGCTGGTATTTCAGATGGTATTGGATATGGAGATAATACAAAGGCAGCTTTAATGACAAGAGGAATGAGTGAAATAATAAGGGTTGGAACTAAGCTTTCAGGAAAAGCAGAGACATTCTATGGGCTTACAGGAATGGGTGACTTAATAGTTACTTGTACAAGTATGCATAGTAGAAATAGAAGAGCGGGAATTTTAATTGGAAGTGGAAAGACAATGGAAGAAGCTATAAAAGAGATAGGCATGGTCATAGAGGGAATTGAGGCTGTTAAAGCCTTTTACGAATTAAAGTCTAAAACAGGTGTAGATATGCCAATAACCACTGCGTTGTATGAACTTCTTTTTAATGGTAAGAATGCTAAAGAGTGCGTAATGGAATTAATGGGAAGAAAATATAAAGATGAAAGCATTAAATTATAAACATTTATTTAATTTAAATATTTTATTTTGAGAATAGATTAATATTTGATATAATGATATAAATTAGATAAATGAGAATTAAGTTTATTTTCAATGAAATATTGAAAATAAAGGTAGGAGGCTAACAAAAACGTATGTTGAATAATAAAAGCTATCAAAAGAGAAAAAATGCATTTTATAAAAAGCAGGATATTTTCTATAAAAAGAAATCAGGGTTTAATAAGGGAACTACAATAATTATAGGTTTATTATTTTTAGTTGGTATAATGATTGGACTTGTACTAAAGGAAGATTCAAAAGTCCTTGATGTAGCTAATATATTAAACAATGATTATGAGAGTGAAACTTCTAATTATAATGCAGGAAAAACAACACCTTCTAGGGGTAGTAGTGGCAATGAATATGGCAATTTAGAAGAAGCACCTGATTTAAGTGATTCTATGGTTAGCTCTACCTTAACAAAAGAAGATATAGATGAAATAAAAGAAATTATTAATAGTGATACAACAGGGTTATATACATTGGTAAATAAAGGAAATCTACTTTCTAAGGATTATATGCCAGATAATTTAGTTATTCCTAATATCAACTTAGTATCTGAAAGAAGCAATGAAAAAAACTTAGTTAGTGCGACTATGGTTAAGGATTTAGAGCAGATGTTTTATGATGCTCAAGCAGAGGGCATGAATCTATTTTTAAGTAATGGATTTAGGGGATATGAGTCTCAGGTATATATTTACAATGAAGAGATTCAAAATAAAAATAGTAAGCATAGTGAATATGTTGCAAAGCCTGGTGAAAGCGAACATCAACTTGGATTAGCCATTGATATTACCAGCAGTGATATGTCTTTTGAATTAAACCAATCCTTTGAAAATACAAAAGAGGGTGCTTGGGCTTTAGAAAATGCATATAAGTATGGTTTTATCTTAAGGTATACCAAGACTAAAGAAGATATAACAGGCTATAAATATGAGCCATGGCATTATAGATATGTTGGAAATAAAACTATCAGTAAACTTTGTCACGATAAGGGCTTGACCTTAGAAGAATTACTTGATTATGCTAAAAGTGAATAGTTTAATTTAAAACTATATCAAGTATTAAAAGTTTTCCTTTTAAAATAAAAAGGAGAACTTTTTTATTTTATTAAGGCATAATATGAATTTTATATCAATATATATATAATGTTAATATGTAGTTGCGGGAGGGTAGCCTTGGAAAATTTTGATATATATAAAGATATAGCAGAAAGAACTCAAGGGGATATATATGTAGGGGTAGTAGGACCAGTTAGAACAGGTAAATCTACTTTTATTAAAAAGTTCATGGAACTAATGGTTATACCGAACATAGAAAATCCTCATAAGAAGGACAGAGCAAAAGATGAATTGCCACAGAGTGGATCAGGAAAATCTATTCATACTACAGAACCTAAATTTGTTCCTAATGAGGCTGTAGAAATTCAGTTTGAGGATGGAGTAAAATTTAAAGTTAGAATGGTTGACTGTGTTGGATATATAGTAAAGAATGCATTAGGATATACAGAGGCTGATGCCCCTAAAATGGTTTCTACTCCATGGCATGATTATGAAATTCCATTTGAGCAAGCAGCAGAAATAGGAACTAAGAAGGTAATAACAGATCACTCTACAATAGGCATAGTTGTAACTACAGACGGAAGTATTACAGGCTTAGATAGAGAGGATTATGTAGATGCTGAGGAGAGAGTTATAAAGGAGCTTAAAGAGATAAATAAGCCATTTATAATCATTCTAAACACTGTAAATCCTAATTCAGAGGAGAGCAAAGAACTACAAAGGGAACTAGAAGAAAAGTATGATGTACCTGTAAAAATTATGGATGTAATGAATATAGGAAATAATGAAATTACAGAAATATTTGATACAGTATTAAGAGAGTTCCCAATAAAAGAAATAAATATTGATATGCCTCAGTGGATGGAGAGTTTAAATTCATCTCATTGGTTAAAGGTAAACATAATGACTATTCTAAAAGCCATGTGTAAAGATATCTATAAAGTTAGAGATGTTAAGAGATGCCTTGATGCCTTTAAAGGAATTGAATTCTTATCAGACATAAAAGTTAAAGAAATGAATATGGGAGAAGGTACTTCCTGTGTGGATATTAATCCAAAACATGAATTATTCTATAAAATTCTTGGAGAGATTTGTAATACTGATATAAAAAATGAAAATGATTTATTAAACATTATGGAGAATTTCTATAAGGCTAAAATAGAATATGATAAGGTTGAGGAAGCGTTGAAGGAGGTTAATGAAACTGGTTATGGTCTAGTTGCACCACAACTTACTGAAATGAAGTTAGAAGAGCCTGAAATTGTTAAAAAGGGCAATCAATATGGAGTTAAACTAAAAGCTTCAGCTCCATCACTGCATTTAATTAAAGCTGATATTGAAACGGAAATTCAACCAATAATGGGTAGTGAAAAGCAAAGTGAAGAGTTCTATAAATCAATTCTGGAGCAATTTGAAAATGATCCATCGCAAATTTGGCAAAGTAACATGTTTGGCAAGTCTTTAGAAGAACTAGTTAAAGAAGGGCTTCAAAATAAACTTTACAAAATGCCTGAGGATGTTCAAATTAAACTTCAGAAAACACTTCAAAAAATTATTAATGAGGGAAATGGTGGACTTATCTGCATAATTATCTAATGAATAATAAAGCTTTTTCTTCAAATTCAAAAATATAGTTTTGAAATTAATATTAATTTCAAAACTATATTTTTTATTGCATAATTACCATCATTGCAATATATTTAATTATGTAAAAGATTTCATTGAGAATATTTATAATATATAGGGCATATTTACAATATACTTGAGAAAGATATATAATTAAAATTGAATTTAAGTAAGTTAAGTGTAATGATCTTTTATTTGGGATTGTAAATAAAAAATATTTAGGAGGTACATAAAGCATGAGTATAGTTGTAGTAATATTTAATGGCGGAACTATATCTATGAAGGTTGATGAGAAAATAAAAGCAGCAGTACCTAATTTAACAGGTGAAGAAATAATGTCCATGGTAACAGGTATTGAATCTTATGCCGAAGTAGAATCATATACATTTTCTAGTCTTCCAAGTCCGCATATGACTCCAGATATAATGCTAGAATTATCAAATTATGTTAAGAGTTTTTTAGAAAGAGAAGATGTAGATGGTATAGTAGTTACCCATGGAACAGATACCCTAGAGGAAACAGCATACTTTTTACAGCTCACTATAAATAGTGAAAAACCAGTAGTAGTTACAGGTTCTATGAGAAATAGTTCTGAACTTGGATACGATGGACCTGCTAATTTAGCAGCATCAATTTGTACGGCTACATCTAAAGAATCAAGAAATCGTGGAGTAATTGTATGTTTAAACAATGAGCTAAATTGTGCCAGTGAGGTTACGAAGTCACACTCTATGCATCTTAATACTTTTAAAAGTCCAGAATTTGGACCTATAGGTATTGTTGACAGTAATGAGGTAAGGTTTTATAGAGAAAGCACTACAAAGGAATATATAAATACTGATGTAATAGAAAATAATGTTCAGCTTATTAAGTCATGTGCAGGAATGGATGGAACCCTTATAGATTATTGTATTAGTCAAGGAGCTAAGGGATTAGTAATAGAAGCTATGGGGAGAGGTAATATTCCACCATTAATGGCTGACTCTGTAGGAAAAGCTATAAATAAAGGTGTGGCAGTAGTAATAGTTTCTAGATGCTATAAAGGGAGAGTTCTAGATAGTTATGGCTATGAAGGGGGAGGAAAACAGTTAAGAAATATGGGAGTAATATTTGGAGATAGTATGCCAGGGCAAAAGGCCAGAATAAAGATGATTTTAGCTCTTGGTAAAACAAGAAATTTAGATGAAATAAGAGACATATTTGAAAAAGGACATTATTAATACACGAACAATAGAAATAAAAATAAAATAAATATACGGAAAAATCATTGACATAGGTAAAGAAAGTTGATAATATAATCATGTAAAAAGAAATAACCACTAATTTTCATATAGGTCTAATACGATGGATTAGATGTTTCTACCGGATACCGATAAAATCCGACTATGAGAATTCCTATGTTAAAAAAGCTGTCACTGGAATTCTTATCCGGTGGCTATTTTTTTGCAATAATATATATTTATAGGAGGACAAGCTTTATGGAAAAATTTTTTAAGTTAAAGGAAAATGGAACTGATGTCAAGACTGAAATAACAGCTGGAATTACTACTTTTTTAACTATGGCGTATATTTTATTCGTAAATCCACAAATATTATCTATTACAGGAATGGATAAAGGTGCTGTATTTTTAGCAACAATACTTGCAGCGGCTATAGGAACTTTTATTATGGGGTTTGTTGCTAATGTTCCTTTTGCTCAAGCACCAGGCATGGGATTAAATGCTTTCTTTACTTTTACTGTTGTTTTAGGGTTAGGTTTTACATGGCAACAAGCTCTTGCTATGGTATTTATATGTGGAATAATTAATATTTTAATTACAGTAACTAAAGTTAGAAAAATGATAATTAATGCAATACCGCTATCACTACAGTATGCTATATCAGGAGGAATTGGATTATTTATAGCTTATATTGGAATTAAACAATCACATTTCTTAAACTTTACAGGAGATGCTGTTAACCAAGTGTTTGCAACAGATGCATCAATTAAATATTTTGATATATTACCATCATTAACAAATTTTACAGATCCAATTGCGCAACTAGCTCTAATAGGATTGGTAATAACAATTGTTTTAATGTTACTTAAGGTTAAAGGTTCTATTCTTATAGGAATTATAGGAACTACGATTATTGGTATATTTACTGGAGTTACTCAAGTTCCTGATTTTTCAACAATAGGATTATCAATACCAAGTTTAGCACCAACATTTTTTAAGTTAGATTTTGCAGGATTATTTAGTGATCCATCTAAAATTTTCTTTGTAATTACTACTATATTTGCTTTTTCTATCTCTGATACATTTGATACTATAGGGACTTTTTTAGGAACTGGAAGAAAAGCAGGTATATTTGATGAAAATGATGAAAAGTTATTTAATCAAGGAAATAATAGATCATCTAAATTAGAAAGAGCTTTATTTGCGGATGCAACTGCTACATCTATTGGTGCATTATTAGGAACAAGTAACACTACAACCTATGTAGAAAGTGCAGCAGGAATTGGTGCCGGTGGTAGAACAGGGTTGACTTCTGTTACAGTAGGTGTGTTATTTTTACTATCAATTTTCCTGTCACCATTAATGGGGATGGTTCCAGGAGCAGCTACTGCACCAGCTTTAATAGTTGTTGGAATATTAATGATGGAATCTTTCGGTAAAATAAACTGGTCTGATTTCACAGAAGCTATGCCTGCATTTTTTATTGCAATATTTATGCCGTTAGCTTATAGTATATCAACTGGTATAGCGGTAGGATTTATATTTTACTGTGTAGCTAAAATATTTACTGGAAAAGCTAAAGACGTTCATCCAATAATGTATGTTTCAGCAGTTCTGTTTTTACTAAATATTATAATTACAGCACTATAATATAAAGTATTTATGTTATCTAGTTTGTACGTTATATTTTTATAACTTAGAATGAAAATATATGATTAAATAAATAAAGAATCTGTGAACTTGCAAGTTCACAGATTCTTTATTTTAATGTATAAGTAAAATAAAGGGGTTTTTCTAAGGTTTTCTAAAGAATATTTCATTTTTCTTTAAAATTCTTTTGTTTATGGGTTGAAATAAGCCACATACTTTATGTATAATAAATAAAGAATTTAAGAAGGTCTAGAAGGGTGCGTTGTATATGATAAAAAGCATGACTGGATTTGGAAGAGGTACATCAGAGGGCGAAGCATCTAGTTTTATTGTGGAAATAAAGACAGTGAATCACAGGTACTTTGAACTTAATGTTAGAATGCCAAGAACTTTAATATCTTTAGAAGATGGTATAAGAAAATATGTGAATGACAAGATTAAAAGGGGTAAGGTAGATATATTTATTACTCAAAATCAAGGAGCTAACGAGGATATGGCTGTAGTGATAAATGAGAGTTTAGCTGAGAATTATGTGGAAGTATTACATAATTTAAGGGATAAATATGATTTAAGAGATGATATTTCTTCTACAACCTTAGCAAGGTTTCCAGAGGTTCTAAAATTAGAACAAAAGGAAGAAGATTTAGAAAATACATGGAAGATATTATTACCAGCAGTGGAAGATGCAGTACATAATCTTGTATCCATGAGGGAACAAGAAGGTGAAAAACTTTTGATAGATATTACAAAGAGATGTGAATGTATTTCAAGTAATGTTGATATAATTAATAAAAGGGTGCCTGAAGTTACAGAGGAGTACAGAGCAAGACTTCTAAAGAAAGTGGAAGAAATTTTAACAGAAAAAAATATTGATGAAAATCGTATTATCATGGAAGTAGTTCTTCAAGCGGATAAAACCTGTGTTGATGAAGAAATTGTTAGACTTAAAAGCCATGTAGCGCAAGTTATCAAGACTTTTAAACTAGGAGAGCCAATAGGTAGAAAATTAGACTTCATTGTTCAAGAAATGAACAGAGAAGCAAATACAATTGCGTCTAAAGTTAATGACCTGGATTTAACTAATATAGCACTTGATATAAAAAGTGATATAGAAAAAATTAGAGAACAGGTTCAAAACATAGAATAAATTTAGGAGGTAGGGAATGGGTATAAAACTTATAAATATTGGATTTGGAAATATTGTTTCAGCAAATAGATTAGTAGCTATTGTTAGTCCAGAATCAGCGCCTATAAAAAGAATAATTCAAGAAGCTAGGGATAGAGGTATGCTTATAGATGCTACCTATGGAAGAAGAACTAGAGCAGTTATAATAACTGATAGCGACCATGTAATACTATCTGCTGTTCAGCCTGAAACAGTAGCACATAGATTATCCTCTAAGGGAGATGATGCTATAGACGAGGTAGAGGATTAATATGGGAAGTAAAGGACAATTATTAGTTATATCTGGACCATCAGGAGCAGGCAAAGGGACTGTATGTAAGGCGCTAATTGAAAAAAATCCAATATGGATTTCTACATCTTGCACTACACGTAAACCAAGAGAAGGTGAAGTAGAAGGAGTAAATTATTTCTTTATAGATAGAGAAGAATTTTTAAAAAGGATCGATAAAGAAGATTTTCTAGAATATGCAGAGGTTTATGGTAATTTTTATGGGACACCTAAGTCTGAGGTTTTAAAGATGTTAGAAGAAGGTAAAGATGTAATATTAGAAATAGATATTCAGGGTGCATTAAAGATTAAATCTTCATATCCTAAAGGAATATTTATATTTATCATGCCTCCATCAATGGAAGAACTTAGAAATAGAATAACAAATAGAGGAAGTGAAACTCCAGAGTCATTAAAGACTAGAATGGAGTGTGCTTATGATGAAATAAGCTTTGCATCTAAATATGACTATGCTGTTGTAAATGATAAGGTTGAAGATGCAGTTAAAAAAATTGAAAGTATAATAATTGCAGAAAAATGTAGAGTTTTTAAAATAAAAGATGAGCTATTAGGGAGGTTCTAAAAATATGAGTAATTCAAAAAGCAATTCAATGATTAATCCATCTATTGTAGAGCTATTAGAAAAAGTGGATAACAGATATTCATTAGTAGTATCTACTTCAAGAAGAGCAAGAAAAATAATTGACGGTGAAGAGCCAAAAGTACAAGGAGTAGGAGCTAAGCCATTAACTATTGCTATTAATGAAGTTAAACAAGGAGTAATAGAAATTAGAGAGGCAGATGATAAGTTTACTAATGTTCAAGAACTAGAACTGGTAAATGAAGAGGCGGAAGAAGGCTCAAATTTAGATGCGTAAGAAAAATGTAGTTGTTGGAGTAACCGGTGGAGTTGCAGTCTATAAGGCTCTAGATGTTATAAGCAGATTGAAAAAGAAAGACATAAATGTGGATGTTATTATGACAAAGTCTGCTTGTGAGTTTGTTACTCCATTAAGTTTTCAATCATTAAGTCAAAATGCAGTAATTAAGAATATGTTTGATGAACCGAGGGCTTTTGAAATTCAGCATATATCTTTAGCTAAAAAAGCAGATGTACTAGTAGTAGTTCCGGCTACAGCAAACATTATAGGTAAAGTAGCAAATGGCATAGCTGATGATATGTTGTCAACTACTATTATGGCTACTAATGCAAAGGTAATCTTTGCTCCAGCCATGAATACTAATATGTATAATAATCCTATAGTTCAAGAGAATATAAAAAAACTGATAAGCTATGGATATGAGTTTATAAATCCTAGTAGTGGGCGATTAGCTTGTGGAGATGTGGGAGATGGGAAACTTGCTGATACAGAAGACATTGCAGAAGTAATTTTATCACATCTTCATGAACCAAAGGACTTATTAGGTAAAAAAGTGCTAGTAACAGCAGGGCCTACTAGAGCTAACTTAGATCCAGTAAGGTTTTTAACTAATAGGTCTACTGGTAAGATGGGATATGCTATTGCTGAAGAGGCTAGAGATAGAGGAGCAGAAGTGGTTCTTGTCAGTGGGCCTACCAGTATAAAAGCACCAATAGGAGTTAAAATTATAAAAGTAGAAACTAATGAAGAGATGTTAAATGCAGTTAAAGCAGAATTTGATACCAGTGATATTGTAGTTAAATCTGCAGCAGTAAGTGATTACAAACCGAATACTTATTCAGATAAGAAGATAAAAAAGGGACCAGGTAATTTAAATATAGAATTAGTAAGAGATAACGATATTCTAAAGGAATTAGGAACCCTAAAAAAACATCAAATTTTAGTTGGATTTGCAGCTGAGAGCAATGATGTAATAGAAAATGCTCACATAAAGCTAAAAAAGAAAAATCTTGATTATATTGTAGCTAATGATATAACTGAAAGTAATGCAGGCTTTGGAAGTGATACTAACAGGGTTACCATTATAAATAGAGATGGAAAGGAAATATCTCTTGAAAATATGAGTAAAAGATTAGTTGGATATGAGCTTTTTAATATGATTTTAAACAATAAATAAAAAAAAGCGACTAAGTCGCTTTTTTTATTATTTATTTACATAATATATCTGATGAATTTTAAAAATAAAATATAGTTAATAGTTAATTTAGAATGGAGGTATATACCTCTAGAGGGGGGCATAAAAATGTATCTAGGGATTATTGTAAATAATGAAGCTGTAAAAGTAGATAAAATATTTACATATAAAGTGCCAGAAAGCTTATATGGTAAGGTTAAAAAAGGCAGAATGGTTACAGTTCCCTTTGGAAATGGAAATAAGAAAATATATGGATTTATAGTTGATATATTTTATGATATAGATGATAATACTAAGTTGAAAGAAATTGTTGATATAGATGACAGTATGGAATTTCTTACGGAGGATAATATACGTCTTATTGAAATTATGAGAAAAAAGTATTTATGTACTTATTTGGAATGTATAAAAGTTATGATTCCCAGTGGAATAACAAAAGGAACAACCTTTAAAACTAAAAATAGTATAATTATTGGGAGACCATTAACAGAGAAATATAATAAAGAAGAATATATAAACATTATAAATTTTATAAAAGAAAGTAATGGAATTTATNNTGAATTTGACTTTTCTTTATATAGGATTAACACGTTAATTAAGCATGGATTCTTAGATATTAAGAAAACTATAGTTAATAGGTATAATGAAAATACATATAGAAGATATGAGGAAAAAATATTAAATCCAATCCAACAAAGGTGTGTTGATACTATATTATCGCATGGGAGCAGTGATAAATTTCTTATTCATGGTATAACTGGTAGTGGAAAGACCGAGATATATATGACCTTAGTAAAAGAGATGATAAAAAGCAATAAAGATTCTATAATATTAATTCCGGAGATAGCCCTAACGCCTCAAATGGTTGAAAGGTTTAAAGGGAGGTTTGGTAGAGATATAGCTATATTCCATAGTAGATTATCTATAGGTGAGAGATTTGATGAATGGATGAGAGTTAAAACGGGAAATGTTAAAGTAGCCATAGGTGCTAGATCTGCAATTTTTCTTCCTTTTTCTAATTTAGGACTTATTGTTATAGATGAGGAACATGAAACCAGTTATAAATCAGATAGCGATCCAAAGTATCATGCAAGAGATGTAGCTAGTTTTAAAGCTGAAATTGAAGGATGTAAAGTGGTACTGGGATCTGCGACACCTTCAGTTGAAACTTATTATAAGGCTACGGAAGGTGAATATGATATAATTACTTTAAATGAGAGAGCTGATGGAGCTAGCCTGCCAACTATAGAGATAGTAGATATGAGGGAAGAGCTAAAAGAAGGAAATAAATCTATGTTTAGTAGAAAGCTTTATGAAGAGATGGCAGAGTGTTTAGGAAAAAAAGAGCAAGCTATAATGTTCTTAAATAGAAGAGGATATTCTACTTTTGTATCTTGCAGAGAGTGTGGTTATGTATTCAAGTGTGATAATTGTGATATTTCTCTTACCTATCATAATGATAACAATTTAACTTGTCACTACTGTGGAGCAAAGCAAAGAGCATTAAAAACTTGTCCTAAATGTAAAAGTAAATATGTGAAATATTTTGGCGTAGGTACAGAGCAATTAGAACATAGTGTTAGAAAGACCTTTTTAGATAGTAAACCTCTTAGAATGGATTTTGATACTACAAGAGGAAAAGATTCTTATGAAAAAATTTATAGAGATTTTTCAGCAAAGAGATATAATGTATTAATTGGTACGCAAATGATTGCTAAGGGCCTGGATTTTAAAGAGGTAACCCTAGTAGGAATAATAGCTGCAGATTTGTCTTTAAATTTACCAGACTATAGAGCGGCAGAAAAAACTTTTCAATTAGTAACTCAAGTAGCTGGAAGAGCAGGTAGAGGAAATAAGGCTGGAAAAGTAATACTGCAGACTTATAATCCAGATAATTATAGTATAGTTTATGCTACTGGAAATGATTATAAAAGTTTTTACGAAGAAGAAATAGTTATAAGAAAGCTAAGGGACTATCCACCCTTTTCTAAAATTTTGTGTGTAAATTTAAGTAGTGAAAACGAGGAAAATTTAATAAAATGTATACAAAATTTAGCGAATAAAGTAAGGATAAAAAATTATGAAAGTGATAAAATTGAGTTATTAGGACCGTGTCCTTGTGGGGTTTCCAAAATAAAAAGTTTGTATAGATGGCAAATTATAATTAAAGGTGAATTTGATGATAATTATGCCATGGATATTAAAAATTTAGTCTATGAGCAGATAAATTATAAAAATATAAGGATTAGTATTGATATAAATCCAAATAGTTTACTGTAAGGGAGAATAATTATGGCATTAAGAAATATAAGAGTTAATGAAGATCCAGTATTAAGGAAGATTAGTAAAGTAGTTAAAAACATTGATGAGAGAACGCAAATCTTAATTGATGACATGCTAGATACTATGTATGAAGCTAATGGAATCGGTCTTGCAGCTCCACAAGTGGGGATTTTAAAGAGAGTTATTGTTATAGACATTGGAGATGGGCCAATAATACTTATAAATCCAGAAGTTGTAGAGGCTAATGGTGAAGTAAAGGAGATAGAAGGATGTCTCAGTGTGCCAAATCAACAAGGATACGTTATAAGACCTAAATATGTAAAAGTTAAAGCAGAAGGCAGAGATGGAAATTCTATTGAAATTCATGGGGAGGACCTTCTGGCAAGGGCTCTTTGTCATGAAATAGATCATTTAAATGGAATAGTATATACTGATAAGACAGTTAAGTAGGAGGTATTAAGATGAATATAGTATTTATGGGTACGCCAGATTTTGCAGTACCATCATTAGAAGCAATCATTGAGAAATATGGAGTTAAGGCAGTATTTACTCAACCAGATAGGCCTAAAGGAAGAGGAAAATCTGTAGCAATGTCACCAGTGAAACAGGTGGCACTTAAACATGATATAAAGGTCTACCAACCAGAAAAATTAAGAAATGAAAAAAGTTTAATAGAAGAATTAAAAAATATGAATTTAGATTTCATAATAGTTGTAGCCTTTGGGCAAATTCTATCTAAGGAAGTATTAGATATACCTAAATATGGATGCATAAATCTTCATGGTTCGCTACTTCCTAAATACAGAGGTGCAGCTCCAATTCACTATGCTATTATGAAGGGGGAAAAGGAAAGTGGAAACACTACTATGCTAATGGATATAGGGTTAGATACAGGAGATATGCTTTTAAAGAATAAAGTGGAGATTACAGAAAATATGACTACAGCAGAGCTTCATGATGAACTTATGAACAGTGGTGCTGAACTCTTAATTGAAACTATAGAAGGAATTTATAATGACAAAATAACTCCTATAAAGCAAGGAAAAAGTGAAAGTTGTTATGCTAGTATGCTAAACAAAGAGATGGCAAAGATTAATTGGAATCAAAGTTCTAAAGATATACATAGTTTTGTGAGAGGACTTTACTCTTTCCCAATAGCTTATACTTATTATAAAGATAAGCCAATGAAGGTAATTGAAACTAGACTTACTTATGAGAAGTCTTCTAAAACTCCTGGAACTATTTTAAGAGTTGATAAAGAAGGAATGCTAGTTTCTACTGAAGATAATAATATATTAATAACAAAGGTCCAATTTCCTAATAAAAAGCCCTTAAAAGTAGAAGAATATATAAAAGGAAATTCTATTGAAGAAAATATAATATTAAAAAATTCAAAAGAAAAGTAAAAATTAATTATGTTATATAAGGAGAGATATATATGGGATACTATTATAGAAGTTTTTTTGATCCAACAATGATTATTCTTATACCAGCTCTTATTATTTCAATATGGGCTCAGATGAAAATAAAAAGTAGTTATGCAAAGTATTCACAAGTATATAGTAGAAATAGATATACTGGAGGTCAAGTAGCTAGAATGATATTGGATGCCTATGGACTTTTTGATATACCAGTATTAGTTACAGGAGGACATCTTACAGATCACTATGACCCAAGTAGAAGAATAGTTAACCTATCCAATGATGTATATAATGGCACATCCATTGCAGCTATAGGGGTAGCTGCCCATGAGATAGGTCATGCAATTCAACATAAGGAAGGATATGCACCTATCAAAATAAGAACAGCTTTGGTTCCTATTGCGAATATAGGCTCTCAAGCATCTTGGATATTATTTATTTTGGGAATTGTAATGTCTCTTACACCATTAGTTAACTTTGGTATTATATTATTCTCAGCAGCAGTACTTTTTCAGATAGTAACGCTACCTGTAGAGTTTAATGCATCCAATAGAGCTATAGCCATATTAAGTGCAAAGAATATACTTTATGAAGACGAAGTAAAGGGAGCAAAAAATGTATTGACTGCAGCAGCATTAACTTATGTAGCTGCAGCGGTTACAGCTATTGCACAGCTTTTAAGACTCATTGCTATTAGAAATAGAAATGATTAATAGATAAAATTAATAGATACTAGAAATTGTAGATAGGATGATATGAATGATAAGTGCTAGAGAAGTAGCAGTAAATACCATAATACAAGTCTTTGAAAATAAGGCTTATTCTAATATTGTTTTAAACAACAACCTTAGCCAATGTAATCTTGAAGATAAAGATAAAGCATTAGCTACAGAACTTGTTTATGGTACTATAAAATATAGGTATGCCATTGATAAAATACTTAAGACCTTTTTAGAAAAAAAATTTGACAAAACAGATAGATATATTTTAAATTTATTAAGGGTTTGTATATATCAGCTTAGATATTTAGATAAAATACCTGAGTTTGCTGCAGTAAATGAAGGTGTTAATTTAGCTAAGACTAATGTATCTGTAGGAGCTTCTAAATTAGTTAATGGTGTACTAAGAAGTTATTTAAGAAATAAGGATAGAGATTATTATCATAAAGAAAATATTAATGAAAAATTAGCATTTTTATATTCTTGTCCTCAATGGATGGTAAAGTTATTTATTGAGCAATATGGAGAGGAAATTGGAGAAAAAATACTAGATGGACTTAATAAAAGACCAGCAGTTACAGTTAGAGTAAACTCCACAAAAGGGGATTTTGATCATGTTTTTCATGATTTGGAAAAAAATGATTATAACGTAGAGGCTGGATCAATATGTCCTGAAGCTATAAGAATTGTAAGAGGAAAGAGTGTAGAGGATAATCCATTGTTTAAGAAAGGAGCTATTACTGTTCAAGATGAAAGTGCTATGCTAGTAGCCCCTAGTATGGATTTAAAGGAACATATGACTGTATTGGACTTATGTAGTGCTCCGGGAGGAAAAACTACCCATATCGCTGAAATAATGGATAATACAGGTATAGTTAAGGCTTTTGATATTTATGATCATAAGCTAGAACTAATAAGAAGTAATAGTGAAAGACTAGGACTAACAAATATTCAATTAGATATATTAGATGCTACTAAAGAATGCAAAGAATTAATAGATGCAGGAGATAGAGTACTTATAGATGTACCTTGCTCTGGACTAGGAATAATAAGAAAAAAGCCAGAAATTAAATATACAAAAAAAGAGAAAGAATTAAAATCTTTAATAGCAGTTCAACGTGAAATAATGAAGAATGCAGCTAAATATGTGAAACCAGATGGAATAATTTTATATTCAACTTGTACTATAAATAAAGCAGAGAATGAAGGAAATATAAATTGGTTTTTAAGTAATTTTAAAGATTTCAATATAGAGCCTTTGAATTTTGGACAGGTGGGGAATCTAGTCTATGACGAAAAGGGTTGCGTAACAGTTTTACCTAATGAATATATGGATGGATTTTTTATAGCAAAAATTCGTAGAAATAAATAGGAGTAGAAATGAAAAATATATTAGATTTAGACATAGAAGAACTTAAAGCATGGATGAAAGAAAATGGTGAAAAAGAATTTAGAGCTAAACAAGTATTCTCTTGGATTTATAATGAAGTTTGGGACTTCAAAGAGATGACTAACATATCTAAAAATACCTTGAGAAAATTAGAAAATAATTTTTTTATAGGAATACCTAAAATAGTAGAAACATATAGTTCTAAAAACAGTGATACACGAAAGCATTTATTTCTTTTACATGATGGTAATATAGTTGAAGGAGTGGTTATGCAGTATAATCACGGTAATTCTATATGCATATCAACTCAGGTAGGATGTAATATGGGTTGTAAGTTTTGTGCTTCAACCATTGGAGGGGCTGTTAGAAGTTTAAGTAGTGGAGAAATGTTAGGTCAGATTATGGTTTCACAAAAGCAACTGGGAGAGAGAATTTCAAATATTGTACTTATGGGAAGTGGAGAACCACTAGATAACTATGATAATGTTGTAAAATTTATTAAGGATGTAAATTCTGATTATGGACTTAATATAGGACAACGACATATAACTATTTCTACTTGTGGAATTGTACCTAAGATAAAGAGTTTAGCAGATTTAGATTTACAGATAACTATGGCAATTTCATTACATGCTCCTAATGATGAGTTACGTGTAAAAACTATGCCTATTGCTAAGGTGTATTCTATAGCTGAGCTTATTGATAGTTGTGAATATTATATTGATAAAACAGGACGAAGAATTACATTCGAATATGCATTAGTAAAGGGCGTAAACGACTCTAAAGATCAAGCTGGGGAATTAGCAAAATTAATAAGAGGTATGTTATGTCATGTAAATTTGATTCCTATAAATGAAATAGATGAAAATGACTTAAAAAAATCAAATGCAGAACAAGTTAAAGTATTTAGAGATATTTTAATGAAACATGGAATTGAAACTACTGTTAGAAAAGAAATGGGTTTAGACATAAATGCTGCTTGCGGTCAGCTAAGAAAAAGTTATATAGAAAAAAGGGAGTTGTAGTTTTTAATGGGGAGATTATTGGGAATAGAAACGGATGTTGGAAATAAAAGAACTTTTAATGAAGATTCCGTTGGCTACTATGAGGAAGAGGATTTTGGTATTTTTGTAGTAGCTGATGGCATGGGAGGGCATAATGCTGGTGAAGTTGCTAGTAAGATTGCTAAAGATACCATTATTGAATATGTAATTAATCATAAAAATGATAGGTCTCAAGAGGAAATCTTAAATGAGGCAATCCTAAGCGCTAATAGAAAAATATATAGAGAGAGTTTATTAAATGAAGGCTGTAATGGAATGGGAACTACTCTTGTAGGAGCTTTTGTGAGAGGAAATAACTTAACTATGGTAAACATAGGAGATAGTAGAGGATATGTTTTAAAGGACGGAGAGCTTGTTAAGGTTACAAAAGATCATTCATTGGTACAAGAACTATTAGACAATGGAACAATAACTAATGAGGAAGCTAAGAATCATCCTAATAAAAATGTTATAACAAGGGCTTTAGGAACTAATCCAGTAGTGATGGCTGATTATTATAATCTAGATATAAGAGATGTTTCAAAAGTTATTCTTTGTAGTGATGGACTTACTAATGAAGTAAGTGAGGATGATATTTTTAGAGTTTTACAAAATTATAATGGCAATCAATGTTTTGAACTAATAAACATGAGTAAGAAAAATGGTGGGAGAGATAATATTTCTATCATTGTTTTTAAAGGAGAGTGGGAGTGCAGATGATAGGAACTATGTTAGGAAATAGATATGAACTCATAGAAAAGATTGGCGAAGGGGGTATGGCAGTAGTATATAAGGCTAAATGTACTATTTTAAATAGATTTGTAGCAATTAAAATACTAAAGACAGAGTACTCTAATAATAAAGAGTTTATGGAAAAGTTTAGAAGGGAAGCTTTAGCTACAGCAACTTTTTCACATAGCAATATAGTTAATATTTACGATGTAGGTTCAGAAGGAAACATTAATTATATTGTAATGGAATTGGTGAATGGAAAAACTCTGAAAGAATACATAAGAGAAAATGCACCTCTTTCTATGGACTCAACTTTAAAGATTTCAATACAAATTGCTAAAGCTTTAGAATGTGCTCATAAAAATAAAATTATTCATAGAGATATAAAACCTCATAATATATTAATAAATGAAGATGGCGTAATTAAAGTTACAGATTTTGGGATAGCTAAAGCTACTTCATCTGATACTATAACTCATACTAATAAAGTTATTGGTTCTGCACATTACTTCTCTCCTGAGCAAGCTAAGGGAAAGATAGTTGATAATAGGACAGATATCTATTCTTTTGGAATTGTAATATATGAAATGCTGACAGGGAGAGTTCCATTTGATGGAGAAAGCGCTGTAGCAGTGGCTCTTAAGCATATACAAGATACTATTGTTCCTCCCAAGGTTTTAGTGCCAGAAGTGCCAGATAGCCTAAATAATTTGGTAATTAAGGCTACGCAGAAGGAAGTTATAAAAAGATATAATAATGTCACAGATATGTTAATAGATTTAATGAAAATAGAGAATAATAATAAGTATATAGTAACACCTTCCAATATGGATAATGATTATACTACAGTAATGGATGCAACCCAA
Source organism: Clostridium sp. UBA6758 (assembly GCA_002453475.1). Lineage (GTDB taxonomy): Bacteria > Bacillota > Clostridia > Clostridiales > Clostridiaceae > Clostridium_J > Clostridium_J subterminale. The sequence continues at coordinate 136,965 of DKGY01000116.1, read as the reverse complement.
ATTCAAAATACCATGTATGCTAGTAATCTCGGAAAGAAATTAGCTGATAGTAATATTGATGATGAGGAAGACGAGGAAGAAGACGAGGACTATGAAGATTATGACCATGAAAAGAGAAAAACAAGTACGTGGAAAAAGGTACTATTAGTTGGAGGAGCTCTTTTATTAACTATTCTGGTTGGTATATTTGTGGGTACTAGTATATATAATAAAGGCAATGGCGATGTTAAAAAAGATGAATTAAAGGTTCCAAAGATAATTGGGCTCACAGCAGATGAAGCCAAAGCTGATGTAGAAAAATTAGGCTTAACTTATGTAGTATTAGGGGAAGAAGCTAGTGATAAACCAGCTGGAACTATAATTGCAGTATTTCCAGCAGAAGGTACTGCAGTAAAAAAAGAAAGTGAAGTTAAAGTAAGGATTAGTACAGGACCAGGAGAGATTGAGGTGCCAGATGTTGTGAAACTTGGTAAAAGTGTTGCTCAGGATCATATAGTTACTCAAGGTCTTAAGGTTGGAAAGATAACAGAAGACTTTTCTGATGAAATAGAAGAAGGTGCAGTAATAAGCACTAATCCAGGAGCTAAGACTAAGGTTAAAAAAGGTGATACAGTAGATATAGTTATAAGTAAGGGCGCTAGGATAAAGAAGAAAACAGTGCCAGATCTTAGTGGGTTAACGCTTAAAGAAGCAGAGCAAGTATTAGCAGTTTCAAATCTTAAACTTGGATCTACTACTGCAGTAGTAACTGATGATAAAAGCAAAGATGGAAAGATATTCAATCAAAGTGAACCTGCTCAAACTTCAGTTCAAGAAAATGAAAAGATAAGTGTTAATTATTATCAATATAAGGATCCAGATGAAGGTAAAGTTGTAGTTCCTAATTTCATAGGAAGAACCATTGAAGATGCACAAGCAGCAGCTAACTCACATGGAGTTAAAATAACCATTACTGGAGATAAAAAAGGTCTTATAGTAAGTCAAGATGTACCTGAAGGTCAGAAGGTAGCTGCAGGAAGTACTATAAATCTTACATCTCAGGTAAAAGCTCCAATTGTAGATGACAATGATAAAGATAAAGAGAAAGATAAAGAACCTTAACAAATGAAGTGATATAATCCTTAGGTAAGTTATAAACTTGCCTAAGGATTAATTAAAATTTAGGAGGAATATATGCAAGGAGTAATAGTTAAAGGAATTGGTGGATTATACTATGTGGATGTTGATGAAAAAATTATAGAGTGTAAAGCTAGAGGAAAGTTTAGACATAAAGGTGAAACTCCTATGATTGGCGATGAAGTAATCATAGAAGAAGAAAATGGAAAAGGTGTTATAACTGAAATATTAAAGAGAAGAAATCAACTTATAAGGCCTGCCGTTGCTAATGTAACTCAAGCTTTTGTAGTAGTTACCAGTAAGAATCCAGATTTAAATTTAAGCTTATTATACAAATTTCTAGTATTATGTGAGTATAATTATGTAGTACCTATTATATGCTTTAATAAAATAGACATTGAAAGTGAATATAGTAAGAAAATAGGTAATATGTTAAATGAAGCTGGATATGAAATAATGTATGTACAAGGAAAACATGGTGTTGGTATAGAGCAATTAAAGGAAAAGATCAGGGATAATATTACTGTATTTTGTGGTCCTTCTGGAGTTGGTAAATCTACTATATTAAATAAAGTTTTAGGTAGAGATGCTATGAAGACTGGGGATATTAGTGATAAACTAAAAAGAGGAAAACATACAACTAGGCATAGTGAACTCATAAGGATAGAAGATGGATTTTTAGTTGACACACCAGGATTTTCTTCTTTAGAGTTAGATTTTATAGATAAAGAGGAACTACAACATATGTTTCCCGAGTTTGAAGAATTTAAGGATGGATGTAAGTTCAATAATTGTGTTCATTACAAAGAACCAGGTTGTATCATAAAGGAAAAGGTAGAATCTGGAGAAATAAATAAAAGTAGATATGAATTCTACATAAAAACTTTAGAAGAAATTATAAGTAGGGGGAATAGAAAATGATAAAATTATCACCATCTATATTGTCAGCAGACTTTGCAAATTTAGGAGAGCAGGTTAAAGAAATAGAAAACCATGGAGCAGATTGGGTTCATATAGATGTTATGGACGGAATGTTTGTACCTAATATATCCTTTGGAGTACCTGTTATAAAATCCATAAGAAATCTTACAACCTTAGTTTTTGATGTACATTTAATGATTGAAGATCCAGCTAGATACGTAAAGGATTTTGTAGATGCAGGAGCTGATATGATAACAGTTCATTATGAGGCAGATAGACATATAGACAGAACTATAAAATATATTAAAAGCCTAGGAGTTAAAGCTGGAGTAGCATTAAATCCTGGCACTCCTGTTTCTATGATAGAAAACTTAATTCCAGATTTAGATATGGTACTTATCATGTCAGTCAATCCAGGATTTGGAGGTCAAAAATATATAGAGTATTCAGCAGATAAAATATTACAGGTTAAAGAGTTAAAGGATAAGTATAACAAAGAATTATATATACAAGTTGATGGAGGTATAGATGCAACAAATGTTAGTAAAGTTGTAAAGTGTGGAGCTAATTCTATAGTAGCGGGTTCAGCTGTATTTAAAAATAATGAAATAGAGAAGAATATAATAAATATAAGAAGTGGGTTTTAACATGCAAGTAGTTATTGTTGGAGGTGGAGATTCTCCAAGCAAAGAAATTTTAGATAAATACATAAATGAAAAATCTATAATTATAGCAGCAGACGGAGGAGCTAACGCTCTTCTAAATCATGAAATACATCCAAATTATTTACTGGGAGATTTTGACTCTATTAATGAAAAAGTTTATAAAGAAATAAGCAATAACTCTAAAACTATTAGATTTCCAAGGGAAAAGGATTATACAGATAGCCATATAGCTTTTAACAAGGCAGTGGAGTTAGGAGCTACAGAAATTATCTTTTTAGGGTGTACAGGGAAAAGAATTGACCATTTCTTTGCAAACTTGTGTATTCTTAATGAAGGTTTAAAAAAATCTATAGATTGTCGTTTAATAGATGAGTATAATGAAATCTATCTTATAGATAAGCCTACAAATATCTTTGGGAAAAAAGGGGATGTATTTTCCTTATTTAGTTATTTAGAAGATACTCATAATTTAACTATAGAGGGAGTTAAATATAAATTAAAGGATTTTGAGCTAGCACAAGGAAACAATCTCACTGTATCTAATGAATTTGTGGAGGAAAAAGTTAGCATATCTTTTTCTAAAGGATGCCTTATAGTAGTTAGAATTCATTAAAATATAACTTATAAATTTAATTAATAAAAATTACAGTCATTATTAGAATTGGTGATTGTAATTTTTTTTATTTATGTACCACTTTTTAGGATGATACATATAATGATACTAAAAGGCTTATGGGGGAAGTTAAGTATGAGGAGTAGGACAACTAAAAGGTTGGGACTTATTGTTAGTTCTGTAGGAGCAGGAATAGTATTAGCTATGTTAATTCCATTTTGGGGGTGGATGATAGCAATAGGTTGTGCAATTATATGTGCCGGATGGTTTATAATGAATAAGTTTTGTTAAGAATTGGTTAAGGAGGTTAAAGGGTGACTATAAGAGTGATCAAATTACCTAAGTTTTTATCTAAGATAGTTAGAATTTTTATAAGAAAAAAACATAATTATTAATTTTGCACATAAAAAAAATGCAACTATAAAAGTAGTTGCATTTTTTTTACCATCTAAACGGCACGTTGAACCTTACCAGAACGTAAGCATCTAGTACAAACGTGTACTGTCTTAGGTGAACCGTTAACTATAGCTTTAACTTTTTTTAAGTTTGGAGCCCATTTTCTTTTTGATTGACGGTGAGAGTGAGAGAATTGTACTCCTGAAACTACACCTTTATCGCATATTTCACATCTTCTTGACATATATTACACCTCCTCAAAATTCCAACATACTGCTATAAATCAAACACAAGTTATTTTAACATAATTATTATGATTGTTGCAAGTATTAAGAAAAATAAACACATACCATTATATTATACATATTGTTATAATAAAATTCAATGATATATATAATTATATTAGTTGAATTAAATCTTAAGTTAATATAAAATGTTTATAAGGTATAATTAAGGAGGAATTGATTATGAAAGCTAATATAACAACTGAAATAGGAAATATATACTATTCTGAAGATGTAATAGCTAATATAGCAGGTGTATCAACCATGGAATGCTATGGAGTTGTTGGCATGGCTTTAAAGAATGCTAAGGATGGTTTATGGGAATTACTAAAAGCTGAAAACCTAGCAAAAGGAGTTAAAATAACTCAAAAAGAGAATGCTATAGCTATAGAATTATATATAATTGTTGAATATGGAACTAAAATTGCAGTAATAGCTAATAATATAATACAAACAGTTAGATACAATTTAGAAAATCTTACAGGCGTTAAGGTTTCTCAAGTTACTGTTAATATTCAAGGCATTAGAGTTTAAGGGGGAACACAAAGTGGCGTATACACAGATAAATGGACGTGATTTTTCAAATATGATAAAAAGTGCTTCAAATGCATTAGAAAAGCAGAAAGAATATGTAAACTCCTTGAATGTATTCCCTGTACCAGATGGAGATACAGGAACAAATATGTCTTTAACATTTAAGGCTGCGGCTAAAGAAATAGAAGGCTTAGAGAATAAGGGAATAGGAGAAGTGTCTAAAAAATTAGCTAAGGGTGCTTTAATGGGAGCTAGAGGAAACTCTGGAGTTATTCTTTCTCAAATTCTAAGAGGTATGGCAAAAGGACTTGAAAATGCAGAGGATGCAACCATAGAGGAAGTTAAGAATTCCTTTGTAGAAGGCTCAAATTTTGCTTATAAGGCAGTTATGCGACCAACAGAAGGAACGATTCTAACTATTATTAGAGCTGCTGGAGAAGCTGCTATATGTAGTGAAGCTGAAAATATAGTTGAATTATTAGAAGAAGTTTGTGAAGAAAGTAAAAAGATGCTTGATAAAACTCCAGAAATGTTACCACAGTTAAAGCAAGCTAAGGTAGTAGATGCTGGTGGAATGGGATTATTAATAATATTAAGAGGTATGGTAGAAGCTTTAAAAAATAAAGGTGAAGTTTCTTTAATTAATGACCTAGAAGGTGAATCAGAAAATAATTATGATATTCCAGAGCTAGATATGGCTCCAGAGGATATTAAGTTTGGGTATTGCACAGAATTTATCATACTTAATGAAGTAAAAGATATACCAAAGTTTAAAGATTTCCTTGAATCTCAAGGTGATTCATTAGTTCTTGTGGGATTAGAGGATATAACTAAGGTTCATGTTCATACTAATGATCCAGGAGCCGTTTTATCTAAAGCAGTAGCCTTTGGGGATCTTTCAAAAATTAAGATTGAAAATATGAGAGAACAACACAGATCTTTATTAGGCATAGACGAAAGTAGTAATGATGCAGTAGTAGAAGAAATCAAAGAAGACCCTAAGGCTTATGGATTTGTAACTGTAGCTAGAGGTAATGGAATTTCTACAATATTTAAAGATCTTGGTGTAGATGAGGTTATTGAAGGTGGTCAGACTATGAATCCTAGTACAGAGGACATAGTTAATAGTATTAATAAAATTAATGCTGAAGTAGTATTTGTACTTCCAAATAATAAAAATATAATAATGGCAGCTACGCAAGCTGTAGATTTAATAGAAGATAAAAAGGTTATAGTAATTCCTACCAAAACTATCCCTCAAGGAATTACAGCTATAACTATGTTTAATCCAGATGGTGCTGCAGAAGAAAATGAAGCATCTATGAATGAAGCTATAGAAACTGTTACTTCTGGTTCTGTAACTTATGCTGTTAAGGATACAGAGGACAATGGTAGACATATTAAAGAGGGAGATATTTTAGGATTATTAGAAGGAAAAATAAATGAAATAGGTCAGGATGTATATGCTGTATGTAAGAAGCTTATAGAAAATATGGTAAATGAAGATAGCGAACTTATTACTATATTCTATGGTGAAGACTGTGAAGAGGATAAGGTTGATCAGTTAGCATCAGAATTAGAAGAAGCATACCCAGACATGGATGTTCAATGTTTTAGTGGTGAGCAGCCATTATACTATTTTATTACATCAGTAGAATAAAAGCCTTAGGGCTTTTTTTCTATGTTAGCCATATGGAGTTGATAAGGTGAATATTTATAGTAATATTACAGTCATTAAAGGGGTAGGTCCTAAAATGGCTGAGAAATTGAGTAAATGTGGAATATATAGTATTTTAGATTTATTACTATACTTTCCAAGAGACTATGAAAGTATCTTTATTGTTGAAGATTTAGATGAAGTAGATTCTAAGGGAAAGATAATACTAGAAGTTGGAGTAGAGAGAATTTTTCCTGATATAAGAACAAAAACAGGTAAAGTTCTTACAACCATTAGATTTATTCATAAGGGAAGATTAATTAAAGGAATATGGTTTAATCAACCCTATGTGAAAAGTAGTTTTAGAATTGGCAGTAGATATGTTGTAAGTGGCATTATAGAGAAGCAAGGTAGAGAGTTTATAATTAAGAATGGAACCATAATGAGAAATACCACTACAGAGAGTACGGATATTATGGCAAGATATCCTTTGAGAGATGATATTTCTAATACTTTTTTAAATAAAATAGTTACAGAAGCTTTAAACCAGGTTAAGATACAAGAAAATTTACCAAAGTCAATTTTGGATGAATATGATTTTATGTCTTTAGATAGTGCTATAAGAAATATACATAATCCTAAAAGTTTAAAGTTATTAGAAGAGGCAAGAAGAAGATTAAAGTTTCAAGAGTTATTTACATACTCTTTAAAGCTTATGGCCTTAAAAAATAGAAGTATTAATTCAAAGGGAATTTCCTTTACCATGTCAAAGGAGCTGAAAGCTTTAAAGGAAAGGTTACCTTTTCAGTTAACAGATGCACAAACTAGAACTGTTAGAGAAATACTAAGAGATCAAAAGAAGCCTATTCCTATGAATAGATTAGTTCAAGGGGACGTAGGTAGTGGAAAGACTATAGTTGCTTTTATTGCCCTTTTTAATGCTATTATGAATGGATATCAAGGTGCCATGATGGCACCTACAGAAATATTAGCAAAACAGCATTATTATGAGGCATACAAAGTGTTTAAGGATTTTAACATCACCATAGAATTACTAACAGGAAGCACCACAGAAAAAAATAAAAGCCTTATAAAAGAGAAATTGTTAAAAGGTGAAATAGATTTAATAATAGGTACTCATGCTCTGATAGAAGATAATGTACAGTTTAAAAACTTAGGGCTCATAATAACCGATGAGCAGCATAGGTTTGGTGTTGGACAAAGAACAAGACTTGGAAATAAGCGTGAAGATATTGATGTACTTGTAATGAGTGCTACACCTATTCCAAGAACTTTATGTTTATATCTCTATGGAGACTTAGAAGTATCTATAATTGACACTTTACCACCAGGAAGAAAACCAATAGATACCTATTATTTACCTATTCAAGAAAAGGGAAGAATATATAATTTTGCTTTAGAGGAAATAAAAAAAGGAAGACAGATTTATGTAGTTTGCCCCTTGGTTGAAGAAAATGAAGATATGAAACTAAGTTCCGTAACAGCACTATATGAAGAACTTAAAAAAAATTACTTTAAAAGTATGGAAATCGCCATTCTTCATGGTAAAATGAGTAATAAAGACAAAAATTTAATTATGAATGAATTTAAAGAAGGAAACATCAAGGTGTTAATATCCACTACAGTTATTGAAGTAGGTGTAAATGTACCTAATGCAACGGTTATGGTTATAGAAAACGCAGAGCGTTTTGGACTATCGCAATTGCATCAGTTAAGAGGAAGAGTTGGAAGAGGATCACATAAATCCTATTGTGTTCTTGTAGCTAATATAAAAAGTGAAACAACTAAAAAGAGAATGGACATAATGAAAAATNNTAGTAATGATGGTTTTTATATAGCAGAACAAGATTTGAAATTAAGAGGAAGTGGGGAAATGTTCGGACTTAGACAATCCGGTGAAAATGGATTGATTCTTAGTGATTTAGCAGAGGATTTTCCACTATTTAAAATAGCAAATCAGGAAGCTAAGAAATTTTTTAACAATGAAGATGAAGAAAACAAAAGAATACTTAAAGAAATAATGATTAACTTAGAGAAAAGCACCAAGTATATTTGCTTTAACTAAGGGTAGAGGAGAGAAAAAATGAGAGTAATTGCAGGAAAAGCTAAAGGGAGAAAGTTACTATCACCAGAGGGGATGGGCACTAGACCTACCCTTGATAGAATTAAAGAATCGATTTTTAACATAATACAAAATAAAGTAAGAGGTAGTATAGTTTTAGATCAGTTTTCTGGTACAGGAAGCTTAGGGCTAGAGGCTGCAAGTAGAGGAGCAAAAGAGTGTCATCTAATAGACATGGGGGATGTAACTTACAAGTATTTAAAACAAAATATTATCAATCTAAAATTTGAAGACTTCTGCACATCTTATAAAGGTGATTCATACAAGTACTTAGAGGAGTTTGGAAGAATAGGAAGGGTCTTTGATTTAATATTTATAGATCCACCTTATGCTAAAGAAATGATTCCACCAGCACTAACTCTTATAAAAAAACATAATTTACTACAAAGAGATGGTTTAATTGTAACGAAAATAGATTCAAGTGAAGAAATTTATGAAGGCTATGAAGATATTGTTTTAATAGATCAAAGAAAATATGGAAACACCACTGTATGTTTCTATGAGTTTAAGGAGTAAAAAATGATTAAAGCAGTTTATCCAGGAAGTTTTGACCCAATAACAAATGGTCACTTAGATATTATAAAAAGATGCTCATACGTATTTGATGAAGTTACAGTAGGTGTATTACTAAATCCTAACAAAAGTGGGTGGTTTAGTATCGAAGAAAGAATAGATCAAATAGAAAGAGTTGTTAAATCTTTGCCAAATGTAAAAGTAAAAAGTTTTACAGGCCTTTTAGTTGATTTTATGGAAGCAGAAGACAGTGATGTAATGGTTAAGGGACTTAGGTCTATGTCAGATTTTGATTATGAATTTCAGATGGCATTAATGAATAAAAAGCTTGATAAAACAAAAGAAACTATGTTCATGATGACTAACTCTAAGTACTCTTATCTTAGCTCATCAGCTATAAAGCAAGTGGCTTTGTTTAAGGGACATTTAGATGGCTTAATTCCAAAAGAATTAGAGGGTGAAATTAGAGAGAGAGCTAAAAGTTTTGAGGGGGAATTATAGTGAAGGTATTAGAACTATTAGATTATCTACAACAAACTATTGATATGTCGCCAAAGAATTTAGTAGGTAAAGTATCTATTAATAAAAAAGAGGTCTTAAAAACTCTTAATGAAATGAGAAAATTGTTACCAGATGAATTTGAAGAAGCTAAAAATTTAATGAATCGTAAAGAAATAATCTTAGATGAAGCAAGAAGTGAAGCAGAACATATTATGGAAGAAAGTAGAAAAAGAGCACAACGGGAATATGAAAACTGTGATGTGTTAGTAGCTGCTAAAAAAGAAGCAGAAGAAATATTAGAAAATGCCAATGAGGAAGCAAAAAAAATTAAAGGTGAAGCTAATAAGCAAGCTAAGGATTTGAAATTTGGCGTTATGAATTATGCAGACAATACCTTGAGTAATTTACAAAAGGATATAGATATTATAGGAGAAGAGTCTTTAAAGGTTATACAAAATGAAATGGAAGAAATGCTTGTAAAGTTATATAAAGAAATTTCTTCCACTACATCTAAGGTAAGAGAAAATATTAAAGAATTAGGAAATGATTAAAAACAATCTCGTAGCTTTTTAAATATAACAGGGAGAGTAAATATAAATATTAGTAGGACTAAAAATCCTGTCTTAGATGATAGCACAGTATTGTTCATGAAAAAGGTTTCTTGCTCAGATAGAGAAAAGGGGAGCTTTAAGAATAACAATGTTATCAAGGTGCAAATTAGTCCCTGAACAAGTTTTAGAGATAAATATTTTTTCATTGATACTTTATATTTGTAANNAAGGAGTATACTTGGAAGGTTATAGATAGACCACTGAAACCTATTAAGAAGCTACATATAAGAATTTTAATATTTAGGGTTAAGGAGCTTGTAGCTACAATGTTACATCCGTTAGTAATTTCTATAAATCCAAGGACGATTCCATCAAGGAGATCGTAATTAAAAATACCCGAATTACATAAAGAAATAAGAGCAGTGTGATATATTCCACTGCTTTTTATTATGTTTATAATTACAGAAAAGATAACTACAAAACTACCTATGGATAAGCAAGTTTTAGTAGCATCTTCAAGGGCATTTTTTATAGCTACTCCAAAGTTAATATTTTCTTTTATCTGTGTAGCAGCAACAGAAGAATTGCTATAGGATATATATTTACTAGTCTTTTTAGTAGGTAATATTAACCCCATAACAATACAAGACAAAGCATTTGAAATGAGAAGTATATAGCCTAAAAATGCACTATGAAGCATTGCAGTACCAACAGTGCCTATAATAAACAGAGGGCTTCCATTGGTGGCTATATTTAAAAGTCTTTCTAGGGTTGGTTTATCAATAATCTTCCTTTCATAGAGTTCACAAGCATATCTAGAGCCAAGAGGATATCCACAAAATAAACTAGCTAAAATAACTACACTACATTCCTTGGGCAGTCTTAAAGGAGTACATAGGATTTTACCTAGAAATTTAGAATAGATTTCTATACCTCCAAAAGAAAAAATTAAATTAACTATAACCAAAAAAGGAAATAGTGATGGAAATACCGAGTAAAAAAACAATTTGGCTCCATTGATAGTAAAGGATATGCAATTTTGGGGATTCAGTATAATGTAAATAATTAAAAGAGAAAATACCGCTGTAAGTAGTAGGTTTTTTGATGATTTTCTTAATAATAAATATATTAACAATATAATAAGTACGATTACAATAAACAATAATACCTTCATATAAATAATCCTTTTAAATTGATATACTTAAATATATTTTTTATTATGGTAATATATGATATAAAATCAAGGAAAATAAAAACTTCAAGGTACAGTCTCAAAACAATTCACTAAAAATTAATCTAAGATTTAGGTTATTTTGATATGGTTCCTTGAAGAAAAAATTTTATATCTATAATATAATAGGGCTTTGTAGATAATCTTCCTTAGCACTTATGGAAGGGTTTAGAATACTATAGCCACTAGTGCATTGTAGGTCCAAACTTAAGGTAGGACTTATATCCTTTGGTAGTTTTGAATATATTGGTATAGAAGAGTTACTCTTCATTGATTTTAAAGCTGTAGCTCCATTTTTAGTGAAGCCCAAAATACGAGCGTATGGACAAGGGGCTTTACGCATTTCTATAGTATTGTATTCATAAAAGCCTAGAAAGTACTGACATAGTATTCTACTAATTCTAGTATAAGTATATCGTTTACTTTTTATCATTTCGATACAGTGTTCATAATCTCTTGCATCTTTTAATGTAGTTAATATCTTATTGTGGAGACCTTCAGAAGAGTCTGGAATTAATTCAAAATAATTTTTTTGGCTGGTCATTGCTTTATACTTTATATACGGAAACATCATATAATCAAAGGGAAAATTATAATTTAGGTTCTTGAGTTCTACTATATTCTCGTAAACACTAGGAGGAACATGGGATACTAATTCTTCTATTAACGCATTTGATTTTAATGTTTTTCTAATAGAAGTGGCACTTGAGAATATATTATTTAAGTTAGTACTATTGTAAGCCCCGCCTTCTCTTTTTATAGTATATGGCACAATATTGCTATGAAGCTTCTTTAAGCTTTTAAGGTATTCAATACCTAAAATGTTATTAGAAGAATTTAGATTATCAACTAAATCTTTTTCATTATAATAATTTTTTCCTTCTAAATAGTGAATTAAAGCTGAAGAACGAGCCTTTGGAAATGGTAATCCTTCATCCAATTCTTCTTTAAGTAAGGATTTAAATAAAGGAGGTTCCTCTACTAGCAGGTGAGATACTTCCTTAAGAAAATTTACATCTCCTGCTTCACTTCCAAAGCAAATTGAATCTACTATCCCTAGACTATTAAGAAGACTTACAGAGCCATTAGAAAAGAATTCTGCAGAAGATAGACTGTATATTGCAGGGAGTTCTAAAACAATATCTACCCCATTATTTAAAGCCATTGAAGTTTTTTTCCACTTATCTACTACGGAGGGAATACCTCTTTGATTAAAGTTCCCACTCATAACTGCAATAATTAAATCACTATTAGTTAATTCTTTAGTTTTATTTATATGAAAAAGGTGTCCATTATGAAGAGGATTATATTCTACAATAATGCCTGATATTTTCATTTGAATTACCTCCTGTACTTATATAACCATAGATTATATCAAAAAAATGTTAATTATCATAGACATATTATTAAATTAAATAAAAAAAATTCAATATAGAGGTTGAAAAATATATGTAAAAAGGGGTATAGTAATAAGGGATATTTAGAATATTTTTACTGAAAGGGGTAAGNNTAGTTTTACACAAAAGGTATGGAAATTAGCACAACAAGAGATGAAGACAATAGTACTTCCAGAAGGTGAAGAAGAAAGAAATTTAAAGGCTTCAGAAATTATCCAAAAAAATAAAATAGCTAGAGTTATATTAGTAGGTAGCGAGGCTAAAATTAAGGAAAATGCTAAGAGCTTCGGAGTAAATATTGATGGAATTGAAATTGTAGATCCAGAAGTATCACCAAAGACAGCAGAGTATGCAAAAGCATTTTATGAACTTAGAAAAAATAAAGGTGTTACAGAGGAAAAAGCACTACAAACAGTTAAAGACCCTGTTTATTATGGAACAATGATGGTTAAACTAGAAGATGCCCATGGGTTAGTTTCAGGAGCAGTACATAGCACAGGTGATTTATTACGTCCAGGACTTCAAATTATAAAAACANNTCTTTGTTATGGAACTTCAAAACTCACCATATGGAGATAATGGTACTTTATTATTTGGAGATTGTGCAGTTAATCCTAATCCAACATCAGAAGAGCTTGCATCAATAGCTATAAGTACAGCAGAAAATGCAAAGACTCTATGTGGAATAGATCCAAAGGTTGCAATGTTATCTTTCTCAACCATGGGAAGTGCTAAACATGAAAATGTAAATAAGGTTGTAGAAGCTACAACAATAGCAAAAGAAGCTAGACCAGATCTTGCAATAGATGGAGAATTACAATTAGATGCAGCTATAGTTGATAAAGTAGCAGGCCTTAAGGCTCCAAATAGTACAGTAGCAGGAAATGCTAACGTTTTAATATTCCCAGATTTACAAGCAGGAAATATTGGATATAAATTAGTTCAAAGATTTGCAGGAGCTGAAGCTATAGGTCCAGTATGTCAAGGATTTGCAAAACCAATAAATGACCTTTCAAGAGGATGTAGTGTAGATGATATAGTAAATGTTGTAGCAATTACAGCAGTACAAGCACAAAATAGCAAATAAATACCTGAAAATATAATATTGATTTAATTAAAAATATATTGTAATCTAATATAATGATATATTAATATATTACAAATGCGTCAGGAGGAAATAAGAATGAAAGTATTAGTAATAAACTGTGGAAGTTCTTCATTAAAATACCAATTAATAAACATGGAAACAGAAGAGAGCTTAGCACAAGGATTAGTTGAAAGAATAGGAATTGAAGGTTCAATTTTAACTCAAAAGGTTCCAGGAAGAGATAAATATATAATCGAGCAACCAATGGCTGACCACAAAGATGCAATAAAACTAGTTTTAGACGCATTAGTTGATGGTAACCATGGAGTTATATCTTCAATGGATGAAATATCAGCAGTAGGACACAGAGTTGTTCATGGTGGAGAAAAATACTCAGAGTCTGTAGTAATAGATGATGCGGTTATGGCAAGCTTAGAAGAGTGTGTAAAACTTGCACCACTTCATAATCCAGCAAACATAATTGGAATTAATGCTTGTAAGAGCTTAATGCCAAATACTCCAATGGTTGCAGTATTCGATACAGCATTCCATCAAACAATGCCAAAAACTGCTTACATGTACCCACTACCATATGAGTTATACACTAAATATGGAATAAGAAAATATGGTTTCCATGGAACATCTCACAAATATGTATCAGCAGAATGTGCTAAATTAATGGGCAAAGACATAAAGGATGTTAAAATTATCACTTGTCACCTTGGAAATGGAGCTAGCTTAGCTGCTATAAAAGATGGTCACTGTGTAGATACAAGTATGGGATTCACTCCACTTGAAGGAATAGCAATGGGAACTAGATGTGGAAACATTGACCCTGCTATAGTTACATTCTTAATGAATGAAGGAAAAATGACAGCTAAAGAAGTTGATAATTTAATGAACAAACAATCAGGAGTTCTTGGATTATCAGGAGTAAGTAGTGACTTCAGAGATATAGAAGATGCTGCTAAAGAAGGAAATGAAAGAGCAGTTCTTGCTTTAGATGTATATGACTACAGAGTAAGAGAAATGATTGGTGCTTATGCTGCAGCAATGGGCGGAGTAGACGCAGTTGTATTTACAGCAGGTCTTGGAGAAAATGCTATAGAAACTAGAGCTCAAATCTGTAAAGGCTTAGAATTCTTAGGGATTGAAATAGATGATGCTAAAAACAATGTAAGAGGAAAAGCTACAGAAGTAAGCAAAGATGGAGCTAAAGTAAAAGTATTTGTTATTCCTACAAATGAAGAGTTAGTAATAGCAAGAGATACTAAAGAACTTACTTCAAAATAATTAAATTGTTATGTGCTTGAGTAAAAAATAGCTTTTAACCTTAAGGAAAAAATATACATGTGTAAATTACCTTGACTTTTATCGGTATAATTTATATAATAACTTGTGTTTGAATGATATATTTACTTAACTTAAGGAGGGAAGTTGGAGCTTTACTCAAGCTATGCATTTTGCATTATATATAACTAGTCTTAGTTATATGAGAAAAAACAGGTATATTATGTTTTTTCAGAGTGTTGTTATGATTATAAACTTTAAAGATTTAAATGATAAGAACTATGAAAGAAAGAATATAAATATCGAAATTGAGAAAGATAAGTTTTTCGATGGCAGTGAAATGGTAAAATACTCCAAATCTATTAAGTTTAATGGGTTTTTGCGTCGCAAAAAGGAAATTATAGAACTTATTGGTGACGTAGATACTGAAGTATTATTAAATTGTTCTAGATGTACAAAAGCTTTTTCTTATGAAATTAAGGTACATATAGAGGAAGAAATATCAAACACTGATGATTGTGAGATTATCTCAACCAATACTGAGAATATAGATATTTATGAAATTATTGAAAACAGTATTCTACTTGAATTACCTGTTAAAAGGTTATGTAAAGAGGATTGCAAAGGCTTATGCCAGACTTGTGGGAAAGATTTAAATTTAGGACAATGTTCTTGTACTGATTTTTATGTAGACCCTAGACTTGAAAAGCTATCACAAATGTTTTCTAACCATAAGGAGGTGTAATAATGGGAAATCCAGCTAGAAAATTTTCAAAAGCAAGAAGAGATTCAAGAAGAGCTCAAACTTTTAAACTTGGCTTACCAGGAATAGTAGAGTGTCCTCAATGCCACGAAATGAAGCTTGCTCACAGAGTTTGTAAGAACTGTGGTTACTACAAGAATAGAGAAGTTGTTTCAACTGAGGAATAGGAAGAAAGTCGATAGACTTTCTTTTTATTTTTTTATGTGGAAATTTTAATGAAAAAAATATATAATGTATTTAAATATTTAAAATCATGAAGGGGGTTACTATGAAAGTTGTAGTTGATGGAATGGGTGGAGATAATTCACCTGAAGCTATAGTAGAAGGCTGTGTCCTTGCACAAAAAGAATATGATATACATATAATAATAACAGGTCAAGAAGAGCTTATAAAAAAAGAGTTAGAAAAATATGAATATAATAAGGAAAGAATAACTATTTTAAATACTACAGAAGTTATTTCAACTAATGAAGCCCCAGTAAAAGCGCTAAAGACTAAAAAAGATTCATCTCTTGTGAAAGCTTTGGAATTAGTTAAAAATAAGGAAGCTGATGCAATTGTATCTGCTGGAAGTACAGGAGCCTTCTTAGCAGGTTGTACTCTTATTGTAAAGAGAATTAAAGGTATAAGCAGACCAGCGCTAGCTCCGGTTATGCCGGGTAAAAATGGTCCATTTATGATAATAGATGTAGGAGCTAATGCAGATTGTAAACCTCATTATTTAACTCAATTTGCTCAAATGGGTAAGGTATACTTTGAAAATGTATTAACTGTTACAAATCCTAGTGTAGGCCTTATAAATATAGGATCAGAGGAAGAAAAGGGAAATGAATTAACAAAGGAAGCTTACCAACTTTTAAAACAAGAGAATATTAACTTTATAGGAAATGTAGAGCCAAGAGAAATTCCTAAAGGAGAAGTAAATGTCCTTGTATGCGACGGTTTTGTAGGCAATACCGTATTAAAGATGTATGAAGGTGTTGCAGAAACCATATTTAGTGAGCTTAAAAATGAAATAGTGAGTTCTACAACAACAAAAATAGGTGGACTATTACTAAAGCCTGTATTTAAGAAATTTAAAAAGCACTATGATTATAAGGAATATGGTGGAGCTGCATTTTTAGGAGTTGATGGTATTTGTATAAAAGCTCATGGAAGTTCCGATTCCAAGGCTTTAAAAAATGCGATTAAGCTTTCTAAAACCTATTATGATACAAAAGTACTAGATAAAGTTAAAGATGCTTTTAAAGAAGAAAAATAAAATTTTAAAATAAGTGAATAAAATTTCATAGGTTTAGTATATTATAATATAGTATTTATAAATAAATAGTTGATTATTATCCAATATGCTATTATATTAAATAGTGATATTATATTGAATTTTTAGGAGGTAAATAAAATGTTTGAAAAAATAAGAGCAAAAATCGCGGAGCAACTAAGCATAGATGAAAATGATATAACTATGGACTCTGGATTTGTTGATGATTTAGGAGCAGACTCATTGGACTTAGTTGAATTAATTATGGCCCTTGAAGAGGAATTTGACATGGAAATCCCTGATGAAGATGCAGAAAAAATAACTGTCGTGGGAGATGTAGTTGACTACATAAAAGCACGAGTAGAAGAATAATATCAGCAGGTTCCGTAGAAATGCGGAACCTTATTTTTAGATTTATTCTTGAATTTATTTACTTGAATACTAAGATTGATATAAAGTTAGTACATTATTTAGATAAATTGAAGAATAAACCTTGGTGAAAGAGGTAAAAAGATGAAAATATTAAAAAACACATTTGAATTAAAAAATAAATTAGGAATTGATTTTAAAGATTTAAATTTATTACAGACAGCCATAACTCATAGTTCTTATGCCAATGAGAGAAATACAGCTTTTAATGAACGCTTAGAATTTTTAGGAGACACAGTTTTAGAATTAATTATATCTGAATATTTGTTTACCAATCACAAAGATGAAACGGAAGGGTACCTTACTAAGGTAAGAGCCTTAATTGTATGTGAAAATTCTTTATTTGAAATAGCTAAGAAGTGGAAATTAGGAAAATACATATATATGAGCAAGGGAGAAGAGTTAACTGGTGGTAGAACTAGAGTATCAATTTTAGCTGATGCTGTAGAAGCTATTATTGCTTCAGTGTACTTAGATCAAGGACTTTTAGTAGCTAAGGAGTTTGTTCTTAATAATTTTAATTCAATTATTATTAAAGCAGTTAAAAATGAAATAATTTTAGACTACAAAACCAAGCTTCAAGAAACATTACAAAAAAATGGAGATGTAGATATTTCTTATACTCTTATTAACTTTGAAGGACCACCTCACAGAAGAGAATTTTTTGTGAAAGTATTAATTAATGGAGAAGCTGAGGGAAATGGCTCAGGATATAGTAAGAAAGAAGCTGAGCAAATGGCAGCTAGGGAGGTTCTAATTAAGAGGGGGGATATTAGTGAGTAAAAATCATTATATAATACCTATATTTGTTCCTCATATAGGGTGTCCTCATACTTGTGTGTTTTGTAATCAGGATAGTATTACTGGAGACGCAGGGGTAGCTGGTAGCACAGGAAATGTAGATGGAAATTATGTGAAAAAAATCATAGAGGATTACTTAGAAACTATAGATAGTAGTGATGCTATAATTGAGGTGTCATTTTTCGGTGGTACTTTTACTGGAATTAATATGTGTATCCAAAGAGAATTATTATCGGTAGCTCAATACTATAAAAAAATAGGAAAGGTTAAATTTATAAGATTATCTACAAGACCAGATTATATAGATCAAGAGATTTTAGAACATCTTAAAAGTTTCCATGTAGATATTATAGAATTAGGAGTTCAATCATTAGATGAAGAAGTTTTACATAAGTCAGGAAGAGGTCATAGTGCAGAAGATGTGGAGAAGGCATCAAAGTTAATAAAAGAATATGGATTTACCTTAGGACATCAAATAATGCTAGGACTTCCAGGTGATACCAGAGAGAAGGATATTGAAACTACTAGAAAAAGTATTTCTATGAGTCCAGATATCTGTAGAATATATCCATCCTTAGTTATTAAGTCAACACCTATGGAAAAACTCTTAAAGGAAGGCAAATATAAGCCATATACTTTAGAGGAAGCTATAGATATAAGTAAGATAGTTTACGGAATGATGGAGAGTAATGATATAAAGGTTATCCGAATAGGTCTTCAACCTACAGAAGAGATTAGTGCTGATGGAGATGTGATAGATGGACCTTTTCATCCTGCTTTTAGAGAACTCATGGAGAGTAGTGTATACTGCGACATAATTTATGACTATTGTAAAGATAAAAAAATCGATGAATACAAAATATATATAAATCCTAAAGATATATCTAAGCTTTATTCTAATAAAAAGCAATATTTTAATTTGCTTTTAAAAAAATTAAATTGTAGAGAAATATCTGTAATTCAAGAAAGAAATATAGAAAAGTCTTCCATAGGGTTTTATAATGGTACAAAGTTAGATATAATTAATCAAAAGGATTATTTAAAACTTAAATTTCAATAAAATCTTTTATTATATAGGTTGAAGTAAATATATATTTTAAAGTATCCTATCATAACTAAGAGGATACTTTATTTAAGATAAAGATATTAAATTAAAGTTAGGAGTGAGTTTTATGAGGATTACTAAGAAGAAAAGAGAAAAGTATATAAAAATAATAACTACTTGTATATGCATTGCTATGGCTGCAGTACTTATTTTACCTATTATTTTAGGGGCTTAGGAGTGTGAATAGATGTTCTTAAAATCTATCGAAATAAGAGGATTCAAATCCTTTGCAGATAAGACGGAGCTTACATTCAAGCAAGGAGTAACTGTAGTTGTAGGTCCCAATGGAAGTGGAAAAAGTAATATCTCAGATGCTGTAAGGTGGGTTCTGGGTGAACAAAGCATTAGGAATCTTAGGGGAGACAAAATGGAAGATGTAATCTTTGCAGGTACTCAATACAGAAAACCTGTAGGTCTTGCTCAAGTTTCCCTTACTTTAGATAATAGCGATTCTGATTTAGATATAGCCTATTCCCAGGTAACCGTATCAAGAAGATTGTATAGATCAGGAGAAAGTGAATATTTAATAAATAATACTGTATGTAGGTTAAAAGATGTACAAGCTTTATTTATGGATACAGGAATAGGTAAGGAAGGATATTCCTTAATAGGACAAGGTAAAATTGATGCAATCTTAAGTGCAAAGTCAGAGGATAGAAGAAAGCTATTAGAAGAGGCAGCCGGTATAGTAAAATATAAAACAAGAAAAGAAGAGGCTGAGAAAAAACTTGATAATACAGAGCAAAATCTTATTAGAATAAATGATATTATTTCTACCTACGAAGAAAGGCTTCCATCCTTAGAAGAAGATTGTGAAAAAGCTAAGATATTCTTAGAGGCTTCTGAAGAGATAAAAGTAAAGGAAGTTAATATAATCATAGATTTTTTGGAGAAAACTAAGAATAACATAGATAGATATAACAATATCATAAATGGGGTAACTGCAAATATAGACACCTTGCAGAAAGAAAAACATGAATTAAAGCTAGCTTCTGAAAAGAGAAATGAAGAGTTAGAGACTTTAAATAATATTTTAGAAGAGAAGAAAAAGATTTATTATGAAAGTCAAAATAAACATCAAGGAGTACTTGGAGAAGTTAAACTCTTTGAAGAGAAAATATTACATTTGGAAGAAACTATAAATAGATTAAATAGCGAAATACTACAAAAAAATCAGTATCTTGAAGAGGCGCATCTAAAAATCGAAAATCAAAGAAAGAGCATAGCTGCCTTAAAAGAGGAAGAACTAGACATAAATAATAAAATAGAAGAAAAAGAAGTGGAGTTAACTAATGTATTAAATAGTGTAACTAGTGATAATAACAAGCTGAAGGAATTAGAGGAAGTAAAATTTAAGTATTATAATAATATTAATTCTAAAACTAGCGAAATAGATATTTTAAAGAATAACATTGAAATTAGCAGTGNNNNTTAATACTAGATGTTCAAACTTTTAAAAATTCTATATTAATAAATAACAAGACCAAGGATCATTTAATAGAGGAAGAGAATAAGGCTAGTATTAATATTGCTAAATATGAAGAGGAAGTTAAGGAAAATAGAAAAAAACTATCTAAGTGTAAGCATAATTTAGAGATTTTAGAGAAAAAATTAAAAGAAATAGTAAGAGAACAAGGCAATAAAGAAGCTAGGTTAAATGCTTTGATAACTTTAGAAAATTCCTATGAAGGATATAATAGATCTGTAAAACTTCTTATGCAACACATAGAGAGTAGTAAGAGTTATAAAGCAAATGAGGATTGCTATGTACTTGGAGATATAATAAAAGTTCCAGAGAGGTTTGAAAGGGCAATAGAGATTGCGATGGGAGCCAGTATATCTAATATTGTCACTAAGGATGAACTTATAGCTAAAAGCCTTATTAATTTCTTGAAAAGTAGTAAAATAGGAAGAGCAACCTTTATGCCTATAAACATAGTTAAAGGTAAAAACTTAGTGGTAGATAGAACTGTAAGGGACACTAATGGGTATATAGGTATTGCTAGTGAACTTATAGAATTTGAGGATAAATTTAAGGGTGTTATTGATCAAGTTTTAGGCAAAACTCTTGTATGTGATACTATGGATAATGGACTACATATATCTAAAATTAGTGGCTACAAATATAGGATTGTTACATTAGATGGAGAAGTCTTTAATCCGGGCGGCTCACTAACGGGAGGAAGTTATTCTAAAAATGCTAATGTTATTGGTAGAAAGAGAGAAATTGAAAAATTAACTGAGCAAGTAGAAGAAAGTCACGGAATAGTTGCTCTTAAAAATGAAGAAATAAGATCAGTTAATGTTGAGATTAAAGAACTAGATGATAGAGGCCTTAACTTAAGAGATGAAATACACTACGAGAATATTAATATTACAAAGATTAAGGGTGAAATCTCTAGGGTCACAGAAGAGGAATTAAGAAATAAAAGAGAACTTCAAAGAACTAGTGAATATCTGGGTAAGGAAGAAGAAAAAATTAAAGCCCTAAAAGCTAAATTAACTTTTTCAGAGCAGGAATTAACTCAGATTAAAGAGAAAGCGAGAGAATTAGAAGGGCAATATGATGAACATAATAATAAAACTAAGGGTAAAAACTTATATATAGATGCCATTAAAGATGAGTTAACTTCTGTAAAAATAAATAAGGCAAAACTTTTAGAAGTTATCAGTAACAATATTCAAGAATTAGATAGGATGAACCAGGCAGTAGATATAGAGAAAAAGCTAATTGAAAGTAACTTAAGAGATATAGAGGCATCTACTTTAGCTAAGGAAGAATATAGCATAAATATATCTAAAAGTACTGAAAGTACTAAGGGAATTATTAAGTTACTTAAGGAATTAGAGCAGTTCTTTGAAGAAAGCCAGGTAGAAAAGATAAAAATAAAAGAGAAAATACCAGTTATAACTTCAAAAATTGAAGATATTGATTTACAATTAGATAAACTAGAAAAGGAAATTCATAAAAATCAAATTTCTTTAGCTAAAATTGAATCAGAAGAAGAAGCTCTTTTAAAGAAGCTTAATGAAGAGTATAATCTTACCCTTGCAGAAGGATTAAGTTTTAAGCTAGAGGGTTATGATATAGCTATATTAAAGAATGAAGTTGCAGAATTAAAAAAGAGAATAAGTGATCTTGGAGTAGTTAACCTAGGAGCCATAGAAGAATTTAAAGAAGTAAATGAAAAGTATACCTTTATGAGTACACAAAGAGAAGATTTAGTTAAGTCTAAGGAAGAAATAATTGAATTCATAGGCGAGATAACTGAAAAGATGAGAGATGTGTTTATGGAGAATTTTAAGCAGCTTAGGATTTACTTCAATGAGACTTTTAAGGAGTTATTTAAGGGTGGAAGTGCTGATTTAAGTCTTCAAGGAGATGATGAACTTACTTGTAAGATTGAAATAGATGTAGAACCACCAGGAAAGAAACTTCAAAACATAAACCTACTATCAGGAGGAGAGAAGGTTTTATCAGCCATTGCACTACTGTTTGCAATCCTAAAGATGAAGCCAACTCCATTCTGTATACTAGACGAGATTGAGGCAGCATTAGATGATGCTAATGTACTTAGATATGGAGAATTTTTAAAGAAATTCTCCGAAAATATACAATTCATAGTAATAACTCACAGAAAAGGAACCATGGAAACCAGTGATATGATTTATGGAGTTACTATGGAAGAAAAGGGTGTATCTAAGGTAGTATCCATGGAATTTAATAAGGAATAAGGAGGCTTAACATGTTTGGAGGATTTTTTGATAAGTTAAAACAGGGACTTAGCAAAACTAGAAATACTATAAATGATGCAGTGACTCAGGTATTAAAGCTTGCAGTTACTATAGATGATGATTTATATGAAGAGTTAGAAGAAGTATTAATAACTAGCGATATAGGAGTAGAGACCTCAGTAGAAGTCATTGAAAGGCTTAGAAAAAAGGTTATTTCTGAAAGAATCGATGATACTGAAGAGATACTTCCAGCTATGAAATCCATAATTATGGAGATGCTAGGAGACTATGAAACCTCAATAATACCAGAGACAATACCGGAAGTAAGATTAGTCATTGGTGTTAATGGAGTAGGAAAAACTACATCCATAGGAAAAATGGCGGCTAGAATTAAAAATAATAATTATAAAGTGTTATTAGCGGCGGCAGATACTTTTAGAGCAGCAGCCATAGATCAACTAGAAGTTTGGAGTAATAGAGCCAATGTGGATTTAATAAAACATCAAGAAGGTTCAGATCCAGCAGCTGTTATATATGATGCAGTACAGGCTGCAAAAGCTAGAAAAGTTGATGTGTTAATTTGTGATACAGCAGGTAGACTTCATAATAAGAAAAATCTTATGGATGAGCTTGGAAAGATCAATAGAGTTATCGATAGAGAGTATGGAGAAGCTAAAAAGGAAACTTTATTAGTTTTAGATGCTACTACTGGACAAAATGCAGTTATTCAAGCAAAACAATTTATGGAGGTATGCCCTATAGATGGTATAATTCTAACAAAGCTAGATGGTACAGCTAAGGGTGGTATAGTTATCTCTATAAAACATACTTTAAATATTCCAGTTAGATATATAGGAGTAGGTGAAGGCATAGATGATCTTCAAGAATTTAATTCTAGAGATTTTGTAGAAGCTTTATTTTAACTGTTAAGTAAAAATACTTGACAGCATAAAATTAATTTGTTAATATAAGTTTTGTGAGTTGGGTGATTATATGGAAAAAAGAGTTGAAATATCAATTTTGCTAGATTTTTATAACTTATTACTTACTGATAAACAAAGAGATATTATGGATTTATATTATAATAATGACTTATCTCTATCAGAAATAGCAGAAGTTAATAATACTAGTAGGCAAGCAATTCATGACTTAATTAAAAGATGTGGTAATCTTTTAGAAGAGTATGAAGGCAAACTTAACTTAATGAAAAAAACCTTAGCTATAGAAAACTCTAAAACTGAAATTATTAACAAATTACAAAAATTAAAAGGTACTACTTCTGAAGAAAATATAAAAAAAGAAATAGACCATATAATTAAAGATATAGAAGAGAATGTATAGGAGGTTTTCATATGGCTTTTGAAGGACTATCTTCCAAATTACAAGAGACCATAAAAAAGCTAAAGGGTAAAGGTAAGCTTTCAGAGAAAGATATCAAAGAGGCTATGAGAGAAGTAAAACTTGCTCTTTTAGAAGCCGATGTAAATTATAAAGTTGTTAAAAACTTTGTAAAGTCTGTTAGTGAAAAATGTCTTGGTGACCAAGTTATGGAAAGTTTAACTCCAGGTCAGCAAGTAGTTAAAATAGTTAATGAAGAACTAACTGAATTAATGGGAACTACTGAAAAGAAAATAGAATTTGTTAACAATGGAATAACTATGATAATGTTAGTGGGTCTCCAAGGTGCAGGTAAAACTACCATGGCAGGAAAGCTTGCTCTAAATCTTAGAAAAAGCAATAAAAAGCCATTATTAGTTGCATGTGATGTTTATAGACCAGCAGCTATAAAACAACTACAAGTTGTAGGAAAGTCAATAGATGTTCCAGTATTCACTATGGGAGATAAAAATANNTAGCCCAGTAGATATTGCAAAAGCTTCTATTGAACATGCTAAGAGCATTGGAGCTAATGTAGTCATTGTGGATACAGCAGGAAGACTTCACATAGATGAAGCTCTTATGGGGGAACTTGAAGACATAAAAGCTTCAATAAATCCATCAGAAATTTTATTAGTTGTAGATGCTATGACAGGTCAAGATGCAGTAAATGTAGCTGAAACCTTTAATAATACACTAGATATTACAGGAGTTATCATTACCAAGTTAGATGGTGATACCAGAGGTGGTGCTGCACTATCTATTAAAGCAATCACTGAAAAACCTATAAAATATGTAGGTATGGGTGAGAAGATGACAGATTTAGAAATCTTTCATCCAG
This sequence comes from Clostridium sp. UBA6758, assembly GCA_002453475.1. Classification (GTDB taxonomy): domain Bacteria; phylum Bacillota; class Clostridia; order Clostridiales; family Clostridiaceae; genus Clostridium_J; species Clostridium_J subterminale. The sequence goes on along the minus strand of DKGY01000116.1, from coordinate 111,757 downwards.
AGAGAATGGCATCAAGAATCCTTGGTATGGGTGATGTACTTTCTTTAATTGAAAAAGCTCAATCAGCTATCGATGAGAAGAAGGCTACAGAACTTGGTAATAGAATGATGAATCAAGAATTCAATCTTGAGGACTTTTTAGAAACTATGAACCAAATGAAAAATTTAGGACCTATGGGTAAGTTAGTTGAAATGATTCCAGGCTTCAATGCAAAGGAATTAAAGGGAGTAGATTTTTCACAAAGTGAAAAGGCTATGGGGAAGATGGAAGCAATAATACATTCCATGACTGCAAAGGAAAGAAAAAATCCCAGTATAGTATCTTCTTCACCATCTAGAAAGAAAAGAATAGCTGATGGCTCAGGTTCTAACATTCAAGCGGTTAATAAGCTTTTAAAAGACTTCGAGATGATGAAAAAAATGATGAAACAGATGAAGGGCGTTGGAGGCAAGGCTGGTAAATTTGGTAAAAAAGGCTTGTTTGGAAAATTACCTTTCTAAGTTTAAATAAACATAACCTTTGAAGGAGGTGAAAATATAATGGCAGTAAAAATAAGATTAAGAAGAATGGGTGCTAAAAAAGCTCCTTTCTACAGAATAGTTGTTGCTGATTCAAGATCTCCAAGAGATGGAAGATTTGTTGAAGAGATTGGATACTACAATCCAACTACAGAACCTGTAACTGTTAAAATCGATGAAGAGAAAGCAGTTAAATGGGTAAAAAATGGAGCTCAACCAACAGATACAGTTAAAAGACTTTTCAACAATGCAGGAATAAAATAGGAAAGTTTAATTGATTGGAGGCGCAATCCATGAAAGAATTACTTACAATTATTGCGAAATCATTAGTTGATAACCCTGATTCTGTAAAAGTAAATGAAATTACTGGAGAGCATTCTATAATTTTGGAATTAAAGGTTGCTGAAGAAGATATGGGGAAAGTAATTGGAAAACAGGGAAGAATAGCTAAGTCTATTAGAACTGTTGTTAAAGCAGCAGCGATTAAAGAAAATAAAAGAGTTGTTGTAGAGATAATATAAGAGTTAGGAATACCTAGCTCTTATTTTTTTATCTATTATAGTTGACAAGAATCGGAAGAAATTATTATAATAAACAGAGTTCTTAGTATCAGTATTTTCGATACTTAGAAATCGTTATCCAGGGACGTAGCAGCTCTTAAGTCCCACTTTGAAGAAGAGGGGAGTATTAGAGCTGATAGTCATCGGATAAATAAATGTTTATGAAAATTTTTTGTGTTAATAATATTAAGTAATTAAATTGTGAGGAGATATACGATGAGGGAATTGATGAGTGTTGGGCAGATAACTAAGCCCCATGGAGTAAGAGGAGAAGTTAAGGTGCTTTCTCTAACAGATAGCTTAGAAAGATTTAGAGACTTAGATAAGGTATACATAGATGATAAAGAAATAAAAATTACATCAGTTAAACTTCAAAAGGATAGAGCTATATTAAAAATAGAGGGAATTGACTCTATTGAAGAAGCTGATCTTTATAGAAATAAATATCTTCAAGTTAAAAGAGAAGATGCTATAAAATTACCAGAAGGTAGCTACTATGTTGCTGACTTAATGGATTGCTATGTTTATGATACAGCTGGAGAAGAATTAGGAAAAGTATATGATGTTATTGCAACGGGAAGTAATGATGTATATTGGGTTAAATCAGAAGGAAAAGAAGACGTGCTAATTCCTGCTTTAAAAACAATTGTAGAAGAAGTAGACATAGAAAATAATAAAATTATAATAAAACCAGTGAAGGTATGGTCTGAATAATGAAGATAGATATTTTAACTTTATTTCCAGAGATGTTTCAGGTGTTTAGTCATAGCATCATAGGAAATGCCATGGAAAAAGGTATATTATCTATAAATACAACTAATATAAGAGACTTCTCTACAAATAAACATAAAAAGGTTGATGATTACCCTTATGGGGGGGGAGCAGGTATGGTAATGACTCCTGAACCTATTGTAAACTCCATAAGACATCTAAAAGAAAAAAATAAAGGAAAAGTTATATTTTTAGGTCCTAGAGGTAAAACTTTAAACCAAGAGTTATGTAAAGAACTTGCTAAAGAGGATGAGTTAATATTTTTATGTGGTCATTACGAAGGTATAGATGAGAGAGTATATAAATTCATAGATATGGAAATTTCTCTAGGGGATTTTGTTTTAACTGGAGGAGAAATGGCTTGCATACCTGTAGTTGATAGTATTGCTAGAATGATACCAGGAGTTTTATCCTGTGATGAAAGTTATGAAGAGGAATCTTTTTATGAAGGATTATTAGAATATCCTCAATATACAAGGCCTTTTTCCTTTGAAGGTGATGAAGTTCCGGCGGTATTAATATCTGGGCATCACGAAAATATAAGAAAGTGGCGAAGACTTAAATCATTGCTGATTACAAAGGAAAGAAGAAGTGACTTATATAAAAATATAGAACTTACTAAAGAAGATAAAAAGCTATTGGAGAATTATCATAAAAAGGATAAATAATATTGCACATTGAAATATTATGTGATAAAATGAGGATTGTGCTAGTACGGGCGGTCCTCTGTCACCCAATGTGAGTAAGAACGTCAGAATAAAATTTAGGAGGGAATGCACAATGTTAGATATAATAAAAGCTATAGAAGCAGAACAATTAAGAACTGACTTACCTGAGTTCAATGTAGGAGATACAGTTAAAGTTCACATCAGAATCAAAGAAGGTAACAAAGAAAGAGTTCAAATATTTGAAGGTACCGTTCTTAAAAGACAAAATGGTGGAGCTAGAGAAACTTTTACAGTGAGAAGATTTGCATCAGGAGTTGGAGTTGAAAAAACTTTCCCAATAAATACGCCTGTTATAGAAAAGATCGACGTAGTTAGAAGAGGAAAAGTAAGAAGAGCTAAA
>DKGY01000116.1:79166-108784 GCA_002453475.1 Clostridium sp. UBA6758 | reverse complement strand
AGTGAGATAAATGAGTATAAACTGGTTCCCTGGACATATGGCAAAGACCAGAAGAGAAATAAAAGAAAATCTAAAATTAGTAGATGCAATAATAGAAATTCGCGATGCAAGAATAGCTTCTTCAAGTTCTAATCCAGATATTGAAGATATCTGCAGTGAGAAGCCTAGAATAATATTATTTAATAAAAGTGACCTTAGTGAAGATTATATAACAAAGAAGTGGGTAAAGAAATTATCTAATGAAAAAACTAGAGTATTATCTGTTAACTGTCTTACAGGTGCAGGACTTAACAAGATAAAACCAACTCTAGATGAGCTTTTAAAGGAAAAGCATGACAGGTTAAAAAGTAAAGGTGTCGTAAATATCATTACCAGAGTAATGGTTGTAGGAATACCTAACGTAGGAAAATCTACCTTTATAAATAGGATGGCGAAAAACAGTGCTGCTAAAACGGGAGATAGACCCGGTGTTACTAAAAGTAAACAATGGATAAAAACAAAGATGGGAATAGAACTTATGGATACTCCAGGAGTTTTATGGCCTAAATTTGAAGATGATACAGTGGGGCTTAATTTAGCATTTACTGGCGCTATAAAAGATGAAATAATGGATGTTGAAGAGTTGGCACTAAAGCTTATAGAAAGACTTCAAAATACCCATGGAGAAAGACTTATGGAGAGATATAAGCTTAAAGAATTAGATGAAAATCCTCTTACTAATATGGATAACATAGGTAAAAAAAGAGGTGCTATAATTTCAGGCGGAAACATAGATTATAATAGAGTAGCTGTAATGCTATTAGATGAATTTAGGGGGGGAAAGTTAGGTCCTATTTCACTAGAGGTACCTGATATAGAAAATAAGTATGAGTAGTACAAATTTTTTAAAAGAAATTAAAACTATGAGATTTAACGACATAAAATCTTCTGTGAGAGGATTTATGTCATTAAAGGAAGTAAGTAGCCATGAAGCAGAATATGAACTTATATATCAAGTATTAAGTAAAGATCATAGAAAAAATGTTAGGGCTTTAGGAGAAACCGTAAAAAAGCATGTAGATCATCATAAAAATGAATATGCTAGAGTAGAAAAACTATACGATTTTGATAAAAGCTATGGATATGACATTGTAGCAGGTGTAGATGAAGTTGGAAGAGGACCCCTAGCAGGGCCTATAGTAGCGGCTGCAGTAGTTCTTGATAATAACTCAAGGGATTTAATATTACGAATAAATGATTCTAAGAAGCTAACTAAAGAAGTAAGAGAAGAGCTAAGTGAGATAATAAAAAAAGAGGCAATAAGTTATTCTATAGCACTAAAAACTAACAGAGAAATAGATAAAAAAGGTATAGGATTTTGTAACAATGAAATCTTTAAAATGGCGGTGGACGAACTAAATGTTACTCCTGATATAGTATTATCTGATGGATATACTATAAGAGAATTTAACCTTAGAAATGAAGCTGTAATTAAAGGAGACACTAAAAGTGCTGCCATTGCATGTGCATCTATAATAGCTAAAGTATATAGAGATAATATGATGGAAGAATATAGTAAGGAATATACAAAATATTACTTTAGTAAAAATGTAGGATATGGTACCAAGGAGCATATAGATGCAATAATTCACCATGGTAGCTGTCCAATTCATAGAGAAAGTTTTATAAAAAATATACTTAACAAATAATTAATAAAATAAAAAATACCTGAATAAAAAAGTTATCTAATTACTTTTTTATTCAGGTATTTACTTTTTAGAAAACATTTTTAATAAGAGTAATATTAGGGGTTTCACCGGAAGATATAAGAGTTACCTCTATGGCATCAAATCTAAAATAGGATTTATGTATATTTTTTAAACAAATATAATATTCAGCAGTTTTATATAACTTTTTTTTCTTAGTGTTTGTAATGCTTTCTAAGGGGGTACCATATCTTTTACTATATCGGGTTTTCACCTCTATAAAGCAAATATAATTATCATTCCGAGCAATAATATCAATTTCTCCTAGCTTACATAAAAAGTTTTCTTCTAATATTATATATCCATTTTCTTTAATGTAATCTCTAGCTAAATTTTCTCCATAGCTACCTATAGTTTTATTTAAAATCTTCATTTAAAATAACCTCATATAAATCAACTTGTTTATATATTAGACAATATAGTCTTAAGTTAAACTTTTATTTAATTAAAATTTTATGAAACTGATTTATTCTAAATTCAATGGTCAATACTTACATTTATAAACAGAGTTCTTTCCTTCATAGGTAGTGTTTTTACTCCCTATGAAGGTTAGAAATCGTTATCCNNTTTACTCCCACTTTGAAGAAAAGCAGAGAACCCAAATCTCTGATTTGGTGCGAATCGCTTTCACAGAGTGCTATTGGAGTATTAGAGCTACTAGTTATTGGATAAAGTTGGAAATTTATATTTAGAAGGTGAAATTGTGTCAATTCAAATAAAGAGCGCAGCCTTTTCCGGAGTGGAAGGTATATTAATTAATGTGGAAGTAGATATCACTTATGGATTACCTAATTTTAACATTGTAGGCCTAGGAGATACGGCTGTAAAGGAATCTAAGGATAGAGTTAGATCAGCTATAACCAATTCTTCTTTGGATTTTCCAATTAGTAGAATAACTGTAAATTTAGCTCCAGCCCATATACGAAAGGAAGGCTCACACTATGATTTACCTATAGCTGTAGGGATTCTTTTAGCAACTAATCAACTTTTTTTAGAAAATCCAGATAATTTTATATTTATGGGTGAGTTATCTTTAAATGGAAGTGTAAATAAAATAAAGGGAGCTCTACCCATAGTAATTGAAGGTATAAAACATGGGGTAAAGAACTTTATAGTACCTATGGAGAATAAAGATGAATGTGCTTGCATTGAAGGAGCAAATATATACCCAATTAAAAATTTAAATGAAGTAATTCATCTTTTTACTTATAATGATGTAAAGCCATATACAATTACGAACAGAGGCGAGCTTAAAAATAAAAGTTATACATTAGATTTTGAAGATGTCATAGGACAACAAGCAGCTAAAAGAGCCTTGGAAGTGGCTGTAGCAGGAAATCATAATGTACTTATGTATGGAACTCCAGGTTCGGGAAAAACCATGCTTGCAGAGAGAGTTATTTCTATTATGCCACCCCTTAACGATGAAGAAGCTCTAGAAGTTACTAAGATATATAGTATTAGTGGAGAGCTTAAGGCAGAAGGCTTAATGGAAAATAGGCCATTTAGAAATCCTCATCATACTATTACTAGTACTGCTTTAATTGGAGGTGGCAGAAATCCTTCTGCAGGAGAAGTATCATTAGCTCATAACGGAGTGCTATTCCTAGATGAAATATTAGAGTTTGATAAGAGAGCTCTCCAAGTTCTGAGACAGCCTTTAGAGAATAAGAATGTAAGAATATCTAGAATAAATGGAACTATAACTTATCCAGCAGATTTTATGCTTGTAGCGGCGATGAATCCTTGTAATTGTGGAATGTATGGAAGTGAAACTAGGCAATGCAAATGTAGTGATAGTGAAGTGAAAAGATATTTATCTAGATTATCGGGACCTTTATTAGAGAGAATAGACATTTTTACCCCAGTAAATTCTATATCCTATGAGGCANNAAAGAGGAAAAATCAGAAATTATGTTTCTTAGGATAGAAAGGGCCAGGGAGATACAAAAAGAAAGATTTAGGAATGAATCTATAAAATATAATAGCAATATGTCTACTAGACATATAAAAAAATATTGTAACCTTAATGAGAATTCTAGTAGGGTTCTTGAATATACCTATAAAAAATACGGACTTAGCACTAGGGTTTATAATAGAATTTTAAAAGTAGCTAGAACTATTGCGGATTTAGAGGGGAATAAATCCATAGAAGAAAATCATATTATTGAAGCACTTCAATATAGAAAATATATAAGGGAAGACATAATATAACGAATTAGGAGAATATAGATGGTTGATTTATTTAAATTATGGATTATTACTACAGAAGTATCTAATAATATAAAAAAATGTATTTATCATAAATATAATGATTTTGATACCTTGAGAAAAATAGTGTTTAATGATAATATGACACTATTGCCTGAAAAAATTGTTGAAAAGTTTCAAAAATCTTATATGAAAATTGAAGAGTTAGCTTCTCAAGAATATAAGCCACTTAAGGATATAAATATTTGCACCATAAACGATGTAGATTATCCTAAAAGCTTATTACAGTATGATGATGCACCCTTTGGTATGTTTTATAAGGGAAATATTTCAATGATCAATGAAAAAAAGAATATTTCTATTGTAGGTTCTAGGAAGTGTTCTAGATATGGTATAGATGTAACTAATAGCATGGTGGAGCAGCTAAGTCCTTACGAAATAAACATTGTAAGTGGTATGGCTAAAGGCATTGATTCTGTAGNNGTTGCAGTTTTGGGTAGTGGCATTGACGTTATATATCCAAAAGAAAATTATAGACTATATCATGAAATATTAGAAAAGGATGGGTGTATAATTAGTGAGTTTCCGTTAGGAACACCACCTCTAAGTAGAAATTTTCCTATGAGAAATAGAATTATTAGTGGTATATGTGAATTATTAATTGTAACTGAAGGTGGAGAGAAGAGTGGTACTCTAATTACTGTGGGAGCAGCATTAGAGCAAGGAAAAAATATAATTGTTGTGCCAGGAAGTATATTCTCAAGTGAAAGTAAAGGAACTAATAAATTAATAAAAGATGGTGCATATGTTTACACAGACATAGAGGATGTGTTAAATTTATTGAATATTTCTAGGGTTTGGATGGATAATAGAATTATAACTACTGTAAAAAGTAAATTAGAGGAAAGAATATATCAAATTATAGATGATAATCCTATACATATTGATAAAATAATTAAATTAGTTGATATTGACATTAATCGATTATATAAGTTATTATTTGAGTTGCAAGTAAAAGAGGAGATTTTATGTTTAAGTGGAAACTTTTATGTTAGAATTAATAAATAAAAAATTAAAAATTTATGAAATCTTTGATAAAGTTTGTATATTATGACTTGCAATGAGATAATAATATTTTAAAATATAGTAGGATGTAGAATTTTATATATAATTGAAGAGATTATGAGAATTTGCATAGTGCTTATAAATATGTTATAAAGTTAAAAATTATAAGCTATAATGGAGGGGTTAGAATGGGGCAAAGATTAGTCATAGTTGAGTCGCCAGCAAAAGCGAAAACCATAAAGAAGTATTTAGGAAAAAATTATGTAGTAGAAGCATCTATGGGGCATGTAAGAGATTTACCTAAAAGTCAGTTAGGGGTAGATATAGAAAAAAATTATGAACCCAAATACATAACTATTAGGGGTAAAGGAGAACTTTTAGACAAGATAAAGAAGCAAGCTAAAAAAAGTGAAAAAGTATATCTTGCTACGGACCCTGATAGAGAAGGGGAAGCTATATCTTGGCATTTAGCTAATATATTGAAAATAGATACTGAAGAGTCATGTAGAATTGAATTTAATGAAGTTACAAAAACTGCAGTAAAAAATGCTATAAAATCTCCGAGAAAGATAAATGAAAATGTATTTGATGCTCAACAGGCTAGAAGAGTATTAGATAGATTAGTAGGATATGAGATAAGTCCTATTCTTTGGAGAAAAGTAAAGTGGGGTTTAAGTGCGGGAAGAGTACAATCTGTAGCGCTTAGAATAATATGCGATAGAGAAAAGGAGATTCAAGCTTTTGTACCAGAAGAATATTGGACTGTGGAAGCAAAAGTATCTAAATTGGCAGAAACAAAAAACTTTACAGTGAAATTGCATAGTAAAAAAGGGAAAAAAATTGTTATAAACAATGAAGAAGAAGCTAATAATATCATAAAGAATGTACAACAAGGTGAGTTTACGGTAAAGGAAATAAAAGAAACAGCTAAATCTAAAAATCCACTACCACCATTTACTACTAGTACTCTTCAACAAGATGCCTATAGAAAAATAAATTTTTCAACTAAAAAAACCATGGCAACAGCACAGCAGCTGTATGAAGGTATAGAAGTTAAAGGACATGGTACTGTTGGTCTTATAACTTATATGAGAACTGACTCCGTAAGGGTATCAGAAGAAGCTCAAGGTGCTACTCTTGAATTTATAAAAAATATCTATGGAGATAAATACGCACCAAAGGAAAAAAGAGCGTATAAAGGAAAGAAGGGAGCACAAGATGCTCACGAAGCTATAAGACCTACAAATGTAGAGATTNNCATTAACTAATGACCAATTAAAACTTTACACTTTAATTTGGAATAGGTTTGTAGCTAGTCAAATGGAGTCTGCAATGATTGATTCTACATCAATTTCCATATCCAATGGAGAATATTTATTTAAAGCTTCAGGATATAAGGTAAGATTTGATGGATTTACTAAAATCTATGCTAGAGATAGTGAAGATGAAGATGAGAATGAAAAATTACCAACTTTAAATGTAGATGAAAAGTTAAAAGAAAAATCTGTTGATGGAAAACAACATTTTACTCAGCCACCTGCTAGATTTTCAGAGGCGTCCCTAGTTAAAACTTTAGAGGAAAATGGAATAGGTAGACCGAGTACTTATGCACCTACAATTACCACATTATTAAGCAGAAAATATGTGGATAGAGAAAAGAAGGTATTATTTCCTACAGAACTAGGATTCATAGTTAATAATATAGTTAGTGAATATTTTAAACAAATAGTTGATGTAGAATTTACTGCAGAAATGGAAAGTAAATTAGATAGTATCGAAGAAGGAAATGCTAATTGGAAATCTGTAGTAGAAGAATTCTTTGTACCACTAAAGGAAGCTATAGAAATAGCCGAAAAAGAAATAGCTAAGATAACTATAGAAGATAAAGTATCTGACATACCATGTGATAAATGCGGAAGACTTATGGTTATAAAACAAGGAAGATTTGGTGAGTTTCTTGCATGTCCAGGATATCCAGAGTGTAAAAATACAAAGACCATGGCTAGAGAGTTAGATGTAAAGTGTCCTAAGTGTGGAGGAAATGTTTTAGAAAAGAGAAGTAAAAAAGGTAAGATATTTTATGGATGTGGAAATTATCCACAGTGTGATTTTGTAAGTTGGCATGAACCTACAGAAAAGAAGTGTCCTCAATGTGGAAGCGTTATGGCAAAAAGATATAGCAAAGCAAAAGGTGACTATTTAGAATGTATTAACTCAGAATGTAAGCATAAAGAGTTAACAGATAATAAGTAAAATGGTTTATATTAGTTAAAAGTTAACTTGAAGTAAAATTTAATTTAAAAAAAGATTAAATATGTCGAAAATAAACAAAAAACATGTTGATAGAATAAATTCTATATGTTATCATGATATATGGCAACGAAACAATTCTAAAATTTGCGAAAGAAAAGAATATTTTGAATTATTTAAAATGTTGCAGTAATAAATAGCATTATGAAAATTATAAAAAAGAAGAAGGAGGAATAATGATGTCATTATTAGATAAAACAAGAAAATTAAATAAGATTTTACAAAAGTCAGGTTCAGAACCAGTAGTTTTTGATGATATATGTGGACTTCTAAGTGAAGTATTAGATTGTAATGTATATGTAATTAGTAGAAAGGGGAAAGTTTTAGGCTATAATCTTTCCTATGGATTTGAATGTGATAAAGTTAAAGAACAAGTAGTTGAAAATAAGAGATTTCCAGAGCAATATAATGCTAAACTGCTAAATATAGATGAAACAAAGGCAAATATGCCAAGCAGTGGAATTTGTGTGTTTAATGGAGAAGTTCAATGTGACTTTAAAGATATGTTATCAACTATAGTACCTATTAATGGTAATAGAGAAAGATTAGGAACTTTATTATTATCAAGATTTTCAAAACAGTTTACTGAAGATGATTTAGTTATTGCAGAATATAGTGGTACTATTGTAGGAATGGAAATGTTAAGAGCTAAAACTGATGAAATAGAAGAAGAAGCAAGAAAAAAAGCTATAGTTCAATTAGCTATAGGAACTTTATCTTATTCAGAATTAGAAGCTGTAGAACATATATTTAATGAACTTGATGGCAGTGAGGGACTTTTAGTTGCATCTAAAATAGCAGATAAAGTTGGAATAACAAGATCTGTTATAGTAAATGCATTAAGAAAATTTGAAAGTGCAGGGGTAATCGAATCAAGATCCCTAGGTATGAAAGGTACTCATATTAGAATATTAAATGACAAGCTTTTAGAAGAATTAAAGAAGATAAAATAGTAAAGAAGTCTTAGGACTTCTNNAAATGCTCTTAGAAAGTTCGAAAGTGCTGGAGTTATAGAATCTAGATCTTTAGGAATGAAGGGGACTCATATAAAGATTCTAAATGAGAAGCTAATAGATGAGTTAAACAAGCTTAAATAATTTAATAGAATATGTGGAAAAACATAAAAAATAAAAATCCTGATAAGGGATTTTTATTTTTAATGAAGAAAGTTTATACATTACTACTATGTATTTTTAAATTTTCCTAGGGAACTATATAAATAGTTACATATAGAACTACATAAATATTTATAATGGAAACTATTTAACTATATAAATAGTTGTTTTATCCATGCGGGTTTCAGGGGTTTCCCTTTTAAATAGTGTAATTAATACATNNAATAGTGTAATTAATACATACTTAAATAGTGTAATTAATACATACTATTTATGTGAAAAGTTTATTATTGTATTAGTAATGTTTTAACTAGTAAAATAATTTAAATTAACCTTGTTATTTAGAAATAAATTTGTTGAATATTGATTTTCTATATGATATAATACACAAGGTAAGAAAATACACACACTACTGAATTTATTAAAAGGTGCTTTAAGGAGTAGTTAATAAAAATGATGGTAGTGGAGGAAAAAACCAGGAGGTATATTAAAATGGCAGTTATTTCAATGAAACAATTATTAGAAGCAGGTGTTCACTTTGGACATCAAACAAGAAGATGGAACCCTAAAATGGCTCCATACATTTTTACTGAGAGAAATGGTATCTATATCATTGACTTACAAAAAACAGTTAAGAAAATTGATGAAGCATATGATTTCATAAAATCAGTATCAGAAGAAGGAAAAGATATATTATTTGTTGGAACTAAAAAGCAAGCTCAAGAAGCTATCCAAGAAGAAGCTATCAGATCAAGCATGCACTTTGTAAACAACAGATGGTTAGGTGGAATGTTAACTAACTTCAGAACTATTAAAACAAGAATAGGTAGACTTGAAGCTTTAGATAAAATGGAAGAAGATGGAACATTTGATGTTCTTCCTAAAAAAGAAGTTATTCAACTTAAAAATGAAAGAGAAAAATTAGAAAAGAACCTTGGCGGAATTAGAAATATGGATGCTAAGAATATTGGAGCTTTATTTATAGTTGACCCAAGAAAAGAAAAAAATGCTATACTTGAAGCTAAAACATTAGGAATTCCTGTAATAGCAATAGTTGATACAAACTGTGATCCAGATGATGTAGACTATGTAATTCCAGGAAACGATGATGCTATAAGAGCAGTTAAATTAATAACTGAAAGATTAGCTGATGCTATAATTGAAGCAAGACAAGGTGAAGAAGTAGCTGAATAATATAGCAACTTTCAAAGTAAATTTCAAACAGCCTCATCTATGGTTGTAAAACATATGAAATTTTAAAGGTAGATGAGAGAGAAATCTTTCATTTACCTTTTTGTTAGGAAATTAAAGGAGGAATAAAGATGATAACAGCAGCAATGGTAAAAGAGTTAAGAGAAAGAACTGGATCAGGAATGATGGATTGTAAAAAAGCTCTTAGCGAAACAAATGGAGATATGGAAAAAGCAGTAGAAGTTTTAAGAGAAAAAGGATTAGCAGCAGCAACTAAGAAAGCTGGAAGAATAGCGGCTGAAGGTATAGTTACTACTTATATATCAGAAGATATGAAGACTGGTTCTGTGGTAGAAGTTAACTGTGAAACTGACTTCGTTGCAGCAAATGATGACTTTAAAGCATTAGCAGCAAATGTAGCTAAAATGGCGGCAACTACTACTGTAACTACTGTAGAAGAATTATTAGCAGAAAAATATGTTGGAGATGAAAGCATAACTCTTCAAGACGCTGTTACAGCTCTAATTGCAAAATTAGGTGAAAATATGTCTGTTAGAAGATTTGAAAAATTTGTAGTTGACAATGGAATAATCCAAAGTTATATCCACGGAAATGGAAAAATAGGTGTTTTAGTTCAATTAGCTTGTGAAAAGCAAGACGAAGTATTAAAAACAGTTGCTAAAGATGTAGCGATGCAAGTAGCAGCAGCTAATCCATTATTCTTAAACAAAGATCAAGTGGATAATGCATCTTTGGAAAAAGAGAAAGAAATTTATAGAGTTCAAGCTCTTAATGAAGGAAAACCAGAAAACATAGTTGATAAAATGGTAATGGGAAGAATAAGCAAATACTACAAAGAAGTTTGCTTAGTTGATCAAGTATGGGTTAAAAATGGAGATTACACTATAAGCAAATATCTTCAAGAAGAAGGAAAGAAACTTGGAGCAGCTATGGATATTGTTAAATTTGCTAGATTTGAAAGAGGCGAAGGAATCGAAAAGAAAGAAGAAAACTTTGCTGAAGAAGTTCAAAGACAAATGCAAGGAAAATAATACAAGATAATATTAAAGAGAACCTAGGTTCTCTTTTTTTAAAATCTACATGTATTATAATAACTATTTAACTAGGAAAAAAGTATATTTATATTGGTTTATCTCATATAATATGCATAGGCTAATTTAGTTATTATTAATAAAAATATAAAAATATGGTGTAAATATATTGAGTTGGAGGTATAATGTATATATGGAAACTGCGAAATATAAAAGAGTCATGCTTAAACTTTCAGGAGAGGCACTAGCAGCAGAAAAGGGGTACGGCATTGATTTTGATACAGCGAACACTATTGCTTTACAAATTAAGAAATTAGTTGAAATGGGTGTTGAAGTAGGTGCAGTTGTTGGTGGCGGCAATATATGGAGAGGTAGAAGTGGTGAAGGTATGGACAGAACTACGNNTGCTTTAGCATTACAAGATTCATTGGAAGCTATAGGTGTTAATACAAGGGTTCAAACAGCTATTGAAATGAGAGAAATAGCAGAACCTTACATTAGAAGAAGAGCAATGAGACATCTTGAAAAGGGAAGAGTTGTAATATTTGCAGCAGGAACAGGAAATCCATATTTCTCCACAGACACTACAGCAGCTTTAAGAGCAGCGGAAATAGAAGCAGAAGTTATTTTGCTTGCAAAAAAAGTTGATGGGGTATATGATAAAGATCCTCACAAACATGATGATGCAATTAAGTTTAATAACTTATCTTATATCGAGGTATTAGAAAAAGGATTGCAGGTTATGGATTCCACTGCTACATCCTTATGTATGGATAATCAAATACCTATTCTTGTATTTGGTTTAGATGAGCCTCATAACATTATAAAAGCAGTAAAAGGTGAAAATATTGGTACGTTAGTATCATCTAATATATGTAAATAATTGATGGAGGTAATTTTATGGTAAAAGATATCATTAAAAATGCTGATGAGAAAATGAACAAAACTATTTTAAGCTTACAAAATGAGCTTGGAACATTAAAAGCTGGAAGAGCAAACCCTACAATGCTTGATAGAATATTAGTTGAAAGTTATGGAACAATGGTACCTCTTAACCAAGTAGGGAACATATCTGCTCCAGAACCAAGAGTTCTTCTTATTCAACCATGGGACAAAAGTTGCATGAAAGACATAGAAAAAGCAATTTTAAAATCAGACTTAGGAATTAATCCAAGTAATGATGGTCAGGTTATCAGACTAATTGTTCCAGAATTAACTGAAGAAACTAGAAAAAATTTAGTTAAGTCAGTTAAAAAGTGTGGTGAAGATGCTAAGGTTGCTATCAGATCTATCAGACGTGATGCCAATGATAAGATTAAAAATTTAAAGAAGAATAGTGAAATCAGTGAAGATGAATCTAAAAAAGCTGAAGATCAGATTCAAAAAGAAACTGATAAGTTTATCAAATTAATTGATAAGGCTATAGAAGAAAAAGAAAAGTCAATAATGTCAGTTTAATATATGTAATAAAACCTGCAAATATTGCAGGTTTTATTATTATATATTTGTGATATAATAGCATCATGATTACTTGAAATGGAGAGGTATATTTTGGATATATTTAAGTTTAAAAAAGACATAATCAAAGAAAAAATACAGTTGGATATGGAACGAATTCCAGCCCATATAGCTATAATTATGGATGGAAATGGACGTTGGGCTAAACAAAGAAAACTTCCAAGAACTATGGGACATAGAGCTGGTATGAAAAATATCAAAATGATGGTAGAGGAATCTAGTAATCTTGGAGTTAGATATTTAACTTTATATGCTTTTTCAACAGAAAATTGGAAGAGACCAGTAGAAGAAGTAGGGGCATTAATGGATTTAGTAGTAGAGTTTATAAATAAGGAATTNNAGAACTACATAGAAATAACGTAAGACTTAACTCCATAGGCGATATAAGTAAGCTTCCTGAAAAATCAAAGGCTTCTATAGAAGATGCAAAGTATAAAACTAGAAACAATACAGGATTAACTCTTAACATAGCATTAAACTATGGAGGAAGAGATGAGATTGTAAGAGGGGTTAAGGAAATAGCCAAGGAAGTATTGGAAGGAAAGTTGAAAGCAGAAAACATAGATGAAAAGGTTATATCGGACCATTTATATACTAGTGGTATGCCGGATCCGGATATTATTATAAGACCAAGTGGAGAACTAAGAATTAGTAATTATTTATTATGGCAAAGTGCTTATTCTGAATTTTGGTTTTCCAATATAAATTGGCCTGACTTTACAAAAGAAGATTTGAGAAGAGCAATTAGTGATTTTCAAAATAGAGATAGAAGATTTGGTGGAGTATAGTAAGAGGTGAGGCAAATGAATGAAAGATATATAGGAGCAATGATATTAGTTCCTTTATTGTTATTTATATTTTTAGGGGGATATTTTCTAAAGGTTTCTGTAGTATTATTATCCCTTGGAGGAATGTATGAATTTTATAAGGTAATTAAGGTGGATGGATATAAACCTATATCTATAGTAGGATATTTATTATGTTTAATTTATTACATATATCTAGGACCGGGATTTAATTTAAATATTGCTGTTGGTGTATTTATCTTCGTAGTATTCCTATTAATGATAGTGCCAGTATTTGATACTGATAGAAACTTCGTTGATGTGGCATTAACCATATTACCTTGTTTTTATGTAGGTTTATTTTTTAGTTTTATATTATTACTTAATAATATGGAAAATGGTGAGTTCTTCATATGGCTCATATTTATATCCTCATGGGGATGTGATACTTTAGCTTATTATTTTGGAAGATATCTAGGAAAGCACAAATTAAATCCAAAGGTTAGCCCTAAAAAAACAATAGAAGGTGCTATAGGNNTATTTTAGGCTGTACAATTTATGGGTATATCATAGCTCAATTTGGAGTAGTAGTACCCCTATATAATTATATGATAATTGGCTTATTAGGTGGTATTTTTGGACAGTGTGGAGACTTAGTAGCATCTTCCATAAAAAGACATGCAGGTGTTAAGGATTATTCTAATTTAATTCCTGGACACGGTGGTATACTAGATAGGTTTGATAGTATATTACTAGTATCCGTGGTTGTATATTATTATGTTAATATTTTTCTAGCATAATGATAAAAAATTTTTATTAAGGTATTATATTAAGATATTGTTAATTCAAGGGATTTCTCGAAAAAATTTACTAATCTTTAAGAGGTGGGCGTAATAATATAAGTACATGCTCAACAGTAATTTATGATTAGATTATTTTGAGAAGTCCCTTTTAAAATTTAAAAGTAATTTAACTATTAGGATTTTGTATTATACCATATAATAGGGTATAATGTTTTTAGATAAAATTAAAGGAGCGTTAACAGTGAAAAACATAAGCATACTTGGAGCCACTGGTTCCATAGGAACACAGGCATTAGATATAATAAGAAATAAAGAAAATCAAATAAACTTAATAGGAGTTACAGCTCATAGAAACTTTAAAGGTTTAGTGGATATTATAGAAGAGTTTGGTCCAAAATATATAGGTATAACAGATGAGAAGTGTTATGAAGCTATAAAGGAATACTGCGAAAAGGAAGATAAACACGTAAACCTATTTGGGGGAGAAGAAGCTCTAGAAAAAGTTGCTACTTTAAAAGAAATAGATACGGTTTTGACTTCTGTGGTAGGAATTGCTGGATTAAAGCCAACTATTAAGGCTATTGAAGCTAAGAAAAATATAGCATTAGCTAATAAAGAAACTTTAGTAGTTGCTGGAGATATAGTTATGGCAAAGGCAAGGGAAAATGGTGTTGCAATCCTTCCAGTAGATTCAGAACATGTGGCTATATTCCAATGTATTCAAGGCAATGAAAGAAAAGATATAAGCAAGATAATACTTACAGCTTCAGGGGGGCCATTTAGAGGTGAAACTAGAGATCACTTGAAAGAGATTACCCCTAAAGAGGCTCTAAAACATCCTAAATGGAACATGGGAAGAAAGATTTCTATAGACTCATCAACTTTAGTAAACAAGGGCTTAGAAGTCATAGAAGCACATTTTTTATTTGGAGTTGACTATGATGAAATTGAAGTTATAGTTCATCCACAAAGCATTGTACATTCCATGGTAGAGTATAAAGATGGTTCTATTATTGCTCAATTAGGAAGTACAGATATGAGGTTACCTATTCAATATGCACTAAGCTATCCTGAGAGAAGGACAGCTGTAGCAGATAGGTTAGATTTTAAAACTATCTCAAATTTAACATTTGAAGAGCCCGATATAAAGACCTTTAGGTGCTTAGAACTAGCATTTAAAGCAGGAAAACTTGGTGGAAATATGCCGGCAATTTATAATGGAGCTAATGAAATAGCAGTAGAATTATTCCTAGATGAAAGGATTAAGTATCTACAAATAGAAGATATAATAGAAGACGCCATGAATAAGTTTCCTCATGTGAAAAATCCAGATTTACAACAAGTTTTAGACATAGATAAACAGGTTAGGGAATATGTTTTAAAGAGATATGTATAAGTGAATAGAGTGGAAGGGGAGAAAAATATTGCAAAGTATTATAGGTAATATACCATATATTTTAATGGCTTTACTTGCATTTAGTGTTTTAATTATAGGACACGAATTTGGACATTTTATAATGGCTAGAGTTAATGGTGTAAAGGTCCTTGAATTTTCCTTAGGTATGGGACCAAAGTTATTTTCCATTAAGGGGAAAGAGACAGAATATCTTATTAAAGCACTTCCAATTGGTGGTTACGTAAGAATGTATGGTGAAGAGGATGATGTAAGTGTAGTTGATGATAGAGCCTTTTCTAATAAGACATCCTTTCAAAAGTTAACTATTGTAGCAGCAGGCCCTATAATGAATTTTATAATAGCTATATTGTTCTTTAGTTTAGTAGGAGGAATTAAAGGTCACTCTACTAATATTATAGATAAAGTAGTAGAAAATTCACCAGCCATGGAAGTGGGAATAAAAGCTGGAGATAAGATAACCGAAGTTAATGGTAAGATGGTTACTACCTGGGAAGATTTCTTTAGTGAGATTTTTACAGGAGAAGGTAAACCTGTTAATATGCAGGTAGAGAGAAACGGAGAAAAGATAAAACTTGATTTAGTGCCCCAATATAATGAGGCAGAAGATATATATCAAGTAGGGGTATCTTCTAAAGTTGTAAAGCCTAACTTTATAGAATCTATAAAATATGGACTTAATCAAACGGGAAGCACTATAAGGCAGACCTTTGGTTTCTTTGGTCAATTATTTAAAGGAAAGGTTTCTTCTGATGATGTAGGAGGACCTATAAGTATAATAAAGATTTCAGGTAAAGCTGCTCAGCAAGGAATTCTTACCCTATTAAATATTATGGCTTTATTTAGTGTTCAATTAGCTATATTTAATGTAATTCCTTTCCCAGCCTTAGACGGGGGATGGATATTTTTATTACTATTCCAGATTATAACTGGTAAAGAGGTAAATAAAGAAAAGGTGGCAACAATAAATTACTATGGGTTTTTAGCATTGATGGGACTTATGGTATTGGTATTGTTAAAAGATATTATAAATCCTATTCAATTTTAGGAGGAAATTATGAAGAGAAGAGAAACAAGAAAAGTTAAAATTGGAGATATATATATTGGAGGAGATTCAAGGATTGCAGTTCAGTCCATGACTAATACAGATACAAGAGATGTATCAGCTACAGTAGAGCAAATTTTAAGACTTGAAGAAAGTGGTTGTGATATAGTAAGATGCGCTGTTCCTGATATGGAAGCTGCAGAATCTATAAAGGATATTGTAAAAGAAATTCACATTCCTTTAGTTGCAGACATACATTTTGATTATAGATTAGCATTAAAGGCTATAGAAAATGGAGTTTCTAAACTTAGAATTAATCCAGGAAATATTGGTGATATAAGCAGAGTTGAGATGGTGGCAAAGGCTGCAAAAGAAAGAAATATACCTATAAGGATTGGAGTTAACTCGGGATCTCTAGAAAAGGAAGTCTTAAATAAATATGGTAGAGTATGTAGTGAGGCTTTAGCAGAAAGTGCTCTTAACCATGTTAAAATTCTAGAAGCAGTAAATTTTGAAGATATAATCATATCTATAAAATCTTCTGACGTAGTTCAAATGATAGAAGCTTATAATATAGTTTCTAATAAGGTTAATTACCCTCTGCATATTGGAGTTACAGAAGCAGGAACAATATGGAGAGGTACTGTTAAGTCTAGTGTAGGTATAGGAGCTCTTTTAGCTCAAGGTATAGGAGATACACTGAGAGTTTCGCTTACAGGAGATGTAGTAGAAGAAGTTAAGGTAGGAAGAGCGATATTAAAATCTCTTGGAATGTTAGATGATGGAATAAAATTTGTGTCTTGCCCAACCTGTGGAAGAACCCAAATAAATCTTATTAAGATAGCAGAAGAAGCAGAAAAAAGGCTAAGTAACATAAATAAAAATATAAAAGTAGCTATTATGGGATGTGTAGTTAATGGACCAGGAGAAGCTAGAGAAGCAGATGTAGGAATAGCTGGTGGAAAGGGAGAAGGTCTTATCTTTAGAAAGGGTGAGATTGTAAGAAAAGTAAAAGAGGAAGATTTACTTGATGAATTAATTAAGGAGATTGAAAGTTTATAGATAGGAGGAAGCTAAATGACATTGTCAGAACTACTGGGATATGATAGTAGATTGCCTATTTATGAAGATATCATCATATATAAAGTTCAATATCTAAAACAAAGTGAGATGGTTAAAGTAGTATTAAAACATAAAAGTTCCTTAGAGGATCCTATGAAAGAGGATATATGTAATCTTATTAAGGATAAACTTAGAGATTTGGGTACTATAGATATCTTGTGGTATAGAGATGTAGAACATGTTGCTTTAGAAGATGTGGTGGGAGAGTATTGGATAGACGTCATTAACTCTCTTGCCTCATCTTTTCCTTCTGCTAAGACTAGTTTACTAAAAGCAGTTAAAAAGCTAGAAAATGACAGAATTAACATAGGTATATCTAATGAATTTATATCTAAGATGCTTTGCCATAAGAATATAGATAGATTAATACAAAGTGAAATTTATAATATGTTCAACATTAAAGTAGAAGTGAAAATATACTATGATGAATCTGCTATTGAAGAAGATTATATCCTAGAAAAGCAAATTGAAGAAAAGAGAATAGTAAGTGATATTATAGCAAATAGCCCTAAGGTTTCTAGTAAGTCTAGTGATAAATCTAAAGAAAAGGTTAAAGAAGCTAAAGGGGATAAGAAAAGTAATCCTTGGAAGGATAATTATAGAAAGAGTAAAGAGCCTTTAGATGACAATGTGGTATATGGAAATAGAAATATAAATGAAGAAACCACAGAAATGTCTGAATTAAACATGGGTTCTGGTAGAGTAGCTGTGGCTGGAGATATATTTAAGGTAAATATATTTGAAGCTAAAAGTGGGAAAATTTATCCATCTTTATACATTACAGATTACTCTGGCTCTATAACTATAAAAATCTATCCAAGAAGCAATGAGGAAGTAGAGAAGCTATTAGAAGAGTTAAAACCAGGAGTATGTTGCAAGGTTTATGGGGAAGTAGAAATTGATAGATTTTCTAAAGATTTAGTGTTAAATGCAAAGTCTATTGTAAAGTTGAAACCTAGTGAAAGAATGGATGGTTGTGAAGTTAAGAGGATAGAGCTTCATGCCCATACAACCATGAGTTCTATGGATGCGGTGGTAACACCTTCAAAGCTTATTGCTAAAGCTGCTAAATGGGGACATAAGGCAATTGCTATAACAGATCATGGCGTAGCTCAAGCTTTTCCAGAGGCTATGGATGCAGGAAAGAAACATAATATAAAAATTATCTATGGAGTAGAGGGATATTTAGTCAATGATGGAGTTGGTATAGCTACAGGTTGCAGGGGAATAGATTTTAATAGTTCCTTTGTAGTATTTGATATTGAAACTACAGGATTTTCAAGTCACCAGGATAGTATTATAGAGATAGGGGCTGTTAAAATAGAGAATGGACAGGTTATTGATAGTTTTAATGAACTTATAAATCCAGAGATAAGCATTCCTTATAAAATAACAGAACTTACAGGTATAAGTAATGATATGGTGAAGGATTGTAAAACTATAGAAGATGTACTTCCTAGATTTTTAGATTTTGTAGGAAATTCTGTAGTAGTAGCTCATAATGCAGAGTTTGATACGGGATTTATTAAGTCTAAGTGTAGAAATCTTGGGTTACAGTTTAAAAATGGAGTTGTTGATACATTGCCTTTAGCTAGATTTTTATTTCCACAACTTAAAAAGCATAAGCTCAATGTAATATGTGAACACTTAAAGATATCCTTAGAAAATCATCATAGAGCTGTTGATGATGCTAAGGCTACTGGGGATATTCTTTTAAAATGTTTTAATATGCTAAGAGAGAAGGAGTTTAATAATTTAGATCAGGTTAATAAGGAATATTTAAAATCCTTTGATGTAAAAAAAGCTCCTACATACCATATAATAATTTTAGCTAAAAACCAGCGTGGGATTAAAAATCTATATAAGCTAATTTCCTTTTCTAATTTAGAATATTATCAAAGAAGACCAAGACTTCCTAAGAGTTTAATAGAAGAATATAGAGAAGGCCTTATTATTGGCTCTGCCTGTGAGGCTGGAGAAATATTTAAAGGAGTTCTAGCAGGAAGGTCCATGGAGGACATGGAACACATAGTAGAGTTTTATGATTATTTAGAAGTGCAGCCCATTGGAAATAACGAATTTTTAATAAAAAAGAACATGGTTAAAGATGAAGAAGGACTTAGGGATCTAAATAGAAGGGTATGTGAACTTGGTGATTTCTATAATAAAAAGGTAGTTGCAACAGGTGATGTACACTTTTTGGAACCTAGAGATGAAGTTTTTAGAAGAATTTTAATGGCTGGAAAGGGTTTTGATGATGCTGATAATCAACCTCCTTTATATTTCAAAACCACTACAGAAATGTTAAGAGAGTTTTCCTATTTAGGTGAAAAAAAGGCCATGGAAATTGTGGTAGAAAACCCTGAATATATACAAAGTTTAGTTGAAGAGGTTAAGCCTATTCCTGATGAAACCTATGCTCCTAAAATTGAGGGTGCAGAGGATGAAATTAGAAACATGACTCTAAATAAAGTAAAATCTATGTATGGAGATAATCTTCCTGAAGTTATTCAAAAGAGACTTGATAAGGAATTAAATTCTATTATAAATAACGGGTATGCGGTGCTTTATCTTATAGCACAAAAATTAGTGGCAAAATCTATCAGTGATGGATACTTAGTTGGATCTAGAGGATCTGTTGGATCCTCATTTGTAGCAACCATGTCAGATATAACAGAGGTTAATGGGCTTCCACCCCATTATGTATGTCCTAATTGTAAGCATAGTGAATTTATTCTAGATGGATCTATAGGTTCGGGAGTTGACTTACCAGATAAAAACTGTGAAAAATGTGGAACTCCTTATATAAAAGATGGTCATGATATTCCCTTTGAAACCTTCTTAGGATTTGAGGGCGATAAGGAACCGGATATAGACTTAAATTTCTCAGGAGATAACCAAGGTGATATTCATAGATATACAGAAGTTTTGTTTGGAAAAGGCCATACCTTTAAAGCTGGAACCATAGGAACTATTGCAGATAAGACTGCTTATGGATATGTTAAAAAGTATTTAGATGAAAGAGATATAAATACTACTAATGCAGAAATAGAAAGATTAACTATTGGATGTACTGGGGTAAAGAGAACTTCAGGGCAACACCCCGGAGGAATTATGGTTGTGCCTAGTGACAATGAAATATTTAATTTTTGTCCAATACAACATCCAGCAGATGATCCAAATTCAGATATAATAACAACTCATTTTGATTATCACTCTATAAGTGGTAGACTTTTAAAACTTGATATACTAGGACATGATGACCCTACCATGCTGAGAATGCTTCAAGATTTAACTGGAATAAGTCCTCAAAGCGTACCTTTATCTGATCCGAAAGTTTTGAGTCTTTTCACAGGAACAGAAGGTCTTGGCATAACTCCTGAAGAATTAGGTTGCGAAGTTGGATGTTATGGTGTTCCAGAGTTTGGAACTAAATTTGTAAGACAGATGCTACTAGATACAAAACCACAAACATTTTCTGACCTAGTTAGAATTTCTGGTCTTTCCCATGGTACTGACGTATGGCTTAATAACGCTCAATATTATATAAAAGAAGGGTATACTACCCTTAAAGATTGTATATCTACTAGAGATGATATTATGGTTTATCTTATCTATAAAGGACTGCCACCAAAGACTGCCTTCACCATCATGGAGAAGGTTAGAAAAGGAAAGGGTGTATCAGAAGAGTTTGAAGCCATAATGAGAGAGCATAATGTTCCTGATTGGTATATAGAGTCCTGTAAGAAAATAAAATATATGTTTCCCAAAGGTCATGCCGTTGCCTATGTAATGATGGCTATGAGAATTGCTTATTTTAAGGTTTATTATCCAAAGGCTTATTATGCAACTTATTTTACTGTTAGGGCAGACGATTTTGATGGTGATTTAGTTGTAAAGGGTGAAGAAGCAATGAAAGATACTATGGATGAATTAAATGCTTTGGGGAATAATATAGGTACGAAGGAAAAAGGTCTTCTTACAACCTTAGAACTTTGTTATGAAATGTACAAAAGAGGTATAAAATTTCTACCTGTAGATGTATATAAATCAGAAGCAGTAAAATTTACAATAGAAGGGGACAATATAAGAATTCCTTTAAGTGGACTTACTGGAGTGGGTGAAAATGCTGCAAAAGCAATAGCAGAAGCTAGAAATGATGGAGAATTTATATCTAAGGAAGATCTTCGTATAAGAAGTAAAGCAACAAAGACTGTAGTAGAAGCTTTGGCTAATCATGGAGCCATAGGAGACTTACCAGAAACAAATCAACTAAGTCTTTTTTAACAACTGGTTATTTAAATAGTTTAAGTTAAGGTGCCATTAGATAAACAGATTTCTTAGCTTCTTCAAAGCTTAGAAATCGTTATACAGGGACGTAGCAGCTCTTTACTCCCACTTTGAAGAAGAAGGGAGTGTTAGAGCTGGTAGTCATCGGATAAATACCTCAAAGGATTTAAAACCATTGCATATTAAAAATAGCTATGATATAATTGTACTTAATGAGCTAGTTATTATGATAATCTTTGAGGGAGAGTAGGATTTATGCCTACTCTCTATTTATTAAAACGCAACCCTAAGTTGCGTTTTAATTATAAAGTGAAACTTAGTTTGAGTTAAAGTTTCATATCTCACTAAAGCTAGTTGAACTCATACTTTAAAGGGTTCTATGGCCATGTAAATATTATCCATGACTATTTGAACCAATACTTTCAGATTCATAAGAAGATGGGAGTGTTACAGCGCTAGACATAAGACAAATATTATATAACAATAAAAAATATTAAGTTTATTATTAAAGGTTTAAAGGAAATATAATAAAAAGGAGGAAATGTATTATGAACAGTAGCGGTGTTGTGGAAAAACTCCATAGTAAAATTACTAATATAGTTGAAAAACTTGGATTTGAACTTTATCACTTAGAATATGTACGTGAAGGCGGACAGAATATTTTAAGAGTTTTTATAGAGAATGAAAAAGGAGTTGCTTTGGATAACTGTGTAGAAGTAAGTAAGGCTGTTGGAGAAATGCTAGATATAGAAGATCCTATAAAAGAAGAATATAATTTAGAAGTATCATCTCCAGGGATATTTAGAACCTTATTCACCAAAGAACATTTTAATAAATATATAAATCATAATGTGGCTGTAAAACTTTCAGCATTATTTGAAGGAAAGAAAAAATATGAAGGGATATTGAAGGGGTTTGATAGCGAAAACTTAATATTAGAAATCAATGATAATGAAGTTGCAATACCAATGTCAAAGGTTTCGTTAGTTACGCTAAACCCAGCTTTATAAGGAGGATATAAATATAATGAGCACCGGATTTAAGGAAGAATTTATAGATGCTGTAAAACAACTAGTTGTTGAAAAAGGAATTAGTGAGGAAATGCTTTTTACTACTATAGAGGATGCTTTAGTAGCAGCATATAAGAAAAATTTTGCAAAGTCTCATGCAAAGGAACAAAATGTAAGAGTATGGGTTAATAGAGATACAGGAGAAACACATGTATACTCATTAAAAGAAGTTGTAGAAGAAGTATATGATGATGTAATAGAAATATCCTTAGAAGATGCTAGAGAAATCAGTGCTAAATATAATTTAGAGGATATAGCAGAAATTGAGGTTACTCCAAGAGATTTTGGAAGAGTTGCAGCTCAAGCAGCTAAGCAAGTTGTTATTCAAAGAATCAAGGAAGCAGAGAGAACTCTTATATACAATGAATTTATAACTAAGGAATTTGACATAATAACAGGTATAGTATTAAGAAAAGATAGAGGTAATGTATTTATAGACCTAGGTAAACTAGAAGCTGTATTAGGTCCAAATGAGCAAATGCCGGGAGAATCTTATACATTTAATGAGAAATTAAAGCTATATATAGTAGAAGTTAAGAAAAGCTCTAAAGGGCCACAAATCGTTGTTTCAAGAACACACCCAGGGTTAGTAAAAAGATTATTTGAGTTGGAAGTTCCGGAAATATACAGTGGGATTGTAGAAATAAAAAGTATATCTAGAGAAGCAGGTTCAAGAACTAAAATAGCCGTATGGTCTAACGATGAAGAAGTAGATCCTATGGGAGCTTGTGTTGGACCTAAAGGAGTTAGAGTTCAAAATGTAGTAAATGAACTTAAAAATGAAAAAATTGACATAATAAAATGGAGTAAATTACCAGAAGAGTATATTGCTCATGCACTAAGTCCAGCTAAAGTCCTATCTGTAGATATTGATGATGAAGGAAAGAGTGCTAAAGTTGTAGTAGATGATAATCAACTATCATTAGCCATAGGTAAGGAAGGTCAAAATGTTAGATTGGCAGCAAGACTTACTGGATGGAAAATAGATATTAAAAGTAAGAGTCAAGCTGAAAGCATACAAAATGAAGAAAGTAACCTTTAAAGGTAGGTGATATTTTATGAAGGTAAAAAAGATACCTCAAAGAATGTGCACTGGGTGCATGGAAATGAAGCCTAAGAAGGAACTTATAAGAGTTGTTAAAAATAAGGAAAATGAGATATCTATAGATTTACATGGTAAAAAACCTGGTCGTGGAGCTTATATCTGCAGAAATATTGAATGTTTAGAAAAAGCTGTGAAAACTAAAAGACTAGAAAGAAATCTAGAAACTAAGATAAATGATGAAATATATGATAAACTAAAGGAAGAGATAGTTAATGCAGAATAAATTTTTAAGTTTTCTAGGCATTGCAAAGAAATCTAGAAACTTAGTAGAAGGATATAATACATGTGAAGAAGAAATTAAAAGAAATAAAATTCACCTATGTATTTTATCCTTAGAGTGTTCAGAAAACACTAAGAAAAAATTTGAAAAATACTGTGATGACAGAAGGGTGCCTGTAATAGGAAACATACCAAAGAGTGAATTGGGTATGGCTATAGGCAGAGAAGAAATCAATGTGTTAGCAGTAAAAGACGAAAAAATTTGTGAAAATTTAATAAAGTTATGGAAAGAGAATTACGGAATGTAAATTCGGGGGTGAAAGTTTTGGCGAAAGTAAGAATATATGAGTTAGCTAAAGAATTAGAAGTTTCAAACAAGGAACTTATAAGTGTATTAATGGATGAGTTCGGTGTAGAAGCTAAGAATCACATGAGTGTTATCGATGAAGAGGATGCTGATCTTATAAAAGAGCTATATGAAGAACAGAAAAAAGAATCAGCTGAAAAGAAGGAAATCATTGAGGAATATGAATCAAAAATCAATGAAGATATTAGTAAGCAGCAAAGAAAAAATAGCAAAATAAGAAAAGGTGGAAACAAGAAAAGCGAAGAAAAAGTTGATGAGACACCAGATGAAGTAATCGAAATGGAAGAAACTATTGTTGTAAAGGACTTAGCTGATAAGCTTAAAAAGCCAGTGGTAGAAGTTATAAGAGCTTTAATATTCCAAGGTGTTATGGCAAGTGTAAACCAAGAAGTTGACTTTAAAACAGCTGAAAAGCTTGTAGAAAGCTTTGGATCTATTGCAGTATTAAAAGAGCAAAATGTTGGTGATGTTGCTGAAGAACAAGAGGATGAGATTGATGCTCTAGAAGACGAAGCATCAGAAGCAAAAGAAACTAAAAGACCACCAATAGTTACAGTAATGGGTCATGTTGACCACGGTAAGACATCATTACTAGATGCAATAAAGAAATCTAAAGTTACAGCAACAGAAGCTGGTGGAATTACTCAACACATAGGTGCTTATACTGTAGATGTGAATGGAGAGAGAATTACCTTCCTTGATACTCCAGGTCACGAAGCTTTTACATCTATGAGAGCTAGAGGAGCTCAAGTTACAGATATAGTTATATTAGTAGTAGCTGCAGATGATGGAATTATGCCTCAGACTGTTGAAGCTATAAACCACTGTAAAGCTGCAGAAGTACCTATGATTATAGCTATTAACAAAATGGATAAAGAAAGTGCAAATCCAGATAGAGTTAAACAAGAGTTAACAGAATATGGATTAGTAGCTGAAGATTGGGGTGGGGATACTATATGTGTACCAGTATCTGCTCACACTAAGGAAGGTTTAGATAATCTGCTTGAAATGATTACAATAAATGCTGAAATGTTAGAATTAAAAGCTGATGCTAACAGAAGAGCTAAAGGAACGGTTATAGAAGCTAAACTAGATAAAGGTAGAGGACCTGTAGCTAGTATACTAGTTCAAAATGGAACTTTAAAATCAGGAGATTCCATAATAGTTGGAACTACTTATGGTAGAATAAGAGCAATGATTGATGATAAAGGTAACAATACAAAAGAAGCTGGCCCTTCTATGCCAGTAGAAATATTAGGACTTTCAGAAGTTCCAGCAGCAGGAGACAGATTTACTGTTGTTAGAGATGAGAAGACAGCTAGAATAATGGCAGAGTCAAGAAAAGAAAAGATTAGACAAGAGCATTTCCAAACATCTAATAGAGTATCTATGGAAAATCTATATAACCAAATCCAAGAAGGTAAGGTTAAAGAATTAAGTGTAATAGTTAAGGCTGATGTTCAAGGTTCAGCAGAAGCTGTTAAACAATCCATAGAAAAGCTTTCTACAGATAACGTAAAAGTTAGAGTTATCCACGGAGCAGTTGGAGCTATAACTGAAACAGATGTATCTCTAGCTTATGCTTCTAATGCTATTATTATAGGTTTCAACGTAAGACCAGATAATAATGCTATTGCAGTTGCAGAAAGAGATAACGTAGAAATTAAAACTTATAGAATTATCTATGATGCATTAGATGATATTAAATCAGCAATGATTGGTATGCTTGAACCTGAGTATAAGGAAGTTATTACTGGACGTTGTGAAGCAAGACAGGTATATAAAATTTCTAACGTTGGTACTATAGCAGGATGTTATGTTCTTAACGGAAAGATAGCAAGAAACTGTAAAGTTAGAGTATTGAGAGATGGTATAGTAATTACAGAATCTACTCTTGCATCTTTAAAGAGATTTAAAGATGACGTTAAAGAGGCAGCAGCTGGATATGAATGTGGACTTAGCATAGAAAAGTTTAATGATATAAAAGAGGGCGACATAATTGAATGCTTTATCATGGAAGAGATTAAAANNAAAAGAAGGAGACATTATAGAAGGCTATATTATGGAAGAAATTAAACCAAAACAATTGTAATAGGAAGGAGTGATCTCCATGGCTAACTATAGAGGCGGCAGAATTAATGAAGAAATAAAAAAAGATGTTAGCAACACTATTCAAAACAAAATAAAGGATCCTAGACTTACAGCTATGGTAAGTGTAACAGATGTAGAAGTAACAAGAGACTTAAGCTATGCTAAAGTATTTGTTAGTATATTTGGTACAGAGGATCAAAAGACAGAGGCATTTAAAATTCTTAAAAGCTCAACAGGCTTTATAAGAAAAGAAATAGGAAAAAATGTTAAGTTAAGACATGTTCCAGAAGTTATCATTGAGTTAGATACAACTTTAGATAAAGCTAATCATTTGGAATCTTTATTTAGAAAGATAAAGGAGAATGATTCCAATGATAACTAGGAATATAGTAGATATCATAGAGAAAAGTAATTGTATAGGAATTACTTTTCATCAATCACCAGATGGTGATTCTCTAGGAAGTGCCACAGCCCTACTTCAAGGGCTGAGGGCACTTAATAAAGAAGCATATATACTTTCTAAGGAAGAAATTCCAGATACTTTTGAGTATTTACCTTGTGGTAAGGAAATCACAGGATTAATTCAACAGGTAAAGGAAGGTACAGATTTAATAATTGTACTAGACTGTGGAGATTTCAAGAGAATAAATGCTAATTTAGATGTGGAAAATAGGCAATATAAGCTTGTAAATATAGATCACCATCTAAGTAATGAAAAGTATGGTGATTTTAATTATATAGATATAAATTCTTCAGCAGTTGGAGAAATAATTTATGACCTATTAAATCAGTTAAAAGTAGAAATTACTAAGGAGATAGGTGAATCAATCTATACTTCTATTTTAACAGATACAAGTTCTTTTAAGCATTCCAATACTACAAGTAGAACACATGAAATAGCAGGAGAAATTATTAAAACTGGAGTTAACTTTAATAAAATTCAAAGACAAGTATTTGAAAATAAAGAATTTAATAAAGTTAAATTTTTTGGAAAAGTAATAAGTACTTTAACATTACATCTTAATAATAAAGTTGTATTTATGGAAATTAATGATGCTATGCTTCATGAAGTAGGTTTAGAGTCCATGGATTCTTCCGAGGTTATTCATTTTGGAACCATGATAAGTGGAGTAGAAGTAGTAGCTTTATTTAAAGAAAGTAAAGGCGGAATAAAAGTAAGCTTAAGGTCTAAAGAAATAGTTGACGTTAGTAAAGTAGCAGAAAACTTTAATGGTGGAGGTCATAAAAGAGCTTCTGGTCTTTTTTGTGAAGGTTCCATGGTTGATGTAAAGGATAAAATATACAAAATATTAGAAGAAGAGTTGATATCATATGATAGAAAATAATAAACCCTTTGGAGTTTTAAATATAAATAAACCACTTGGTATTAGTTCCTTTGATGTAGTGAGAAAAATAAAAAAACTAGCTAAAGAGAAGAAAGTTGGACATGGCGGTACCTTAGATCCAGAAGCTTGTGGTGTGCTTCCAGTATGTATAGGAAGAGCAACTAAGGCTATAGACTTTATCATGGAAGGTGAGAAGGAATATATAGCAAAGGTTAAATTGGGAGTAGTTACAGATACTTACGATAGAGAAGGAAAAGTACTTCGTGAAAGTAGGGTAGATTCTACAGAAGAAGAAATCACTAAGGCTATATATAAATTTGTAGGAACTATTGCTCAAGTTCCACCTATGTATTCTGCCCTTAAACAAAATGGAAAAAAACTTTACGAATTAGCTAGAGAAGGAAAAGAAGTCTATAGGGAGCCAAGGACAGTTACTATACATAGTATTGATATATTATCCATAGATAGTCCTATAATTCACATAAAGGTTAGATGTTCTAAAGGAACTTATATAAGAAGTTTATGCTATGATATAGGTGAAGAACTTGGTTGTGGAGCTATGATGTGGGAACTGGAGAGAACAGCCACAGGTCCTTTTAACATAGAAAGCAGTGTGGAGCTAAAAGACTTAACAGAGGAAAATATAGATAATTATATTATTTCCTTAGATGAGGTATTTAATAAGTTTCCTAAACTTGTAGTTAATGAAAAGTTTGAAAGGCTAATATTAAATGGAGTAACTATAAATGATAGAACTCTTTTAAATAGAATTGAAAAGTTTTGCAAATATGCAGTATACAACAATTCTAATAAACTTATAGGAATTGGCTCAGAAAGCGATTCGGGATTTAAGTTAATAAAACTTTTTCTTTAGGGGATATATTTATGAAAATTATAGAAGACAATTTTAATGAAATACTTAAAACCCCTAGTATAATTGTACTGGGAAGTTTTGATGGTATACATAGTGGTCATAGAGAATTAATTAATAGTGCTAAGAAATTAGCAGAAAAGATTAAATTAACTCAAAACATAAAGGATATAAAAGTTATGGTATGTACCTTTAAAAATCATCCTTTATCTGTGATTAATAAGGAGATTTGTCCAAAACTAATTATGAGCAATGAAGAGAAAGCTATTTTATTTGAAAAGCTTCAAGTGAATATATTAAATTTTATAGAATTTAATAAGGAATTCATGTCAATTTCACCAGAACAATTCATAAATAATTTAAAGAAGCATTATAATGCTAAAGGTATAGTAGTTGGTTTTAATTATCGTTTTGGATATAAAAATTTAGGTGATGTAGAGATCTTTAAAAAATATAGTGAAATCTTAGACTATGAGCTTTTCGTAGTGGAACCTATAACTTCAGATGGAGAAGTGGTAAGTAGTTCTGCCATTAGGCATAATCTTCAAGAGGGGAATATAGAGAAAGCTAATAAGTTTCTTGGTAGACCATTTATGTTAAGTGGAAATATAATTAAGGGAAAGCAAATAGGAAGAACCATGGGATTTCCTACTGTAAACTTAAATTATGATAAAAAGTTTATAGTACCTAAGGGTGGAGTTTATGGAACTATTGTAGAGTATAAAAATAGCTTTTATAAAGCCATAACTAATATTGGGTATAATCCTACCCTAGAAGGTAATAAATTAAGTATTGAGACTAATATTTTAGAATTTGATAAAAATATATATGGAGAAGAAATTAAACTATATTTTATAGAAAAAATAAGAGAAGAAAAAAAGTT
>DKGY01000116.1:73202-79125 GCA_002453475.1 Clostridium sp. UBA6758 | reverse complement strand
ATCAACTATCTAAGGATAAAAATTATGTAAATAGTAAGGATTATTCTTTATATGTAGATAAAATTTATAGTTAACTAATTTTTACAAATTTTTATAATTTAATTAGTTTTCTATTTACAAAATAAATTTAGTTTGATATAATTTCATATGAACCTTATGCTATGTATTCTGAATGCCAACGGGGTACATGGCATATGGCGATTTAACTATTGGAGGTGCATACAATATGGAAAAGGCAAGAAAACAAGAAATAATGCAACAATTTGCAAGAACAGAAGGAGATACTGGTTCTCCAGAAGTACAAATAGCATTATTAACAGAAAGAATTAAGGAATTAACTGAGCATTTAAAAGTTCACAAAAAAGACCACCACTCAAGAAGAGGTCTTTTAATGATGGTTGGACAAAGAAAAGGACTTTTAAGCTACTTAAAGAAGCAAGATATCGAAAGATACCGTGTTATAATTGCTAAATTAGGAATTAGAAAATAATTAAGAGCGGCAAAGCCGCTCTATTATTTTAATTAAATAGCAAAAAAAAGATAATAATAAGTATATATCTATATATATATTTTTTTAATAACCGAAAGGAGGAGATTAAATGACAAATACGTTAAGTACTTCTGTAGCAGGAAGAGAAATGAAGATAGAAATCGGCAAAATTGGAATGTTATCTGATTGTGCTATGTTTATTAGTTATGGAGAGACTGTAATCCTTGTAAATGTAAATGCATCTGAAGAACCAAGACAAGGAATAGACTTTTTCCCACTAAGTGTAGAATATGAAGAAAGACTATATGCAGTAGGTAAAATTCCAGGAGGATTTTTAAAGAGAGAGGGAAGACCGTCAGAAAAAGCTATACTAAATTGTAGAGCTATAGATAGACCTATAAGACCTCTATTCCCAAAAGGATATAGAAATGATGTTCAAGTGGTTTGTACAGTATTATCTGTTGATCAAGATAATTCTCCAGAAATATTAGCTATGAATGCTGCTTCAATAGCATTACTTTTATCAAGCATACCATTTACTGACGCTGTAGCTACAGTATCAATTGGATTAATCGATGGAAAGTTTGTAGTTAACCCTACATCCAAAGAAAGAGAATTAAGTTCAATGCAATTAACTGTATGTGCTACTAAAGAAAGAGTTATGATGATAGAAGCTGGTGGAGATGAAATTCCAGAAGAAACTATGATTGAAGCTATAGACTTTGGATTTAATGAATGTCAATCTATCATAGCATTCCAAGAAGAGGCTAGAGCTAAATTTGGAAAAGTTAAACCTGAGCCAGTACTATACAAGGTGGATGCAGAAATTCAAAGTGAAGTAAAAAACTTTGCTTTTGATATGTTAAAAGAAGCTATGTATATCACTGATAAGGATGAAAGAAATCTTAAAGTAAGTGAAATTAAGGCTAAAATAAATGAAGAGTTTTCTGAAAAGTATCCAGAGGGCGGAAGTGACATAGGAGAAGTTGTTTACAATATTCAAAAGGAAATTGTAAGAAACATGTTACTTAGAGATAAGAGAAGACCTGATGGAAGAGGATTTAATCAAATTAGATCTATAGCTTGTGAAACTGGACTCCTTCCAAGAACTCATGGTACAGGATTATTTACAAGAGGATTAACTCAAGTAATGACTGTAGCTACATTAGGAGCTCTAGGTGATGTTCAAATCATAGATGGTATTGGAGAAGAAGACTTCAAGAGATATATGCATCACTACAATTTCCCAGCATACAGTGTTGGAGAAGTAAAACCACTTAGAGGACCAGGAAGAAGAGAAATAGGACACGGTGCTTTAGCTGAAAGAGCATTAGAACCACTAATTCCTTCTATAGAAGAATTCCCATATGCTATAAGACTTGTTTCAGAAGTTTTAAGTTCTAATGGATCTACATCTCAGGCAAGTGTATGTGGAAGTACATTAGCATTACTTGATGCCGGAGTTCCAATAAAGAGACCAGCAGCAGGAATTGCCATGGGACTTATAACTAGCGAAGATTTAAGTGAAGAAGCTGTAATTACAGATATTCAAGGAATCGAAGACTTCTTTGGAGATATGGACTTTAAAGTAGCTGGTACAGAAAAAGGAATAACTTCAATTCAAGTTGATACAAAAATAAAAGGATTATCTAAGTATTGCATAAGAACAGCTATAGAAGATGCTAGAACAGCTAGATTATTCATCTTAGATAAAATAAATGAATGCATAACTGAGCCAAGAGCTGAGTTATCTCAATATGCTCCAAGAATGTACACTATAAACATAAAACCAGACAAAATTAGAGATATTATAGGACCTGGTGGAAAAACTATTAAGAAAATAATAGCAGATACAGGGGTTAAGATAGATACTAATGATGATGGTAAGATAGTTATAATGTCTACTGATAGTGAAAGTGCTAATGAAGCATTAAGAATTATAAAAGAAATCACTAAGGAAGTTGAAGTTGGCGAAATATACTTAGGTAAAGTTACTAAGATTATGGCTTTTGGTGCTTTTGTAGAAGTACTTCCAGGTAAAGAAGGCTTAGTACACATATCTAAATTAGCTAACGAAAGAGTAAACAAAGTAGAAGATATCGTAGCTATTGGGGATGAAATACTTGTAAAAGTAACAGAAATCGATTCTCAAGGAAGAGTAAATCTTTCTAGAAAAGATGCGTTAAAAGATAGTGAAGAGTCTAAAACTGAAGAGTAGATAGAAGTTAAAATAAAAAGGTAAAATGCCTTTTTATTTTTTTTATATTGGTGTTTATTATGGTAATAATTCCTCTACATAGAAATATTTTTACTGTAAAACATAAGAACATACTAGTGTATAATTTCATAAAGTATAATATAATTGTATTAAGTTTCGTTAATTTACTCATAAATATATAATAGAAAACATATTAATCATAGTAATTTATAAAATTATGTATGGGGTGATATGTGATGGAAGAAAAATATAGATATTTAAGTGAGATGGAACGATATGAAATTATAAATATTAATGATGGAGATAAGTATAGTGTCCTAGGCAATAATGATATAGTTATAAATGAGAATGGAGAACTAAAGCTACTATTACTTGGAGATGGAAAGTCTAGTAAGATGTTTTTTAGAAATAATGAAATGCTGGAAGTTTCATGGGATTACGTAAAGAAGATAGGTTCTAAAACTATAATCATCGATGTTGATGGGGAAACACTAAGAAAATCCCATATATAACATGGAGGTAAGTATGGATATAGTTGTTCAGAAATTTGGTGGTACATCAGTATCTAGTGAAGATAATAGAAGATTAGTTGCAAAAAAGATTAAAAATGCTATAAAGGATAGATATAAACCTGTAGTAGTAGTATCAGCTATGGGCAGAAAAGGTTCTCCTTATGCAACAGATACATTACTATCTTTAGTTAGTGAAGAATTTAAGATAAATAATCCAAGGGGCTTAGATTTACTTTTGTCTTGTGGAGAAACTTTAAGTACAGTAGTAATGTGTAATGATTTATTAAGAGAAGGCATAGAGGCAGTTCCACTTATGGGGGGAGAAGCAGGTATAAAGACTGATGATAACTTCAATAATGCCTCCATTTTAAATGTTGATCCAAGGAGTGTACTAAAGGTATTAGAAGATGGTAAAATACCAGTAGTAGCAGGTTTCCAAGGTATAAGTGAAGAAGGTAGCATTACTACCATAGGAAGAGGCGGAAGTGACGTTACAGCAGCAATTTTAGGAGCAGCATTAAAGGCAAAGGAAGTTCAAATATATACAGATGTTGATGGTATAATGACAGCAGATCCAAGAATAGTTTCTAAGGCCTCATTAATAGAGAGTATAAGCTATGACGAAGTATTCCAATTTGCTGATCAAGGGGCTAAAGTAATACATCCTAGAGCAGTTGAAATATCTAGAAAATATAATATTCCATTAGTAATAAAAAATACTCTTAGCAATTGTGCAGGAACAACTATTTCTTCCTATGGGGAGGATAATGAAAGAATTATCACTGGAATTACTCATATGAGTAATAGAGTTCAAATAAGAGTTAATGGTGGGTCAAAGGAACACTGCAACAATATATTCCATATTTTAGCTAAAGAAGGAATAAGTATTGATTTGATAAGCGTATTCATTAAAGATAAAATATTCACTATAAGTGATGCAGACTTAGAAAAGTTCAAAAATATAGCAGCTAACTTTGAAATTACTTATCAGTACACAGAAAATTGTAGCAAAATATCTATAATAGGTTCAAAAATGAGAGGAATACCTGGAGTTATGTCTAGAATTCTAAAAGCTTTAGAAGAAGGTAATGTAGATATTCTTCAAACAGCTGATTCTCATACAACTATTTGGTGTCTTGTAGAAAGTAGTAAAGTTAAAGATGCTATAAATTTACTTCATAATGAATTTAAATTAGGATAGTATATAAACACCTCTTAATGCACAGAATAAGAAACATTAGGAGGTGTTTTTCCATGGATAATGAAGAGAAGAATAAAAAATATAAGGAAGACAAAGATACTAAACACAAAAAGAATAATAAAAGTAAAGTTATAATAAATGAAGAAAATGAAGATGAACAAAATGAAGAGGATAACTCTAGAGGACTAAGTAAGGAAGTTGCAAATCTTAAAGAAGTAGGGGTCATGTCTGTAGCTAAGGCTGATGACAGGATTCAAGTTATACCTATAGTAGGTCAAGTTGAAGGTCATAATATTTCTGGTAACCAGACTAAGTCTACTAAATATGAATTAATCATTCCCCAGTTAATAGCTATTGAAAGAGATGATAATGTAAAAGGTATACTTATAGTATTAAACACGGCAGGAGGCGATGTGGAAGCAGGATTAGCTATTGCAGAAATGATAACTAGTCTTAGTAAGCCTACAGTATCCATAGTAATAGGTGGAGGACATTCTATCGGAGTTCCGTTAGCTACTGCATCAGATTATTCATTTATAACTCCTTCAGCTACAATGATAGTTCATCCTGTAAGAATGAATGGATTTGTTATAGGAGTGCCTCAAACATTTGAATACTTTAGAAAGATGCAGGAGCGAATAGTTGAATTTGTAGTTAGGACTTCTCAAATTAATTCAGATGAATTTAGAAATCTTATGAGTCAAACTGATGAGTTACTAAATGATATAGGAACTATATTGATAGGCGACCAAGCCGTAGAATGTGGACTTATTGATGAAGTAGGTGGAATTAGAGAAGCTTTAGATAAATTAGAAGAGTTAATAAAACAAGGAGAAACAAAAGAACAGGGAGAAATTTCAGAAGAAAATAGTAATAAATAAATAGATAAAATATTAGCTTTTAAGCATTAAGTTGTCAGCAAAAGTATGTTGACAACTTTTTATTTATAAAAAAATTTGAAATGTAGGTGGATTTCAATGTACAATATATTGAGATGGATAAATGGAAATTATTTTCATGAATCTTAGGAAAAGTTTTGGAGGAGATACTATGGCTAGAGGAAAAGAACCTTTAAAAAAGAAAAACAGTAGTAAAAAGAAGACTGTTAAAAATAATAGTTCAAAAGATAATATAGCTAAAAAAGATAGAATTTTTGATTTTAATGGAATTATACTGATAACCTTAGGTGTTTTAATATTTTTAGCTTTGTTATCAGCTATGTTTTCGGATCCAACCTCTTTGGCTGGATCAATGGGAGTATTTATTAATAGAATTTTTATAGGATTGCTTGGAATAGGTGCCTATGCTTTACCTTTTGTACTTTTATATATGGGAATAAGCTATATAAAAATAGATAAATATTTTAAAGTAAATAAAAAATCCGTTGGAATTTTAATGTTTTTAGTTACTACCATGATTTTTGTAGAACTTATAGTATTACCTGCTTACTATGTAAAAGGAAATATGGCAAGTGCTATTATAGATCAATTTAGATCTAAGTC
>DKGY01000116.1:41593-73184 GCA_002453475.1 Clostridium sp. UBA6758 | reverse complement strand
TACGGTTCCTATAAGTTTACTTTTAGGAAAGATAGGTAGTTATATAGTTTTATTTGCGTTATATATAATATCTTTAGTTCTAATTAATAATATTACTATAAAAGAATTATTTACATTTGAAAAAGTAGAAAGTAAAAAAAGGACTAAGGATTTGAAAGCAACGAATATTGTAATAGATGAGCCTATGAAATATGTATCTGCAGATGGTAATACTATAGACAATAAAAGTAGTGAAGAATCAAAGATTAAAATCATAGATTTTATGAAGATTGATGAGGGAGAGAATCAATTAGAAGGAAAAATGGAATCAATTGTAGAAGAACCTCATAAGGCAAAGGAAAATAAAAGTAATATAGAGGATGTAGATATTGACATTTCCTTTGGAGATGGAAATAAAATATATGCATATGAACATCCTTCACCAGAACTACTTCATAAAAATATAAATAGCATAGGAAAAAATGGTGATAAAAAAGAGCTTCTTAATAGTGCTAATAAACTTCAAGAAACTTTAGGAAGCTTTGGAGTTGAAGCTAAGGTAATACAGGTTACAAAAGGACCATCTGTAACT
The DNA here is from genome assembly GCA_002453475.1 of Clostridium sp. UBA6758. Taxonomy (GTDB): domain Bacteria; phylum Bacillota; class Clostridia; order Clostridiales; family Clostridiaceae; genus Clostridium_J; species Clostridium_J subterminale. The sequence goes on along the minus strand of DKGY01000116.1, from coordinate 72,613 downwards.
AGATTTGAATTACAACCTCATGTTGGAGTTAAGGTTAGTAAGATAGTTAATCTAGCTGATGACATAGCCCTAAATTTAGCAGCCTCAGGAGTTAGAATAGAGGCGCCAATACCAGGAAAGGCAGCAGTGGGTATAGAAGTACCTAATAAGGAGTTATCAGCTGTATTTTTGAGAGAAGTAATAGAAAGTGAAGAGTTTGCTGTTACTAAGAAAAATTTAGCATTTGCCCTTGGAAAGGATATTGCAGGAAATTGTGTAGTAGGAGATTTAACTAAGATGCCTCACCTTTTAATTGCAGGAGCTACAGGATCAGGTAAAAGTGTATGTATTAATACTCTTTTAATAAGCTTATTATATAAATATACACCCCAAGAGGTTAAATTACTTTTAATAGACCCTAAAGTGGTAGAACTAAATATATACAATGGAATACCACACCTATTAATTCCAGTAGTTACAGAGCCTAAAAAAGCTGCAGGAGCATTAAATTGGGCAGTTAATGAAATGACTAGAAGATATAAGCTCTTTGCAGATAATAACGTAAGAAATATTGAAGGATATAACGATTTTGTAGAAAAGGGAATAATAGAAGAAAAACTTCCATGGATAGTAATAATAATTGATGAGTTGGCAGACTTAATGATGGTATGTCCAAATGATGTGGAGGAATATATAGGTAGACTTGCTCAAATGGCTAGGGCGGCAGGAATGCATCTAGTAATAGCAACACAAAGGCCATCTGTAGATGTAATAACAGGTGTAATTAAAGCTAATATACCATCTAGAATATCCTTTGCAGTTTCAAGTCAAATAGACTCAAGAACTATTCTAGATTCTTCAGGAGCTGAGAAGCTTTTAGGTAAAGGGGATATGCTATATTATCCTGTGGGAGAATCTAAGCCACTTAGAATTCAAGGTGCCTTTGTGTCTGAGGAAGAAGTAGAGACTGTAGTAGAATTTATTCGTAATGGATTAAAGGAATTAGAGTATAAAAAAGAAATTATGGATGAGATAGAAAATAGTGTATCTAAATCTAAGGGGGGGGAAGACTGCGATGAGTTATTAGACGAAGCTATTAAAGTTGTATTAGAAGAAGGGCAAGCTTCAACATCCTTGTTGCAGAGAAGACTAAAAATAGGGTATAATAGAGCGGCTAGAATTATAGATGAAATGGAAGCAGAAGGGATTATATCTGGTCGTAATGGAAGTAAGCCAAGACAGGTTCTTGGAAGAGATGATACCATGAGATGATAATTTGTTAACCAAACTTTCATTGATTTTACAAAAGAAGAGGTCTTAAGTAATACAGAGATAACATTAGGAGGATAAAGGTGGAAAAATTAAAATTTGGAGTAATAAATTTAGGTTGTGACAAGAATAGAATAGATGCAGAAATTATAATAAGTAATTTAAAAAGTAGGTATGAAGCAGTAGCAGATGAAAGACAGGCAGATATATTACTAGTAAACACCTGTGGATTTATAGAAACTTCTAAGCAAGAATCTATAGATACCATATTAGAAATGGCAAAGTACAAGAAAGATAAGTGTAGCGTACTAATAGCTACTGGGTGCTTAACTCAAAGATATGGTAGTGAGCTTTTAGAACTTATGCCAGAATTAGATATAATTTTAGGTGTAAATGATTATGACAAGTTACTTGAATGTATTGAAAAATCCATGGCAACTGGAGAAAAGAGCTGTATTACAACCTATAGTGATACTAATATAAATATAGGAAAAAGGCAGGTTACCACAGGAGGAACTACTGCTTATATAAGAATATCTGAAGGGTGTAACAATATTTGCGCCTACTGTGCAATTCCTAAAATAAGAGGAAAATATAGAAGTAGAGATATGGAAGATATCCTTAAAGAAGCTAAGGAATTAGCTTTAAATGGGTATAAGGAGTTAATTATAGTAGCACAAGATACTACTAATTATGGTGTAGATATATATGGAGAAAAAACTCTACACATACTTTTAAGAGAACTAGGTAAAATAAAAAGTATAAAATGGATAAGACTTCTTTATTGTTATGCAGAAGAGTTAACTGATGAAGTTATAAATGAAATAGCTATAAATGATAAGGTATGTAAGTATATAGATATTCCTATACAACATATTAGTGATGATATTTTAAAATCAATGAAAAGAAAAGGCAGAAAGAAAATAATTACTGAAAATATCAAAAAGCTTAGAGATACAGTTCCTAATATAACTATAAGAACTACTCTTATAGTAGGATTTCCAGGAGAAACAGAAGAAAACTTCTTAGAATTATTAAATTTTGTGAGAGAGACTAAGTTTGATAAGCTAGGAGTATTTACTTATTCTCAAGAGGAAGGAACTGTGGCTGCAGAAATGGAAGGTCAAATAGAAGAAGATGTTAAAGAAGAAAGACTTCACTCCATAATGATGGCTCAGCAAAGTATATCAACAGAAATAAATAAAAATAAAATAGGTAGAACCTATGATGTATTAATTGAAAGTAAAGAAAAAGGAACATATTGTGGAAGAAGTTATGAAATGGCTCCAGAAATTGACGGAGAAGTTTATGTAAAATCTAATAAATTAAGTATAGGTGATTTTGTTAAGGTTAAAATAAAAGATGCACTAGAGTATGATTTAATAGGAGAAATCGCTAAATAATTTTTAGTTTTTTATATTTATAATAAAAATATTAATTAATAATAGAGAGATAACTTTTTAAAGTTAAATTAATATTAATAAACTAAATAATTTTAAGATTTTATTGTATAATATTTGTATAAGATAAAATAATTTATAATTACTAATAGTAAGAATTTATTTTTAGTTCTTTACAATAAGATTTGAGTTTTATTTAGCTAAAATGATTATAGATTGTTAAATTTCAGGAGTAGGAGATGTTAATGATGAATCTTGCAAATAAGCTTACGGTATTAAGAATAATATTAGTTCCTATATTCTTAATATGTGCAATGGTTAATACCACCACAGCTAATATTATTGCTTTATCAATATTTATAGTAGCTTCAGTAACAGATAAATTAGATGGCTACATAGCGAGAAGCAGAAATCAGATAACTAATTTTGGAAAATTCATGGATCCTCTAGCAGACAAGCTTTTAGTTACCTGTGCTTTATTACTTTTAGTTGAAAAAGGAATTATTGCAGCTTGGGTAGTAGTTGTAATAATTGCTAGGGAATTTATAGTATCTGGCTTGAGGACGTTAGCTGCTTCACAAGGAGTGGTAATAGCTGCAAGTAATTGGGGAAAGCTGAAAACTGTAATTCAGATGATAGCTATTATAATGGGGCTATTGTCTCTAGTATATAATCCAGAGTGGCTTAATATTACAACACAAGTTACTATATACCTAGCAGCTGTTATTACTATAATATCTGGAGTGGATTATTTTGTTAAAGGAAAAGATATTATAAATATTAATGAATAATGTTTATAATTCTATAACTATGTCAAAAATGGTAAAGAGTTCCTTGAAAGAAATTTAAAGGAACTCTTTACTATAATACTTGACCTGATAAATTAAATAATATATAATAAACATATAAGAACTATTGTTCGTAATGGAAGGATGTGAACCCTAAAGGGGAATTTATGAATAACGATAAATTAAAAGCATTAGAAGCGGCTATGGGTCAAATAGAAAAGCAATTTGGTAAAGGCTCAATAATGAAATTAGGGGAAGAAAGTACTTTGAATATAGACTGCATATCTACAGGATGTTTAGGCCTGGATATTGCACTGGGAATTGGTGGAGTTCCTAGAGGAAGAATAATTGAGATATTTGGACCAGAATCATCTGGTAAAACTACTGTAGCTTTACATGTAGTTGCAGAGGCTCAAAAGAACGGTGGTTGTGCAGCGTACATAGATGCAGAACATGCCCTTGATCCAGTTTATGCAAAAGCATTAGGTGTAGACATAGATAATTTAATAGTATCTCAACCAGATACAGGAGAGCAAGCTCTTGAAATTACCGAAGCCTTAGTTAGATCCGGTGCAATAGATATAGTAGTTATAGACTCTGTTGCTGCCTTAGTTCCAAAGGCTGAAATTGAAGGTGAAATGGGAGATGCCCATGTAGGTCTTCAAGCTAGACTTATGTCTCAAGCTTTAAGAAAACTTACTGGTTCTATAAACAAATCAAAATGTTCTACTATATTTATAAATCAATTGAGAGAAAAGGTTGGAGTTATGTTTGGAAATCCAGAGACAACTCCAGGAGGAAGAGCTCTTAAATTCTATGCATCTGTAAGAATTGATGTAAGAAAGATAGACACTATAAAGCAAGGAGAAACCTTCTTAGGAAATAGAACTAGAGCTAAGTTAACTAAAAATAAAGTTGCACCACCATTTAAACAAGCAGAATTTGATATTATGTATGGTGAAGGAATATCTAGGGTTGGAGATGTATTAGATATTGGTGTTAAAGAAGAAATTGTACAAAAGAGTGGTGCTTGGTTTGCATACGGAGACGTAAGACTGGGTCAAGGTAGAGAAAATGCTAAAAACTTTTTTAAGGAAAACCCAGAAATTGCTAATGAAATCGAAAATAAAATAAGAGAAAAGTATTCTTTGCCGTTAAGTAACAATGCAGTAAAAGTTGAGAATAAAGTAGAAGAAAATTAAAATTATCCTATCAAATAGATATAAAATATAATTATATATACAATAAAAAGATATATGAAGCTTTAAGTTAAAATATACACTTTGAGCTTTATATATCTTTTTTAATTAAAATTTAAAAGAATATGTATGAAATATATAAATAAATGTATAATTAAAATGTGTGATATTTTTATAGAAAAATTAAAGGTGATATTCTAATTAAAAATTTTTTTAAAAAGGTTGAAGTGAAGCCTAAGAGCTAGGTTGAGAGAATTTGTAGTATTTAGTAATAACCTTGACAATGATGTTAAAGTAATATAAAATGAATACAAATACTGGTTTAATATAAAAGGAATTGAATAGAATATGCACCTTTTCGAGCTTTCATTTTACTGCTAATATATGTCATAAAATAAGCAAAGGAGGTGTTGGAAAATGACTGAACCAAGTCAAATTATTTTAATAATAGCTATTGCGCTAGTTGTTTGTTTAGTCGCTATTTTTGTTTTTATTTATACAAGAAAGAATATATCTTTAGCTAACGTATCTAAATCAGAGGAAGACGCTAAAAAGATTTTAGGTGAAGCGCAAAAAGAAGCAGAATCTAAAAAGAAAGAAGCAATCCTTGAAGCTAAAGAAGAAGTTCATAGATTAAGAGCTGATTTTGATAAAGAATCCAGAGAAAGAAGAAATGAAATTCAGCGATTAGAAAGAAGGGTTCTTCAAAAAGAGGAAACTTTAGATAAGAAAACCCTATCAATAGAAAGAAAAGAAGAAGTATTATCTAAAAAACAACAAGAGGTTGAGACATTAGAATCAGGAATACAAGAGTTATATAATAGTGTAAGAGAAGAATTACAAAGAGTAGCAGGATTAACCTCAGAAGAAGCAAAGCAAATACTATTAGACGAAGTCAAAAAAGAAATTAAACATGAAACAGCAATAATGATTAAAGAAATTGAAGTTAAAGCTAAAGAAGAAGCCGATAAAAAGGCAAGAGAAATTATAACATATGCTATACAGAGATGTGCAGCAGACCATGTAGCTGAATCTACAGTACATGTTGTATCACTTCCTAACGATGAAATGAAGGGAAGGATTATAGGGCGTGCNNTAGCCCTTGAAACTTTAACTGGAGTTGATTTAATAATAGATGATACTCCGGAAGCTGTTATTCTTTCAGCTTTTGATCCTATTAGAAGAGAGGTAGCTAAGATTGCCTTAGAAAAACTAATAGTTGATGGAAGAATACACCCAGCAAGAATTGAGGAAATGGTTGAAAAAGCGAAAAAAGATGTTGAAAATGACATAAGAGAAGAGGGCGAGCAAGCCACCTTTGAAACTGGTATCCATGGATTACATGTGGAAATAATCAGACTTTTAGGAAGATTGAAATATAGAACTAGTTATGGTCAAAATGTATTAAAACATTCTATAGAAGTTTCATACTTAGCAGGCCTTATGGCATCAGAGCTTGGAATAGATCCTACCATGGCAAAAAGGTGTGGATTATTACATGATATCGGTAAAGCTGTAGACCATGAAGTAGAAGGACCACATGCACTAATTGGTGCTGAGTTAGCTAAAAAATGTCATGAATCTCCAATAGTTGTAAATGCTATTGCAGCTCATCATGGAGATGTAGAGTATCAATCTCTAGAAGCAGTACTAGTTCAAGCAGCAGATGCTATATCAGCAGCTAGACCAGGTGCTAGAAGAGAAACTCTAGAAGCCTATATAAAAAGATTAGAAAAATTAGAAGAAATCGCAAACTCATATGAATGTGTAGAAAAGTCATATGCAATTCAAGCCGGAAGAGAAATCAGAATTATGATTAAACCAGAAGATATTGATGATGCAGGTGCTATTGAAGTGGCTAGAGATATTGTCAAGAAGATAGAATCAGAACTAGAATATCCAGGTCAAATAAAGGTTAATGTTATCAGAGAAACAAGAGCAGTAGAATATGCAAAGTAAAATTAGGTAATGAAAAAAGTGAGTCTCCTATTTATTAGGAGGCTTTTATTTTTTTAGCTGTTATTTTAAGTAAAGTTTTAATTTGCAATAAACTAAAATTGTATTTTCAATAAAAGGAATTTTCAATTAAGTGTAGAAATAATATATAAGATTCTAATAATATTAATTTAATAAGTGATAAGTAGTAGTAGTAGGAGGTTTAATATGGAGGTATTAAAAGTTTCAGCAAGATCTAATCCTAATTCAGTAGCAGGGGCTCTAGCAGGTGTACTAAAACAAAGTAACGGAGCAGAAATTCAAGCTATAGGAGCAGGAGCGATCAATCAAGCAGTAAAGGCTGTAGCTATAGCTAGAGGATTTGTGGCACCTAGTGGAGTTGACTTAGTATGTATACCAGCATTTACGGATGTAGAAATCGATGGGGAAGAAAGAACTGCTATTAAATTAATAGTACAATCTAAATAAATAATTTTTAATTTATAAAGACATGAAATTAAAAATTTAGTTTCATGTCTTTATATTTGGAGTAAATAAGTTTAAGATTTTTGGACAAATATTATTAAAAGTTAGTATGTAAAAATAAAAAATGAGAATAATAATAGTACGTTAAAATTACCGTATAATCTTTACACTATATAGAATAAGTGGTATTATACAGATATGAAGTTTATCTTTCATATGAAGTCATAATGCATTGAAAAATTCATTAGATGTAGAATATCCAACTCGTTTATTATATTTTTGAAAGTATAATAAAATGAAAAGGTTTAAATAATATTTCTTTTATTTGGATAGTTTTAATTATTTTATATTGTAAAGAATAAATATTAATGGGGGTAGTTATAATGATACTATCAAAAAAAGCAATGGGAATTTCACCATCACTAACATTAGCAATTACAGCAAAGGCTAAAAAGATGAAAGCTGAGGGGATTGACGTTATAGGCTTCGGTGCAGGAGAGCCAGATTTTAATACTCCAAAAAATATTCAACAAGCTGCTATAAAGGCAATTGAAGCAGGCCAAACAAGATATACAGCAGCTTCAGGTATAATTGAATTAAAGGAAGCGGTTGTAAATAAGTTTAAAAAAGATAATAACTTAACTTATAAAACTTCTCAAATTATTATTTCCACAGGAGCTAAACAATGTTTAGCAAATATTTTTCAAGCTATATTGAATCCAGGAGATGAAGTTTTAATAGGCGCTCCATATTGGGTTAGTTATCCAGAACTTGTACAATTGGCTGATGGAGTTCCAACTTTTGTTGAAACAGAAGAAAGTAATTCTTTTAAATTAACAGTGGAAGCTTTGGAAAAAGCAGTAAATGAAAAAACTAAAGCTATGATACTAAATAGTCCTAATAATCCAACTGGAACAGCGTACACGAAAGAAGAGTTAGAAAAAATTGCAGCTTTTGCACAAAAACATGATATAATAATTATATCAGATGAAATATATGAAAAACTTTTATATGGAGAAAGTGGTCATATTTCTGTAGCAAGTTTATCTGAAGATGCCTATAATAGAACAATAGTAATAAATGGGGTTTCTAAAGCTTATGCTATGACTGGATGGAGAATTGGTTATGCAGCAACTAGTGAAAAGATAACTTCATTAATGTCAAACATACAAAGTCATACTACTTCAAATCCATGTTCAATATCTCAATATGCATCTGTAGAAGCTTTAAATGGAGATCAAAGTGAAGTTGAAAGAATGAAACAGGAATTTAAAAAGAGAAGAGATTTTATGGTAGATAGAATTAATTCTATAAATAACTTATCCTGCGTTAAGCCAGAAGGTGCATTCTACGTTATGGTAAACATATCAAAGGTATTAAATAAGGAAGTGGACGGTAAGATTATAAAAGATTCTCTTACATTCAGTGACCTACTTCTTGAGAAGGAGAAGGTAGCAGTAATACCAGGTATTGCTTTTGGAGTAGATGATTTTATAAGATTATCTTATGCTACATCTATGGAAAACATAGAAAAAGGATTGAATAGAATAGAAGACTTTGTTAATGGCATAAAATAAATTCTCGTAAATGAGGTGATAATATGCTAACAAAGGAAATAATTATTAATAATCCACAGGGATTACATGCAAGACCAGCAACTTTATTAGTTCAAAAGGCTACTACTTTTAAGTGCGAAGTTACTATAGAATGTAATGGCAAAGGAGCTAATGCAAAAAGTCTCATTGGAGTGTTATCCTTAGGAGTTAATAAGGGATATACAGTAAAAATTATAACTAATGGAACTGATGAGGAACTTGCGCTTACAGAAATCATTTCTACTGTAGAAGGATTATAATTCAGATAAAAGAACTGCTAAGGCAGTTCTTTTGTTCTATAGTAGGATTTTGACATTGAGGAGGATTTTATGAATGAAATAATAATACATAGTAACAAGGAACTTTATTTAGAAAAAAATAAACATTTTATTCAATGCTTCCTAGATATAAAGGGTGGAAGAAGTAAATATACAGCCATTAGCTATGAAAAAGATATAAAGGATTTTTTTAATACAGAGATTATAACTAGTATAACAATAGAAAACATAAGAGAAATAAATATATTTCATGTTCAAAAGTTTATACTAGATTTGCAAAATGAAGGGTTATCTTCTGCTACCATAAATAGAAAGATATCATCCCTTTCTGCTCTTTATAAGTGGCTTATGAAGTATGAGGATAATTACAGTGATATAAGAATTATTAAGTTTAATCCTTTTGCAAATGTAAAGGAAGAAAAACCTATTGTAACTAATAAAGTTACGGAATTTTTAACTGAGGAAGAAAGCAAGATTTTATTAGGCAGTATTGATACTACAACTGTATTAGGACTTAGGAATAAAGCCATATTAGCCTTAGCACTTACCACTGCATTAAGAAAATCAGAAATGATAAATATAAGAATATGTCATATAAAAAAGTATGGAGAGTATGATGTTATAGAAGTAACTAGAAAAGGAAATAAAAAGGATCTAGTAAAGCTTCAACCTAAGGTGAAAAGTTTAATTGAGGAGTATATTTTAGTTACCGGTAGAGAGAAAGAAGAATTTAAGAACAACTATTTATTTATAGGACACTCATCTAATAATAGAAATGGAGAAAAGTTAAATCCTAGTACTTTAAACTATATGCTAAAAAGTATATGTAGTAAGTGCAATATAAATAAAAAACTAAAAGTTCACTCCACTAGACACACAGCGATCACTATGGCCATTACTCAAGGAGCCACCATAGAAAAAGTTAGAGAATTTGCAGCTCATAGTAGTATTGCTACTACGAATAGATATGTTCACTCTATAGACAAACTTAAAGATAACCCTGGAGATAATATGGATATAATATAAAGTTATAGGAATTTATTAGAGGCTAAAAGCATACATTTTTAATGTAATATAAAAAATGGAGGTATGTTCATGGCTTTTGATAATGAATATGAATTTGTACCCTTGGCTCCTATGACACATAATTCTTTGCCGGATGAAATGAAAGATTTCATATCTGTATGTGGGATGATGGGAGTAATGCCAAGAAATAATTTTATACATCCAATGCAAAAAGAACTGGCTGAAATTATAGATTTAAAAGAAACTCATGAGGATATAGATATTCCTACGGAGGCTTATTTTGATGAAGACTTTGAAGATGATGTAGAGAGATATGTAGAAGAGAATGGAAATAGATTATTGAAAGACTTTGGCGATGAAAATGACTTTAAACTTAGACAGGCTTCATCAAAAGAAGATAATAATGATGAACTTATGAGAATAGAAAAAGTTATTAAATCTATAGAAAGAAATAATTTAGGAGTTTTTAAATTTTTAGAAGTTAATGGTATGCCTTATGAAAAAGCAAAAAAATTTATTCGAAGAATAATAAGGTTATCCATTCGTTATGCTGAATAAGCTGAATAAAAAAATCGACTTTGTCGATTTTTTTTACTTTTAAAGTAAATTCTATAGTAATATTTATCTTTAATTATATATATAAATTAGTAGGACAGATTATTTCAAATTTAAAGTTAATTTATATTAATTAGAAATGGGGGTATAAAATGAAGTACACAAGATACAATATAAAATCTAAACCAAAGAAGAGTAACAGTTTTTTATTTTACTTAGCTATAACTTTGCTTATGGCACTACTATTAGGAACTTTTATATTTAAATTTATACTTAAAGACTCAGGTAAAATAGGATTTCTAAAAGGATTAGATATAAGCAATTCTGAGCAGAAACAAAATAGTGGTAAAGAACCTAGTAAAGGTGAGGTGAAAGAAGAAGGAAATCCAAGTGAAGTAAAAGAAGAAAAAGCTGTATCAGAATATAATTTTTATATACTACAGTGTGGTGTATTTAAAGTGAAAAGTAATGCTGATGAAACTTTGAATAAACTATCATCCTTTGGAAATCCTTTTATAGGAGAAGAAGGAGAGTTATCTAAGGTGTACTTTGGAATATATTCTGATAAAAATATAGAAAGTGGAACTTCCATTTTAAAAGAAAAAGGGGTAGATGATACCAAAGTAACTATAAATATATCTATGGAGGATAAATCTACAAAACAATTTTGTGAAATTGTAGATAGTTTGTTGCAAGTAGTGAATAAAACTTCAGAAAGCGGTGTAAAATCTATTAATTCAAGTGAACTTAAAAAGTGGATAGATGGGTTGGAGAAAATAGATGAGACTATGAAACAATATAATGAAGTTAATTCTTTAAAGGAATATATTAAGGCTCTTCCAGATGAAATAGATAAAACTAAGGATGGAGAAGTATTAAAATATGTTTATGACCAGTTAATAAAATTTAAAAAGTAATGTAGATATTATCAAAAGTAAGTATATACAAGGCTATCTGTGAACAAAAGTTCACAGATAGCCTTAATTTATAAAAAAAGTTTAAAAAATTTGTTATGGTCTTGTGTAAAAAAATATTAAATGTTACACTATATAAGATATAAAATATTATTGGTTAGTACAAATAGTATATTGAACATTTTAAATATACTGGGGGATATTTTTATGGGAAAATCATATAAAACCACTAAAGAGTATGTATTTATAACTCTTTTAGGAGCTATTTCTGGAAGCTTTATTGGAGAATTTTTAGGAAATACTTTTAAAGCCTTAGATTTTTTAGGAAAGAACTATTTTATAGGGTTAAAGAATCCTTTAGTCATTGATTTAAAAGTTTTAGAATTAACTTTTGGTCTAGGATTTGGTCTGAATTTAATGGCTATAGTAGGTATGGTTTTAGCAATAGTATTATATAAAAAATTCTAGGAGGAAGTTATGGATATAGTATTAGCTTCTGCATCACCGCGAAGACAGGAATTATTAAAAAGGTTAGTAGATAATTTTCAAATAGAGATTAGTAACTTTGATGAGGATTCTATCAGATTTCAAGGTGATATAGATAAACATGTATGTGATTTGGCTGAAGGAAAAGCTAGAAATATTTTGAATAAAGTGCAGAAAAATAGTATTGTCATAGGGTGTGATACTGTAGTATATTTAAATGGCAAAATTCTTGGGAAACCAATAAATGATAAAGATGCATTTGAAATGCTAAAGTCACTCAGTGGAAATGTACATAAAGTTTATTCAGGATTAGTTTTAATAAACATTAAAACCAATGAATTAATAAGGAAAAGTGTTTGTACTGAAGTTAAATTTATGAATCTATCTGAGGATATGATGCTTAGGTATATAAAATCAGGACAATGCAAGGATAAAGCTGGCGCCTATGGGATACAAGACGATGCTGCTGTATTTGTTGAGAATATTAATGGCTGTTATTACAATGTAGTAGGCTTGCCTTTAAATACTTTATATTTATCACTAAGGGAGATGGGGGTAAATCAATAAAGGAGTTAATTTATGAACTATAAATTAAAGATTAAAGATTTACCTAAAAATGAAAGACCTAGAGAAAAAATATTAAGGTATGGTGCAGAATATCTATCTAATTCTGAACTTTTAGCTCTTATATTGAGGACTGGAACGAAGGAAGATAGTGTTTTAAACCTATGCGATAGGTTATTATCCCATTGTGGAGGCATAAATGGAATTTCCAGCCCCAGTATTAATGACTTAAAGCAGGTAAAAGGAATAGGGGAAGTTAAAGCTACTCAACTTTTAGCTCTTGCTGAGCTAGCTACTAGATTCAATTCTTTTAAATCTGGTGAAGAGTATGTAGTAAGTAGTCCCAAAGATGTGTCTAATTATATGATGAGACAAATGAAAGGTTTAAAAAAAGAATATTTTAAACTAATTATGTTAAACACTAAAAACATAATTATATCAGTTAAAGATATTTCTATAGGAAATTTAAATAGTTCCATTGTTCATCCGAGAGAAGTCTTTATAGAAGCTATAAAGCTTAGTAGTGCATCGGTGATATTGTGTCACAATCATCCATCAGGTGATCCAACACCTAGCAAAGAGGATATACTAATAACTAAAAGACTAAAGGAGTGTGGAACATTACTAGGAATTGAAGTTTTAGATCATATCATTATTGGTAACGAAGCTTATATAAGCTTAAAAGAAAAAGGTATTGTATAGATTGAGAGGAGAGTTTTTATGGGTTTTTTTGGAAGTTCTAGAGACATTGGAATAGATTTAGGAACTGCAAACACATTAGTATATATTAAAGGAAAGGGTATCGTACTTAGAGAACCTTCCGTTGTAGCAATAAATAAAAATACAGGAAAAGTATTAGCTGTAGGTAATGAAGCTAAAAATATGATAGGTAGAACACCAGGAAATATTGTAGCAATAAGACCAATGAAAGATGGAGTTATTGCAGATTTTGATGTGACTGAAAAAATGCTTAGACATTTTATTGAAAAAGTTGGAGGTAAAAATTCCTTTAAAAGTCCAAGAATCATAGTTTGTTTCCCATCTGGGGTAACTGAAGTAGAGAAGAGAGCAATTGAAGAAGCAACTAAGAGTGCTGGAGCTAGAGAAGTTGGATTATTAGAAGAACCAATGGCAGCAGCTATAGGTGCTGGACTTCCAGTTGGAGAACCTACAGGAAGTATGGTTGTAGATATCGGGGGAGGTACTACAGAAGTAGCAATAATATCTTTAGGTGGAGTTGTTACAAGTATGTCATTAAGAGTTGCAGGTGATGAATTAGATCAAGCAATAATAGCATACATAAAAAAACAATATAACTTAATGATTGGTGAGAGAACTTCAGAAAATATAAAAATACAATTAGGTTCAGCTTATGAGTTAGATGAAAAGGCAGAAAATATGCAAATTAGAGGAAGAGATTTGATAAGTGGTCTTCCTAAAGTAGTAGAAATAGGTGAAGATGAAGTAAGAGAAGCTTTAAGAGAACCTGTATACTCTATTATAGAAGCTATAAAAACAACACTAGAAAAAACACCACCAGAACTTGCAGCAGATATTATGGATAAAGGTATAATGCTTACAGGTGGCGGAGCTTTATTAAAAGGATTAGATGCACTAATAGCCCATGAAACCCATATGCCAGTAAATATAGCAGAAATACCATTAGATTGTGTAGCTGTAGGAACTGGAAAAGCATTAGACAATGTAGATATTATGAGTAGAAGATAAAAAATGAAGATATTCAAGAATAAGCTGGCAGTAATAGTTATACTACTGTCAGTGTGCTTTTTGGGGTTAATTGGTTATTCGGTTCAAAAGGATAAGATGTTCATGGTGGAAAATGGTGTAGGAAGTGCTATAAACTCTGTGCAAGGTGTTGTTTATAAAGTAGGTAGTAAAATAAAAAGTTCTTTTAACTTAGTCCTTAATTTAGGAGATATAAAGAGTGAAAATGAGGAGTTAAAGAAAGAAAACGAAAAGTTAAAATTTAATGCTACTCAAAATGAGCTTTTAAGAAAAGATAATGACAAACTTAGAAAGCAGTTACACTTTGATGATCTCAAGGAACAGTATAATTATCTAGGTGTAGATATTGTAGGTTTAGCTGGAAATAATTTTTTGGATGGATATGTAGTCAATAAAGGTGAAAAAGACGGAATAGAAAAAGGTATGATTGCCATAGAAGGAGAAAGTCTAGTTGGTCAAGTTACTAGTGTTGGTAGTAATTGGAGTATAGTTCAATCTCTTTGTAACGAGAATATGGCTGTAGCAGGATATGTATCGAGCACTGGAGAAAGCAATGGTATTGTAAAGGGTTATAAGGGAAATGATGATAAGTTTCTTACGGAAATTACAGGACTTTCCATGGATTCAAAAATTAAAGAAGGGGACATTATAACAACCTCTGGACTAGGTGATATATATCCGAAAGGAATTAAAATAGGAGAAGTTCTAGAAGTTTATGAGGATAGAGCAAAGGTTGTGAAGAGGGCAATTGTGAAGCCATCAGTAGATTTTAATAAGGTAGAGCAACTTGTGATTATAGTGCCAAAGGAAAAAAGAGATGTTAAGTAGTAATACTAAATTAAAAAAAATATTATACTTATTTTTAATAATCATCACTCTTTTTATTTTCGACAATGCAATTGCACCTTTTTTTGCTATAAAAAATATATATCCAAGCGTTCTTTTTGTATTTATAGTTTGTTATTCAATGATAAATGGGTATGGTGAGGCAACAGCTATTGGTGTTATAACAGGAATCCTTCAAGATATTTATTTTCCAGGAGTTATGGGAATTAACATGTTAATAAACATGTTAATTTGTTTAATAGCAGCTAAAATTGGAAAAGGAATTTTCAAAGATAAAGTTATCATACCTATTTTTTCAACATTCCTACTGAGTTTATTAAAGAGTATTTTTATTTTTGCTATGTTTATATTAATAGGAGCTAGTAATGATTTTTTACACTTAATTATATATAAAGCTATTTATGAGATGATAGTGGCTTTACTGATATATAGGATTATACTTAAGTTTAGTGAAACCAAAACTATAAAAAAGGAATGGAGATTCTAAAGAAAGTATGAAAAGAAATAAAATAGTAAATAAAAATAAACAAATAAATAAAAGTAAAAAAAGTAAAAAAAATTTTTCAAGATATAACGTATTCTATATAGCTATGGCAGCTATCTTTATTGGAATTACAGGAAGATTACTCTATTTACAAGTAGTAATGGCAGATGAATACAGAGAAACAGCTAATAGCAATAAATATAAAAATGTTTCTGTTGCAGCAGCCAGAGGAGATATAATAGATAGAAATGGTAAAGTTTTTGCTGAAAGTGTACAAAATTATGTATTACAATTTAGTGAAACAGAAGAAAGTAAAAAGTATTTTTTTAAAACTATGTCTCAAGTTTTTGAAATATTAGATGAAAAGCAAATACCTATTGTAGATGAATTTCCTATAATTATAAGTAATGAAGGAAAACTAGAATATAACTTTAAAGCTACCGATGAATCAAGTAGAAAATGGCTAGAACTTAGATTTAAAAAGGATAGAGGCTTTTTAGAAAAGGTAGTAAAGAAAGAATATGGTGAAGAAAAGAAAACCTCAGAGTTAACAGAAGAGCAAGCAAAACATGTAGATGAGTTGTTATTGCAGATATCTGCTGAAGAGGCTTATAAAACTTTAGAGAAAGATTATGGTGTAGATAGATACTATGAGTTAACTCTTCCTGAAAGAAGAAGGTTCTTACTATTAAAAGATGCTATGAAGATGCAAAGTTTTTCAGGTTATAGTCCGGTAGTAATTGCAAATACTTTAGATCAAGAAACTGCTTTTCTATTTGAGCAGCTACAACCAGATATGCCAGGGATAATAGTAGATACTCAGCCTAGGAGAAATTATCCTAATGGAGAGTTAGGTTCTGCATTTTTAGGATATATGTCTCAAATTAACCCTTGGGAACAAGAAAAATATGAAGAAAAGGGCTATGATGTAAGTACTGATGATGTAGGAAAGGCTGGTATAGAAGCAGCCTATGAATCCTATTTAAAGGGAACTAAAGGACAAGAAAGTATAGAAATTAATAAGCAAGGACGTAGAGTTAGAACTCTAGGACAGGTTGAAGCTTATCAAGGAAAGACTGTACAATTAAACATTGATATGGATGTGCAAAGGGCTGCAGAAAAGGCACTAGACGATGTAATGGCTGATCTGCAAAAGAGTGGAAAAAATTATTATGGAGATAGTACTAATGCAACTAGAGGAGCAGCAGTAGCCCTAAGTACTAAGGGGGAAGTATTAGCCCTTGTTAGTAGACCAGGCTTTGATCCAAATATATTCACAGACCCTGGGAAATTAAGTACTGAATTGTCACAGCAATACTTTAACCCAGATTTAGAAGCTATGGGAAAAGAGTATATTAAAAAAAGAGGGCTTGCAAATAAAAAGGGTATTTTAACAGATGACGACTTAACTAAAAGTTTAGCAGAAAGAGAGCAAATATTGCTAGATAAAATGTTCCCAATAGATAAAAGTATAGAAGGAAATACTGATAAAAGAGAAGATAAATATGATATATTCCCTAAGCCTTTTTATAACTACGGAACCTTATCACTAGTTCCACCAGGATCTACCTTTAAGCCAGTTACCGCTCTTGCAGGACTAGAGGAAGGTGTTATCACTGAAGATACTTCAGTTGTAGATAATGGATATTATACTAAGAGATATGCTACTTATCGAGGAGCTTGTTGGATATGGAATATGAATAATCAACATGGTTCCCATGGACCTACTGATGTTAAGAAAGCATTAGAGGTTTCTTGTAACTATTTCTTCTATGATGTAGCAGATAGATTATATGTTAAAGGTGGCGCAGAGAAAAGTCCTAAAAATGCTTTAGATTTAATAGCAAAATATGGTTGGCAACTAGGGCTAGGATTACCTCAAGGTAGCGATTTAAAAGCTTCTACAGGTATAGAGATTGAAGAAAACTTTGGACAAATATATAATTATGAATCAAATAAAAATGTTCAAGCCAATACATTTATAAATCAAATGGCTGAATACTTAGAAAAAGGAATTAGCTCAGTGAATGCATCACCTCACTACAAGTCTTTTGATATTACTCAAAAAGATGAAAGTGGTAGCGGGAAAGAATTAGAACAAATAAAACTTACTAACTCTAAGAAAAAGACTTTAGTGGATACCATTAGGGGTGAAATGAAAAAAGATGAAAGACCTGACTATGATAATATTATGAAAATGTTGAAGCCTTTAGTTGAAGATATTATTAACACTAATGAAGATATAAAGGCATTAGGATATTCTGAAGCAGATATAGATAATATTGTTCTTGCAATGTATAACGCTATAAATGATACTAATGGATATATTAAATCGGCAGCTAATGCCTATNNGGTCAAGGTATGAATCAATTTACACCGTTACAACTAGCTAGTTACCTTGCTACCCTTTTAAATGGTGGAGATAGATATGATGTGAAGCTAGTTGATAAAATTATTGATAGTGAGACTAAAGAAGTTATTGAAGATATAGAGCCAAAGATTATAAGCAAGGCTAATTTTAGTAAGGAAAACATTGAAATTATTAAAGAGGGAATGGGAAAGGTTACTCAAGGAGAAAATGGTACAACTTCAGCTGTATTTAATGGATTTCCTATACCTACTGGAGGTAAAACAGGTACTTCTAACGTGGTAACTTATGACCTCCAAGAACCTCTGGGAAGGGATGCAGCCTCTGTATATGTAGGTTTTGCACCTTATGATAATCCAGAGATCGTAGTATGTTCTATAGTATTCGATGCTGCCCACGGTGATGGAAGTATTGCCAAGGCAATGTTTGAAGCTTATTTTAAGGAAGAAATATTAAAAACTAATCCTAATTACGAATTTAAATATAAATAAAAAAGATAACAAATGGATTACCATTTGTTATTTTTTTAAATGAGTATTGTTATATGATTAACATTTCAACAAAAAACTTTATTTTTTATTGATATAAAGAAGGAATTTAGGCTGTATACGTTGAAATAGTAAGAATATCTCGATATGTGGAGGTTGCATATGCAAGATGATGGTATAAAATTTAAAGGCGAGAAAGATGGACTTAATTTAGTTGTAAATATTAAATTCTTTAGCTCTATAGAAAGCTTAATTGAAGCATTGAGAGTAAAGCTTCATAAAGGTAGAAGATTCTATAAGGGTGCCTCCATTAAAATAACTGTGGATATGAGGCAATTAGAAGCTAGAGATTTAAGAGCGATACGAGACTTTTTATCAACAGAATTTATGATAAAGGATTGCTCCTTTATAAATTTAGAAGATAGTAATAAAAAGGTTTTTAATGGTATACATGAAGGTAAAACTAAATTTGTCAGAAAAACTATAAGAAGTGGTCAAAGATTTGAATATTCAGGAAACATAGTTATTGTAGGAGATGTAAATTCTGGAGCAGAGGTATATGCCGCAGGAAATATAATAGTACTAGGTTCAGTTAAAGGTAGTGTATATGCTGGAATTAATGGTAATAGTAGTGCTATAATAGCAGCCTTTGTGTTAACACCGCATATAATGCAAATTGCTGACGTAATTACTAGATCTCCAGAAGATATGGATAAACCTATTTATCCAGAGCTTGCAAAAATTAAAAATGGCAATATTGTTGTAGAACCATATTCAGTAAATAAATATATTTAATCGGAGGTATTGTTAAATGGGAGAGGCTATAGTTATAACATCTGGGAAAGGTGGGGTAGGAAAAACTACTACTACAGCAAACATAGGTACAGCTTTAGCATCAATGGATAAGAAAGTAGTTGTTATTGACGGAGATACAGGATTAAGAAATTTAGATGTTCTCATGGGACTTGAAAATAGAGTAGTATTTACATTAGTTGATGTTATTGAAGAAAAGTGTAGATTAAAGCAAGCACTTATAAAAGATAAGAGATTTAGTAATTTATTTCTTCTGCCTACAGCACAAACTAGAGATAAAAATGATGTAGATATAAATGAAATGTTAAGAGTTGTAACAGAGTTAAAACAAGAGTTTGACTATGTAATTTTAGATTGCCCTGCAGGTATTGAACAAGGCTTTGAAAATGCAATTGTAGGAGCGGATTGGGCAATTGTTGTTGTGAATCCAGAAATTACATCTGTTAGAGATGCAGATAGAGTGATTGGAAAGCTAGATGCTAAGGGTGTAGAAAGACAAGAGCTTATAGTTAACAGAATGAACTTTGATATGGCTAAGAACGGTGATATGTTAAGTATAGAAGATATAAAAGAATGTTTAGCTATTAAGGTTATAGGGGTAGTACCAGATGATAGAAAGGTAACTATATCTACTAATAAGGGTGAGCCTATAGTGTTAGACAGTTCTGCTTATGCTGGTCAAGCATTTAAAAACATTGGAAAAAGAATTTTAGGAGAAGAAGAGCCATTCCTAGATTTTAATGAAATATACGGTCAAAAAGGTTTTATGAGTGCAATAAAAAAGTTATTTGGAGGAGGTAGAAATTAGATATGGGCTTGTTTAAAATTTTTTCAAGCAAAGTATCTTCAAAGGATATTGCTGCAGATAGATTAAAACTTATTCTAGTCCATGATAGAGCTACAGTTTCACCAGATTTTTTAGAAAATATCAAAATGGAGTTACTTAAGACTATATCTAATTATGCAGAAATTGACAATGGAGAAGAAATTGAAATAAGAATAACTACTAGTGATGAATATGAGGGGAATTCTCCAGCTCTAGTGGCTAGTATACCTATTAAAAAAGTTAAGACAAGAAGTCAATAAAGCTATGTTTTTCATAGCTTTTTTTCCTTGTTGTGATATAATAGGAACAGGTATGGAGGGAGATGCAAATGAATAAATTATTTGAGAGATTTAAAATAAATACCAAGTTAGTTAAGAACATAGATTTCAGTATTTTAATTGTAGTATTTTTAATTGTAGCCTTTGGTATAGTTAATATTTATTCTGCCATTGGGCCTAAGTATGCTATGCTTCAATTTTGTTGGATGATCGCAGGTATGATAACTATATACTTCATATTAACTTTAGACTATGTGCAAATATTAAATTATGCACCTGTTATATATTGGGCAGCGGTTATACTTTTGCTTTTTAATGATATAACTGGTAAGGCAGTAAATGGAGCTAATGCATGGATTAGTTTGGGAAATAGAGCCATTCAACCTGGAGAATTTGCTAAAATTGGTATGATCCTTATGGTTGCAAAGGTTATAGAGGAAGCTGAAGGTGATATAAATAATATAAAAACATTTTCTAAAGTAGCCCTTTATGCAGCTATTCCAATGATACTAATTGTAATACAGCCAGATATGGGACTTACTATGGTTTCATTTTTTATAATGTTGGGAATTGTAACTGTAGCAAATTTAAATTGGAAGGTTATAGTTGGAGGTCTTTCCGCAGTAGCAGTGGCAGTTGTAGGATTTTTTTATTCACCTTTTATGAAGCCTTATTGGAGATTAAGGTTTTTAGCTGTTATTGATCCGGAAAAGTATGCACAGACAGAAGGAATGCAGCTAATTCAATCTAAAATAGCCATAGGTTCTGGTGGAATATTTGGTATGGGATTTATGAATGGAAAACAATATAAGCTTGTACCAGAAAATCATACAGATTTTATCTTTGCTGTAATAGGTGAAGAATGGGGATTAGTTGGAGCTTTAGTGCTTATGATATTATATGGAATACTTTTATGCAAACTTATAAATATAGCAAAGAACTCAAAAGATATAGCTGGAGGTATTATAGTGGTAGGTGTTGTAGCATCTATACTATTTTCAATAATACAAAATATAGGGATGACCATAGGTTTACTTCCCATATCAGGTATAACATTACCTTTTGTTAGTTATGGTGGAAGTTCTATGTTAACTTATTTTATATCTTTAGGATTAGCTTTAAATATAGGTATGAGAAAGAAGAAAATTAATTTTTAGGAGTGATTTAAATGAGAGTTGCATTGGTTGCACACGATAAAAAGAAGGATGACATCATTGATTTTGCTAAAAGATATAAGGATGTACTAAAGGATCATGAACTTTATGCTACAGGTACTACAGGAAAGCTTATTAATGAAATAGTTGGACTTTCTATATATAGATTTTTATCAGGTCCACTAGGTGGCGACCAACAAATAGGAGCAAGACTTGCTGAAGGAAATATGGATATGATAATTTTTTTAAGAGATCCTCTTACAGCTCAACCCCATGAACCTGATGTAACGGCACTTATAAGACTCTCAGATGTACACTGTATACCTCTCGCAACTAATATCGGTACAGCAGAAGTATTCATGAAGGCTCTAAAAAATAGATAATAAAATTAGTATTAATATTATATAAAAGAAGCTGTCTCAAGACAATTTGCCAATCTTTTTAAAATATTGAGTTTGTACTTAAATATAAGTTCAAGCTTAACATTAATTTAAGATTTAGCTTATGATGAGATAGCTTTTTTTATGAAATAAATTCTCATACCCATCATAAAGTTTAATTTTTTTAATATATATAAATTAGTCATAGTAAATTATGGGAGGATATTTTATGGGAATTTATAATGAATACTATCAAAAATATTATTCTAATATGAAAAAACAATCTGGCATTAGTGAGTATAAGTCTACAAAATACAATGGAAATAATACTAAGGCTAGTCACTATAAAGCAAATGGTAGAAGAAATACCTTCCCTATTTATTTGAACGTCATGGGGAAAGGCTTTGCCAGCATATTTATTGTTCAATGTATAATAGTCCTAATTCTTCTAGCTGGATTATTTGTAGCTAAAACATATCCTAATGGCTACGTTAATAAGGGGTATGATAAGGGGATAGCAATTATAAATAATGGCTTACTAAATGGAAAAAATATAACTATGGGAAATATAGTCCAAGCATTTAATAAGGAAAATATATTGAACATATTTAAGAAGGAGAAAATAACTGAAGTTTTTAATGAAGTAAAGTCTATAGTTAGTTTCGAGGAAAAGAAAGAAAACTATATAAAAGAAAATTATGTTACTCCTATCACTATCACAGATAAAAAACAAATTACTGTAAAAGACAATAGGCTTTTTCTAAATTTAACTGGTGAAAGTGATATAAAGGCATCTTTTCCAGGAAAGGTAAAAAGTATTACTGAAGGAAAAGAAATTACTTTAACTATAGATTATGGTGATGGTATTGAGATGAAATATTTTGGACTTAGTAACAGTGAAGTTAAAACTGGAGATGTTGTTGATACAGGTGAGGTTATTGGTAAAATCAAGGGAGATGAAGGCAACATATTAAGTATAGAAGTATTTTATATGGGAAATATATTAAACCCAGAGAAATGCTTTAATTTTGAAACTATGATATAGCAAGATTATTAGGGGGAAATCATTGATACGAATAAGCAAATACTTAATACCCTATATAATTTTAATATTGATTATAGGCTTTAAACGTGAGCTAATTGTAGGCTTTATAATCATAATAATCCATGAAATAATTCATTTAATAACCGCTAGAATATTAGGTTATTCAGGATTTTCTATAGACATATTACCAATTGGTACTACGCTAAAATTAAAGGATTTAGAGGAAGCAAGTCCTAAGGAGGATATTATTATATCTTTAAGTGGTCCTATGGGGAACTTTTTAATTGCTTTAATTAGTTATTTTTTAGGAAGATACTTTTCTAATTCAAGTTTTATTGAATTTAGTAATTATAATTTAGTTATAGGTATATTTAATCTTATACCAGCATTTCCTCTAGATGGAGGTCGAATACTAAGAGATATTCTTAATATTAAGCTCATATTTAAAAAAGCTAATAAGATTGCGCTAAATATAAGTATAGTAATAGTATATATATTTGGAGCAATCTTTTTAATGGGATTATGCATGGAACGGCTGGTTTTAGATTTTGCCTTTTTTTCTATATTTATATTAACGATTTCCTATAGGGAAAAAAGGAGGATAGCTTATATAATAATGGGATATATCATCAAAAAAAAGGAAAAACTAATAGGTAGAGGATATTTAGAAAATAAAAGTATTTCTGTTTACTGCAAAATAAATATATTACAATTAATAGAATTAATAGATAAAAACAAGTATAATGTATTTACTGTACTAGATGATGAAATGAACATGATAGGGGTTTTATATGAAGAGGATATATTAAATGGAATTAAGGAGTTGGGAAATATAACTCTTGAAGAACTTCTAGAAAGTTATGAAAAATAGTATAGTTACTTGAAATATTATATAGTTGTGCTAAAATGAAACTTAGCTTCAGTGGATTTTACATCCGCTGAAGGTTAGCTGAATCAATCTAGGGTCGTGTCAATGTTCGCCACAATGGTAGTATAATTGTGGTGTTACAGTGACTAGATATCAGATAAAATGAAACTTAGCTTTAGTAGAGTTTACCTCTGTTGAAGCTAAGTTAATTAACTTAAGGAGGATACTCAATGAATAAAATTTCCGATGATATTTTGTACAGAGTTGAGAAACCGGCTAGATATATAGGTGGAGAATTAAACTCATACAATAAAGATAAAAACAGTGTAGATATAAGATATGCCTTTTGTTTCCCAGATGTTTATGAAGTGGCAATGTCCCACTTAGGAACCAAAATACTATATCATCTTATGAATGAGAGAGAGGATACCTTCTGTGAAAGATGCTTTGCACCTTGGCCAGATATGGAAAAACTACTAAGAGAAAATACCATTCCATTAGGAACCCTTGAAACTAAGGATTCTCTTAGTGAATTTGATATTTTAGGATTCACTCTTCAATATGAAATGAGCTATACAAATATTTTAAATATGTTAGATATGTGCAATATACCAGTTAGAGCTTCAAAAAGAGGTGAAGAATATCCTATTATCATGATGGGAGGTCCTTGTGCTTACAACCCTGAGCCCTTATATGATATAGCTGATGTATTCATATTAGGAGAAGGAGAAGAAGTTACCCACGACGTTTTAGATATATATAAGGAAATGAAGGGGAAACCTAAAGCTGAATACCTAAGAGCAATATCAAAGATTCAAGGAGTATATGTACCATCCCTTTATGATATAACTTATAATGAGGATGGTACTATTAAGGAAATGACTCCAAAGTATGAGGATGTACCTAAAACAGTTAAAAAGAGAATAGTTGCAGATTTTAATGCTAACAATTCTCCAGAAAAATTTATAGTTCCTTATACAGAAATTATCCATGATAGGATAGTTATAGAAACCTTTAGAGGATGTACAAGAGGATGTAGATTCTGTCAAGCGGGGATGATATATAGACCTGTTAGAGAAAAAACTACAGAAAAGCTTATGGAAGAAATCGATGTTCTTGTAAAAAACACAGGTTATGAGGAGATTTCTCTAAGTTCTTTAAGTATTTGTGACTACTCTAATATTCAAAACCTAATTTTCTCTTTAATTGAAAAATACGGGAAAGATAAAATAGGAGTATCTATACCGTCTATTAGAATAGATGCCTTCTCTGTAGATTTAATAAAGGAAATACAAAAGGTAAGAAAGACCGGGTTAACCTTTGCGCCAGAGGCCGGAACTCAAAGAATGAGAGATGTAATAAACAAGGGTGTAACAGAAGAAGACCTACTAAGGTCTGCTAGAAATGCCTTTGAATCAGGTTGGTCAACTATAAAGCTATACTTTGTCATAGGACTACCTTATGAAACGGTGGAAGATGTAGAGGGAATTGCACACTTAGCAGAAAAAGTAGTAGAAGAATACTTCCATGTACCTAGAGATGTAAGAAAAAGAGGTTTAAGAGTTACGGTAAGTACTTCTATATTAGTACCTAAGCCATTTACACCTTTCCAATGGGCGCCAATGAATCAAGTGCCTGAAGTGAGAGAAAAAATTTCAAGTCTTAGAGATGCTATAAAAAGTAAAGCTATTAACTACAATTGGCATGAATCAGCATTAAGTTTTCTAGAAGCAGTATTTGCAAGAGGAGATAGAAAACTTTGTGACGTTCTAGTAAAGGCCTTTGAAAAGGGAGCTAGATTTGATGGTTGGAATGAATACTTCAACTTTGAATTATGGCAAGAAGCCTTTGAAGAGTGTGGAGTAGATGGAGAATTTTATGCTTATAGAGAAAGAAGCTATGATGAAATCTTACCATGGGACTTCATTGATATAGGAGTAAGTAAAAAGTACCTAATAAGTGAAAATGAAAAAGCAAAGGAAATGGTTTTAACACCGGACTGTAGAGAGAGATGTACAGGATGTGGAATCAATACTAGCTTTAAGGAAAGGGAGTGCTTTGATGGTGCGTTATTTAATAAAATACACTAAGGAAAGTGAAATAAAATTTTTATCTCATTTAGACTTAATGAGAACTATACAAAGAGTTATAAGAAGAGCAAAGTTGCCTATAGAGTATTCTAAGGGGTTTAATCCTCATATGAGCATATCTATAGCACAACCTCTATCAGTAGGAGTATATTCTACAGGAGAATACTTAGATGCAGTATTTATTGAAGAGGTAGATGAAAAGGAAATTCTAAAGGCTTTAAATGAAAATACAGTAGGTGGAGTTAAATTTTTATCTGTTACCACCGTGGCGAGAAAAGAAGGACAGAAAAATCAACAAGCCATGGCTACCATAGATGCAGCTAAATATATAATAAAGTTTAAACTGAAGGATGAGTCTGCCCTAGATATGGATTCTTTAATGAAGTTAAGTCAATGGACAATTTTAAAGAAATCTAAATCAGGAGAAAAGGAAACAGATATTAAGCCTTTAGTTAAAGAGATAAAGTACTCCATAGATGATGAGATATTAACTATAGAAGGACTTCTTAGTTGTGGAAGCAGAGAAAATCTATCAGCAAGTTTACTTAGTGAGTTCATAAAAGCACATGTAAATGGAATAAAGGAAGATGCATTTGTTGATATAAAAAGAGTAGAAATGTATGCTTTTAGAGGAAAAGAACTACTTACACTTCAAGAGTATTTTGCACAGTACTAGGAGTTGATTTAATGAAAAAAATATTCATTGAAAGACAAAATACATTATTAAAGATTGCAGTGAAATATGGTGATATTCTTAAAGAATGCTTTATAGAAGAAGAGACAGAAGGACCTAAGGTAGGGGACATTTATAGAGGAGTAATTAAAAATATAGTACCCTCTATTCATGGTGCTTTCATAGATATAGGTTATGAAAAAAATGGTTATCTTTCCTTAGAAAAAAATCAACATATAGCAACCCTTAAAAAAGGTGATGAGGTTATGGTAGAGATAGTAAAGGAAGAAATAGATAAAAAAGGCCCCAAGGTAACTAGAAACCTTTCCTTACCAGGAGCTTATGCAGTACTCACTAAAGAACATAGCCATATAGAAATTTCAAAGAAGATTAAAACACCTAACTTTAAGGAATTAATAGAAGAAGGTATATCAAAACCTGAGGATGTTGGAATAATAATTAGAACTAAAGCAGAAAATATTGATATAAACATTTTAAAGGAAGAAATAAGTGAGTTAATACATAGATACGAAGAAATATGTAATAAGTTTACTTACTCATCTAAAGTTGGACCTCTTTATAAAGATAATGGGATCCTAAGTAGGGTTTTAAGAAATTATACTGAAGGTGGAGCTGAGATAGTAGTTGATAACTATGAAGATTACCTTTACTATGAGAAGTTAATCAAAGAAAAGCACTTAGAAAATATTCATCTCAGCTTTTATGAAGGAACTTTATCCATATTTGATAATTATGGCATAGAAAAAGAAATTTTAGCTTTAAGACATAATAAAATTAACTTATGTAGTGGTGGTAACATTGTGTTAGAACGTACTGAGGCCATGAATGTGGTGGATGTAAATACAGCCAAAAACATAAAGCCATCCTTAAAGGAAAATAATATTGTAGTAACTAATATGGAAGCTGCTAAGGAAGTTGTAAAACAGATAAGACTGAGAAACCTAGGTGGGATAATAGTAGTGGATTTTGTAGATATGAAATCTAACAAAGATAAAGCTGAAGTTTTAAATGTTCTACAAGAAGAGTTTAAGGATGATAAAAATAATACTAAAATATATCCTTTCACAGAATTAAATTTAGTCCAGATAACTAGAAAAAAATATGGTAAATCCATATGTGATTATGTATTTAATCATTGTGTTCACTGTAAAGGCACTGGAGAAAAAATTTCTTTAGAATATATATTAAGTATTTTAAAAGGAAAAGTGAAAAAAATAAAATCAGAACAGGGAATTAAAAATATCTATATAGAACTAGATAAAAACTATGAAAATGAAATAAACAGTGACATAGTAAGCTTTGTAGAGAAGTTAGATGCTCTAGACTGCGATATCTTTATTAGATTTCAGGAAAATTTAGATAATTTTAAGGTTGAATCTTTAATTTTTCATAGTCAAATTCAGGCTATGAAAGAATTAAAAGTATTTTCAGCGAAAACTAGATGTAACTAATAATTTTAAGGATAAAAAATACCATAAGTTGCTTTACAATCATTAGCGTATGTGTTAAAATGTCATTTGTAGACCGCACACATAAGGTTTTTTAAACTAACTTATAAAATTTTCTAAAGAATTTATAAGTTATACCTGAGATGGCGAGACTGGATTGAGGAGGTGTATTTAATGTACGCAGTTTTACTTACTGGAGGAAAGCAATACAGAGTTCAAGAGGGAGACGTTTTATTCGTTGAAAAACTTGAAGCTGAAGTTGATTCAACTATAGAATTCGATAAGGTTTTAGCAGTTGGAAAAGAAGACGGTTTAGTAGTTGGAAAGCCTGTAGTTGAAGGAGCTAAAGTTGTTGCTAAAGTTGTAGCACAAGGAAAAGCTAAAAAAGTTATAGTTTTCAAATATAAGCCAAAGAAAGACTACAGAAAGAAACAAGGTCATAGACAACCATTTACTAAAGTTGTAGTAGAGAAGATTGAAGCTTAATTATGATTAAGGTAAACTTCAAAAGAAAAAAAAGCATGTTAGTATCATTTCATGTAGATGGGCATGCTGAGTATTTTGACGTTAAGCAAAATACAACAGTTTATGATGATGTTGTTTGTGGTTCTGTAAGTAATTTAGCACAGGTAACAATCTTAGGAGTGTTAGAGGTGCTAAAGTTAAAACCTACATATATCGCGGAAGAAGGAAATATAGCTTTAGATGTATCTAAGTTATCTCAAGTGGAAATAGAAAGTACACAAGTCCTGCTAGAAACGATGTTATTGGGATTAAAGAATTTAGAAATTAGTTATGGAAAATATATCAAAGTTGTAGTAGAGGAGGTGCAGTGATATGTTACTAATAAACCTTCAGTTATGTGCTCATAAAAAAGGAGTAGGTAGCTCTAAGAACGGTAGAGATAGTGAATCTAAGAGATTAGGGGTTAAACGTGCAGACGGACAATTTGTACTTGCAGGAAACATCCTTGTAAGACAAAGAGGAACAAAAATTCACCCAGGTACAAACGTTGGTATCGGTGGAGATGACACTCTTTTCGCTAAGGTTGATGGAGTTGTAAGATTTGAAAGAATGGGTAAAGACAAGAAAAAAGCTAGTGTTTATCCAATCGATGTAGAAGTTGCAATAGCTGAATAGTTAATTAAGCACCCGCAAGGGTGCTTTTTTATGACATAGGACAATTATTTATTAATTCTATGTTATAAAAAAACATCCCTAGGTGTTAATTAGTTTAAAAAAAACATAGGTAAAATTATTATTTTTGTAAATAATAATACTAAGACCCTTATATTTAATTCATAAAATATCAAAGGATATTTTGTTAGGAAGGTGAAATAATAATGTTTATAGATACAGCCAAGATTTTTGTACAGTCCGGAGATGGTGGTAATGGTTCCATTCATTTTAGAAGAGAAAAGTTTGCTCCACTAGGTGGACCAGATGGTGGAGATGGTGGAGATGGTGGAAGTGTCATATTAGTAGTAGATAGTAATATGACTACCCTATTAGATTTTTCTTATCACCGTAAATTCGTAGCTCCTAATGGAGGTAAGGGTGAAGGCTCTAAATGCTACGGAAGAGGTGGAGAAGATATTATTATCAGAGTTCCAATGGGAACTATAGTTAAAGATTTTGAAACAGACAAAGTTATGTGTGATTTAGCTCATGATGGAGATAAATTTGTAGTATGTAAAGGTGGAAAAGGCGGAAAAGGAAATGCAAAGTTTTGTACACCTACAAGACAGGCACCAAACTTTGCAGAACCAGGAATGCCAGGAGAAGAAAGATGGATTAAGCTAGAACTTAAACTTTTAGCAGATGTAGGACTTCTAGGATTCCCTAACGTAGGAAAATCAACACTTTTATCCATGGTATCTAAGGCTAGACCAAAGATAGCTAACTATCACTTTACTACTATAAAACCAAACCTTGGAGTAGTAGCAGTGAAAGGTATAGAACCTTTTGTTATTGCTGATATTCCAGGTATTATAGAAGGAGCAGCAGAGGGAGTGGGATTAGGCTTAGAGTTCTTAAGACATATCGAAAGAACTAGAATGCTTATTCATGTAGTTGACATTTCAGGAGTTGAAGGAAGAAATCCTATAGAAGACTTTAAAAGAATTAATGAAGAGCTTAAAAAATATAGCATAAAGCTATGGGATAGACCACAGATAATTGCAGCAAATAAATCTGATATGCTCTACGATGAAGAAGTTTATGAAAACTTTAAAAAAGAATTAAAAGCTTTGGGCTATGATAAGATATATAAGATATCTGCAGCTACCAATGAAGGTGTAGATGATCTTATGAAAGCAGCAGCAGAAATGCTTAGTACAATTCCAGTTAAGGAATTAGAAATTTTAGAAGAAGATAAATTTATTCCAGAAGAGAAGAGATTTACTTACGAAATAAATGAAGTTGAAGAAGGTATATTTGAGATTACAGGATCCTTTGTTGATAGATTATTAACTAGTGTAAATGTAAATGAGCCAGATTCATTAAGATACTTCCATAAGGTTTTAAGAAATAAAGGAATTATCGATGAATTAAAGGATATGGGAATACAAGACGGTGACCTAGTAAGATTAAATGACTTTGAATTTGAGTTCTTATTATAAAATTAGGGGGAAATAAATAACATGATAACAACAAAACAAAGAAGCTATCTTAGATCTCTTGGAAATCAATTAGAACCTATATTCCAAGTTGGAAAAGGTGGTATAGAAGAAAATTTTATTAAGCAGATAGATCAAGCTCTAGAATCAAGAGAATTGATTAAGATAAAAACTTTAAATAACAGTGGAATTACAGCAAGAGAAGCTTCAGAGATTCTATGTGAAGAATTAGGTTGCGAAGGAATTCAAGCTATAGGAAGTAAGTTAGTCATATATCGTAAATCTAAGAAAAATCCTAAAGTAGAACTCCCTAAATAAAACTACATTTAATAGAGTTTTAGAAACCTTTAAATATATGTAACTTTTAAACAAGTATACCATTTATCCGATGACTACCAGC
>DKGY01000116.1:30098-41427 GCA_002453475.1 Clostridium sp. UBA6758 | reverse complement strand
GAGGTATAAAATGGTGTCTCAAGCTATAAAAGAGGAGAAAAAGTTCTCCATAAGTGATTTTGAGATAAAGAGTGACAGTTTAAGTTATACTTATAATACTCTAATGCAGTTTAACCATAGGGAGCCTTATACTCAATGGTATTTCCTGGTTGGAGTAGATAGTTTAATGACTTTAAGGCAGTGGAAAAATATTCATATAATATTAGATAACTGCACTTTAGTTGTATTCTCTAGAACTGGATATGCTATGGATGATGTACTGAAAATGAAAAAGGATCTAGAGGAAGACTATGGTAAGGAAATAATTTTGTTAGAAATGTCTCTTTTAGATATATCATCTACAGAAATAAAAAAGAAAATTTCAGAAGATAAAAAGGTTAGTTACCTTCTTCCCCAAGGGGTTGAGGAGATAATTAATCAATATAATTTATATAGAAATAAGGTGTAAGGTATGTGGCAGGAAAATAGAATAAAGGATTATATAAAAATTCATCTTACCAAGGAGAGATATAACCATAGTTTAGGTGTAATGAAAACTAGTGAAGAGCTTGCAAAACATTATGGGATAAATCCTAATAAAGGTAGAATAGCTGGGCTTTGTCATGATTGTGCCAAAAATTTTTCTGCCAATGATTTAATTAATAAAGCAAGAAGTAATGGGATAATTATTTCTGATATATATTACAAATCTCCTCAGCTTTTACATGGTTTAATTGGAGCATATATTTCAAAGGAAATGTTTCATGTGGAAGATGAAGATATTTTAAATGCAATAAAATATCATACTACAGGGCGAGAAAATATGTCCACATTAGAAAAAATAGTTTACATTGCTGATTGCATAGAGCCTTCAAGAAATTTTAGAGGTGTGGAAGAGTTAAGGTCTTTAGCCTATGAGGATTTAAATAAGGCCCTTTTAAAATCCTTTGAAGATACTATAATGTATATACTATCTAGAGGCTCAATAATGCATATAGATACCATTAAAGCTAGAAATTATTTATTAGTTACCAAAAGAAACTAATATTACTAGGTATTTAATTATCTAGATAATATATAATAATTTAATTTGGGGAGGCAAATAAAATGGAGAAGATCATAATTAACACAGAAAAAGCACCTGCAGCTTTAGGACCATACTCACAGGCAGTTAAGGTAGGAAATTTACTATACACTTCAGGTCAACTACCAATCAATGAAGCTGGAGAATTAGTAAATGATGATATACAAAAGGCTACAGCTGTGTGCTTAGAAAATGTTAAAGCAATTCTTGAAAAAGCTGGTACATCTTTAGATAAAGTTGTTAAAACTTTAGTATTCATAAAGGATATGAATGACTTTGCAGTGATGAATGAAGTATATGGAAAGTATTTTACAACAAATCCACCTGCAAGATCTTGTGTTCAACCAGGTAAATTACCAAAAGATGCTTTAATAGAAATAGAAGTAATAGCAATAGTAGAATAATTAAGTATATGATTAAGCCTCCTAAACAAGGAGGCTTAAATATTTATAAATAGAGGTGACTAAGAAGATGAGTGTTATTACATATAAGGTAGGAAGAGAAGGCCAGGATGTGAAGATAAGAGATTACATGAAGGAGAGTTTAAATCTTTCAGGTAGATTCATTCGTGGGTCAGCTATGAATAGAAGGTTAAGAGTAAATGGTAAGGAAGTAAAGCTTAATTATAAACTTCAAGAAGAAGATATTATTGAAGTTACTGTGAATGCAGAGGAAAGCCAAAATATAGAAGGTGAAGATTTAAACATACAAGTTATTTATGAAGATGATGATTTGTTAATAGTTGATAAGCCTCCTTTTATGGTAGTTCACCCAACTAAAAGCCATCCTATGGGAACCTTAGCTAATGGAGTTATCCATCATTTTAGAAGTAATAATGATAATTCTATAGTAAGATTAGTTAGTAGATTAGATAGAGATACTTCTGGACTTATAATGATAGCTAAAAATCAATTTTCTCACATGAATCTAGCGAAATCCATGGATAAGAATTTAATCAAAAAGTCTTACTTAGCAATAAT
The DNA here is from genome assembly GCA_002453475.1 of Clostridium sp. UBA6758. Lineage (GTDB taxonomy): Bacteria > Bacillota > Clostridia > Clostridiales > Clostridiaceae > Clostridium_J > Clostridium_J subterminale. Next base: position 39,384 of record DKGY01000116.1, on the reverse strand, counting down.
TCATGGAAATCTTGAAAATAAAGAAGGAACTATAGACTTACCTATAGGAAGACCAACAGATGAAACTATAAAAAGAGCAGTTTTAGAAGAGGGTCAAAGAAGTATTACTCATTATAAAGTAGTAGAAAGCTACAAAGTAGGGGCCTTAGTAGAATTGCTTTTAGAGACAGGAAGAACCCATCAAATAAGGGTACATTTAAGCTATGTAGGATGCCCCATATATGGAGAACAACTATATAGTGATTTTAATGATGAAGAATTAATATCTCGTCAAGCTCTTCATGCTTATGCTCTATCTTTGCCTCATCCACGAACTGGTGAGATTCTAAATTTCAAAAGTCATCTTCCAGAGGATATGACAAAGCTTATACATAAACTTCAATCTACATAGAATATTTAATAAAATTAATAAAAAAGAAATGGTGTTGCATGAATTAATAATGCAGCACCATTTCTTTTTTAATAAATTAATATTTTCCTTTGTAAGAAGAGAAAAGTTTTTTTCTTTTTTTGGCTAATCTTCTTTTCTTAATTATATATATTATAACCAATACTAGGAGAATAATGCCTATAACAACTCCACCTATAATCATAAATAGATTTTTATAGCTTATAGTGTTATTCTTTGTAGTAACCAAATTACCAACTACAGGAAGCACTTCTTCTTCGTAATCACTACCACTTAAAATCTCACTGCTATAGCTTTGACCATTATAATTAATCGCAACAGTAGTAATAATATCCCCTTTATTAAAAAATTTATTACTAAGTGTATCCTTATTTATTGTTATAGATGGCTTTTCTTTAGATGTATTATCTTTAGTATATAGTATGTCTTTTTGGGCCACCAGGGGAATAATTGAACCATTAGTAGTTTCGTAAGTATCTATTTCTTCACCTTTAGAAAAAGCCTTTTGGGTGGAGAAATTTTTAAAGGCCCAATCAAAAAGTTTAGGAGCCTCATCATAATAAGCTTTTTTTTCATCATATAATATTGCTATTATAAACTTTGCATCACCCTTACAAGCAGAAGCTACAAAAGAATGACGAGATTCATCGGTATAACCAGTTTTACCAGCAATAGTATCTGGATAATAGCATTCATAGGCATCATGAAGTAATCTATTATCATTCCAAAGAGGTCTTTTATCTTTAAATATATTTGTAGGTTCTAAAAATGTAGATTTAGTTTTAGATATTTCAATATATTTTTCGTGATTTAATAATTCTTTTTCTATAAGAGCTAAATCATAAGCTGTAGTTCTATGTTTATCATCATAAAGTCCATGTGGATTCACAAAGTTAGTATTTTTACAACCAAGTTCCTTTGCACGTTGATTCATTAATACAGCAAATTTTTCAGTGGAGCCAGAGATATGCTCTGCTAGAGCAGCAGCACAGTCGTTAGCAGAAACCATTATTACTGAATATAACATTTCTTCTACAGTCATCTTCTCTCCCACATCTATATAGATTTTTGAGCCCTCAATGGTAGGTGGAAGTTCACCTACAGTTACAACTTCATCTAAGTCACAATTTTCTAAAGTTAAAAGTATTGTCATAAGTTTTGTTGTAGATGCTGGAGGGTAAGGTGTATTTTCATTTTTCCCATAGACCACTGCCCCTGTATTAGCATCCATAACTACCACACTTTCACCAGTTATTGAAGGTGGTTCTGTGTATGCATATGCATTACTATAACTTAGTAAGGTTATAGTAAAAAATGATAATATGATAAATAATAGTTTTTTCATAGAAATCTCCTTACTATACATATTTAATTTTCATTTAACAAATTTTTTTTACACATAATAAATAATTATATCAAAAAATAGTTGGAAGTTCGATAATAATTTATAAAAAAAGTGGATAATATGTTAACTGGGAGGTGTATTAAAGTGAAATTAAAAGAAAAAATTATAGGAGCATTATCCATATTAATACTTAGTATTATATTTTTGGTAGCCGGGTACATAATAAATCATAATAAAGAGGAAGAATATAAGGAAGTATTTGTTAATGATCAACAGTATCTTCAGGGTGAAAATCTCAAAGGTAGTGGAGAAAATAAAAATAATGAAAATAAAGAAAGTGAGAATAAAGAAATTAAGAATCAAGAAAATGTAGATAATGGTAAGATAGTTGTAGATATAAAAGGTGCTGTTAAAAATCCTAAAGAATATGAATTAAAAGAAGGTTCTAGAATAAGAGATTTGATAGAAATAGCAGGTGGACTTACAGCAGAAGCTGATGAGGAAAAAATATATTTTTCTAAGATTCTAGAGGATGAACAATGTATTAAAATATATAAAATTGGAGAAGAAGTACTGGATTCAGAAATAGAAACTCAAGGACAGCAGGAAAAGGATACAGGAACTGTAGATTCAAAAGGTATGATAAATATAAATAAAGCAACGGTGGAGGAGCTTATGACAATACCAGGTATAGGTCAGACAAAAGCTCAAAGCATAGTGGATTACAGAAATGAAAATGGAAAGTTTAAATCTGTAGATGAGCTCACAAACATAACAGGTATAGGAGCAAAAACCCTAGAGAAATTGAGAGATAAGGTAGACATAAAATGAGTATTAGTATAGAATTATTAAAGAATTAGTATAATTTTAATACTAAATAAAATTTAATTTTAACGAGAAATAAAGTTTAATTTTAATTATAGATTAAGGAGGTAAAACTATGTCAAAAAGATTAACAGAACTTTCAAAGACCTCTGGATGAGCAGCTAAAATAGGGCCGGAGACCCTTTCAAAAATATTAGATAAATTACCTAAAATGTCAAATGAAAACTTATTAGTAGGAATAGAAACCTCTGATGATGCAGCAGTTTATAAGCTAACAGAGGATATAGCAGCTATTCAAACTTTAGACTTTTTTACTCCAGTAGTAGATGATCCTTATACCTTTGGAGCCATAGCAGCTGCCAATTCCCTAAGTGATGTTTATGCCATGGGAGGAAAGCCTACAGTAGCTATGAATATAGTTTGTTTTCCTAATTGCCTTAATATAGATGTATTAGGAGAGATTTTAAAAGGTGGTGCCGATAAAGTTATAGAAGCAGGTGCCGTAGTGATTGGTGGACATACTGTTGAAGATGATGAACCTAAGTATGGATTATCTGTTATGGGAATAGTACATCCTGATAAAATTCTTAAAAACCACGGTTGTAAGGTAGGAGATGTACTTATATTAACAAAGCCTATAGGTACAGGAATTGTTAATACAGCCATAAAGGCTGAAATTGCATCCGAGGAAGTATACAATGAAGCTGTAAAGGTTATGAGTACCTTAAATAAATATGCAGGAGAGATTATCGTAGATTATAATATAAATGCATGTACAGATGTTACTGGCTTTGGAATAATGGGTCATGGATATGAGATGGCATCAGCTTCTGATATAACCATAAAATTATTTAAGGATAAAATTCCAGTAATTAATGGTGCTAGGGAATATGCTGAAATGGGATTAGTTCCTGCAGGAACCTATAACAATAAAGGATATTTAGAAAATAAATATAAATTAGTAGATATTCCAGAATGGTTAGAAGATATTTTATTTGATCCACAAACCTCAGGAGGTTTATTAATATCTACCCCTAAGGATCAAGTTGAATCTATGATGGAAAGATTAATGGATTTAGAGATAAAATCTGCTATCATTGGAGAAGTAATTGACAAGGATGAAGTACCTCTAATTGTGGAGTAAAATTACTTATATCTTATTAAAGTAGTGTATAGGAGAAGTTATATGAATAAGGAATTATTAAGAAAACTACCTAAGATAGATGAACTTTTGAAACTTCAATCAGTAAGTAAGTTAATAGAAGAAAATTCTAGAACCATAGTTTTAGAATCCTTAAGGGAAGCTATAGAATTTTATAGAAATGGGATATTAAAGGGAAGTGTGGAAAGTTTAAATACAGAACAAGTGTTAGATTTTACAATTCATACCCTAGAAAGCAAAAACAAAATGCACCTAGAAAGAGTTATAAATGCCACAGGAACTGTTATACATACTAATTTAGGTCGTTCTCTTTTGGGAAAAAAAGCCATTGAAAATGTGATAACAGTGGCAGGTAGCTATAATAATTTAGAGTATGACATAGAAAGCGGAAATAGAGGTTCTAGATATTCACATATAGAAGAAATTATTAAAAAGGTTACAGGAGCAGAAGCTGCCATGGTAGTAAATAACAATGCTGCTGCTATAATGTTAGTTCTAGATACTCTTGCAAAGGAAAAGGAAGTTATAGTTTCTAGAGGAGAACTAGTAGAGATAGGTGGTTCCTTTAGAATACCAGAAGTTATGAAGTTTAGTGGAGCTAAGCTTATAGAAATAGGAACTACTAATAGAACACATCTATATGATTATGAAAATAATATAACGGAAAATACGGGAGTACTTCTAAAGGTTCATACCTCTAATTTTAAAGTTTTAGGATTCACAGAAAGTGTGTCCTTAGAGCAACTTGTAGAACTGGGAGAAAAACATGAAGTTCCAGTGGTAGAGGATATAGGTAGTGGAGTTCTTATAGACTTTGGTAAATATGGTTTTACCTATGAACCTACCGTACAGGACAGTATAAAAAAAGGTATTGATGTAGTAACCTTTAGCGGAGATAAAATGCTAGGTGGTCCACAGGCAGGCATCATTGTTGGTAAAAAGAAATACATAGATAAGATGAAAAAAAATCAACTAACGAGGGCTCTAAGAGTTGATAAAATGACTTTGGCTGCCTTAGAAGGTACTTTAAAATATTATGTAGATGAAAAAGAAGCTGTAGATAATATTCCATCTTTAAATATGATTTTAATGCCTAAGGAAGAAGTTAAGAAAAAATGCATACTTCTAAAGAGAAAACTGCAAAATAAGACTCAGGACTTTAAATTTTATATAGATAAGGGAGAATCAATGGTAGGTGGAGGGTCTATGCCTACAGAAAAAATTGAAACCTACGTAATTAAGGTAACCAGTGATAAATTTTCTCCAGTAGATATGGAGAGAAAACTCAGATTAGGAGAAACTCCATTAATAGCTAGGGTTTACAACGATGAACTAGTATTAGATGGGAGAACATTATTTAAAGAAGATTTTGATGAAATAGTACAATGTTTTAAGGCTTTAGAGTAGACTAGATCAATCAGGTGGGTTACTACCTATCTGCTCTATTAGAAAACAGTTGCTTTGAAAGGATGAAGTTAAATAGATGAAGCATATAATCATAGGTACTGCTGGACATATAGATCATGGTAAAACTACCTTAATTAAAGCTCTTACAGGAAGGGAAACGGATACCTTACAAGAAGAAAAAAATAGAGGAATATCTATAAATTTAGGATTTACCTATTTTGACTTACCTTCAGGAAGAAGAGCAGGAATAATTGATGTACCAGGTCATGAAAAGTTTATTAAAAATATGCTAGCAGGAATAAGTAGTATAGATGTGGTGTTACTTGTAATAGCCGCAGATGAAGGAATAATGCCGCAAACCAGGGAACACTTTGAAATATTAAAGCTTTTAAATATAAAAAAAGGTATAGTAGTATTAACAAAGGCAGATTTAGTTGAAACTGATTGGTTAGACATGATAAAGGAAGACATAAGGGAAGAGTTTAGGGATACTTTCTTAGAAGATGCACCTATTCATGTAGTATCATCTAAGACTAAAATGGGCTTTGAAGAATTAATTAAGGATATAGATAAATTAACTGAAGAAGTAGAAGCAAAGGATACAGAAGGTCATTTTAGATTACCAGTAGATAGATCCTTTAGCATAAGTGGTTTTGGTACAGTAGTAACTGGAACTATAATAAGCGGAAAGGTATCTCTAGGTGATACCGTGGAGATATATCCAGGTAAGGTTAAAGCTAAGGTTAGAGGAATAAGAGTCCATGATGTGCCTTCAGAAGTTGGAGAAGCAGGACAGCGTTGTGCAATAAATCTTGCCAATATTAAGGTATCAGAGGTACAAAGAGGTAATGTAGTAGCTAAGGAAGATATTATGGAACCATCCTTAATCATAGATTGTAAGTTATACCATATAAAAACCGCTGAAAAATCTATAGTTAATAGACAAAGGGTAAGGTTATATCATGGTACAGAAGAAATAATCTGTAGAATTGTACCTTTAGATAAAGAAGAAATTAAACCTGGACAGTGGGCTTATGTTCAGCTTAGATTAGAAAAGCCTATTACAGCTCAAAGAAATGATAGATACATCATTAGAAGTTATTCTCCTATGAATACCATAGCAGGAGGAATAATAATAGAGCCTAATGCTAAAAAATCTAAGAAAATCACAGCAGAGTACTTAGAAGAATTAAAATTAAAAGAAAGTGGTAAATCCACAAATATTTTAGAAAATACAGTGAAAAACTTAAGTGACACTTATCCAGATACTTTAGCTATATTAAAGAGTCTAGGAAAAAATATGGATAATATAGAAGAAGAGTTGGAAGTTTTAGAGACTGAAGGTAAGCTAATAAGACTAGGTGGAAAGGATAATAGTATATTCATTCACCAAGATTTCTTAAAGGATAAAACTAAGGAACTAAAAGTCTTATTAGAGAATTTCCATAAAAAGAATCCATTAAAATTTGGAATGTCCAAAGAAGAAGCTAAAAATAAAATATTTACTAAAAAATTGAAACAAAAGAATTATGATGAGATATTAAACATGTTAGTAGAGAAGAAAACAGTAAAAGTTAGTGAGAAGTTTATAGCTTTATATGATTTTAATGTAACCTTGAATAAAGAGCAGGAAAGAATGAAGAACTTTATAATAAATGAATATAAAAAATTAAAATTTACTCCACCTAAGTATGTAGACTTAGCACAGGTGGAAAAAGATAAAGTTGGCTTTAAGATGGTATATGAACTTCTACTAGATGAGGAAATTTTAATTAAATTAAATGAAGACTGCACTCTTCTTAAGGAAGATTATGAAGAAGCTAAGGATAAGATAAGGAATTGTATCCTTGAAAATGGCTCTATATCAGCAGCTATAGCGAAAGAGATTCTTGAAAGCAACAGAAAATATACTATTACTATTTTAGAACACCTAGATAGTATAAAATTCACTAAACGTGTAGAAAATGATAGAGTAATGTATTAATAGTGAAAAAAATCAAGTATTGATGATATTGATACTTGATTTTTTATCTATTACATCTTATAATACCAAGTGTAGGAAGTAATATGGGAGTAGATAGGTGCTGGTGTGCCTGCCGGTCTTCAAAACCGAGTTGCCGTGCTAAGACCACGACGGGTGAGTTCGATTCTCACATATTCCCGCCAAAGTAATATAAGGACTTGAAAGTTAATAATATAACTTTCAAGTCCTTTTGTTTCATGGTTTTAAAATATAAATTTTCATGAGATTTACGTGTTATTCAAAATAAATACTTATAAAAATATATAGTTTGAAAGAAAAGTATATATAAAATAAACTAGCAACACTATGTAGAATACCGCTAAAATTTGTTGTAATAAAAAGTAAATTGTTTTAAAAAAATACAGTAAAAATATTGAAAATAAATAATATGAATGGTAATATAGGTATATGTAATACGTAACACGTACTACATATACCTATATTTTATTTGGAGGGGAGGAGATTTTATGAAGTATATTGGTAATGCTTATGGCGCAGGTGGAAATAGTCCAATGTGTGCAGTGGATGGATGTCCAGCTAAAGCTTGTGGAGCAGATGGATGTGCAGGTAAATTATGTGGCGGAAACGCATGTGGTGGAAATGCATGTGGAATTGAAGCATGTGCAGTAGATGTTTGTCCTGTAGATGGTTGTTGGATCGATATTTTTTCAACTACTGGTGAAAATTAGGAGGCGTTTTTATGTTTATTGGAAATTTATATTCAGATGGAGATCATAACAAGGGTACTATAGAAACAGCTTGTTGGATTGACGGTTGCGGAGCTAAGGTTTGCGGACTTAAGTTCTGGTAAAAAAAATAAGAGCATTAGAGAGCAAAACTATACTGTAATCTAATGCTCTACATATTGGGGGGATATTAATAATATGAAGTTTTCAAAATTTAATCTTTTAATACCATACAATAAAGAAGAAAATATTTTATTTAATACATTATCAGGAAATAGTTTTTTAGTTGATGACAAAACTATGGAAAAAATGAAAGAAAATGATATGAGTGAAATAGACGAAGAGCTAAAAAAACAGATGATTGAGAAAAAATTAATAGTATCAAATGAGATAGATGAAAATAGATATTTTGATTTTTATCATAATAAATCTAAATACGGAAATAATAATTTATCTTATACCATTTTATTGACGTGGGCTTGTAATTTGAGATGTGTATATTGTTATGAAGGAGCAGGAGAAGCAAAGAGCAATTCAATGACAATAGAAACAGCTAATTCTACAATAAAACATATAAAAAATGAATCTCTTCAAAGAGGAACAAAAAGCATAAATATTATACTTTTTGGAGGAGAACCTCTAGTAAATTATAAAGTAGGAGAACACATACTTGAAGAACTCAGCCAATTTTGTAAAGAAAACAATATGACACTTGTAACATCAATTATAACCAATGGTACATTGTTAGATGAAAGAATAGTACAATCACTAATTAAATATAATTGTAAGTATGTACAAATAACAATAGATGGAACGAGAGAAATTCATAATACAAGAAGAATAGGAAAAAATGGAGAAGGAACTTTTGATAAAATAATAGAAAGTTTGGAGCTGCTTAAAAAATATAAAGATAAGTTGCATACAGTAATTAGAGTAAATGTAGACAAAACTAATATAAAAGATATGAATGAACTTATGGATTATTTCCATAGCAGAAAGCTTGATGAATTAAGTATAGATTTTGGAATAGTAAGAGGTGGAACAGATGCATGTTCATCTTATGAAGATAACTGTTATGTAGAGGAAGAATTAGGTGATTTATTAAGCAATTTGTGGACAAAGGCAGGTAAAGTAGGCTTTGATGTTAGAAGAAGACCAATGAGAAAATGGACATACTGTGGACTGAATTGTGATAATAACTTTACCATTGAGCCAGGTGGAGAAGTGTATAAATGCTGGGAACATACTGGGGATGAAGAACATAGAATTGGTAAGTTAGATGCAGATGGAAATATAAAAGATATAACATATAAATATTTTGAGTGGATGACTAGAAATCCATTAAATGTTGAGGAATGTAGAGACTGTGTATATCTTCCAGCATGTGGAGGTGGATGTGGATCAGTTAGTTATGGAAAAAGTGAGAAGT
>DKGY01000116.1:28531-30001 GCA_002453475.1 Clostridium sp. UBA6758 | reverse complement strand
GGGGATAGTAGAAGAACAAGTTAAGAGTTACTTTTCAGAAATTATAAATAAAGGTTAGTGAGTTTAATGAAAATATTTCGTTTAATTCAATTTAGTCTGTCAAAAAGAAAATCTGCATTTTTTACATTTTTGATTTTAAGTACTTTATCATGGAGCATCAATATAATAATGCCTTATATTATTGGAGATTATATTGATAATCTAATAAATGTAAAAGCAATGGAGAATATATATCGATTTACAGTAATATCTATTATATTAACGGTTTTTGCAATAATAAGCTCATATCTATCAAATATGAAAAAAGTAAAAATTGTTACTAATATATCTTATGATTTAAAAGAAAAGTTATTATTACAGTTGACGGAAACAAGTCAAATTGAATTAAAGAAAAAAGATGCAGCTTATTTAAGTCAAAGAATCTTTTCAGATGCAGAAGAGATATCAAGTTTTTTTATAAGTAATTCAATAGGAATAGTAATACAGGTATTAAGTATTATAATTGTAGGATTTATGTTGTTTAAAATAGACTGGTTAATGAGTTTAGTATTAATGATATTCGTTCCTATATACATTATTTCTTATCTAGTATTTAAAAAGCCGTTATATGAGAAAGGATATTCAGTAAAGGAAGAAGAAAATATATTTTTTTCAGATGTAAGTTATAAAATAAGTAATATTTATTTTATTAAGTTAAATTCTTTATATCAAAGTATATTAACTGAAGTACGTGAAAAATATGAAAAATTATATATCATTATTATGAAATTTACTAAACTAGCTTATGTTTTTTCATCTTTAGGTTCTACAATAAATAATTTAGCTAAAATAGCACTTATATTTATAGGTGGAGTGAGAATTATAAGTGGTCACTTAACTATTGGAGAATTTACTATAATGAGTAGCTATTTTGCTATTTTTATTGGAGCAGTTAATTATTTTTTAGAATTAGGAAAAACCTATCAAAGTGCTTTAATATGCCTTAATAGAATAGAAGAAGTAAGTAGTTTGGAGAAAGAAAATAATGGAAGTGAACTAATAGTACACATTGATGAAATAGAGTTACAAAATGTTTCTTTTAGTTATAATGGTAATGGGAGTATTTTTAAGCCCATAAATTATTTGTTCGAAAAAGGGAATATATACTGTATTGTTGGAGAAAATGGAAGTGGAAAAAGTACTTTAATCAATGTGATATTAAATATATATAATAATTATGAGGGCGAAGTATTTATAAATGATAAAAATATAAAAAGAATAGATATGATTTGTGCCAGAAGAGATTTATTTTCAGTTGCAGAACAAAATCCTGCTTTATTTGAAAGTAACTTAGAGGCAAATTTGAAATATTCAATAGATAATTGTGATACTGAACTTTTAAATTACTATGTAGAAGCATTCAAATTATACAATAGAGAGTCTAAATCAAATTTGTGTGAAAAAAAAGTAAATAAAAAGAATGACACTATA
>DKGY01000116.1:9486-28497 GCA_002453475.1 Clostridium sp. UBA6758 | reverse complement strand
AAAGATTTTGTATGAAGTTAAAGATAATAAGATAGTAATTATAGTTACACATGATGACAAAATAAAAGGAATTGCAGATTATGTTTTTTCTGTTAAGAAGTAATAATGCTTAAATTTTCAGAAATTTATGGCAATATATATTTTTCTCTTGCATTTAATTCAATAGAGTATTAAAATGATGTACTACGTAGAACATATTAAGTAATGTGTAGTACATCTTTTTATTATAGAAAACTTTACTATAAAAGGATTTAAAGGTAATAATAGATTAATTAAGATTAGTCATAACTTTACCATAATCATACATAACAGTAAATTAAAAGGTGGCATTGGATTAATTAATATTTAGAAATGGAGGTTAAAGATAAAAATTAAAGATGGAAGATAAGTATAAACCATTAACAGAATCAACCTATTATGTGATGATAGCATTTCTTTATGAAAATCATGGATATGCTATAAAAATGTTTTTAGAAAACAAAACTAATGGCAGAATTAGTTTAGGACCGGGAACGCTATATGGAATCATAAATAAACTGAATGAAAAGAAGTACTTAACTCCTATAGAAGATGATGAGAATGATAAAAGAAATTCCTATGAACTAACAGATGAGGGAAAAGAGGTATTAAAGAATGAGTATGAAAGAATAAAAGAGATCTATACCTTTGGAGAAAGATTTATAGAAAAAAAATTATAAATTTAAGAGGGGGTAAAAATGATTAAAAAATTCAGGGTTTTTTTAGATCCAATTGAGGGTCAGGAAAGATGGTTAAATAACATTGCAAAACAAGGATACAAACTAGAAAGTGTATCCCACAGGGGATGTTTATATGAATTTTCGAAGCAAAAAGATATCCATTATATTTATACAGTGGAATTAGTTTCGAATCATAGTAATGAGTATATTGACAATTATATAAAAGAGTTAAATGATTTTGGAATTAAATGTTTTATAAAGGGAAGTAACATTGGCCAGTATTCTTTTGGAAAGGTTAAACTTAGACCATTTATCAAAGAACGTAAATCTAGAGTTGCAAANNGTATATTAATTTTGGAAAAACGAAAGGAAAATGATGAAGATAAATTTGAAATATATACAGATGAAGAAGATATTAACCGATATTACTCTAACATGGTTTCATTATTTAGTTATTTTACATTAATTCCATCATTATTTTTACTTTTAGTTTTATATGATGTTATATGGAAAGCAAACTATAATACTTTAGAATTAAAAATAATTCTTGCAATTATTTTATTTATATTTACTATTTTTTGGGGATATAAAAGTTTATATTATAAGAAAAAAGTACAAAAATAAAAACATAATAAGTGAATAGTTAAATAGCTAGATGAAATAACAAGTAAAATATACAAAAAAAGTAAGAAAAATATTGAAGGGCTATAAAAACAATGATATAATAAATATAATATAATACGTGACGCGTATTATATTATAATTGTTAGATGGGAGGGTGTGATTGGAATTTTTAGAATATTTGTTTTATTTTTAGGAGGTATATTTTGAAAAAATTAATATTATGTTTTTTTATTATTGTAGTAACATTTATGTCATTAGTAGCTTGTAATAACTATAGTACAGAGAATTCAAGTTATAAAATTCATAGTGGAGATATAAGTAAGGATAATAATGGGATAAAAGGTTCCTATGAAGAATATAACGGATATTATGAATATAGTGTAAAATTTGCAACAGATGTAGTAAATTTTGATATTGATTCAGAAACTTTAAATGGTGAGATTAATGTTAAATTGATAGACAAAGAAAAAAATGAAGTTTTTTCTGTAGAAAAACCAGCTGATTTTAAAAAAGAAGTTGAGATTAATAAAGACGAAAAATATACTATTGTTATAGAAGGAAAAAACCATGAGGGTGATTTTAATATTAAATGGGAATAGGTTATTAAATTAAAGCCTTTCGAGGCTTTTTTATTATAAAAGAATGGGGTTTGACCCCATTACTTTTTTGTATATGACTCTTCAAAACCCGCAAACCCTCATGAACAGAACAACTATTTAANNTAAATAGTTATATATTTTTATATTTAAATAGTTTCCTATGAAAATATAAAAATAGTCAAATAGTTTTCTACACAACTATTTTCATATTTACATATTTATGTAGTTTATATTAGTTGGGCAGTTGAAGCTATGATTTTAGTTTGGGTTATATTTTTTAATAAAGATATGCAAAATGCAAAACTTATGAAAAGAAACTCAATTTAGAGCTAGAGAAAAAGGTTCAGCAAAGCACAAAAAATTAAATGATTTGATAAATAAAGATGTGGTTGCCGGATTACATAGCAGAAAAAATATATATAAATTGATTATAAAACAATTTAAAAAGTTATAATTTTATCCATAAAATTGAATTGTAACTTCTTACTTTGGCAATGATATTACAGGGTGATATTATGGATAAATCAATGATTCAGATATGCATAGCAGCAATTTTTGGATGTACTATATATTTTTTATACAGCTACATGGGAATTTTTCCAGCTGTAGGGTTTATAATAATTCATATGATTCTATTTAAAAAAGATTTTAAGAGACCCCTGACTTTTATAGTTATGGGGTTTTCTATGTTGTTTTTTGTAAACTGCATTATATACTTTTATGGTGTACAGTTAGGGGAAAATGTTAAGTGTAGAATAGTAGATGAAGGTAAGGATTATTACATTGGTAGTCTGCAAAATAGAAGAATTAAAATTTTTCCTAAGAACAAAAATATTCAATTGGGAAGGCAGTACATATTAAAGGGTGAATTTCATAGAAAGGTAGAATATAGTAAAGGAATTGTAGGAGATTATAACATAATAGATTCTAAGCCTTTAAAGGAAGACTTAATATACAAGGGATACATGCTAAAAAGCCAACTCTATCAAAAGCTTCTAACCTTTACCGATGAAGAGGGAGCTGCCATAATTTTAGCAGTAAGTGGTGGAGATGATAGTTATATTGATTATGATAAAAGGGAAGAATTTAGTGTTTTAGGTATATCCCATATAATAAGTGTATCAGGACTTCATGTATCTCTAATTTATCAAGTACTTCAAGGTATAATTGGATATAAGCTAGCATTAGTAGTGCTTTTCTTTTATGTAATATTTACTGGAGGAAAAAGTTCTACCTTTAGAGCCTTCATAATGATACTTTTACTAGTATTAGGCCCTAAGGTGAAAAAGACCTATGAAGGCGTATCAGTCCTAGCTTTTGCAGCATTTTTGTTATTGTTAATAAAACCTTACTACATATTAGATATAGGCTATGTTCTAAGCTTTTTAGCTGTACTAGGAATCTTCACTTTAAATAATAAGATTAAAAGAAAGTTTTATAAGTTACCAGATTTCATAGCTTCATCTCTTAGTTTAACCCTTAGCTCCATGATTTTTACTACACCTTATATAATAATGAGATTTAATACTGTGAGTTTAGGTGGCTTCATTTCTAATTTATTATTAATTCCATTTTACACATTTTTATTGGTTTTAAGTAATTTACTATTTCTATTTATTAAGATTCCAACATTCTTTAATCTTTTATCTCTCATTACAAACTCGGTACTACTTATAATTAATACCATGGAGGAATTCTTAGTAAATCTTTTACCAGCTCCCTTAGAGTTTACCTACATGGAAGGGGTTATGATTCTCATATTATACCTAAGTTATATTCTTATAAGAAGAGGAGTGAAATCTTTGAGATATTTGCCTATACTACTATTTCTTTTCACCATAAAGGAACAATACATAATTTACCCGGAAATAAATTTAATAGCTGGTAAAAAGTCTGATATTGTAGAAATAAACTATGGTACTAGAAAAGTATTAGTAAGTCCGCAAAAGGTAAAGTTAAAATATGTATATGAAAATTATAAGGGATTAGATAGAATTTATGATGAATTTGAAGAAGATATGATCTTAAAACTTTCAAAGAGTTGTAGTATAGATATAAAGGATAAGGATGGAAATTTAGCTTTATCCATAAATCACAGAGGGAAAATTAGTAATATAACTATAGATAAGGAATATGAAAAAGAAGCTCTTCAATGTTGTTATAAAAGCAATTCTTCATCAACAAGTCCAAACTGTGATATAATAAGGATTAATAGAAAAAGAGAAGAAATTAATCTAGGACATTATTATGAAAGCTATAAACTCATAGGTGGAAAAGTATATCATAATTATGTTCACTAGAATAAATATTATGTTGAAGTAAAGAGTGGAGGTATTTTCTTTGATAACCTTAGAACAGCTTGAAAAAGACTTAAAAGAAAATAAACTAAAAAATTGTTATATACTTTGCGGTTCTGATGAAGGACTTATAAAGACAGCTATAAAAAAAATGAGAAATTTAAAAATAGATGAAAGTTTTGCTGATTTTAACTATACTAAAATTTCGGGAGATAAATTAGATATAGATGCATTAATAAATAATTGCGAGACTATACCGTTTATGAGTGAATATAGAATGGTAGAAATCTTTAGAGCTAATTTCTTAAGGGATAAGGGAGAAGACAAGGGAAAGGATATAGATAATCTTAGAAACTATATAAAGGACATTCCTCCTTATACCCTTTTAATTATGTATTATGTCTTTGAAGATGATAGAGAAAAACTTAGTAATAAGGTGAAAAAACTTCAAAATATATGTGAAGTTGTAAAGGTTGATAAGCTAAAGGGCATGGGACTTCAAAGTAAAGTAAAAGATATGTTTGAAGAAAAGGGAAAATCCATAGGAAAAAGTGAGCTTGGATACTTTTGTTCCATCATTGAGAATAACATGAACATAGTGGATAACGAGATAGAAAAGCTTATTTTATACACTGAGGAAAGGGCAATAACTAGAGAAGATATAATAAAGATGTCTCCCTATGAAAAGGAAAATGATATATTTAATTTGGTATCCTATCTCTCAGAAAGAAATATAAAGGCAGCCATAGACACTTTAAATCAATTAATATATAGAGGTGAAAAACCGCCTAAAATTTTATCTATGATAGAGCGTCAATTTAAGCTTTTGTTTGCTATAAGGATAAAGGTTGGAAAGGGGATTAGAAAAGAATACATAGTAAAGGAATATAACTTAAATCCATATATTGCAGATAAGATGATAATACAAAGCAAGAAGTTTTCTCAGGAAGCACTAAAGAATAATATAGAAAGCTGTCTTGAAACGGAAAGTGAAATTAAAAGCAAATCTGTAGATCAAAAGAATGCCATTGAAATGCTTATGGTAAAAACTATGATGAATAAATAAAAAGGTAAAATGTAAAATTTAATAAATGCAAAAAAATAAATAACCGGTGGAAACACCGGTTTATTTATTAAGCAGATAATCCATTTAATTTAGCTGCTAATCTTGATTTTTTCTTAGCTGCTTTATTCTTATGTATTATGCCTTTAGAAGCAGCCATATCAAGGGCTTTAACTACATTTTTAAAGTTTTCTTGAGCAGCAGCAACGTCATTGCTAGCTAGAACAGCTGCAAATTTCTTTATAGTTGTCTTTAAAGAAGACTTTATCATAGTGTTTCTCATAGTTTTAGCTTGAGTAACTTTGATTCTTTTTTTAGCTGACTTAATGTTTGCCATTATTAATTCACCCCCTTGTAGTTTTATCAATCTCTCAGCGGCAGCTTTGGGGAAGTCTGCTTACGAGTTTCATANNTTTCATATAACAAAAGCTATTATAACATTAAATTTTGCGTACTTCAAGTAGAATTTACCTTTAACATATTAGTATATGAAAGAAACTTTGGGAAAAGATAAATATACAGACTAATGCATATAGAAATGATATGAAAAATACCATAAATGAGGTGTAATAATTATGATGAAAGAAAGCAAGGCTAAAGATAAAGAAGAGGTAGTTTACAGTGTTAGGACAGATTTAGCTTTAGAAGCTAAAGAGATTTATAGTGAAAATAATCCTGGAAAATTATCAGGCGTAAAATCAGAGGAATACATAGACAAAAATGTTAGGGTTACTGCTGTAAAAATATTAGATGAAGAGGGAGCTAAAAACATAGGAAAACCTATAGGTGAATATATAACCTTAGAGTTTCCAGAGTTCGTATACTATGATGGTCAGAGGATAATAGATGTAAGTGAAGTTATGGCCAAGGAGTTATCAAAATTAATAGATTTAAAAGAAGATATGGTAGCTTTAGTAGTAGGTTTAGGTAACTGGAACATCACCGCTGATGCCGTAGGACCAAAGGTAGTGTCAAAAATAATGATAAGTAGACATTTAAAGGAATATGTGCCAGATAGCATTGATGAAGGTGTAAGACCAGTATGTGCTATATCTCCAGGTGTTTTAGGACTTACAGGTATGGAAACCAGTGAAATTATAAAGGGTATAGTAGATAAGGTAAAACCTAGTATCATAATTTGTATAGATGCTCTTGCCTCTAGGAAAACACAGAGAGTAAATAGAACTATACAGNNAGGTATATCTCCAGGAGCAGGAGTAGGAAATAGAAGATTAGAACTTAGTGAGAAGACTCTAGGAGTGCCTGTAATAGCAATAGGAGTACCTACAGTGGTAGATGCAGGAACCATAGCAAATGACACCATAGACTTAGTCTTAGAAAGCTTGATTAAGTCTTCGACTAAGGGGGGTGCCTTCTACACAATGCTTAAGGAAGTAGATAGAGATGAAAGACAAACTTTGATTAGAGAGGTCTTAGATCCAGAATTAGGTGGTATGGTAGTAACTCCTAAAGATATAGATAAAGTAATAGATAGTGTATCTAAAATAATTGCAAATGGCATTAATATATCTCTTCAACCAGCTTTAACTTTAGATGATATAAACACATATTTAAACTAAAGTAATAAAATTTATTCCCCCCTCATATAAATTATTAGAGTAATTAATTATACCTAAGTATAACTCAAACAGGGGGGGATACAGTGAATAACAAAAGTAGAACAAATGCTGGGAAGTATTGCGCTAGAGCTATCCTTGCTATAATAGCAGTAGTCATGGTAATATCTATGGGTTTAAATAGATCTACACAAGCATTAGATGATGATAACTTACAAAGCATTAATAGAACAAATTTCTTTATGAAGCTAATTGGAGAAAGTGTCAGTGCTTTAAAGCCAGCTGTAAATAGGGATGATACCACATTTGTAGGTAACTTCACATTGAATCCTTTGGACATAGTTAGAAAGGAAATAAGTTTTTTAGATGAAGAAAACTTAAAAGATAAAACTGCTCTAGAAAATGTGAAGGAACATGCTAAGGTAGCAGAAAAAATTACAATAAATCCTTTTGAACTAAAAGATACTGACATAAATAAATTTGAAGAAGGGGTAGACGTAGTTGGTAACCCAGAAGATAATTCTAAAAAGAAGATATTAATATATCATACTCATACTAATGAAGCTTATGCAGAAGGCAATGATGGTTTATCTACTACTGTAGCAGGAGTCGGAGATGTTCTTACTTCTGAACTAGAAAAGTTAGGCTTTACAGTTGTACATGATAAAACAATACATGATAAGGCTGATTATAATAGGGCTTATCATGCATCTAGGGAAACAATAAGTAAAAATATAAGTAATTATGGAGAGTTTGATTTAATAATAGACCTTCATAGAGACGGTGGACCTAAAAAGGAGTCTGTTACTGGGAACATAGGGGGAGAAGATGTTGCTAAGCTTGTTTTAGTAACAACTACACAGGATCCTAAATATCCTCAACACATAAATAATATTAAGTCTATAGTAGATATAGCAAATGAGCTTTATCCTGGATTATATAGAGATAAAGGTATTATAGCTTATGATCATGGAGGTATTTTATTTTATAACCAAGATCTAAGTGATAATGCAATACTTATGGAGGTTGGAGCAGATACAAACAACTTACAAGAAGCAAAAAACTCTATGAAATGTATGAGTAGAGTATTTGCACAGTATTTAAATTCAAAATAAATAAAATAGATTAAGAGGAGCTCAAAAAGGCTCCTTTTTTTGTTCAATGGGGTAATTTTGCCTAAAGAAATCAAAGATTTAGAGTGTCATTTTGGAATAAAATCGTAAGAAAAAGTACATCATTAAGTGTGAGGTGCTTTTTTATTTTGTGTACCTATAGGTAAAGGAGAAAAGAAAAATGAATAGTAAGATATTAAGAACAGGAATATGCAAGTTTTTAATAATAATTTCAGTAGGGTTTATGATATATGGAATTTTAATGGTAAATATGAATCTACCTCAGGTGGTGAGGCAAAGCTCTAGTTTTTATGTGAGTTGTAATGAGAACTCATCAAAGGTTAATATAAATATAGGAAATTTTAATATAATTCTTAATGGTGAACCCTTTAAGAACTTTGTTAAAGGTACTAAGGTTATAGGAGATACTATTAAGGAGCTAATATTGCCATCAAATGAAACTTAAAAAGTTAACATTATAAAGTGTATTGACAATAAACCTTTATGTTATGGTATAATTTATGTTGGTTTATTATCTAACTTAGTATAGTTGATAATTAGATTAGGCATCTGAAAATAAATAACAATTCAAAGATGGGAAGTATATTTTGNNTAGCACTATCTAAGGGTTCTGTTGACGCAGTATAAACAGAGTTCTTTGCTTCAGAGGGGTGTTTTTACTCCAACTGAAGGTTAGAAATCGTTATCTAGGGTCGTAGCCGCTCTTTACTCCCACTTTGAAGAAGATGGGAGTATTAGAGCAGGTAGTCATCAGATAACACAAAATAAACGAGCATTCTGACTTATTTATTTTTGAAGATGCCTTAGGAAGAGTGACTTTAATAAAGAGTTAATATAAATTTACGGGGGTAGTTGAGTAGATGCAAACTAACAGACAAAAACATATAAGAAATTTTTCTATAGTAGCACATATAGATCATGGTAAATCTACTTTAGCAGATAGATTACTTGAGAAAACAGGTACTTTAACAGCTAGAGAAATGGAAGAGCAAGTACTAGACAATATGGAACTAGAAAGAGAAAGAGGAATTACAATCAAGGCTCAAGCAGCAAGACTTATACATAGAACAGAAGAGGGAGAAGAATATATTTTAAACCTAATAGATACTCCAGGTCATGTAGACTTTAACTATGAGGTTTCTAGAAGTTTAGCAGCTTGTGAAGGAGCTGTATTAGTTGTGGATGCAACTCAAGGTATACAAGCACAAACCCTTGCAAACTGCTACTTAGCCTTAGACCATAACTTAGAAATTGCTCCAGTTATAAATAAAATAGACCTTCAAAGTGCAAGACCTGATGAGGTTAAGCAAGAAATCGAAGATGTTATTGGAATTCCAGCAGATGATGCACCATTAATATCTGCTAAGACAGGATTAAATATAGAAGATGTAATTAAAACTGTAATAGATAAAGTTCCAGCACCAGAGGGAGATGAAGAAGCTCCTCTTAAGGCTTTAATCTTTGACTCTTACTATGATTCCTATAAAGGGGTAGTAACCTATATAAGAGTGTTTGACGGAGTAGTAAAGCCAGGAACTAAGATTAAACTAATGAATACTAATAAAGTATATGATGTAACAGAGGTTGGAGTATTTACTCCAGGGCCATTGAAGGTGGATGAACTTAGAGCAGGAGATGTTGGATATTTAAGTGCAGCAATTAGAAATGTAAAAGATGCTAGAGCTGGAGATACTATTACAGAAGCTAATAGACCTACAGCAGAATCACTAGAAGGATATAGACCAGCTATACCTATGGTATTTAGTGGTATATACCCTGTAGATGGAGCTAAATATGAAACTTTAAAGGAAGCTCTTGAGAAGCTACAGCTTAATGATGCGGCATTATCCTTTGAACCAGAGACTTCTATAGCTCTAGGCTTTGGATTTAGATGTGGATTCTTAGGATTACTTCACATGGAGATAATTCAAGAGAGAATAGAGAGAGAGTTTAACCTAGACATAATCACCACTGCACCATCGGTTGTTTACAAAGTAGCTAAAACTGATGAAGAAATTATAGAGATTACAAACCCAACTAACCTACCTGAGCCAAGTGAAATATCTTACATGGAAGAGCCAGAAGTAAAGGCTTCAATAATATCGCCTTCAGAATATGTAGGAGCAATCATGGAGTTATGCCAAGAGAAGAGAGGAACCTTCATAGATATGCAATACATTGAAGAAACAAGGGTTGTAATTAACTATGATATTCCACTTAATGAAATAGTATATGATTTCTTTGATGCTTTAAAATCAAGAACTAGGGGTTATGCATCCTTTGACTATGAGCTTAAAGGATATAAGAGAACTCAACTTGTTAAGCTTGATATACTTCTTAATGGAGATATAGTGGATGCCCTATCTATGATAGTTCCAGCAGATAGAGCTTATCACAGAGGCAGATCTATGGTAGAGAAACTTAAGGAAATAATTCCAAGACAAATGTTTGAAATTCCAATTCAAGCAGCCATAGGAGCTAAAATAATAGCTAGAGAAACAGTAAAAGCAATGAGAAAAGACGTACTTGCTAAATGTTATGGTGGAGATATCTCAAGAAAGAAAAAACTTCTTGAAAAACAAAAAGAAGGTAAGAAGAGAATGAGACAAGTAGGAAGCGTTGAAGTTCCACAAGAAGCATTCATGGCGGTGCTTAAAGTTGACTAATTAGTAGTGCCTAAAATAAATTAATTAATATATTAATATTATGAAAATTCTTCGCAATGACAATAGGTAATCGGCGTAGAAACAATCATAAATTTGATTTTAGAAATTCTTAGACGTAGCGTTATAAAATTACCGTAATTCTTGCCACGACGGCAAGAGCCGAACCCTGAGCCATGACGGCGAATGGTGAGGGTAGGTAGTTTTATAAAAGCGAAGACTTAGAATTTCTTAATCAAATTTTGTTTCCTAGCGATTAACCTTGTCATGAAGAAGAATTTTCAGAAGTTAATAAAGTGTATATAAAAGGAGAAGAAAAATGGACACAGTAGGATTATATATTCATATACCCTTTTGTAAGATGAAATGTCATTACTGTGATTTTCCTTCCTATAGTGGTAAAGAAAGTTTAATGATAGATTATGCTAAGGCATTGAGTGAAGAAATTAAAATTTCTTGCCAGAATAAAATTATAAGTACAATATTTATAGGTGGGGGTACTCCCACCTATTTGTGTATTGAAGGATGGAAAATTATAGAAAAATCCATAAGAGGATTAAATAGAATAGATGAAGGTTTTGAGTTTACAGTAGAAGGAAATCCTAAAACCTTTAATGAGGAGCAATTAAAAACTTTTAAAGCTATGGGGGTAAATAGCNNTCTATGGGACTTCAAGCTGTGCAACAGTGTCACCTTACATCACTAGGAAGAATCCATTCCCTTGAGGATTTTAAACATAGTTATGAAATGTTAAGAAATTTTGGTTTTAATAATATAAATGTAGATGTAATGTTTGGACTTCCAAATCAAAGTATAGATCAGTGGAAGGAAACGTTAAGTAAGGTGGTGGAGTTAAAGCCAGAGCATATATCTTGTTATAGTTTAATTATAGAAGAAGGAACTAAGTTTTTTAATCTTTATGAAAAGGATAAATTAATTTTACCTAGTGAAGATGTGGAGAGAGATATGTATGCTGAAGCTATTAACTTTTTAGAGGTACAAGGATATCATCAATATGAGATTTCAAATTTTGCAAAGGAGGGATTAGAGTGTAAGCACAATAAAATATATTGGAATTTAGAAAGTTATATTGGTTGTGGTTCATCTTCTCATTCCTATGTCAATGGTGTTAGGTATAGAAATGAAGAAAAAATAGAAACCTATATTATGTCTATGGAAAATAAAAAGTCTGCAGTGGTGGAGAGTAATGCAAATTCCTTAAAGGATGATATAGAAGAGTTTATGTTCCTAGGATTAAGAAAAATAGAAGGTATTAGCATAGAAGAATTTAATAGAAGGTTTAATATCTCCATTTTCGAAAAATACAAAGAAGTTATAGATAAGCATGTAAAGTTAAATTTATTAATTTTAAAAGGAGATAGATTATTTCTTACTAAAAGGGGGATAGAGCTCAGCAATCAAGTAATGGTGGATTTTATCCTATGACTACCACCTTCTAACACTCCCATCTTCTTAAAAGAGGGAGTGAAGAGCTGTTACGTACGTGGACAATGACTTCTAAGTATCAAAAATACTCATACTGAGAACCCTGTTAATTTTGTAAATAATTTATGAATCATATTGACATTAAATTTTATAAATGATATATATTAAATATAGTCATTAGCACTCGTAAGTAGTGAGTGCTAACAAAGAGGTGATAAGATGGATATGGATGAAAGAAAGATTAAAATCTTACAGGCTATAATAAATGATTATATAACTTACGGAGAACCTGTAGGTTCAAGAACCATATCTAAAAAATACGATTTAGGAATAAGTTCGGCGACTATTAGAAATGAAATGGCTGATCTTGAAGAAATGGGATTTTTAGAACAACTACATTCATCCTCTGGAAGACGACCTTCTGATAAGGGTTATAGACTTTATGTAGATAGACTTATGACCCCTAGCAGACTTACAGAAGAAGAGCATGAAACTATAAGACATGACCTGATAAAGGACACATCTATTAGTGAAATAGATAGTATTATTAAGGGTGCTATAGACGTACTTTCTAATATTACTAGACTAACTTCTGTAGTGAAAGTTGCTCCTGTTAAAAAGTCTAGTATTAAGTATATAAAGTTATTAGCTATAGAAAACAACATAATTTTATCTACCATAATAACAGACAATGGTAATATAAAAAATAATACTATTAGAGTAACAAATCCAGTAGATGATAATAAGCTAATAAAAGTGAATAATGCTCTTAATAGACTACTTGTAGGAATTAGTATAGAACAAATAACTTTAGATTTCCTTGTTAATTTAAAAAATGAATTAGTTGGTTACGAAGAGATATTTGATAGTATAATTCCTGTACTTCATGAAACACTAGTGTTGGGAGATTCTGGTGAAATTTATACTAAGGGTGCTACAAATATATTTAACTATCCTGAATATAATAACATCGATAAAGCAAAGGCATTTTTAGGATTAGTAAATAATGAAGAAAACCTAAATGAAATTCTTAGCAAAGGAAATAAGGATTCTTTATTTATTAGTATAGGAGAAGAAAACTTTGTAGAGTGTGCTAAGGAGTGCAGTATAATCACTGCTAGCTATACTTGTAATGGTCGTATCATGGGTACTATAGGGGTCATAGGACCTACAAGAATCCATTATGATAGAGTTATAGCTGTTCTTGATACTGTGGTTAATGAGATAAACGACAAGATTTCTAGCATATATGATCCAGATTAAATATGGGTTTATATATATTCAAAATTCAAAGTAAATGAGATAAGCATTTAGATTGGAGGAAAGAGCATTGCAAAATAATATGGAAGAAAACCAAGAGCTAGATAAAAAAGATATGGAAGATAATGCGGATGAAATTTTAGAAAATGACCCTTCTGAAAAAGAACAAAATGAAGAGGAAGGCACTTCCGGTGAAGAAACCTCAGAGGTTAAAGAGGAAGATGATAAGGAAGATGAGATGAAAAAATTCAGAAATCGCAAAGAAGAAATTAAAGAGCTTAAAGAAGAAAATGATTCTTTGAAAGATAAATTATTAAGAACTGTAGCTGAATATGATAACTTTAGAAAAAGAACTTCTAAGGAAAAGGAAAATATATATACAGAGGCTTGTGCTGATGTATTAAAGGAAATACTACCTGTATTAGACAATTTAGAAAGAGCTGTTGCAGTAGATGGTAGTGCAGAAGATCTTAAAAAAGGTATTGAATTAACTATAAATCAGTTTACAGCTTCTTTTGAAAAGCTAGGCGTTGAAGAAATCTCATCTGATGGAGAATTTGACCCTAACTTCCATGATGCAGTAATGCATATAGAAGATGAAAACTTAGGAAAAAATCAAGTAGCTGAAGTATTCCTAAAGGGATATAAAAAAGGCGATAAAGTATTAAGACATAGTATGGTTAAAGTAGCAAATTAATCTATGATTTATAAAGATTTTAATCTTTAATTAAAAATAAATGTATATAGTAAATTAGAAGAAAATAAGTGTATTAATTTATAGGAGGAAATTACAATGGCAAAAATTATAGGAATTGATTTAGGAACAACAAACTCTTGTGTATCAGTTATGGAAGGTGGAGATCCAGTTATAATACCAAACGCAGAAGGTGCTAGAACTACTCCATCAGTAGTATCTTTCTTGCAAGATGGCGAAAGACTTGTTGGTCAAGTAGCAAAAAGACAATCAATAACAAACCCAGATAAAACTATAATCTCAATTAAAAGAGAAATGGGAACAAATCATAAAGTAAATATAGATGGAAAAGAATATACTCCACAAGAAATATCTGCAATGGTACTTCAAAAATTAAAAGCAGATGCTGAAGCATACCTTGGAGAAACAGTTACAGAAGCTGTTATCACAGTTCCAGCATACTTCAATGATAGCCAAAGACAAGCAACTAAAGACGCAGGAAGAATTGCAGGTCTTGATGTTAAGAGAATCATAAATGAGCCAACAGCTGCATCTCTTGCTTATGGTCTTGACAAAATGGATACAAACCAAAAGATATTTGTATATGACCTTGGTGGTGGTACTTTCGACGTATCTATCTTAGAACTTGGAGATGGAGTTTTCGAAGTTAAATCTACAAATGGAGATACTCGTCTTGGTGGAGATGACTTTGACCAAAAGGTTATGGATTATATAGCTGAAGATTTTAAAGCTTCTAATGGAATTGATTTAAGAAATGATAAAATGGCACTTCAAAGATTAAAAGAAGCTGCTGAAAAAGCTAAAATAGAATTATCATCTTCTACTCAAACAAACATTAATCTTCCATTCATCACAGCTGATGCTACAGGTCCAAAACATATAGACATGAACCTAACAAGAGCTAAATTTAATGAATTAACTCATGACTTAGTACAAAGAACTATTGAGCCAATGAGAAAAGCTCTTAACGATGCTGATCTTTCAATAGGAGAAATAGATAAAGTTGTATTAGTTGGTGGATCTACAAGAATTCCAGCTGTTGTAGAAGCAGTTAAAAACTTTACAGGAAAAGAGCCATCAAAAGGAGTTAACCCTGATGAATGTGTTGCAGCAGGTGCAGCTATTCAAGGGGGAGTTTTAACAGGGGATGTTAAAGATGTATTACTTCTTGACGTTTCACCATTAACATTAGGAATTGAGACTTTAGGTGGAGTTGCTACTCCATTAATCGAAAGAAATACAACAATTCCAACTAAGAAAAGCCAAGTATTCTCAACTGCAGCAGACGGTCAAACATCTGTTGAAATTCACGTAGTTCAAGGTGAAAGACAAATGGCAGCTGATAACAAAACTTTAGGAAGATTCACTCTTTCTGGAATTGCAGCAGCTCCAAGAGGAATTCCTCAAATCGAAGTTACTTTTGATATAGATGCTAACGGAATAGTTAAAGTTTCAGCTAAGGATAAAGGAACTGGAAAAGAAGCTAATATCACTATAACAGCTACAACTAACTTAAGCGATGATGAAATCCAAAATGCAGTAAATGAAGCAGAAAGATTTGCAGAAGAAGATAAGAAGAGAAAAGAATCTATAGAAGTTAAAAACACTGCAGACCAAATGGTTTACCAAACAGAAAAAACTTTAGCTGACCTTGGAGATAAAGTTTCTGCTGATGATAAAGCTAAGGTAGAACAAAGAATTCAAGTATTAAAATCAGTTAAAGACGGAGAAGATATAGAAGCTATTAAAAAAGCTACAGAAGAATTAACACAAGAATTCTACGCTGTATCTTCAAAGGTATACCAAGCTGAAGGCGGTCAACCAGGTGCAGAAGGTTTTGATCCAAACAACATGGGTGGAGCAGCAGGAGCAGGAGCTCAAGATACACCACATGATGACAATGTTGTAGATGCAGATTTTAAAGTAGATGGAGAATAATATTCATTAAATAGGTTAAGGGATGATGAAACACTCATCCCTTAATTTAAGTGACTATCTAAATCTATGATTTATCAATGNNAAGTTAAGTGACATTCCAAATTTAAATTTGGTAGTGGAACTTACTCATTTGAACGTAAGTGAAAAGGAGTTTCCTTATAAAATGCAAGTGAAAAGGAGTTTCCTTTTACACAAACCCATGTGAAAAGGAGTTTCCTTAAAATTGATTATATATTAAATTTTAATATTTACATTAATACATGGTTGCAATTATACATAATATATTTTAATATATTAATCGAAGTAAAATAGGTGGTGAATTTTAAATATGGCTAATAAAGATTATTATGAAGTACTTGGCATAGATAAAAGTGCCAGTGATGATGAGATAAAAAAAGCTTTTAAAAAGGCTGCTTTAAAGTATCATCCAGATAGAAATCAAGGAAATACTGAAGCAGAAGAAAAGTTTAAAGAGATAAATGAAGCGTATCAAGTTTTATCAGACCCAGAGAAGAAACAGAGATATGATCAATTTGGTACAGCTGACTTTAACGGAGCCCAAGGTTTTGATGGATTTGATTTCGGTGGAGGCTTTGGAGGCTTTGGAGATATTTTTAGCGATATCTTTGGTGGAGGATTTTCATCTTCTTCTAATAGAAATGCTCCAAGAAAGGGTGCAGATTTAGAATTTAATTTAAATTTAACCTTTGAAGAGGCTGTATTTGGCTGTGAGAAGGAAATTAAGGTTACTAGAAGAGAAAAGTGTGAAACTTGTGGAGGCACAGGAGCTAAAAAAGGTACTACTCCTAAAACTTGCTCTAAGTGTAGTGGTAGAGGTAAGATAAATGTTCAAAGAAGAACTCCATTAGGAGTAATTTCTACAACTGCAACTTGTGATGCTTGTGGAGGTAAAGGTACTATAATAGAGGAGTCCTGTTCAACTTGTAGAGGAACTGGTAAAGAAAGAAAAACTAGAAATTTAAAAGTGAATGTTCCAGCAGGGGTAGATACAGGAAATGTAATGCCGCTTAGAGGACAAGGTGAAGCAGGAGAAAATGGAGGTCCAGCAGGAGATCTTTATATAAATATAAGAGTTACATCTCATAATATATTTAAACGTAAAGGCTTTGATATCCATATGGAAACTCACATATCCTTTGCAAAGGCTGCCCTTGGTACAGATATAAAAGTTCCAACAGTAGATGGAGATGTTACTTACAAGGTTCCAGCAGGTACTCAACCTGGAACTGTATTTAGGCTAAAAGCTAAGGGGGTTCCTAGAGTTAACTCAGCAGGTAGAGGAGATCACTATGTTAAGGTAATAGTAGATGTACCAAAATCTTTAAATGAAAAACAAGAAGAAGCCCTAAGAATGTTTATGGAAGCTAGTGGAGAAGCACCAGAAGCCACCGTGGAAAAGAAAAAACATAAAAAGGGAATATTCGGTAAATAATAAAAGTAACAATAAGATAATTTATAATGAAGTAAAATAGCTAAAGTCTTGTAATAGTTAAGTATAAGACTTTGGCTATTTTTAATGGTATAAGTATTGACCAAAGATAAGTTCAATTAATGACAAAATAAAAATAGAGATAACTATATGAATATTTCTAAAGTTTAATAATTGACTTTATTAGACGAAATATTTATAATATCACTGTAGAATTTAATGGTATTTTAGGGTTTATTGCACTTTGATTGATAGAAATGTAGAAGCAAAATTTATTGGTGATAGTAAACCTTTTATTCATGTTAAAATTATGTTACATTCTACAAAATCATAAGATATAACTTTAATATAAAGGGTGGAGGCAATAACATGAAAATCGAAAAACAAAAGATCTATGACTTTACCATTGATACCTTTTATGACATCATTGGTAGTATACTTTATGCCGCGGGTATTTATACCTTTGCATTATCAGCTAACTTTGCACCTGGTGGAATTTCAGGTTTATCAATAATTATAAATCATTTTACTAAAATACCAATAGGTACATGTAGTTTACTACTTAACATACCAATTATAATAATAAGTTATAAAGTATTGGGAAAATGGTTTTTAGTTAAATCTCTAAAAACCATGGTTATTTCAGCTTTCTTTATGGACATGGTATTTCCACTTTTCCCAATCTATTCAGGGAATCCTTTACTTGCAGCTGTTTTTGCAGGAGTTTTATCAGGAGCGGGACTAGCACTGATTTATATGAGAAATTCATCTACCGGTGGAACAGACTTCTTAATTCTATCTGTAAGAAAAAAAACACCTCATTTATCTATTGGACAAATTACTATTGCCATTGATGGTTGTGTTATCCTTCTAGGCGGATTAGTATTTGGAACTATTGATGCAGTATTATTAGGAATTATTATGACTATAGTTACCTCAACAATAATAGATAAGATTATGTCAGGTTTTGAAGCAGGAAAAATGGCTATGGTAATAACTAATCATGGAAAAGAAATAGCAGATGTTATTGGAAAGGAAGTTGGACGTGGAGTTACCATAATGAATGTTACTGGTGCTTTTTCAGGAGAAAGCCGTCAAATGCTAATGTGTGCATGTAGTAAATCTCAAGTATATAATTTGCGAAGAATTATAAGTACCATAGATCCAACTGCTATGACTATGATTTCTTCCTTCGATGAAGCCTTTGGTCTTGGATTTAAGGATAATATCATCGACTAAGGCTCTTTGGAACATTAAAGCAATAAAATTAAAAGCTCAGAAAAAAATATAGATAAAATAAAAACTCTTTCTTGCAATAGAAAAGGATTAACTATTGCAAAGAAAGAGTTATTTTGTTATTTTGTTATATGTAATATGTAATTACATAATAAAGATTATTTTGTTGTAATACCATAAACATCTTTTAAGTTAATGGCAATAATATTAACTGAAACTTATTAACTATTGTTGATATAATTTAAGTATAATAAACAGAGTTCTTTGTTTCAGTGGGAGTATTTACTCCAACTGAAGCTTACTAACAGAATT
>DKGY01000116.1:0-9436 GCA_002453475.1 Clostridium sp. UBA6758 | reverse complement strand
AAGAAATGGATCAGGATTGGATTGAAGTAACTGTACTTACAAGCAGTGAGTCTACAGAAGCCGTAGCTGGTTTTCTTTATAACTGTGATGTAGAAGGAGTTTCCATAGAAGATGTGGCAGATGTGGAATTTAAGAAGAAAAATTTAGGCTTTGCAGATTTCATAAATGAGTCAGTTTTAACTATTGAAGAAGGAGCCATGGTTAAAGGATACTTTAAAGATAGTGAAAACTTTATGAATACACTAAACTACATAAAGGAAAGTGTAGATAAGTTAGGTGAATTTGGCTTTGATAAAGGTGAAGGCATAGTAACTTATCATAAGGTAAATCAAGATGATTGGGCAAATAATTGGAAACAGTACTATAAGCCAACCAAGGTTGGTGAGCAGATTGTAGTAAAGCCTACATGGGAAGATTATGAGGAAAAGGCTGGAGAGGTTGTAGTGGAACTAGACCCAGGAATGGCCTTTGGAACAGGAACTCATGAAACTACAAGAATGTGCATAAAAGCCCTAGAAAAGAAAGTAAAGAAGGATACCACTGTATTTGATATAGGTACTGGTTCTGGAATATTATCTATAGCTGGAGCGAAGTTAGGAGCAAAACATGTAGTGGGAGTAGATTTAGACCCAGTAGCCGTAGAATCTGCAAATAAAAATTTGGAGTTTAATAATGTAAATAACATTGAAATTCTTTATGGAGATTTAATGGAAGTAGTTGAAGGTAAAGCTAATATAGTAGTAGCTAATATCTTAGCTGATATAATCATGCTTTTAAGTGATGGTGTAAGAGCCTTTATAGAAGAGGGCGGATATTTCATAGCTTCTGGTATTTTAAACACTCAAAGAGGTAAAGTAGTTGAGAAGTTAGAAGCTTTAGACTTTAAAATTGAAGAAGTCATGGAAGATGGAGAATGGATTTGTATTATTGCTAAAAAGTAAAGTTGTGTGATGGGAGTATATTTAAAATGCATAAGTTTTTTGTAGAAGATAATAGCATAAATGAAAATCTGTGCATCATTGAAGGTGATGATGTTAAGCACATATATAAGGTACTTAGACTAAAACAAGGGGATAAAGTAAATATCAATAACTGTAAAGGTGTTGAATATATAGGAGAAATTCTAGAGGTAAATAAAAAAGAAGTAAGGGTAAACCTAATTGAAAAGGTAGCTTTAAATAATGAGAGCCCTTTAAAGGTTCAGCTTTTTCAAGGATTACCAAAGGCAGCTAAAATGGATTTAATAGCTCAAAAGTGTACCGAACTAGGAGTGAGTGAAATCACCCCTATAATTACAGAGAGGGTTGTAGTTAAGGGAAATGAGTCCTCAGAATTTAAAAAGGTAGATAGATGGAACAGAATAGCTTTAGAAGCTTGTAAACAAAGTAAAAGAAGCATAATCCCAACTATAAATCAACCTATAGATTTTAATAACTTGATGGAAGATATAAAGAACTTTGATTTAGTTATAGTACCCTATGAAAATCAAGAAAATCAAGGAATAAAATATGTAAAAAGCCAAGTATCAGATAAAAATATAGAAACAGCAGCCATTATAATAGGACCCGAGGGTGGCTTTGAAGAGGAGGAAATTCAGGCCTTAAAGGATGCAGGAGCATTTATAGTAACTTTAGGACCTAGAATACTAAGAACAGAGACTGCTGGCTTTGTAGCTCTTAGCTTAATTATGTATGAGCTTGGTGACTTAGGAGGAAATTAAAAATGAAAGTAGCACTATATACATTAGGGTGTAGGGTTAACTCTTATGAATCAGAAGCCATGGCAGAAAAAGTCATAAAAGAGGGATATGAAGTTGTAAGTTTTGATGAATTTTCGGATGTATATGTTATAAATACTTGTACAGTAACTAACATGGGAGATAAAAAGTCAAGACAGATGATAGGAAGAGCAAGACGTCATAATCCAGAGGCTATAATAGCAGTAGTTGGATGCTATTCGCAAATAGCTTCTGATGAAATAGCACAAATTGAAGGTGTAGATGTAGTTTTAGGAAGTAGAAATAAGGGAGACATTGTTCACTGGGTAAATAGAGCAAGAGAAGAAAGTAAGCAAGTAATAGAAGTTAAAGATGTACTTAAAGACAATAAATTTGAAGAACTAGCTATCAATGAATACCAAGATAAAACTAGAGCCTTTTTAAAGATACAGGATGGATGCAATAGATTTTGTTCATACTGTCTAATTCCTTTTGCTAGAGGAGGAGTTTGTAGTAAAGAACCCGAGCAAATTTTAAAGGAAGTAAAACAACTAAGTAAAAATGGGTTTAAAGAAATAATTTTATCTGGAGTTCATACTGCTTCCTATGGAGTAGATTTAGAAGACGATTGGGATTTAGTTAAAATCCTAGAAGAGATAAATAAAATAGAANNAAGAATTAGAATAGGCTCTATAGATCCAACCTTCTTCACTGAAGTGGTAATAGAGAGAATTTGTAACCTAGAGAAGATGTGTCCACACTTCCATCTATCTCTTCAAAGTGGCTGTGATGTAACTCTTAGAAGAATGAATAGAAAATATACAGCACAGGAATATAAGGATGTAGTAGAAAGTCTTAGAAAACATATGAAGGATGTTTCGATAACTACTGATATAATTGCAGGTTTCCCAGGAGAGTCTAATGGTGAGTTTGAAGCTACCTATGAGTTTTTAAAGGGAATAAAGCTAAGCAAAATGCATATCTTTAAGTATAGTAAAAGAACTGGGACTAAGGCAGCAGATATGCCTTTCCAAGTAGATGGACTTATAAAGGAAGAAAGAAGTAAAAAGTTAATAGAACTAAATAATACCTTAGAAGTAGAATTTATGGAGAAATTCATTGGAAGAGAAATGAGAGTTCTTTATGAGGAAGCTATAAGTGGAAAAGAAAATACTTATGTTGGGTATACAGAGAACTATATAAAAGTAATTACAGAAAGTGAAGAAAACATAGAAGGCAAAATATTTCCTACAAAACTTGTATCTGTAGAAAATGAAAACATGGTAGGAATATTATAATACGATTAAAATATGGATACACTATCGTGGATTTTTAGAGTATAATATAGGGTATAGAAAATCATATTATATATTATGGGAAACTATAAGTATAGGTTTTTACTACTGAGAATGGAGGTGAAAAAATGTCAGATTGTTTATTTTGTAAAATAGCAAAGGGTGAAATTCCTTCTAATAAGGTTTATGAAGATGATAAGATATTNNTTAGCATTTCATGACATAAGCCCTGAAGCACCTGTGCATATTCTTATAATCCCAAAGGAGCACATAAGCTGTGTTAATGATATAAATGAAGAAAATAGCAGCATTGTAGCTCATATTTTCGCCACCATACCAGAACTAGTAAAAAAATTGGAAATTGATAAAAGTGGATATAGAGTGGTAACTAACACCTTAGAGCACGGAGGTCAGACTGTACCACATTTACATTTTCATTTATTAGGTGGAAGAAATTTAAAATGGCCACCAGGCTAAAAATATGTAAATAAAACTAATGAAAATCTTGACATAAGTTAATGTGAATTGTATAATTGAAAATGTGCTATTTAGGCCTCGCATTGGCTACTTTTAATTAAAATTAAATTGAGCTAGCGGAGGGAGGGATATAAATGTCAGAGATAAAAGTTGGAGAAAACGAATCATTAGAGAATGCATTAAGAAGATTTAAAAAGAAATGTGCAAGATCAGGTGTGCTTTCAGAAGTTAGAAAGAGAGAACATTACGAAAAACCAAGCGTAAAAAGAAAGAAAAAATCAGAAGCTGCTAGAAAAAGAAAATTTAAGTAGAGTTTGAAAGAAGGTTTATTAATGTCATCCATTAAGGAAACATTACAGGAAGACTGGAAAAATGCTATTAAACAAAAGAATAGGTTTAAAGCAAATGTAATAAGTATGGCTAAAGCTGCTATTTTAATGGTTGAAAAATCAGGGGTAGGAGAAGTAGATGATAATAAAGTCATCGAAATTTTAGCAAAGGAAGTTAAACAAAGAAGAGATTCTATGGTTGAGTTTGACAATGGAAATAGACAAGATTTAGTTGATCAAACAAAAGCTGAAATCGAAATCTTATTACAATACCTTCCTCAGCAGTTAACGGAAGAAGAAATCCGAAAAATTGTTCTGGAGTCAGCCGAAAAACTTGGTACTAGTAGCATTAAAGATATGGGAAAACTTATGGCAGATGTTAGACCTAAGGTAAATGGTCGAGCAGATGGCAAAGTAGTTAGTCAAATAGTAAAAGAATATTTGAATAAATAAAGAACTCAGTTTACTGAGTTCTTTTTATTTTAAGTAATTTATCATGAAAAGAAATCATAAAATTTAAAAGAGAAACTTTGTAAGCAAAAATTATGATTTTGAGGTGATGAATTTGAGTGATAAATTAAAGAAGGTAAAAGAAAAAGTCATATATGGATTAGACTTACCAGTAGATGTAGCCCTTAGTTTACCTAAAATTACTGTGATAGCTAGAAAAGAAGTAACTGTAGAGAATCATAAAGGGATAATAAAATTTAGCGACAATGAATTAGTTATAAATACCTGTCTTGGAGCTTTAAAAATTTTAGGTGAGGATTTTGAAATTATTTTTGTAGGAGGTACCACCATAACTTTGAGCGGATATTTTAAATCTATGGTGTATGAAATCTATGAAGAAGATCAATAATTTTAATAAAAGCTATATAACTGTTCAAGTAGATTCCGTTGAAGGAGAAAAAGTACTTAATTATCTTTGGAACAAAAATGTAAGTGTAAAAAATATAAAAAAAAATAATGCCTTTTCCATAACACTAGAAATTTCAGTGTCAGACTATCTTCATTTAAAAGAAGCCGTTAGAAAAGTAAAGGGAAAAATAAAGATTTTAAATCGTAAAGGGGTAAACTTTTTTTATCTGAAATTAAGTACTAGGAAAATTCTAATTGCAGGTATTGCTGTATTTTTCATTATTCTATATTATTTTAGTGGTTTTGTTTGGAGTGTGGATATAACCACGGATAAATATCTAGCTCCCCTTGAAGTTAGAAACATACTTAAAAGCTATGGTATAATGGTTGGAAGCAAAAAGAATTCAATAGATGTTCTAAAGGCTGAAGAAAACTTAGTTACAGATATAGATGAAATAATGTGGGTTAAAGTTAGAATTGAAGGTTCTAGGCTTACTGTAGACATAGTAGAGAGACAAGAGCCACCAAAGATTAAAGAAAAAGAGTACACAGGAGATTTAGTAGCTAAAAAAAGTGGTGTTATAAATAGAATATATACTAGTGCCGGAACTCCTGTGAAAGCCCTTGGTACAGTAGTGGATAAGGGCGAAATAATTGTAAAAGGACAAGAAGGCAAAGAAGGTACGGAGTTTTCTGTGAAGGCTGAAGGTAGGATATATGCTACTACCTTTTATGAAGAAATTACACAGGTACCCTTATCAACTATATCAAAAAGAAGAACAGGAAATAAGCAAGTACGCTATGGAGTAAATGTAAACAATAATAAAATTTATCTTAAGAAATCATTAAATAACTATACAACTTATGATAAAATAGAAGAAAACTGGGGCATCTTTATAAAAGAGACTTATTATGAAACAGAACAGGTGGAAGAGGATACTAACACCGACACTGTAATAAAGGAACTTGAAAACAAAATTACATTAAATTTGGATAGAGGGGTAAAAATATTAGATATTACTCCAGAAGTTAAAAAGCAAGATAATCAATATGAAATTAGAGTATTAATTACTGTAGAAGAAGACATAGCAGAAAGCCAAGTTGTAGTTAAAGATGTAGAAAAGGAAGATGAATCCCCTGAGACTTAAAAAGAGGTGTAAATATGGGATATAAAAAAAGATTATCAAGGATAAGATTTCCAAGAATAAAACCCTATATTACTTTTATAACTACCACATTAATAGTTTATTTAATTTTAAGCACTGTAGTAGTAAGTAAAAAATATAACCTTCAAGTAGGTGAAATAGCTAAATTTGACATTAAAGCGCCAAGGGATGTAGAAGATAAAGTAGCGACTCAAAAGAATATTGAAGAAGAGTTAAAGCATATACAAGAAACCTATACCTATGATGCGAATATAAGAAAGGTTGCTATAGATAACATAAATAAACTTTTTGAAGTAGTTAAAAAAATAAATTCTGAAAATCCTCCTTATAATCCTTCCAGTGAAGATGATAATGAAAAAATTAAGTCGGAACAGGAAAAAATTGATGGGGTAAAGCTTAAAAAGTTAAAAGAGGAAGGTCCTATAAAAAATCTTTCTAGTGAAAACTATGGAATACTTTTGTCCTTAAATGATACTCAACTAAATAGTCTCAACGAAGATATAATAAAGTGCATGAATAATTTGTATGATACAACTCCGATATATGAAAATAAACCGCAGGATATAGTTGCGGCACAGGGGTATATAACTTCTGTATTCAATAATTTGAGTTATTCTAAGGATGTTAAGGATTTAGCCATGGCCATAGGTTATTCTCAAACTAAGGCTACCTATTTTATAGATCATGAAAAAACAGAAGAGGCAAGACGAAATGTAACTAAAAATGTAACACCTGTAACCTATAAAAAGGATCAAACTATAATAGCAGAAGGTCAACCTATTACTGAATCTCAAATAGAACTTTTAAATGACCTAGGGCTTCTAGATAATGATAAATCTACAGGTATTTATATGAATATAGTTTTACTCCTTGTTGTAGCAGGAGTACTAGGATTGCAATGGAGATATATACAGGAAAAACGTAGGGATATATATGAAGATAATAGCAAAGTTATACTGATAAACCTACTTACAGTATTGACTGTAGTGTTAGCTAGGGTAGCTATTCTCATATCCCCTTATGTTATTCCCTTTGCCTGTATTTCAATTTTATTATCTGTACTAATTGATAGTAAAACTTCTGTAACCATAGGAATATTAAACGTAATATTTATATCCTTTATTGTTAAATTTTCAATAGATTTAACTCTTATTGCTATGCTTAATGCAGTAATAGTTCCAATGGTATTAAAAAGGGTTCAGCAAAGAAATGACATATTGTATTCCTCCTTACTAATTGGAGCTATAAATGTAGTATTTACTGGTACCATGGGATATTTCCTGAGTACTAATATGACCAGTATAATTAATAAGGCTATACTTGCAGGTGTATCTGCCATTGTTTCAGGAATATTAGCCATAGGAATATTACCACTGTTAGAAAATATATTTGACGTAATCACTAACATAAAGCTTCTAGAGTTAGCTAACCCTAATCATCCTTTAATGAGAAGGTTACTTTTAGAAGCACCAGGCACTTACCATCACTGTGTGTTAGTTGCAAATTTGGCAGAGATGGCTGCAGAAAGTGTGGGAGCAAATCCAATACTAGCTAGAGTGGCAGCCTATTATCATGATGTTGGAAAGCTAGAAAGACCTTATTATTTTAAAGAAAATCAAATAGGTATAGCAAATCCTCATGATGACATGTCACCAGCTTTAAGTTCTGCTATAATATTATCCCATGTTGAAGATGGGGTTAAATTAGCAGAAAAATATAACTTACCTGAAGTCATCACTGATGTCGTAAGAGAGCATCACGGAGATTCTCTTGCTAAGTATTTTTATATCACTATGAGAAATAAAAGTGAGAACCCAGAGGCGGTAAATGAAGCAGATTATAGATATGGTGGACCACCACCAAGAACAAAGGAATCTACTATTATAATGTTAGCAGATGGAGTAGAAGCCTCTGTTAGGTCCATTAATAAGCCTAATAAAAAGAAAATAGAAGATATGGTAAATAATATAATCAAAGGTAGAATTGATGAAAATCAATTTGTTAACTCTGACTTAACCTTTAAAGATTTAGAGAAAATAAGAGAGAGTTTCCTAAAGGTTCTATCTGGAATTTACCATGAAAGAATAGAATATCCTAAAGAGAAGCTTAATTTAGCTAAAGAAAACAAAGAAAAAGCCATTGAGGATAAAGAGGTGGCATCCTCTAGTGAAGAACAACTCGGCTTAAAAGAGCCAGAACCAGTAATACAAATGAAGGAAGCTGAAAAAGAAAAGCAGATATCAGATAAATAGGAGATATATTATGATTTATATGGACGATAGACAAAGTCTTATTTCCGTTGAAAAGGACTTAGAAGAAAATATTAAAGAAATTATAGATTATGCTTTAAAAGAGGAGCAGGTACTAATTCCTTACGAAGTAAGTCTAATTTATGTGGACAATGAAACAATAAGAGAGATAAATGTAGATACAAGAGGGATAGATAGGGCTACAGACGTACTATCTTTTCCAATGTTAGATTATGAAGATAAAAAGGTATTCAAAGAGTGTTACTTAAATCATAAATTTTCAATTGTTGATTTAAATGAAGGAAATTTAGTCCTTGGAGACATAGTATTATCCTTAGAGAGAGCACAGGAGCAGAGTGAAGAGTTTGGACACTCATTTATAAGAGAGGTGTGCTACCTAGTAACTCATTCCATTCTTCACTTATTAGGATATGATCATATGGAAGACGAAGATAAGGTAATAATGAGAGCTAGAGAAGAAGAAATTCTTAGTAAGTTTAATATTGAGAGATAATATAAGTATATATGGTTGTATTAGGGTTAATTAAGGTGGGATTATTTATGAAGGTAAAGAAGCTAATAGATAGTTTTAACTATGCTATAGAGGGAATAATTTATTCAATACGAACTCAAAGAAACATGAGAATCCACATGATAATAGCTATGTTAGTGCTAACAGCTTGTTTTTTCTTCGATATGACAAAGATGGAGCTTTTAGTACTTGCCATTACAATAACCATGGTTATCGTTGCAGAGATGATCAACACAGCAGTGGAGTGCGCTATAGATGCCACCACCAACTTTTATCATCCCTTAGCAAAGATAGCAAAAAATGTAGCGGCAGGTGCAGTATTAATCACTGCCATTAATGCAGTTTTAGTAGCATACATAATTTTTGGTGATAAGGTTCTACCTTTTTCTATAATTATTCTTTTAAAAATTAAAAATTCAGACCCTCACATGATATTTTTATTACTAGTTATAGTGAGCATTGCTACAGTAGTAGTAAAAGCTATATATGATGAAGGTACACCTTTAAGAGGTGGAATGCCAAGTGGTCACAGTTCCATAGCCTTTGCTGTGGCAACTACCATAACATTATTAACCACAGAGCCACTAATAATGATATTGGCATTTTTATTAGCCTTCATAGTAGCGCAAAGCAGAGTTGACTCCAACGTACACTCAATCTTAGAAGTAGTCCTAGGAGGAGCCTTTGGATCCTTACTAACCTTGCTTCTATATCAGCTTATTGGATAAACAGAATTCGTTGTCCTTTAGGAAATCGTTATCCAGGATCGTAGTCGCTCTTTACTCCCACTTTGAAGAAGATGGGAGTATTAGA
>DKGY01000056.1:2827-3921 GCA_002453475.1 Clostridium sp. UBA6758 | reverse complement strand
TTCTGACTTATTTATTTTTTGAAGATGCCTTATATAAACTTTAATAAATAAAATTCTTTAATAATCTATAAGGTAATCTAGAGTTTTAAGTAGCTTTAATTTAGATACTTTATTAAAAATCATATACTTAAATAAGTATAAAATTAATTGTATATAAGAAAAAAGTAATTTACATGAAGAAAATTATTTCTTAAAGCCATCATTAGTTAGACCTTCTTGGGCAAGCATAGTCTCTAACACTTTAATATCAGTAGATATATCTAAAGCATCATCAGCAAATAGATTATCTAGCTGCTTCTCAAAGGCATCAGCTATAGTAGAGAGAATACCTTCGATATTTTCTATAGTGAAAGATATATGTCCACCTTTAATACCTTGTTCATTTAAACTGATATATGAATTTAATAGTTTTAAAAGTGTAGGTAAATAATAGTTCATAAACTTACGTATTTGAGGCGCATCTTCAGGATGTTTTGCAATGTATCTAAAAATCTTGTCAGTAGCTAATTCCATACGTGTAATTTGAACAGTAATTTTTTCATCAATAATTGCATCATTTGCTTGCTTGATTTGTCTGAGATAATCAAGACCATCAGCAATAAGATCATCTACAGTTTCATCACCAGAGTGAATTGGCTCTTCTTTTATTGGAACCATAATGGTAGTAGAAGGAGTTAATTTATTTACTATGAAGTAAACAATAATAGATAGTATCCCAGCTATTATAAAGTCAAAAATACGGTACATGGGAAAAACTAAGGCGTAAATTAGCCAGAATACACCTACTGCATAGAAGGGAATAGGTGGCTTCCTAATTTCTTCACGCATATTCTTTTGTTGCTTTGATGATTCATTAGTATTCATATCTGTTTTTCTACCTTCATTATTAGAATTTATCATGTGACCACCAACCCTTTGTTAAATATGTATTATGTATACTATAATTTAATTGTAAATACAATTATAGTTAGTGTCAATGAATATTGGAATTACAGGAAAATTAATGATTTGGAGAAAGATTATATGAAGAATATATTTAAAGTCTAATATAAAGCATTAAAAAACTTTTGCAAAGTAGTTTACTAATCTCTTTA
>DKGY01000056.1:0-2817 GCA_002453475.1 Clostridium sp. UBA6758 | reverse complement strand
TAACTTAAGATTAGCTTATTTGCAAAAGTCCTTTATAAAAATAATATTATTTTTTATACATTAGATTTTCTTTCCATAATGGTTCAGCTCTCTTAGCCCAAGTTTCACCATAGTCTATAGTTTTAGCTACTAAATCTTCTACATTTTCAGGATCTACATACTCTGTAGACTTAGCCCCAGAAGCCTTAACCATTTCTGCAATCTTTGGAGCATTATCAAGAATTGGGCAAGGTCTAAATTGATTTTTATTAAAAGGTTGATTCTTTTGGTATTCCATAAATAGTGGTTGTCCTAGTGCTTCAATTAAAGGAACTTCCTTTATATTAGCACTGGAGTAGTGACAGAATACACAAGGTTCCACATCTCCATTAGCATTAATATGGCAGTATCTTCTTCCACCAGCCACACAGCCACCAACATATTCAGCATCGTGCCAGAAGTCCATATTAAATATTGGTTTAGTAGAGCGCCAACCCCTTATAGTACGATAAAGTTTTTCTCTTTGATCAGGATTAGCCATTAAGGAAGTATCTGTTTTGCAGCCTATAGGCATAAAGGTAAAGTACCAAGAAAAATAAGCACCCATATCTATCATCATATCTATAAATTCTTCAGATAAAACGCTATCACAGTTATTAGTTGTAAAGCAAGTTGAGAATCCAAAAGGAACTCTATTTTCTTTCATAAGAGCCATAGCACGAGTAATATCCTTCCAAGAACCATCACCACGTCTTGCGTCAGTAGCATCATCAAAGCCTTCAACACTAATAGTAGGAACTATATTTCCAACCTCACATAGATCTTCACAGAAAGCATGATCAATTAACGTTCCATTAGTAAATATCATAAATACACAATCATTATGTTTCTTAGCTAACTTTAAAATATCATTCTTTCTAACTAAAGGCTCACCACCAGTCATTATATAAAAGAAGATACCCAAATCCTTACCTTGAATAAGTAAACTATCTAATTCATCATAGCTTAAATTTAAAGCCTTATTATAATCAGCAGCCCAACATCCAATACATTTCTTATTACAAGCAGTAGTAGGGTCTATAAGTAGAGTAAAAGGGATTTCATATCCATATTCCTTAGATTTTTTTCTAGACTCACTCCAACCTCTAATAGAAGAATTAAGAAGGAAGTTACTAAATACAGTTTCTAAAATATGAGGATTTACATCTTTGGCTAATTTAGTCATAAGCTCTACCCAGTTATTATCCTTTTCCTTTAAAAATCCTTCAACGGCATCATATTGAGGAGTATATAAATTTTCAGTATCAAACTTCCTTAGCCAGTGAACAATCTTCTCAAAGTTTTTCTCAGGATTTTTCTTTAAGTATCCAAGTCCTTGTTTTAAAGCAGCCTTTTCAATTTTATATTTTACATTTAACATAAGCCATCCCCCATTTTAAATAATTTTAAAGTAAGAAAGTATCATTTTTACTCCCATAATAAGTAATATAACGCTACCAGAGATATTAACAGCAAATCTGTACTTATCACCCACACGGTAGCCTACCCTTAGTCCAATGATAGATGAAATCCCTGTTATTACAAATATGATAAACATATCTATAATAATTTCAGTACGCATTAGAGCAAAGCCAATTCCTAATACTAAAGCATCCAAACTAGTTGCAAGGGCTAAGGAAAAAATATTTCTATAGCTAAAAGTTTCTCTTTGCTCATTGATGGATTTAATTGTCATGGCATTTTTTATCATCTTCAGTCCTAAGAAAATGAAAATAATTGCAGAAAACCATTGATTGATGGATTTAAAAGTTTCAGAATAAATTGAGCTTACTGGAAACTTGGTAATCATCATTCCAATAGTAAGCATAATAGCTTGTATTCCCCCAAATGCCAGGCCAACAATAAAATCCATACGCTTTTTTAGATAAGGTTGAGTTGCACCTGTACATACTGTCACTGTAAATGCATCTAAAGACAATCCTATTGATACTATGATTACTTCCAGAACACTCATAAGCATCTTCCTTTCATAATCTGTTTTCTTAAATTATAGTCAATATAGATTTTTATGTAAAAATACACTTAGCCCTAAATGTATATCAAAAAAAACAAAAAGCAACTTATGTAGTTGCTTTAAAACAAATCTATTTAATTGTTTTTTATTATCTTTAGATTGGGAGATTTTTAACTTATATATCTTATATATAATGTAACTAATTATTTCAAATATATAAGGTAAGTAATAATATTAAAGTGCTTATTCAATATTTTATATAAGATTAGTAAGATATTTTGCTAAAGCCCCATAACTTTTTATAATGGCTTAAATACAATATCTTCTAAGGAATTAGAAAGTAGTAAATAATATTTTTCAGCTAACTCATGAGCAGGAACTTGTACACCTTTTTTTAGCCAAGTAATTAAAAAATAGGTTAGACCTCTAGAATAGTAATTAGCAATTTCAGAAGCGGTAAGAATTCCTTCAAAATTCATATTTTCTATATCTAGCACAGAGAATAATTCTTCAAACATCTTAAGAAGAAATTTATATATTATACTCTCAAAGGAATTTTGTCCTTCTATTTTCATAGCTTTAATATAAAACTCTTTATTATTTTCTATCCTAGTAAGAATAAAAAGAATTGTTTCATTAAACATTTTATTATCTATAAGAAGGGTTGCACCTTCAAATATATCCTTATAACAAATCCATTCAAGCAATTCATACTTATCAGCAAAGTGGTTATAAAAGGAGGGTCTTATTAACTTTGCTTCATCAGTAATCATTTTTATAGTTATCTTATCAAAGGAATGTTCAAGCATTAACTTTTTAAAGCT
>DKGY01000069.1 GCA_002453475.1 Clostridium sp. UBA6758 | reverse complement strand
TAGAAGTAGGTGGAGAAGTTAGCAAAACTACTGTACAAGATTTAATAAATAGAATAAATAATAAATAGAATAAGTAATATAAAATATTCTAGGTATTAATGCCTAGAATATTTTATTATAATTTTACTTCAATAAATTTACAGAAAATGAATATTATGCATAAAATAACTCTTTGGATTATAACCATATTTTTGTAATATTCTTTAGAAGTAGTTTTTGTAGATATATA
Organism: Clostridium sp. UBA6758; assembly: GCA_002453475.1. GTDB lineage: Bacteria > Bacillota > Clostridia > Clostridiales > Clostridiaceae > Clostridium_J > Clostridium_J subterminale. The sequence continues at coordinate 5,021 of DKGY01000069.1, read as the reverse complement.
AAATAAGGTCTTGGTAAAGAGTAAAGATAAATTTTATAAAGACATTAAAATACCTTCTTATATATAACAATTAAATATGAATATTTTAAAAGGTATATGAATATTATTTAATAATTTACTACGATATTAAGGGGGAAAAAATGAAAAACAAGTATTTAAGAAGTATTATAGCTGGTACATTTGCAGTTAGCGTGATGACCACATCTGTATTTACTAATAACATATTGGTAGCATATGGAGATACAGGTACTGAACAAACATTAGACATAAGTAAGGCTCATTCAATGAAGGTCAAAGAAGAAGAAAAGCTAATTGATCTAATTGATTCAAATCTAGACATGGATTTAGATATGAGTCATAAAGCAAATGAAGAAGTAACAATTATTGTTGAGTTAGAAAGTGAACCAGTGCTAGAACACTATATAAAGGAAAATGGGACAAGTAGTATACATTCATTTATAGGTTCTTCAAAGGGAAAAAAAATTTCTAATGACTTATTGAAAGAACAAGAAACTGTAACAAATAGAATATTATCAAAAGCGTCTTCAGAAATAGAAATACAAGCCGAGTATATCGTTGCAATGAATGGATTTGCACTAAAAGCGAAGTTTAGGGATTTAGAAACAATTAAAGAAATAGAAGGGGTAAAAAATGCTTTTGTTGCAACTGTTTATGATTTGCCAACACAGCCAGAAGTAGAAAATCAGCCAACTATGATTCATAGCAATGGAACTATTGGTGCAACTGAAGCAAACACCTCAGGATACACGGGAAAGGGCACAGTGGTTGCAGTAGTGGATTCAGGATTAGCTATAGAGCATGAAGCATTTCAAAATAAGCCTGAAAATTCTAAATATTCAGCTGAAGAAATTGCTGAGATTATAAGTAGTAACACTATGAATGCTAAGGGAAATGTATATAAGAGTGAAAAAATTCCTTTTGCGTATGACTATGCAGATAAAGATGATAATCCGGCTGATGCAGGAAGTCATGGCACCCATGTATCTGGTACTGTAGCAGCNNCAAATTCGGAGATATTAAAAGGTGTTGCTCCAGATGCACAGCTTATAAGTATGAAAGTGTTTAGTAGTAAGGGTGGAGGTGCATCAGATTACAATATACTTGCTGCTTTAGATGATGCTGTAGCTTTAGGTGTAGATTCAATCAACATGAGTCTTGGTTCTCCAGCAGGGTTTACAGAAGAAGCTTATGAGGTTTTAAATTCTACCTATAATAGGGTTGCAGAGGCAGGTATTAGTTTAATATGTGCAGCAGGGAATGACAACAGTTCAACTTCAGATTCTAATTTGGGAGATCTTCCTTTAATATCAAATCCAGATAATGGTGTAGTTGGTTCTCCTTCAACTTATAATGCAGCAACTTCAGTTGCAAGTATAAATAATAAAAAAACTTTTTCACCATACTTTTTAATGGATAAAGTAAAAGTGAGATATGCCGATCCAAATGAAGGAAATGAGAAAGTCTTTAGCTCTCTTGAAGGACAAGCTATAGATTATGTAGTTGTTCCAGGTGTAGGTACAAAAGAAGATTTTAGTACTGTAGATGTATCAGGAAAAATTGCGTTAGTTCAGCGTGGATCTATAACATTCACAGAAAAAGAAAAGAATGCTAAAGATTCTAATGCATCTGGTTTAATTGTTTATGACAATATAGATGGTGCTTTAGCTAGCATGCAAAGTGATGGACTTTTACCTATGGTTTTCATTTCAAAGGCAAATGGTGAAATGTTAGTTCAACAAGAATCTAAAAAAATATCTATAGCAAAATCTTATATGGAATCTTTTGAAGATGGTACATCTGGGTTAATGTCTGATTTTTCATCTTGGGGAGTAACTGCTGATTTAAAATTAAAGCCTGAAATTACAGCTCCAGGTGGAGGGATTTATTCTACTTTATCAAGTGGAGGATATGGAGCTATGAATGGTACATCTATGGCAAGTCCACATGTGGCTGGTGCAACAGCAGTTGTAAGACAATATTTGAGACAAAATGAAAAGTTCAATGGATTATCCTTAAAAGAGCAAGAAGATTTATTAACTAACTTATTAATGAGTACAGCAACTCCAGTAATTGATGCTGATGGAGTTGCATATTCACCTCGTAAGCAAGGTTCTGGGCTTTTTAATGTTAATAGTGCAATAAAAACAGGTGCCTACTTAACTGCAAGTGTTGGAAAACCAAAGGTTGAATTAGGTGATAGCTTAACTGGCGAATATTCATTTAGCTTTGATGTTAATAATATTTCTAATGAATCATTAACGTATACAGTAGATACTACTGTTTTAACAGAAAAAATATTATCCACAGAGGAAGGAAAATTTTTTGCTCAAGCTTCAGAGAAATTGGATGATTCTAAGGTAACAATTACAGTGAATGGGGAAGAAGGAAATAAAATTACAGTTGGAGCGGGAGATAAAAAAACAATTATAGTTTCTTTAAAACTTACAGAGCAAGCTAAAAATGCGCTAAAAGTTTGCGAAAATGGAACATTTATAGATGGATTTGTTACACTCATTTCTAATAATGAGGATAAAATTAATCTTAACATCCCATTCTTAGGGTTCTATGGTGATTGGGAATCTATACCACTGTTTGACAATACCATATATGATGATGAAAAAGCAGCGATGTATGAAACAACTCTTGGATATTTTAATAATAGTACAGGAAAAGGTAGTTATCTTGGCGTAAATGGTTTTACTGAGAAAGGTCAGCCTATACTAGCTGATAAAGATAAAATTGCTATTGGTCCTAACATTAATGGTTCTTATTCTGTAAATGCATTAGTTGGGTTATTAAGAAATACTAAAGAGGTAAGTTATTCAGTAATGGATAGTAAAGGAAATGAAATTTATAAGAATAAAGGTAGAAGAGAAAAGAAGTCATTGTATAATAGTAATACTGGAAAGATTACTTATGCTATAGATAATGATGGCTGGGATAGTATAAATAGTAAAGTTAATAAGCCTTTTGAAGATGGAGTTTACACTTATAAAATAAGCGGAATGCCAGTAGGTGGGGAAACTAAGGATTTACAAGAGGTTGAAATACCAGTTACTATTGATACAAAAATTCCTGAAATAGTAAAGGCTAAAGTTGAAATAGTTGATGGTTCAAAGTATTTAGATATAACTTTGAAAGATAACCATTACTTACAAGCAATGCAATTAGAAGATGGAAAAGGAAATACTTTGACAAAGATTATTCCATTAGATAAGGATAAGCCAGGGGTGGAGTATGAGGAAGTATTTAAACTAGATGGTATAGAAGCAGAGGACATAAAAGTTATAGCTATAGATTATGCTAAAAATGTACTAGAATCTGAGCCTATTGAATTAGTTGAAGGTTTAGTTGATCCTAAGAGTGTTACTTTGAATGATAAGGATGTGACATTAGCGGAAGGTTCAGAGTTCCAGATGAATGCCAGTATAAATCCATATAATTCAAAAGATAAAACTTTAACATGGTCTTCTTCTAATGAGGATGTTGCTACTATAAGTAAAACAGGTTATGTGAAGGCATTGACTAAAGGAGAAACTACCATTACGGTTTCTACAGTAAATGGAAAAATAGATTCTACTAAATTAACTGTTGTTAATAAAGATGAACTTACTACTGAATTAAAAGCACCTTATATAATTTATGAGGATGGTAATTATAAGCTTCCAGCAAATTTATCAGGAAAAACTGTTGTTATAAAAGATACAGCTAAGAAAGTATCTATTACTGGTAATAATGAAAATACAGCAAGTAATCCATATAATAATGTAGATGTCAATTGTGAAGGTAATGTAGATCTTGCAATTAACAATCTTAATACTAATGTAACCTCATTCTTTAAAAATGCTATTGAATTTAAAGGAACTAATAATACCCTAACCTTAAAAGGTGATAATGCGCTTACAAGTACAGCTGACTACTCAGAACGAGCTATTATAAGTGTGGATTATGGAAAAGAACTTGAGATTCTGGGTAAGGGTACACTAAATATTAANNTATTGGCGGTGGAAGTTCAGCAGGTGTTATGGATTCTGGTACAATAAATATAAGTGATGGCGTTATTAATGTAGCCACACGTGGAGCAGGTACAGCAATAGGTGGTGGAGATAGTGGTATTGCAAGTAATATAAATATAAGTGGTGGTAAAGTAACGGCTATTTCAGATGTTAAGAGTTATATTGGTTCTGCAGCTATTGGTAGTGGAGCAAGTGCAAAGAATCCTAATGCTATATCGGCATCAATTCAAGTTACGGGCGGTGAAGTTATAGCTAGTAATAATGGTTCAGGAGCAGCTATAGGTGATTGCTATGGAGGTAGTACGGACTATAATATATTAATTTCAGGTGGATATGTAAATGCACAAACAACTAGCACAAGTTCATATTCAGCAGGAGCAGCCATAGGAGCAGGATCATCATCAAAAGGTAAAATAGCAATAAATATTTCTGGGGGTGTAGTAAATGCTACAACTAATAGTAGAGGTGCTGCAATTGGTGGAGGTACTAAAAGTGAAGCTGGAATCATAAATATTTCAGGTGGTACTATTACTGCAACTTCAAGTGATTACGGTGCAGCTATAGGTAGTGGGTATAGTGGCAAGAAGCAAGATATAACCATACTAAAGGGCACAGTAAAAGCAACATCAACAGGTGAAGGAGAAGCAATAGGTAAAGGTGAAGATGGAGAAGAATGCACCTTTACAGGAATAAATGATTTAACTCCTTATAAAGCAACAATTTTAGCACCTAATGTAACAAGTGTAAAAGTTGATGATGTGGACTGGAATATAACCAAAGGACATGAAGAGGATGAAAACATTTATTTATATCTAGTAAATAAAACAGAGCCATACAAAGTAGAAGTTATATCGGATGATGTAAAGACCACGTTCCTTGTAACAGTAAAGGATGGCAATGTAACTGTTGAAGAAATTGATATTACTCCTCCAGGAACTCCAGTTATTACTGAAGAGAATGGTTTAGTAACATTAACAGCAGCAG
>DKGY01000010.1:3757-32022 GCA_002453475.1 Clostridium sp. UBA6758 | reverse complement strand
CTACTAATCAGGATATAAGAAATTATGCTACAATGATTAAGGTAGGAATGAGTGAAAGCTATTGCTGCACAGTAGGAAATGAAGGTAAGGTTAATGAAAATAAAGTTATTTTTAATAAAATAAGTAAGTTACTATAAAAATAACTTGCTTTATATAATAAACTGTAGTATGCTTAATAAGAACTTAAATTAATAGTAAATAATGTAAAGCCAATATGTTTCAATTAGTACTTAATAAATAAAGTATGTTAATATCGAAATTTTGTTAGTGAATTATTACAATGAATTTAAGAAAAATAAAATTTCGGAGGTATACATTTATGAATGGTACAGTAAAATGGTTTAATGGAGAAAAAGGTTTTGGATTTATTACAGGAGAAGATGGAAATGATGTTTTTGCACATNNGGAACAGATGTTTTCGCACACTTTTCTCAAATAAATTCTGATGGTTACAAGTCACTTGAAGAAGGTCAAAAAGTTTCTTTTGACGTAGCTAAAGGACCAAAAGGACCACAAGCAGAAAATATTACTATTATCTAGTTTTTAATTAGTAAATATTTACCCCTTAAATAGTTATGCTATTTAAGGGGTTTTTTAGACTTTAAAATTATAAATTATTTAGAAGTGTGCCTACACAATAACATGTGAATCTTAAATTAAATTTCATTTTAAATACATCTAGATAAATGGCATTTTATAGGGTTAAAAAAGGTGATAAAACATTAGAAGACTTTAAGTTATAATAATGCAAAGTGTTATAAATAAATTTTAGAATAATTTCTAATGCCCGTTTTTTACTATAGCCATCAACATGATTTGTAACTTTCATCAATAAACCCTCAAAAAATATAATAACATTTTCACTTAATTCTTTAACATCTGCTTGATTTATATACCCATCTTCAATACATACTTCAAGTAAAGCAAGATCACGTTCATTAATATAATCTTTATCTAGCATAGTAGATAAAGAGGTTGGGAGGCTTTTTAATTCATTAGGAAAAATTTCATAATATTCCTTCATAGTATCTTTAACACTAAGATGACCTTGATCTAGAAATATTGATTTAAAGATTTTAGGATTGTTAAAAGCATGTATAGAGAAGCACTTCCAAATACCTAAATAATTCTCTAAAGATGAATTATCTTCATTAATATAATTAGGAAGATCTTGAATATATAAATTATAATATTTCATACAAGCAAAAAACAAAATATGATTTAAATTCTTAAAGTATTTATATGCTGTAGCAACGTTGTATCCTGTAGAATGAGCAATTTTTCTTGCTGTAACATTTTCTATACCTTCTTCATCTATAAGTTTATTAGCTGAACTTATGAAAGAAACTATCATTTCTTTTCTTTCTATGGCTGACTTAGTCATAAGATTACCCCTTTAACCCACTTAATATTAACATATACATCTATTATAACATTAAGGTTTAAGTTATATAAAGATATAGGGTTTACTATTTGATTTTTAAATACATAGAATTTGTTAATTAAATAACAAAAAAACGTAAACACGTTTACAAAATATAATGAGTGGAATAAAATAATATTATAAATATTAAGAAAATTATAAAAATAATAAGGGAGTGGGAATATGAAACTAGAAATTGGAAATTTTTATGTCGAAGATATAGTTTTCGGCGAAAAAACAGAATTTGCTCAAGGGATACTAACTATTAATAAAAAAGAAGCATTAAATTTTGTTTTAGAGGACAAGCACATAATTGAAGCAGATTTATATATTGTTAAGCCAGGTGATAATGTGCGACTTATGCCAGTAAAAGAAGCTATAGAGCCAAGAATAAAATTGAATGGAAATCCATTATTTCCAGGTTATACAGGAGATTTAGTTAAAGCTGGTGATGGTAGAACTCATGCACTGAAGAATTGTAGTTTGCTTGTAGTTGGAAAACATTGGGGTGGATTTCAAGATGGACTTATTGATATGAGTGGAGAAGGTGCAAAATATACCTACTATTCTCAACTAAAAAATATAGTACTAGTTGCTGATACAGATGAAGAATTTGAAAAAAGAGAACAACAGAAAAAAAATAAAGCTTTAAGAGAAGCAGGACATAAACTTGCAGAATTTATAGGCAGTGTTGTTAAAGATTTAGAACCGGAAGAAATTGAAGAATATAAATTAGAGCCAGTAATAAAACGTGAAAAAAGTGTAAACGAACTTCCAAGTATGGTATTTGTTATGCAACCTCAATCTCAAATGGAAGAGTTGGGATATAACACATTTTTATATGGATGGGATATGAATCGTATGCTACCAACCTTTATGCATCCCAATGAAGTTTTAGATGGAGCGTTGATATCAGGAAGTTTCATGCCTTGCTGCTCTAAATGGTCAACTTATGAGTTCCAAAACAATCCTACAATAAAAAGACTTTATAAAGAACATGGAAAGACAATAAATTTCTTAGGAATAATAATGTCAAATCTTAATGTAGCATTAGATCAAAAAAACCGTGCTGCACTATTTGTAGCACAGATTGCAAAGTCAATTGGAGCTGATGGTGCAATAGTTGCAGAAGAAGGGTATGGTAACCCAGATGCAGATTTTACAGCTTGTATAGTTGCTCTTGAAGATGCTGGAGTAAAAGTTGTAGGACTTACTAATGAGTGTACTGGAAGAGATGGACAATCACAGCCACTAGTTTCTATGGATGAAAAGGCTGATGCTATTGTGTCTTGTGGTAATGTGTCAGAATTAATAACTCTTCCACCAATGGAAACTGTTATAGGAGAATTAGAATCTCTAGGTAGAGATGGTGTATCTGGTGGTTGGGAAAATGATGAGATACTTGGACCTTCTGTAAGAGCAGATGGATCAATAATAATGGAGAATAATGCTATGTTCTGTGGAGATCAGGTTTGTGGTTGGTCGCCAAAAACAATGATAGAGTTTTAATAACTAGGAGGGGATAAAATGAAAAAGGTAGTAATATATATAAACCAATTCTTTGGTCAAATAGGTGGAGAAGACAAGGCGGATTTTGNNAACAAGGAAGGCACAATAGGTCCAGCTATAGAGTTAAATAAAAACTTAGATGCAGAAGTTACTCATACAATAATTTGTGGAGATAACTTTATGGGATCTAATACAGAAGAAGCTATAAAAAGAATTATAGCTGAACTTAAAAATATAGAATTTGATATTTTCTTTGCAGGACCAGCTTTTCAAGCAGGAAGATATGGAGTTGCGTGTGGTGAAATTTGTAATGCTGTTAAAGAAGAATTTAATGTTCCAGTAATTACTTCTATGCACATAGAAAACCCTGGAGTAGAAATGTTTAAAAGGGATATGTATGTTTTCGTAGGAGGACATAGTGCAGCTAAAATGAGAAGTGATATAAAATCTATGGCAAATTTCGGAAATAAACTTTTGAAAGGTGAAGAAAGCCTTGGTGCTGAAGTAGAGGGATATTATCCAAGAGGGATAAGACATCAAATTTGGAGAAAAGATGGTAAGTGGGGTGCTGATAGAGCAGTAGAAATGCTTATAGAGAAATTAAATGGAAGACCGTTTATCACTGAACTTCCAATTCCTAAAACAGATATAGTACCTATAGCAGAGCCAATTAAAGATCTTAAAGATGCAACTATAGCACTTTTAAATACAGGAGGCATAGTACCTGTAGACAATCCAGATAGAATTCAATCGGCATCTGCAACAAGATGGGGAAGATATAATATCGATGGAGTAGATGCTCTAAAAGGTGGAGTTTATAAGACAATCCATGCTGGTTTTGACCCTGCAGCAGCAGATGCAGATCCTAATGTAATAGCTCCAATAGATGCATTAAGATCATATGAAAAAGAAGGAAAATTTAAAAAGCTACATGAGTATTTCTATTCAACGGTTGGTACTGGAACTACTCAAGCCGAGGCAAAGAGAATGGCACAGGAGATTTTAGTTCATCTTAAAAATGAGGGTGTAGATGGAGTTATAATGGTTTCTACGTGAGGAACCTGTACGCGTTGCGGTGCAACCATGGTTAAGGAAATTGAAAAATCAGGTATGCCAATTGTACAAATGGCAAACTTAATTCCAGTTTCAAAGACAGCAGGAGCAAACAAGATTATTCCTACTATATCTATTCCATATCCTTTAGGAGATCCAGGCACATCAAAAGAAGAGCAGTGGAAACTTCGTTACCACAGAGTTGGAGTTGCATTAGATGCCTTAGGAGCAGATGTAAAAGAACAAACTGTTTTTAAAGTTAAGTTTTAATCTTTAAGGGGCTGTGAAAGTAAATTTACAGCCCTTAAAGAAAACTTACGGCATAATTATCTACTTTAATTTTAAGGAGGATATTGTTATGGGGAATAGCAACACTAATACAAACACAACACTCAATGCAAATACTAAAAGAAAGAAAGAATCAAATTCAGTTTATATTATTTCATTAGTTATAACTTTTGTTATTGTATTTTGGGGAATTTTAGATAAAAGTGGTTTTGAAAAAATGTCTAATAGTGCGCTTAATTTTTTAACTGAAAAATTTGGTTGGGCATACCTGATTTCTATGTTTTTATTTGTAGTATTCGCAGTGGTATTAGCATTTAGTAAATTTGGAAAGATAAAGCTTGGTGCAGATGATTCAAAGCCAGAATACAGCACCGTTGCTTGGTTTGCGATGCTCTTTGGCGCGGGTATGGGGATAGGACTAGTATTTTGGGGAATTGCTGAGCCTATATCTCATTTTGTAGCTCCAATAGAAGGGATAGCTCCAGGTTCCGTTGAAGCTGCAAATTTTGCTTTTAAATCTTCCTTTATGCATTGGGGATTTCACCCGTGGGCAAATTATAGCATTATAGGTCTTGCCCTAGCATATTTTCAATTTAGAAAAAATAAACCTGGACTAATTAGTAGTATATTTATTCCGTTATTAGGAGAAGAAAGAGTAAATGGACCAATTGGTAAAACTATAGATATACTTGCAGTATTTGCCACAGTAGCTGGAGTTGCAACTTCTTTAGGACTTGGAACACTACAAATTAATAGTGGATTAAGTTATATGTTTGGAATTCCAGAAACACCTATAGTTCAGCTAGTTATAATATTTGTTATAACAGTAATAGTTATTTGGACTGCAGTTAGTGGGATTGAAAAAGGAATTAGTGCAATATCAAATATAAACTTGGTTATTGCCTTTGGAATTTTAATTTTATCTTTATTTATAGGACCAACTATAAAGATAATAAATACTCTTTTAAATGGTACAGGTGGTTATCTAGCAGAGTTTATAGAGAGTAGTTTGCATATTGAACCTTTTACAAGTAATAAATGGGTAAATAGTTGGAGAATATTTTACTGGGCGTGGTGGATTGCTTGGGCTCCTTTCGTAGGAGTATTTATTGCTAGAATATCCAAAGGAAGAACTATTAGAGAGTTTATCATTGGAGTTATTGTAGCGCCAAGTATTGTATCTATAATTTGGTTCTCAGTTTTTGGAACTCTTGGAGTAAATCTTGGTATTACTGGTGAGCTCACAATGGATGTGTTAAAGAACTTAGCTGCATCACCAGAAACTGCATTCTTTCAAGTTATAACTAAATATCCACTAGGAAGTATAATTTCAGTATTTACTATAATATTATTAGGTACTTTCTTCATTACTTCAGCTAATTCAGCAACTTTTGTGTTAGGTATGTTATCCTCAAATGGAGATTTAAATCCATCTAATAAAAAGTAAATAATATGGGGTATACTTCAGGCACTTTTAGCTACAGCTTTATTGTTATCAGGTGGATTATCATCACTACAAACAGCATCGGTAGTTGCTGCATTTCCGTTCATTATAGTAATGCTTTTATGTTGCGTCTCCTTGTGGAAGGCACTTAAAACTGAAAAGATATAATTGGCAATTTAGATAGATTGTAAGGTATATTTATATTAAGTTTATTTATAAAGTTTAAGGGAGTCATAGACTCCCTTTTTAATATTCATTTCTAAAAGTTTAAATAATATAAGAATTAATTATTTATCTAAATATATTACGATAATCCTTAGGATACATGCCAAAGGTTTTAAAAAAGGTTTGGCTAAATTTACTTAGGTTTCTTCATTATATATTTATTTTAGTAACACTTTCTCTTTCAACTAAAGTGTTATCAAGGATTATTTTTACACCATATTCATTATTAGCAGCTATCTTATCTAACACTAAGTCAGCTGCTTTACTACCTAAAAGCTGCATATGTTGATCTATAGTTGTTAGTTTAGGTTCCACTAAACTACTTAATTGAATATTGTCATAACCTATAATAGATAAATCTTTAGGAATATTTATATTTAACTTTTTACAGCTATTCATCACTCCAACAGCCATAAGGTCATTGCAGGCAAATACTGAAGTTACATTAAGTTTTGGTAGCAACTTCATCATTAAAGCGGTAGTATTATCTACAGTTTCTATACTATTTCCTTCGCCTACATCTATTATATAGTCAGGATTAAAGGTATCTATTTCCATCATCATATTTTTGTAAACTTCCTCTTTAATATCATAGGAATAGCTCTCTTTGCCCCTAAGAAACAATATGTCTTTGTGATTATTATCTATAAGGTAGCTTAAAGCAAGCTCACATCCTGTAGCTTCATCATTAGATACTGAAGAGATATTAGGTACTGAGGTATAACCGTTAATGAAGACTAAGGGAAGCTTTTTAGCTATATCATGAAAAAACTTACTCTTTATGTTAGAGGTACTTGGATCTATAACTATAATCCCTGAAACATTTCTGGAAAGCAAATCATTTATACATTTTTTTTCTTCATTTTTATCATTAGAGGTAGTCATGAGTATAATGGATAGGGAATGTTTCTTTAGCTCTGTTTCTATACCATATACAACGTTAGGAAAAAACATATTAGTCAAGCTAGGTACTACAACTCCAATAATCGTTGACTTCTTTTGAGTTAACTCCCTTGCTTGCATGTTTGGGACAAAATTAAGGTCATCGATAACCTTAAGCACTCTTTCTTTAGTTTCTTTTTTTACTGGATAATTTCCATTTATAACCCTTGAAATAGTAGCTACAGACACATCAGCTCTTTCAGCTACTTCTTTAATAGTTATACTCATAACTTATTCCACCTTATAACATATTTAAAAATTTATCAAAGGCCTCTAGACCTGCTTTATCTCTTTTAAATACCCCTGAATGACAAAGAACTTCTTGAAACTTTAATCCAATTTCTTTTCTTAAAATTTCATCTACGTCTTTCTCTTCAATAGATGGGTATTTATGAACTATATAATTATACCATTGACTATGTTTCAGTACAATTCGATCTGTAGAAATGTCCTCTACACCTTGAAGTAAATAATCTTTAATTATCTGAAGTTCCATTTTTAATCTTCCAGGCAGGATAGCAAGGCCCATTACTTCTATAAGACCTATATTTTCTTTCTTTATATGATGAACATCTTCATGGGGATGAAATATCCCAAGAGGGTAAGCTCTAGTTGATCTATTATTTCTTAAAACTAAATCTAGCTCATATTTTTCATTTCTAAGCCTAGCTATAGGTGTGATGGTATTATGCACTTCACCATTACTACTACTTAATATGTGAACACTTTCATCAGAGTAGTCTCTCCAAGACTCTAGAATATAATTAGCAAGATTTAAAATTTCATCTTTATTAGAACTGGAAAGTCTAATGGTTGACATAGGCCAGTTTACTTGTCCTACAGTTACGTTTTCATACCTTTTTATATAATAGTTTTTTTCAATAATAGCTTTTTCCATAGGAAAGGTATAACAGCCTCCTTGGTAGTGATCATGAGATAAAATAGAACCGCCTACTATTGGTAGATCTGCATTGGACCCTAAAAAGTAATGAGGAAATTTTTCTACAAACTCAAGGAGATTTTCAAAGGTAGATCTTGATATTTTCATAGGCACATGGTCACTATTTAATACAATGCAATGCTCATTATAATAAGTATAAGGAGAGTACTGTAAAAACCACTGATTATTTTTAAGCTTTATTGGAATTATTCTATGGGTATCACGGGCAGGATGATTTAAGTTTCCGGAAAAACCTTCATTCTCTTTACATAATAAGCATTTAGGATAATTAATAGGCTGTTGCTCTTTAGCTTTAGCTATATCCGTTGGATCCTTTTCTGGCTTGGATAGATTTATAGTTAAGTCTAACTTCCCATAAATAGTTGGAGTTTTCCATATAATATTTTTATCTGTACGTTCTTTTCTTATATAGTTTGAAGCTATGCTTAGGTTATAATAATAATCTGTAGCTTTTTTTGAAGAGATTTTGTATACTTCATAGAAGTTTTTTATTATTTCTGAAGGCCTAGGCATGACACAGTTCATAACCTTAGTATCAAATAAATCTCTTTCCATAACTGTATTTTCAATGATTTTTTTATGTGTAGCATAGTCTAATATATTTTCTAAGATAGACGTAGGATTACTTAACTCCTCATTGATTTCACTTTCTTCAAAGTCTTTTAAATTTAGTAGACTAAGAAGTAAATTAATAGAATAAATTTTATCTTCTTTAGCAAGTAGACTATTTTGAAGGGCAAAGTTTATAAGCCTACTTATTTCATAATATATCATTAACTCTACCTCCTAAAATAATTTTCTTGCTCCACCTGAAATATCAACAGTGTAGAAGCTTGGACTATAGCCTATAATACTTTCATATTTATTAGAAGAATATTCTATAAAATTAGATATACTATCTTCTTTTACTATACTAACTGTACATCCCCCAAAGCCAGCTCCAGTCATACGAGAACCAAGAACTGTTTCCTTTTGAGACCAAGCAGCTTCTACTAGAGTGTCTAGTTCTATACCTGTAACTTCATAATTGTCTCTTAAGGAAATATGAGATTCATTTAGCAAATTACCAAAGATCTTAAGGTTATTTTCTTTCAATGCCTTAACTGCTTTCAAAGTTCTTACATTTTCATAAATAGCATGCTTAGCTCTTTTTCTTATAATTGGACTTTGAATTTTATTTTTAAAAGCTTCAAAGTCATCCTCTGTAAGTTCACCAAGAGAGGCAATATCCTTATATCCTTTAAGGATATTTAAAGCTTCTTCACATTGAGTCCTTCTTTCATTATATTTGGAATCTGCAAGGCTACGTTTTTTATTAGTGGAGCCTATTATGATTTTATAACCCTCCATGTCGACATTGCTATAGTTATACTCTAAAGTATTACAATCTAATAATAGAGCACAGTTTTCCTTTCCCATAGCTATAGCAAATTGGTCCATTATACCACAGTTAACTCCGATAAATTTATTTTCTGCTTCTTGACAAAGCTTTGCTATGGATATCATATCTATATTCAGCTTAAAGGCATCTTTTAATATTATGGCCATGAGTATTTCTAAAGAAGCAGAAGATGAGAGACCTGAACCATTAGGAATATCACCATATATTAAAATGTTAAAGCCCTTAGAAATTTTAAAACCATGATTTTGAAAGGCTTTAATAACTCCCTTTAAGTAGTTTCCCCAATTATCTTTTAGGTCATATTTAACTTCTAATAAATCAAATTCAATAATGCTAGCTTCTTTAAAGTTTTTAGAGAAAAGTTTCATTTTAGAGTCATTTCTTTTAGAAACTATGCCATAGGTTCCAAGAGAAATTGCACAGGGAAATACATTACCTCCATTATAGTCAGTATGTTCACCGATTAGGTTAACCCTACCAGGAGAAAAGTAGCCGTTACAAGGCTCTTCTTTAAATATATATTTAAAATCATGCCTTAATTTTTCCATAAGTCCCATAGCCGTAACCTCCGAAAATTTTTTATAATTATATAGTAAGCGATTACTATATAAAAGTAAATAATTTTATTAAAACAAAACATTAACTTATAAAAATAATATTTACAAAGTATCATAATTTCATTATCATAAAGATATAAGTGGAAAATAGTTAAAAAATTAATATAAAAATATATAGAAACTGATTTCTATAGAAAGGTGAAAAATGAAAATTTTAAAGAGAAGTATATTTAAGAAGGATGGGGAGGAAGTTTTTCAATATTCTCTTAAAAATTATAATAATATAGAGGTTGAAATATTGAACTTGGGAGGAATTATTACTGACATTCTCATACCTGACAAATATGGAACCGTAGAAAATATAGTAGTTAAATGGAAAAATCTAAAGGATTATATTAATGATAATAGCTATAGTGGAGCTATTATTGGGAGAACCGCAGGAAGAATTGCGGGTGGCTATATTGATATTTATGAAAAGAGATATGAGCTTACTAAAAACCAAGGAATAAATACTCTACATGGTGGTATTCATGGATTTAACAGTAAGATTTGGAAAGGTACTATTTTTGAAAATAAAAAAGAAGTTGGAGTAATTCTAGAAGCTAAAAGCAAAGAGAGTGAAGATGGTTTTCCGGGAAATATAGATATTAAGGTAAAGTACACATTAAATGATAAAGATGAATTATCAATTGAATACTATGGAAAGAGTGATAAAGATACCTTACTAAATATGACTAATCATAGTTACTTTAATTTATCAGGCAACTTAAAAAGAAATATATTAGATGAAGTTTTGACAATAAAAAGTAAAAGTATGGCAACTATAAGAGAAGACTCTGCACCAAGTGGAGAAATAATAAATATTTTAGGAACAGCCTTTGATTTTATCAGACCTAAGAAAGTTGGTGATGATATTAATAATAATCATGAACAACTTATTCTAGGATGTGGCTATGATCACCCATGGATTTTAAGTGATAAAGAAGGTCAGATTGTTTTAAAGGATGAAGTCAGCGGAAGAATCTTGGAGATATCTACAGATAGAGAAGCAGTAGTCGTATATTCTACTAACTTTCCTGAAAGCAGCAAGGAATTAGAGTGGGGAGGAAATCTAGAAAAACATGGGGCTATATGCTTTGAAACTCAAAACCTACCTATAGGACCTAAAGGTAGGTTCATGGAGAATTCATTGATTAAAAAGGATGAAGAATATAAGGCTAAAACCATTTTTAAGTTTAGGGTTCATAAGGATAATGAATTTTAATAAAAATTATAGAGTTAGGCACATGAAAATAAATAATGGACCAAAGATTCGAAGTATATTTGTCACGAGACAAGGAGTTAAAATCNNTTATTTATTTGATAGTGCCTTAAGGGGGATGTGCAATATGAAGCTATGGGAAAATATAAATATTGATGGTCTTAATAGAATGGAGCCTAGAGCTAGCTTTTTAACCTTTTCGTCAAGGCGTATGGCGGAACTTGGAGAGAGAAGGTATACCGATAATTTTAAAAACTTAAATGGCATATGGAGTTTTTTATTTTTAGAGGCTCCTGAATATTCTCCAGAGAATTTTTATAAAGAAGATTTTAATACAGAAGGTTGGGATAAAATAACGGTACCTGGTAATTGGCAACTACAAGGCTATGGGAAGATGCATTATTCAGATCTGTGGTATAACTTTCCTATAAATCCACCCTATGTACCTACAGAAAACCCAACAGGAATATATAAAAGAAAATTTAGCCTAGATGAGTCATGGTTAGGAAAGAGAATAATATTAAAGTTTAATGGAATTGATTCTGCCTATAATCTATGGATAAATGGACAAGAAGTAGGCTATAGTAAGGGTGCTAGAATACAAGGAGAATTTGATATAACTAACTATGTAANNGAGTATACCAGTGGAGTGATGGAACTTATTTAGAAGATCAAGACATGTGGTGGTTAAGTGGTATATTTAGAGATGTAGAGCTTTACTCAGAACCACTCTTAGGAATATATGATTTTAAAATAGAAACTAATCTAGATGAAAAATATGAAAATGGAATACTAAGTATAGATTTTGAATTTAAAGAGGCTAGAGATCAAGTTGTTCAAATAGAACTTTTTGATGATAATAAAAAGCCTATATTTAAAGATCGTCTAGATACAAGAAATGGACTAAAATTTGAAAAGAAAATAGAAAGTCCCTTAAAGTGGAGTGCCGAGGAGCCGAATTTATATAGTCTTATGATGACAGTTTATAAAGGTAATGAGCTGGTTCAAGTAATACCACAAAAGGTAGGCTTTAGAAAAATTGAATTAAGGGGAGAAGTTTTTACAGTAAACGGAGTAGCCATAAAGCTAAAGGGTGTAAATAGACATGATTATAATCCTAAAAATGGAAGGGTTGTATCTAGAGAAGAAATAGAAGAAGATATTATTTTAATGAAAAAGCATAATATCAATGCCCTAAGAACGTCACATTATCCTAATTCAGAGTGGTTATATGACCTCTGCGATGAGTATGGGCTTTATGTTATTGATGAAACAGATTTAGAATGTCATGGCTTTGAGCTCACTGGAAACTATTCATGGATAAGTGATGATTCAAAATGGGAATTAGCCTATGTAAATAGAATAGAGAGAATGATTGAAAGAGATAAAAATCATCCATGTATAATTATGTGGTCTTTAGGCAATGAATCTTCCTTTGGTGCGAACTTTAAATCTATGGCTAAGAGAGCTAAGGAGTTAGACAATACAAGGCTTGTTCACTATGAAGGTGATTTTAATGTTAGGGAAGAAGATGGGCCTGTGTCGGAGGTTTATAGTACTATGTATACTTGGCTAGAACATGATAGTAAATTAAAGATGGATGACATAATAAGTAAGGTGAAAAAACCTCATATACTATGTGAATATTGTCATGCCATGGGAAATGGCCCAGGAGCTCTAAGAGAATATCAAGATTTATTTTATAAATATGATAAACTTCAAGGAGGCTTTGTATGGGAGTGGTTTGATCATGGAATATACTCAGTAAGTGATGAAGGAAAGATATATTACAAGTATGGTGGAGATTTTGGTGATGACCCAACTAATGGAAACTTCTGTATTGATGGTTTATTAATGCCTGATAGAAGTGCATCTCCAGGGCTTTTGGAGTATAAAAAGGTCATAGAACCTGTTGAAACTAAGGCTGTTGATCTAACTAAAGGTATTATTGAAGTCATAAATAGATATGACTTTAATAACTTAAATATATTAGAATTAATCTATAGCATAAAAGAGGATAATAAGTTAATAGGAAGTAGACGCTTACCAATGCCGTCTATAAAGGGAAGAGAAAATAGAGAAATAATTTTGCCTTACACCATGGAGTTTCCTAAAACACCAGGTGCAACTTATTATTTAAATATATCCTATGTTTTAAAGGATAACTGTAAATGGGCTAAGATAGGTCATGAATTAGCTACAGCTCAATTTAAACTACCTATAGAAGTAGAAAAGGTCAAAATAAAGCCTAAAGATATCATTGAAGTGGTAAAAGAACATTGTACACTTAAGGTTATAGGAGAAGATTTTCAGGTAGACTTTGATTTGGTTAAGGGGAATATAATAAAAGCA
The DNA here is from genome assembly GCA_002453475.1 of Clostridium sp. UBA6758. GTDB lineage: Bacteria > Bacillota > Clostridia > Clostridiales > Clostridiaceae > Clostridium_J > Clostridium_J subterminale. The sequence goes on along the minus strand of DKGY01000010.1, from coordinate 18,605 downwards.
GTTAGAGATGGATATTGCATTATAGAAGAAGGACCTAAACTAAATTTCTGGAGAGCTCCAATTGACAATGATATGTATCTTCTAGAAGACTATAAGAAAAAATATTTCATGCACCTAGGCCATGAAATTGTAAGAAGTATTAATTATGAAGTTAAGGATAATGTACTACATTTTAAAGTAGAAACAATTAACGGAACTACTAATTCTTCATGGCATTATAAGTCTACTTATGAATATATAGTTTTTGGAAGTGGAGATATTTTAGTAAAAGTTTCCGGGACTCCTTCAGGAGATATAGAGAATTTTCCTGAAATGATACCGAGAATAGGAGTAAAGCTTAAAGTAAACAAAGATCTGGAGATGGTTAAATATAAGGGAAGAGGCCCAGGAGAATCTTATCCAGACACAAAGGAAGCTAATTTGTTTGGAGTATATGAAAATACCGTTGATGGACTATTTACTAATTATGTTAAGCCACAGGAAAATGGAAATAGAAGTGATTGTTCGTGGGTTAGTCTTACTAATGATAGAGGTATAGGTATTACAGCTATTGCAGATGAATATTTTGATTTTAGTGCATCCTATTATGAAGATAGGGATTTAGAAAAGGCAAAGCATACTATAGACTTAGTGAAGAGGGATTATGTTATATTTAACATTGACTATAAACAAAATGGTGTAGGTACTAACTCTTGTGGACAATGGCAACTAGAAAAATATAGATGTAAATTTGAAGATTTTAACTTAAGTTTTAGAATTTCTTTATTTAATAATAAAGAAGTTAGCGAGGTTGCTTTAGGAAGAGAAATGTTAGAATACTAATTAAAGGGTGGCTTAGGTCACCCTTTAATTATATAATAATATAAATTACAATAGAATCTAAGTTAAGAGGGGGGAGTTCTGATAACTTATAGTATCAGAGTAATATATGAAGAAACTAACTGAGATCATTAAAATGGATATGGTTCAATCTTTAGGAGTGACAGAACCAGGAGCTATTGCTTTTGCTACAGCAAGAGCAAGAAGCTATACAAAGGGAGAGGTAAAAGAAATTAATATATATCTTAATTCTGGAATATATAAAAATGCCTTTACTTGTGGAATTCCAAATTCAACCCAAGTAGGTAATATATTTTCAGCAGCGTTAGGAGCCGTGGCCGGAAAGTGGGAAAAAGGCTTACTATCTTTAGAGGGTATTAATGAAGAGGATAATAAAAAAGCACAAAAGCTCATAGATAAACATAAGGTTTTTGCACACTTAGATAGAATAGATTCAGAAATATATATAAGAGTTATAGTTGAAACTGATAAAGATACTTGTGAGGTAATAGTAAAAAATCATCATACAGACATATATGAAATTAAGCTAAATAACAATATAATTTTTAAAATAGAGGATAATAAGATAAAGGATAAAGAGAATATTTCAGAAGAAGAGATTAGTGAAATTACAAATTATACTTTAGAGGACTTCTACAATTATTGTAGCACAGTAGATATAGATGAAATTAGTTTTCTAAAAGATGCCTATACTGTAAATATGGAATTATTTAAGGAGGGTCTATATTCTAATAGAACAAAAATAGTAAAACAGCTTATAAGATCAAATAATGATGAAGTTAAATCTAAGGATGAGGTAAAGACATCTCAGGTTTTAACTGGTGGAGCTATTGAAGCTAGAGTTATTGGACTAAATAAGCCTGCCATGAGTATAACAGGAAGTGGAGCCCACGGTATAATATGTACTATGCCACTTTATAGTTCTTATAGCGTTAATGAACTTACTGAGGAGCAGTTACTTAGAGCTACAGCTTTAAGCTATCTTATAACTATGTATATTAAAGAATACTCTGGTAGGTTATCTGCATTTTGTGGATGTGCCATAGCAGCAGGAACTGGAATGGCCTGTGCTTTAGTTTTTATGAAGAATGGAACCTTAGAACAAATGAAATATACTATTAACAATATGGCTTCAAGCATAACTGGAATGATTTGTGATGGTGGAAATGTAGGGTGTGTGATGAAGGGAATTGTAGCTGTAGATGCTGCTTATAGATCCATTGAACTTGCTATGAATAATATTTATATAGAAGATATCCATGGGATAAATGGAAAAACTCCCGAAGAGACCATGAGATATATGGGAATGATAGCCTCACCGGGAATGAAGGAAACTGAAAAGACCATATTAGATATTTTTACTCAGAAGTCTAATAATGGATTAAAAGCTACTTAATTATATAACAATATATAATAAGTACTAGAGCAATATTCTAAAAAGTTAAATATTTAAAATTTTAAATATGCAAAAAGTTATCTATATAAAAAGTTAATTTTTTGCATAGATAACTTTTTAAAATGTTCCATATATAAGGCACTATCAAATAAATAATAGATCAGTTTTCTCGCCTATTTGCCACGAATATTGCGTCGTTAAAATCCAGTCATAGCACCACTATGATTGGATTTTAACTCCTTGTCTCGTGGCAAATATACTTCGAACCTTTGGTCTATTATTTATTTTCATGTGCCTAATTTGAAAACGCAATAAATTAAGATATGATACAATAGATACAAATATAAATAATAAGGTGTGTTAAGATGGAAGAATTAAGAAAAGCAATTGATGAAATTATAGAAGAACATATTATAAAGCTAGTTATTAGCAATAAAATGAATAAATCTATGGAGTATAATAAAATAATATTTACATTAAAGGAGAATAGCTCTAAGGAGTATTATCAAATAGAAAGGTATACTGATAAGCAGGTATTTCACGAAAATATTGATTTAGATTCACTAAAAGAAAAAGTTTTAGAGTATACAATAGATAATTATAAGCAAATTTCAGCTTGGTCAACTGCTACTACCTTCGATTTAAGAATATCTAAAAAAGGCAAAGTTCATTTAGGAAAGAAAAAAAGCAACAATGTAAGCCTAGTTAATAAAGAACATAATAAAGAGAAAAATTATATTCTTAAAGAAGGTATGATAATAGAACCCCTTATAGACTTGGGTGTCTTTACTAAAGAAGGGAAAATAGTTAATTCTAAGTATGATAAATATAAGCAAATAAATAGATTTGTTGAAATTATTGATGATGAAATTAAGAAAAATGATTATAAAGAGCTTACAATCTTAGATTTTGGATGCGGTAAGTCATATTTAACCTTTGTATTATACTATTATTTTGTAGAGATTAAGAAAATTAATGTTAAGATGATAGGATTAGATCTTAAAAAAGATGTAATTGAAAAATGTAATGGAATAGCTAAGAGATATAATTATAATAATTTACACTTTGAATTGGGCGATATAAATGGCTTTAAATATAATGATAAGGTTGATATGGTAATTACTTTACATGCCTGCGATACGGCAACAGATTATGCACTATACAATGCTATTAAGTGGAATAGTAAAATGATTTTCTCAGTGCCTTGTTGTCAGCATGAGTTTAATAAGCAGATGAATACGGAGGAGCTATCTATACTTACTAGATATGGAATAGTTCAAGAGAGAGTTGCAGCTCTTATGACTGATGCAGTGAGAGGAAATCTTTTAGAGTGTGTAGGATATAAAACTCAGCTTTTGGAATTTATAGATATAGCTCATTCTCCTAAAAACATATTAATAAGGGCATCGAAGACTAGTATAACTAAGGAAAAAAAGGAAAAGGCACTTTCAGAGGTTAATGCTTTAATGAAGGAATTTAATTTGAATCCTACATTGTTTAATTTATTAAAGAAGGATGAATTAATTTAGTGGTTCATAATATTTGTTACAAGGTAACCTCCTTTAAATTTGCCTACAGTGCTTCACAAGGAGATGATTTAAATTATGATTATTAATAAAATCAATTTTAATTTAGCTCAAGAAATAGTAAATGCAGTTAAAGAGGTTGTAGATAAGGATATAAATTTTATAGATATTAATGGGATGATTATAGGTAGTACAGATAAATCTAGACTTAACACCTTTCATCAAGCGGGATATAATGCTATAAAAACTTTGAGTAATATAACTGTTGAAGATAATGAGGAATATAAAGGAAGTAGAAAAGGTATAAACTATCCCATAAAAATAAACAATATTGCAGTAGGGGTTATAGGTATAACTGGAGAGCCTAGTGAAGTTAGTAAATTTGGATTTTTAGTTACTAAAATCACAGAAATATTTATAAAAGAACAGCAGCTAAATTATAAGTATGAAGCAGATAAACAAAGAATAAATTATGTAGTTAAGTCTTTAATATATAATGATGTTAAAGATAAAAATGAAATTGAAAATATTCTTCAGGAATTTGGAATAGCATTAAATCAGCAGTTTGCTGTCGTTATTTTAAAGATAAATAAATATCATAACCTTAGAGAGCTAGAGACTATAGAGAATCACATAAAAAGTGTATTAGATGATATTGGCAATATATTTAAGTTATATATTTACCCTAATGAATTCATAGCTTTAGTAAACAAGGAAAGATATAATAAGCTAAGAAACATTCATATAGAAACCCTAAGTAAGTATGATGGAATTTTAACTGGGGGAGTGGGAAGGCTAAAAGGTTTATATGAAGCATATAAATCCTATGGAGAAGCTAGAATTGCTCTTAAGTACTCAGCTCAAAATGGTGATATCTTAACTTATCTTGATAGCCTGAATTTAGAGCTTATCTTGGAGAGTGTAGATACTGAAACAAAAAATCAGTATAAGGATAAGGTGTTAAAATCTCTTGATGAAGAGGATATAAACCTATTAGAGGTTTATTATAAAAATGATATGTCTTTAAAGCAAACTGCAGAAGAGTTATATATACATAAAAATACCCTTCAGTATAGATTGGAAAGAATATATGAAAAGTCAGGGTTTAATCCAAGAAAATTTAATGAATCCGTAATACTTTATTTAGCTATAAAACTATCATAAAAGGTTAATTGTAAAGAAATTTTTAATAATAAATTATCTCAAAATTGATTAAATCTAAAGTTTTTATTGAAATTGTATCTATAAGGAATAATAGGTATAAATCAAATAAAAGTAAGGATTAATTATAACCAATTTTGAGATATTTTTATTTATAAGTAAAATTATTTTCATGAAGGATTTAAAAATTAAAAATTCAATATTAGATATAACAAAAATAGAGGGGTGAAAACGTATTATTTTGTTGTATGTAACATAGAAGTGACAAAAATCCTTTGATATAATTTGATAAAAGGAGGAGGTAGCAATGAAAATTGTAATTTCTATAGATTCTTTAAAGGGAAGTTTGACTTCAATTGAAGCAGCTAATGCAATAAAAACAGGAATATTGAATGTAGATAATAATTCGGATATAAAAATAATGCCCTTAGCAGATGGGGGAGAGGGAACTGTAGATGCCTTAGTAGAAGGCATGAATGGTGAAGGAGAAATTATATCTGTTACAGGCCCAATAGAAGAAAAAGTAGACGCTAAGTATGGGATATTAAAGGATACCAATACAGTGATAATAGAAATGGCTCAAGCATCAGGTTTTGTACTAGTTCCACCAGAACTAAGAAATCCTTTGAAAACTACTACCTATGGAGTGGGAGAAATAATAAAAGCTGCAATAGGAAAGGGTTGTAGGAATTTTATAGTTGGAATAGGTGGAAGTGCTACTAATGATGCAGGAGTAGGAATGCTACAAGCCTTAGGATATGAGTTTTATGATGAAAATAATGAATTAGTAGGACTTGGTGGGGAAGTTTTAAATAAGATAAAAACCATAAAAATAGATAATAAATTGAAGGAACTAGATGATTGCACCTTCAAAATAGCATGTGATGTTACTAATCCTTTGTACGGAGAAAATGGAGCAGCTTATGTTTATGGTCCACAAAAGGGAGCAACTCCTGAGATGGTTAAAGAATTAGATGGAGGCCTTAGAAATTTTGCGCAGGTTGTGAAGAAAGATTTAGGAAAAGATATAGCTGAAGTAGAAGGTGTGGGAGCAGCAGGAGGCCTTGGATTTGCATTTTTAGGATTCTTAAATTCTAAACTAGAGTCTGGAATTAAGATAATATTAGAAGAAATTAAGATAGAAGAAGTTATAAAGGAAGCAGATTTGGTTATCACTGGTGAAGGTAGACTAGATATTCAAACTGCAATGGGAAAAGCGCCTATAGGCGTGGCTAAGCTTGCTAAAAAACATAATGTTAAGGTTATAGCAGTAGCAGGATGCACTACAGAGGATGCTGTTAAATGTAATGAAGAGGGAATAGATGCTTATTTTTCTATAATAAATACAGCTATGACTATAGAAGAGGCAATTAATAAAGAAACAGCCATAAAGAATATGACATCAACGGTGACACAAATTTTTAGACTTATAAAGACAATGAAACAATAGAAAATCTTAAATAGGGGTGACGATAATGGAAGTACAGATTACAACATTAGGAGCTTTACTTGGACTTGTAGTAGCCATAGTATTAATCATTAAAAAAGTACAACCTGTATATAGTTTAATATTAGGTGCAGTAGTTGGAGGGTTAGTAGGTGGAGCTGGAATTGAAGGAACCGTAAGTGTAATGATAAGCGGGGCAAAGGATATTATGCCAGCAATCCTTCGTATAGTAACTTCTGGAGTTTTAGCAGGAGTACTTATTAAGACAGGAGCAGCAGCTAAAATTGCAGATCAAATTGTAAAAAGCTTAGGCGAAAAAAGAGCACTATTTGCCATAGCGTTATCAACCATGATACTAACAGCGGTTGGAGTATTTATAGATGTAGCAGTAATAACAGTTGCACCTATAGCACTTGCAATAGCAAAGAAGTTAGGATATTCACCTATGGTTATACTTTTAGCTATGATTGGTGGAGGTAAGGCAGGAAATTTAGTATCTCCAAATCCTAATACTATAGCAGCAGCAGAAAATTTTGGAGTGGAATTATCATCTTTAATGGTAGCTAACATAATTCCAGCAATAGTTGGACTTATAGTTACAGTAATATTAGCTTCCATACTTAATAAAAAGTATAAGGGAACAAAAGAAACCAGTATAGAAGAGGAAGTCGAAGAAGTGGAACTACCATCTTTCTCTGCAGCAATTATTGGACCGGTAGTAACTATAGTTTTACTATCACTTAGGCCATTAACAGGAATATCAATAGATCCACTTATAGCATTGCCAGTTGGAGGTATTGTAGGGGTTTTAGTTATGGGAAAAGGTAAAAATATTAATGAATATCTAACCTTTGGACTTTCTAAAATGATGCCTGTAGCAATACTTTTAATAGGAACAGGTACTGTAGCAGGCATAATAAAGGCATCAGGATTACAAGCTACAACCATAGGAGTACTTAATGCTCTAAATATGCCAGCGTTTTTATTAGCACCTATTTCAGGTATACTAATGTGTGCAGCTACAGCTTCAACTACTTCAGGGTCAACTATAGCATCAGCTACATTCTCCCAAGCCATAGTTGGAGTAGGAATATCACCTATAGGTGGAGCTGCAATGGTTCATGCTGGAGCTACAGTTCTTGATCATCTACCACATGGTTCCTTCTTCCATGCAACAGCAGGAGCAACAGGAATGAGCATAGGACAACGTTTAAAATTAATTCCATACGAATCTTTAGTAGGATTATCTATGACTTTAGTTTCTACAATAATATGGGGAATTATATTCTAATTTAATAAAGATGGATATAATATTTGAGTTTGATAAAACAAGAGGATATATTTAGTTTTAAGATAGATAAACTCTTCATAAAATAAAAATAATACTATAAGTAAAGAATGGTTATAAATTCTTTGCTTATAGTATTTTTATTTTAACATCTTGTTTTAAATTACCAATCATTGACCATAATATTAGATAATTTTAGCACTTAACATTATTATACTAGTTTAAAAATTTTAAATTACAAAAATGTAAGATAAGTGTAAGTTACTTCGATAACATATAAAAACTAAAAGGAGTATAATAAACTTATAAGGAGGAGTTGCAATGAAGAAGTTATTAGTTAAGCTTACTTTAGTGTTTATTGTTTTTATGACAATAATTGGAGTTTTCCTTTTTAAAGATGGATATTCTTTATATAGAGCTGCTACCTCTGAAATAGGGGTACAAGAAAAAATAAATAGTATAAGGAGTAGCGAGGATTATACAACTATAGATGGAATATCTAAGGACTTCTTAGATGCCATAGTATCTGTAGAAGATCATAGATTTTATAATCATAATGGAATAGATTTAATAGCCATAGGAAGGTCGGTTATTAGCAATATTGATGCTGGAAAAATAGTTATGGGTGGAAGCACAATAACTCAACAATTGGCTAAAAATTTATTTTTTACCCATGAACAAAAATTAGAAAGAAAAATTGCAGAAGTTTTTGTAGTTAGAGAATTAGAAAAGAATTATTCTAAGAAAGAAATATTAGAGTTATACGTAAATGTAATATATTATGGTGATGGATATTCAGGAATTAAACAAGCCTCTAGGGGGTATTTCAATACATCACCAAGTGAAATAACTTTATCGCAGTCACTGTTGCTGGCTGGATTACCACAATCACCAGAGAACTATGCTTTATCTAAAAATTATGAAAAAGCAAAGAAAAGAAGCGAAATTGTATTAATGTCTATGATAAGAAATAATGTTATTTCAAGAGAAAAAGTAGAGTTACTATGTAATGGTAATGTAGAAGAAAACTTAGATAAGGCCATACTAGTTTCAGAAACTATAAATTAATGATTAATAAAAGCCATAAATTAAAACTTATAGGTTGTACTTTAATAATATTAAGTACAATCTATATTTTTGTACTTTTAAAGTGGTATGATTAGTATATATAATTATGGAAGTACATTTTTAATTATTATCTAATTGCAAGTAAACCAGGGTAATTTTATTTGCAATTACTAGTTATATAGGGGGGCATTATGGAAATTAAAGATCAAGAAGTAGAAAAGAGTGTGAATAAAAAAAGGAGGATAATTATCGGAAGTGTGATTATAATTAGCGCTTTGCTAATTATATATTTAAGTACATCTTTGTATTTTGTGAAGAGATTTTATTTTGGCTCTATGATTAATGGAGTTAGTGTTACTGGAAAAACTGCAGAAGATATAGAAGCTGATATATTAGCAGAAAGTGAAGCTTATATACTAAAATTAAAGCAAAGAGGTAATGTTGAGGAAAATATTAACGGAAGTGATATTGAATATAAATATAGTTTAGAAAATAAAATTAAGGATTTGAAGGATAGTCAAAGTGCTTTTGGATGGATTCATGGAGTCTTTAATACCAGTGACTACAAAATAGAAAAAGAAGTATCTTATAATGATGAAGTATTAAAGGAGAAGTTTGATAGTTTAAATTGCTTTAACGATGACAATATAATTAAACCTGAGAATGCTAAAATAGAATATGAAAATAATGAATACGTAATTAAAGAAGAAGTTCAAGGAAATGAGGTGAATAAAGATACACTATACGAAAAAGTTAAGGAAGCTCTTAATAATAAGGTGGATGAAATAAATCTAGAAGAAATTCAATGTTATGAAAAACCAGAGTATACTGCTGATTCAAAGGAAGTTTTAGAGGCTAAAAACACCCTTGATAAATATATAGGTTCATCAATTACTTATGATTTTGGCGGACAGAAAGAAGTATTAAATAGAGATGTTATTCAGAGTTGGCTTGCTGTTAATAAAAACTTTGAGGTGTCTATTGATGAAGAAAAGGCAAGAGAATATGTAAATTCACTGTCTGTTAAATATGATACTTATGGCTCAACAAGGAATTTTAAAACATCTCTTGAAACTACAGTAAATGTAAGTGGAGGTAACTATGGTTGGCTAATTAATTATAGTGAAGAGACTGCGGCTCTAATTAATGCTATAAAAGATGGACAAAAGGGAGAAAGAAAACCTATATATGCTCAAACAGCTGTAGCTTATGGTGCAAATGATTTTGGAAATACCTATGTAGAAATTAATCTAACAAGTCAGCATATATGGTTTTATAAGGATGGAACTTTAATCACAGAAGGGCCTATGGTTAGTGGAAATGCTAATAGTAAGTATGCTACACCATCAGGTATTTATAGTTTGACCTATAAAGAAAAAAATGCAACTTTAAGAGGGGAAAATTATGTAGCACCAGTTAATTATTGGATGCCTTTCAATGGTGATATTGGTATTCATGATGCTACTTGGCGTTCGAAATTTGGAGGACAAATCTATATAACAGATGGATCCCATGGATGCATAAATACTCCATATAATGTTGCGAATGCCATATTTGAGCATATAACTCAGGGTGCACCGGTAATATGTTATTTTTAATTTGTTTATATAATTAAACCCTAGAACTCTTTTTAGTGAAATCGAATATTATAATTACTATAGAACTAAAAGGAGTTGATCCTGGTTGGTTAGAGAAGTGAAAGTTGTGCAGCCAAGTAATCCTACAGATGAAGAAAGACATATGATGCTAAGACTTGCTTTAGCAGAAGCAAATCGCATAGAAGACTATGATAATTTAATTGAATTACTTAGCCCACCAAAGGATATTACAACCATATTATCACCAGGTAAGTGTAAGGGAATTAATATAGGTATAATAGGAGGCGGAATTGCAGGTTTATCTACTGCTTTTGAGCTTAGAAAATTGGGGTTTGACATAACTATATTTGAACAACAAAAGGAGCGTATTGGAGGAAGAATCTATACTTACTATTTTGATGAAAATAAAAGGTTTTATGGTGAAATTGGGGCTATGAGAATACCAGTAAGTCATGAAGCTACATGGAATTATATAAATTTATTTAATTTAGAAACAACACCTTTTATTCAAAATAATGATAATGCACTTATTTATGTGAGAAATAAAAGAGCTATCAATGATCCAGATGGAATAAGTGTTATGGAGAAAATCTATCCTGAATTTAATTTAGCACCATGGGAAAGAAGAGAACCATGGCAAAAGCTTGTAAGCTATGGATTAGGAGCTAGCTTATTAGAAATCAGGCCAGATATAAGAAGAGAATTATTGCAAAATAAAATGAAATACTCTCCAGAAATTGAATATTTTGATAGCATAAGCATAAGGAGAGAACTTGAAGAAAGGGGATTAAGCAAAGGTGCAATAGAATTAATATCCTGTATTGCAACCTACCCAGGATGGTTATATGATAATAGCTATATTGAAAGTCTTCAAGAGCAGTATGCTGTAGATGATGCTTTTAGGTATCAAATAGATGGAGGAATGGTTAATTTACCTCTTGCTATGTATCGCTCATTGATGTCACTAAATCCAAGAGAATACAAAAATATTTCAGAGAACCAGTTAGGTAAGATAACTTGGAATAGTGGAAACAGAGTAAAAGGTATATATAGAAATAATGAAGGCAATAAGGTTATTTTAGAATATAGTGGTGAAGGTGAAACCAATAGTAGCCATCAGAGTTTTGATTTTGTAGTATGTGCTATTCCTTTTTCTAGTCTTCGTAATGTAACTGTGTACCCTATGTTTAGTACAAGTAAAATGCAAGCAATTAAAGAGGTAAATTATATAGCAGGACAAAAAACTATTTTTATGTGTAAGGAGAGATTCTGGGAAGAGGGGGGGCCTAGTAAAGCAATAATAGGTGGTGGTTCTTATACAGATTTACCAATAGGAAGTATATGGTATCCGTCCTATAATATTAACTATAATATTACTAACCTGGAAAACCAAGTATTACCTATCGTAAGAAGAAAGTATAAAAACTATGAAGATGGTGGGGTTCTTATGGCATCTTATAATTTAACTAGAGATGCAGTACGTCTTGGTAATTTAGAGCCAATAACTAGGTTGGAATCAATAAAAAGACAAGTAGAGCATGTTCAAGGACTTAAAAAAGGATATCTTGATGACATAGTATTAGAGAATAAAACAATACAATGGGATAACGAACAAGGATTTTTTGGAGCTGTATGCTATTATATGCCTGGCCAGAAAAGGCTATTTGCTTATACATCTAGTAAGCCTGAATATGATAATAGAGTATATTTTGCTGGAGAACATATTTCGCAAGAGCATGGATGGATACAAGGAGCGGTAAAAAGTGCTATGATAGCTGCAAATGACATAGCAGAGCATTGTAAAATTAGATTAAAGCAAGTATAAAGTGAAGGTAAGAGGTTATATCAAAATAAATTAAATCTTAAATTAATTTAAGGTTAATGGATTATTTTAATATAACCTTTTCTAATGTTAATTGAAATATAGAATATATACTAAAAGTGTAACAAATGGTACATAACTTATGCTGTATTTTGTTTATAATAAAGATAGTAAATCAGTAGGGGGTATTACCATGAATTTAAATAATTTAATGAGACAACACGGAGATTTATCAGATGAAATAAGATTAGTAAAAGAAATGATAAGTAAGAATATTATAGAATTAAATGCTATGGAAGCAGCAAGTCATATAAATAAACTTGCTGGGAAATTACAAGTTCATTTAACATCAGAGGACAAGTTTTTATATCCAACTTTGATTAATGGTAAAGATTTATCACTTAAGAAAATGGCTAATCTGTATATGAATGAAATGGGTGAAATTTCACAAGTATTCATGAGTTACAAAAATAAATTTAATACAAAGAATAAAATAGAAGCTAACTTAAAGGGATTTGTTGAAGAAACTAAGTGTATATTAAAAGCTATAGAGACAAGAATTACTAAGGAAGAAAATGAATTATATAAAATGATAAATGTTAATTAGAGCTATAAATTTATCTAAGATTTATTAATGTATATGGAATTAATTGGTATAAAAGTGGTTATTTGAATGGAAAATATGATAATACAGTATTATTTTATAATAAGTTACTTTAACATAAATAAAATATAGGATAAATATAAATTCATAAAATATTATCTTGTGAAATTGAAAATACATATAAATATATGATGAATTAAGAGAATAATAACTGAATATAAGGGTTTTGAGACGATTTAGAATGATTCGAATAGAGTTGTTTTAAATCGTTTTTTCTATTCAAATAAAAATATTTGCAAGTATAAAAAAAGAAAATTTCAGTTGTGCACATTAATTTTATTAAAAATGCTATACTTAATAATAAATGTGTGATATAATTAAAAACATGTTATTGGAATCCAATTATTTTGGTTAAAAGATTATATTTTGCATAAACTAAAGATTATATATTGCATAAACTTATAAAGTTTTTAGTTAAAAAGAATAAAAGATGGTGGTGTTTTTTTATGACTAAGAAAAAATTTAAAAGAGTATTAGTAGCAAATAGAGGAGAAATTGCAATAAGAATATTTAGAGCTTGTCATGAGCTTGGAATAAGAACTGTTGCTATATATTCTGAGGAGGATAAGCTTTCTCTTTTCAGAACAAAGGCCCATGAAGCATATCAGATTGGAAAGAATAAAAGTCCTGTTGATGCTTATTTAAATATTGATGAAATAATTAATCTTGCATTAAAAAAGCATGTAGATGCCATCCATCCAGGTTATGGATTCCTATCTGAAAACCCTGAATTTGCTAGAAAGTGTAAAGAGGCAGGTATAGAGTTTATAGGACCTAAATCAGAAATGATGGATAGGTTAGGAGATAAAATAAAATCTAAGATTGTAGCAAAAGAAGTAGGGGTACCTGTAATACCAGGAGTTGAAAAACCAATTACTTCAGAGGCTGAAGCAATTAAATTTGCTAAAGAATGTGGATATCCAATCATGCTAAAGGCTGCTGCCGGTGGTGGTGGAAGAGGTATGAGGATAGTAAGAAAAGAAGAAGAACTTTTAGAGTCTTTTAAAAGTGCTAAAAATGAGGCGAAAAAGGCTTTTGGAATAGATGATATATTTATAGAAAAATATCTAGAAGGACCTAAACATATTGAGATTCAAGTGCTTGGAGATAAGCATGGTAATATAGTTCATCTTTATGAAAGAGATTGTTCAATACAAAGAAGACATCAAAAGGTCATTGAGTTTAGTCCAGCAGTATCACTAAGTGAAGAAAAAAGACAAGTTATATGTGCTGATGCATTAAAGATTGCAAAATCTGTAGGATACATAAGTGCAGGGACTTTAGAGTTCTTAGTGGATATCCATGGTAATCACTATTTTATTGAGATGAATCCAAGAATACAAGTAGAGCATACTGTTAGCGAAATGACTACAGGAATAGATATAGTTCAAAGTCAAATTTTAATAGCACAAGGATATAGTTTAGATTCTAAGGAAATAGGTATCTTTTCACAGGAGGATGTAAAGCCAAGAGGTTTTGCAATCCAATGTAGAGTAACTACAGAAGATCCTTCAAATAGTTTTGCTCCAGATACAGGAAAAATAGATGTATATAGAACCGGTTCAGGTTTTGGTATAAGACTAGATGGAGGAAATGGATTTAGTGGAGCTGTAATTAGTCCTTATTATGATAGTTTACTTGTAAAGACAACAGCTTATTCTAGAACCTTTGAGGATACAATTAGAAAATCCATACGTTCCATTAAGGAGTTAAATATTACTGGAGTTAAAACTAATATAGATTTCCTTATAAACGTATTAAACAATGAAACTTTTAAAAGAGGAGAGTGTGATACTAATTTCATAGCAGACAATCCTCAATTATTTGATATAAAGCCTAGAACTGATGAAGAATATAAGGTTTTAAAAATCATTGGAGAAAAAATAGTAAACGAAACTAAAGGAAATAAGAAAGAATTTGATGTACCAGCTATACCAGTTATAGACTCTTTAGAAGGTATACAAGGTACAAAGAAAATATTAGATGAACAAGGCCCAGAGGGTGTTGTTAATTGGATAAAAAATCAGAAAAAACTATT
>DKGY01000010.1:0-3644 GCA_002453475.1 Clostridium sp. UBA6758 | reverse complement strand
TGCTAATAAGAGGAGCTAATGGAGTAGGATATAAAAATTATCCAGATAACGTAATAAGAGAATTTATAAGAGAATCTTCAAAGAGCGGTATAGACATATTTAGAATTTTTGACTCACTTAACTGGTTAAAAGGCATAGAGACATCTCTAGATGAAGTTTTAAACTGTGGGAAATTAGCAGAAGTTGCTCTATGTTATACTGGAGATATTTTAGATGTAACTAGGGATAAATATAGTCTTGAATACTATGTAAATAAGGCTAAAGAAATAGAAAAAATGGGAGCTCATATACTTGCTATAAAGGATATGTCTGCATTACTTAAACCTTATGCAGCTAAGAAGCTTATAAAAGCCTTAAAAAATGAGATTTCAATACCTATCCATTTACATACCCATGACACTACTGGAAATGGTGTAGCAACTGTGCTTATGGCAGCAGATGCTGGAGTAGATATTGTAGATACAACCTTTAATAGTATGTCTGGCTTAACTAGCCAACCAGCTCTAAATTCTGTAGTAGCAGCTCTTGAAAATACAGACAGAGATACTGGTATAAATGTAAGTGAAATTCAAAAATTATCAAATTATTGGGATGCAGTAAGACCAGTATATGGACAGTTTGAATCAGGACTTAAGTCAGGAAGAGCAGAAATTTATAAATATGAGATTCCAGGTGGACAATACTCAAACCTAAAACCTCAGGTAGAAAGTTTTGGACTTGGTCATAGATTTGAGGAAGTTAAATCTATGTACAAAGAGGTAAATAATATGGTAGGGGATATAATAAAAGTTACACCTTCTTCGAAAATGGTAGGGGACATGGCTATTTTCATGGTTCAAAATGGGTTAACCTCTGAAAATATCTGTGAAAAAGGAAAAAATATGGCTTTCCCAGACTCTGCAGTATCTTATTTCAAAGGGATGATGGGTCAACCAGAAGGTGGATTCCCAGAGGAACTACAAAAAATAGTTTTAAAGGGTGAAAAGGCTATAACTGATAGACCAGGAGAATTGTTACCACCAGAAGACTTTAATAAAATTGAAGAATATCTAAAGGATAAATATAAATATACTCCATCAAAGAAGGATGTTATTAGTTATGCTTTATATCCTGAAGTATTTGAAGATTTCTTAAAATTTGTTTTAGAGTACGGTGATGTAAGCCGTATGGGTAGTGATGTATTCTTCCATGGACTTGCAGAGGGTGAAACCTGTGAAGTTGAAGTCGCAGAAGGAAAGACACTTATAGTTCAATTTATAGAAATAGGTAAATTAGATTCAGAGGGCTATAGAACTCTAGCCTTTGAGATTAATGGAAATAGAAGAGAAATTAAGATAAAAGATAAAACAGCAAGTGCTTTAAAGAGTAATGGTAAAGATAGCTCTATAAAGATGGCTAATGCTGAAGATAAGCTAGAAATTGGAGCAAGTATTCCTGGAACTATAATTAAAGTCTTAGTAGAAAAAGGACAACAAGTTAAAGAAGGAGACAGCTTACTGACAATAGAAGCTATGAAGATGGAAACTAATATAGTGGCTTCTCTGGATGGTACTATTGACTCTATCCTTGTTTCAGAAGGACAGCAAGTAAAAACAGGACAATTACTAGTGAAATTAAAGTAATAAATCTTCTTAAGTTGTAGTAAAATATATTGCCTATAAAAAATTTATATATATTAAAAAAGACTTACTTAATGTTTTATCAATAAGTAAGTCTTTTGCGTTTTCATTATATTAACTAAGAATTATAATGAATAATCAATTTCTATATTAAGCAGTAGTTGGTGGAGTGAAAACTCTTGTAGCAAGCTCTTCATCTAACATATATAAAGCTGCTGGATTACCTTCAGCTCTTTTAATCTTTTTAAGAAGAGTATTGAAGGTATTTTCCTCTTCAACTTGCTCATCAATGAACCATCTAAGTAAGCTTATAGTTGCATGTTCCTTTTCGTCAGAAGCAATATCTGCTAACTTATAAATTCTACTTGTAACTAGTTGTTCATGTTTATAACCAGTTTCAAATACATCTACTATACTTTCGTATTTACCCTCTGGTTTGTCAATTTTCTCTAATTCAACAACACCATTTTTTTGAAATATATAGTCGTAAAGTTTCATTGCATGGAATAATTCCTCTTGAGCTTGAACTCTAAAGAAATTAGCAATTCCGCTTAAATCAACAGATTCAGCATAGGCTGACATAGCTAAATAAGTGTAAGATGAATAAAATTCAAAGTTTACTTGATCATTAAGATTTTTTAATAAATTTTCGCTTAACATTAGTATACCTCCTTATAATCTCGGTTTATTACAACGGTTTAAATATTTATTACTATTCTACATGATTTACCATAGTTAATCAAATTATAACAACTGAAATAATTTATTAATAGGAATAAATATAATTATATTTAAACAGTCGAAGGTTTCCAAGTACCCTTATAATAAAAGTATACAGATAAAGCAGTTCCTACTAACCAACCAAGAGGGAATGACCACCAGATACCAGAATAACCAATCATTGATGCTAAAATAAAGGAAAAGACTACTCTTAATATTAAATCAGAGAAGGTGGAAAACATAAAGGCTTTCATAGCACCAGCTCCACGAAGGACACCATCACATACCATCTTAAGTCCTACTACTAAATAAAAAGGTGCTAGGGTTCTTAGAAACTCAGTACCCACATTTATTACATCTATACTTCCACTGGAATCTACAAACAATCCAATTAATTTTGGTGCAAAGATAAAAAATAGAATAAGAATTCCACCACATATACTTAAGGTGATAGCTACTGCAGCTTTATATCCTTCTTTCACACGAGAAATTTTTTTTGCACCTATGTTTTGAGCCGTGAAACTAGAAAGTGCGCTAGACATAGTACTCATTGAAGTAAGAGCTATGGTGTGAACTCTAAAGGCAGCAGAATATCCTGCCACAACTATGGCTCCATAACTATTAACTAAACCTTGTACACAAATTTGTCCTATAGATATAAAGGATTGTTGCATTATACTTGGAATAGCAATTCTACATATACGTTTTAAAATATAATTACTAAAGTAAGGATATTTTTCAGTTACTTCAACCTTACGGAGCCTTATAATAAGACATATTATAGCTAATATAGAAGAAAGACCTTGAGCAATAAAAGTAGCCCAGGCAACTCCCGATACGCCCATTTTAAAAACTATAACAAATACTAGGTCTAGAATAATATTAAATATGGAAGAGAAAATTAAAAGATATAAAGGTGTTTTAGAATCTCCTAAACCGTTAAATATGGCAGTGGCAGTATTATATAAAAATAAAAATATAATCCCACATATGTATATTTGCAAATAGAGGGCAGAATCAGAAAATATATTTTCTGGAGTATGAAGAAGTCTCATAAGAGGCTTACAAAAAATACTGCCAAGGATAGTTAAAATAATACTAAGGCTAGTTAAAGATATTATAGCTGTTGAAATTGCAGACTTCATAGTAGTATATTTTTTCGAACCAAATATTTGTGCAACCACTACAGAACATCCCATGCTGGACCCAACAGCTACAGCTATAAATAGTGCAGTTATAGGATAAGAAGCGCCTACAGCAGCTAAAGCATTTACTCCTATGAATTTCCCTGCCACAATACTATCT
>DKGY01000002.1:7942-8085 GCA_002453475.1 Clostridium sp. UBA6758 | reverse complement strand
TTTATATTTCCAGGATTGGAATCATTAAGTCTTAGCTCATCATTAGAAAATCCTACTATATCTATATTAGTACCTCCAATTATAGATACAAAATTTTCTTTATTCATTACATATCCTCTACCTGAAATATAGCCTTTTTTTAT
>DKGY01000002.1:7446-7863 GCA_002453475.1 Clostridium sp. UBA6758 | reverse complement strand
ACTCCTACAGATGATCTAGTAATCTTAAGAATATCTGCTATTTCATTTTGAGATATTAAGGGGTTATCCTTTATAAGATTTAATATTTCTTCTTCTCTATTTGTCATCATATTCTCCTCTTAATATTTCTTTATTTTATAAACATTTGTTTACTAAATATTATCATACTATAAAAATATATGCAATATTATTTTATCCACATATTTTTAATATAATAAATTTTTATTTATTTTTTTAACTATAATACTCCATAAAAATTCTAATTTATTGCAAACTTTAAATTGTTTTATCTAAATTTGAATAAGAAATACTTTAATATTAGACAATGTATGCATTATTTTCTATTAATTTTTTTACTTATCTACTATAATTTTAATTATTCTTAAATAATATAAACAATTCAATATATTGCGCCAT
>DKGY01000002.1:0-7371 GCA_002453475.1 Clostridium sp. UBA6758 | reverse complement strand
TACTATAGGAGTCATTAATACAATGTCTTTATAATTTATACTATAGGAATGGAGGAATATTATGGGACTTTTAACTTTTAAACGAGGCATTCATCCGCCTCACGGAAAACATTTTTCAGAAAAAAAAGAAATTGAAACCTATCTTCCAAAGGGTGATTTAGTGTTCCCTATGAGCCAACATATAGGGGCTCCATGTGAACCAATTGTTNNGGAGATAAAGTACTAGTTGGGCAAAAAATAGGTGCTAGCACATCTTTTGTTTCATCAAATATCTATTCTAGTGTATCTGGTATAGTTAAAAATGTAACACCTATGCTTACATCAAGTGGTTCAAAGGTCATTAGCGTTATTATTGAAAACGATAATACTTACGAAGAAATGGCTTATACCCCACACGAAAATTACAAGAATTTATCTAAAAATGAGCTATTAGAGATAATTCAAGAAGCTGGTATCGTAGGCCTTGGAGGAGCATGTTTCCCAACTCATGTAAAACTAAATCCGCCAAAAGAATGCAATATTGATACTATTATTATCAATGCTGCTGAATGTGAACCTTACTTAACTTGTGACCATCAGTTAATGCTACAATATTCAAAGGAAATAGCTGAAGGTTTAGAAATCGTTTCTCAAATGTTTCCTGATGTGAAAATCTTTTTAGGTATTGAGAACAACAAAAGTGATGCTATAACTATAATGAAAGCAATTGTAGAATCTATTAAAAATGTTGAAATAGCAGAACTTAAAACTAAGTATCCACAGGGTGCAGAAAAACAGTTAATCTATTCTGTTACTAAAAGAGAAGTTCCGACCGGAAAACTACCTGCAGATGCTGGTTGTATAGTTCAAAACGTAGCTACTATTTTCGCTATAAGAGAAGCAGTTATTCTTGGTAAACCACTTACTGAAAGAATAGTTACTGTTACTGGAGGTGCTATAAAAACTCCAAAAAATCTTAGAGTTAAATTTGGTACAAGCTTAAAAGAACTTATTGATCATTGTGATGGATTTAACGAACAACCTATTAAAGTTCTTAGTGGTGGTCCAATGATGGGAACTGCACTATTTACTTTAGACATTCCTGCAATAAAAGGTACTTCTGGCATACTTTGCCTAACAAAAGCTGAAGCTGTGCCTACTGTTGAATCAAACTGTATAAGATGTGGAAAATGTGTTAATGCATGTCCAATGTTCTTGCTTCCAAATAAGCTTAATGCTCAAGTTGTAAGAGGCGATTATGAAAGCTTTGAAAAGTTTGGTGGACTTAACTGTATTGAATGTGGTGCTTGTAGCTATTCTTGCCCTGCTAAGAGAAATTTAACTCAAACTTGCAAAGAGGGTAAAAAAAGAGTCATAGCTAATAGAAAGAAAAAGTAGAGGTGAACATAATGTCTGAAAATTTATATAACGTATCAGTATCGCCACATATAAAATCTAAGGAAACAGTTCCAACTGTAATGAGAGATGTACTAATTGCATTAGTACCAGCTACTATAGCAGGTATTTACTTCTTTGGGAAAGATGCAGCCTTAGTTATAATAACAGCTATTGCTTCAGCAATGCTTAGCGAATACTTATTTAATAAAATAACTAAAAGACCAAACTCATTAAAGGATTTAAGTGCAGTAATTACTGGACTATTACTTGCTTTTAACTTACCACCTACACTTCCTCTTTGGATGGTTGCTGTTGGTAGTGCATTTGCTATTATTGTTGTTAAATGCTTTTTTGGTGGCCTTGGCCAAAATATTATAAACCCAGCCTTAGCAGGAAGAGCTTTCTTACTTGCTGCTTATCCAAGTCAAATGACTGAATGGACTTTAAACGGAGTAACTAAAGCTACTCCACTAGCTATCCTTCGAAACGGTGGTGGATTACTTCCTGATACTTTAGATGCATTCCTTGGCTCTAATATAGCTGGATGTATAGGAGAAATTTCTGCTCTTGCACTACTTATTGGTGGAGCTTATCTATTGTATAGAAAAGTTATAACATGGCACATTCCTGCTACGTACATTGGTACAGTTTTTGTAATCACTACAGTGCTAGGTAGAGATGGATTTATGCAAGGAAATGGATTATATGAAATATTAATTGGTGGATTAATGATTGGTGCTATATTCATGGCCACTGACTATACTACTTCTCCTATGACTAAAAAAGGTCAAGTTATATTTGGTGTTGGATGTGGATTATTAACATCTTTAATTCGTTTATACGGTGGGTACGCTGAAGGTGTTTCTTATTCTATTTTAATAATGAACCTATTAGTTCCAATGATTGATAAATGGACAAGTCCACGTGTGTTCGGAGGTGCAAAATAATGAAAGAAAATTTAAAATTAGGAGCAACTTTACTTGCAATTACTGCAATAGCTGGCCTAATTCTTGCATTTGCTTATGATATTACTAGAGCACCAATTGAAGCTAAAGCTAAAGAAGATCAGGCTGCTGCTATGAAAGTTGTATTAGAAGCAGAAGAATTTACAGAATTAAAAGATGGTATTGCTGATGAAAACGTAACAGGTGTATTTCAAGCTAAGACTAGTGGAAGTGATGCAGGTTATGTATTTCAAGTTAACTCATCAGGTTATGGTGGAAAAATTGAGTTAATGGTTGGTATTGATGCTGAAGGAGCAGTTTCAGGCATTACGATTTTAAGTCATACTGAAACTCCAGGTCTTGGTTCTAAGGCAAAGGATGATCCTTCTTTCGCAGCACAATATAAAGGTCTTTCTTCTGAAAAGGAACTTACTGTTGGTTCAGATATTCAAGCAATTACTGGCGCAACAATTACTTCTAAAGCAGTAACTGATGGTGTAAACACTGCTATAAACTACTACAGTACAAACTTGAAAGGAGCAAAGTAGAATGAAAGAGTTAGTTAATAGATTAAAAACAGGTATTATTACCGAAAACCCAGTTTTCATACAAGTACTAGCTATGTGTCCTACTCTTGCTGTTACAAGCAGTGTAAAAAATGCTGCAGGTATGGCTCTTGCAGCTACAGTAGTATTAATAGGATCAAATGCTGTTATATCTTTAATCAGAAAACTTGTTCCTGATAAAATCAGAATACCGGCTTATATCGTAGTTATCGCTACCTTCGTTACTTTAATACAGTTCTTACTACAGGCCTATATTCCTGACTTATATAAGTCTCTTGGAATATTCTTACCTCTTATAGTTGTTAACTGTGTTATCTTAGGTAGAGCTGAAGCTTATGCATCAAAAAATAAAGTAATACCTTCAATTTTTGATGCTATTGGTATGGGACTTGGATTTGGACTTGCTATAGTTATTCTAGCAACATTCAGAGAAGTTCTTGGTAATGGAACATTCTACGGATTCCAAATACTACCAAAATCTTATATTCCAGCTATGGTTATGACATCCGCTCCTGGAGCTTTCATAACTCTCGGTATACTTTTAGCAAGCTTGAATCAATATAAAATTTCAAAAGCTAAAAAANNTTTTAGTTAATAACGTAATATTAGGGCAATTTCTAGGTATATGTTCCTTCCTTGGAGTTTCTCAAAAGACAGAAACTGCTAAAGGTATGGGTGCAGCTGTTACCTTTGTAATGTTACTCGCTACTCTTATTACCTTCGTGGTAAATAAGTTAATTTTAATTCCTTTCCACATGGAATATCTATCAACATTAGCTTTTATCCTTGTTATAGCAGCTCTAGTACAATTTGTTGAGACTGTTATTAAGAAAATCCAACCAGGTCTTTATAGATCTCTAGGTATATTCTTACCTCTTATCACAACTAACTGTGCAGTACTTGGTGTTGCTGTTACAAATATAGATAAAGGTTATGGATTAGCTCAATCACTATCTAATACTATTGGATCAGCTCTTGGATATGTACTTGCTATAGTAATTCTTGCAGGCTTAAGAGAGCGAATGGAAGATAATACAGATATGCCTGCTGCATTTAGAGGATTACCAATTTCTTTAATTACAGCTGGATTAATGGCTATTGCTTTCTATGGATTCAGTGGTCTAGTTTAAAGGAGGGAATTTAAATGGATTTATCAAATTTAGTGGCTCCCGTAGTCAGCCTAGGTGGTCTTGGATTAGTATTTGGAGCACTATTAGGATATGCAAGTAATAAATTTAAAGTAGAAGTTGATGAAAGAATCCCTCTAGTAAGAGAATGTCTACCTGGTGCAAACTGTGGTGGATGCGGCTTTGCTGGTTGTGATGCTTATGCCGAAGCTGTAGTTATGGGTACAGCTCCAACTAATAAATGTAGTCCTGGTGGTGCTGAAGCAGTTACAAAAATATCTTCAATTCTTGGAGTTGAAGCATCAACAACTGAACCAATGGTTGCCTTTGTAAGATGTAAAGGTACTCCTGATGTTGCAAGAGAAAAGTATAACTATATTGGAATTTTAGATTGTAATCAAGCTTCTGTAGCTCCAGGTGGTGGTTCTAAAACTTGTGAATTTGGATGTTTAGGTCTTGGTTCTTGTGTAAAGGCTTGTGAATTTGGTGCCCTATCTATAGTTAATGGCGTAGCTTCTATAGATGAAGAAAAATGTGTGGCTTGTGGTGCTTGTATATCAGCTTGTCCTAAAACTTTAATTCATCTTGTGCCTAAAAAATCTAAGGTTAGAATAGATTGTAATAATAAAAGTAAAGGTAAAGAAGTTATGGATGCTTGCGACGTAGGCTGTATTGGTTGTGGTATCTGCATGAAAAACTGTCCTAAAGATGCTATTGAGATAATTAATAATATTCCTGTATTTGACTACAATAAGTGCGTTAACTGCGGAATATGCGCAAATAAATGTCCAAAGAACTCTATACTAAATCTTAAAAAACCAGTATTAAAGAAAGAGGCAGTACCAGCTCCTAGTAAAGTAGCTAGTGAGTCTACTTCTTCTCCAGAAAATAATAATGCTACAGTATAATAAAATTTAGTTTTATGTTATAATATAGAAGGCTTCTAGCCTTCTATATTTATTTGGAGGTGATTTCATGCAAGAAGAAGGTATTATAAAGAAAATTAATGGAGATATAGCTACTGTTGCTTTTGTAAAGAAAGGTGGTTGTGGTGGTGGATGTTCCTCTTGTAAATCTGGATGTCCTAAAGATACTATATTAGTAGATTTAAAAAACACAGAACATGCTACTATTGGTGAAAGAGTTTTAGTATCAATGGATAATAAGGTTTTTAGTAATATGACATTTTGGGCCTATGCCTTCCCTACCATTGTTACAGTAATTACTCTTGTAATATGTCTCTACATATTTAATAAGCTTAATTTAGCTAATTCAGAAGTATATTCAGTGCTACTGGCTTTAGTAGCCATGGTAATTTCTTATGTGCTTAGTTCTAAATTAAATAAAAAACAAGATAAGTATTCTTTTAAGATGATTAAAAAGTTTAATTAAATTTTTAAATATTTGATTAAAGTTATATTATTAGAGATATATTAATATTTATAAAATTAATATTATTTAATAATAAATTGTTATAAAATCAAATGTAACCATTAGGAGGTAAAAAAATGAATATAGCATCAATGATTGATCATACTATTTTAAAAGCTGAAACAACCAAGGACCAAGTTATAAAAATTTGCAAAGAAGCAAAAGAGTATAACTTTAAGTCAGTGTGTGTAAATTCATGTTATACTGAGTTGGTATCAAAGGAACTAAAAGACTCTGGAGTGCTTGTTTGCACAGTGGTAGGTTTCCCTCTGGGAGCTATGGATACTAAATCTAAGGCTTTTGAAACAGCTAGAGCTATTGAACTTGGAGCTAATGAAATAGACATGGTTATCAATGTAGGAGCTTTAAAAGATAAAGATTACGATTTTGTAAAAAGCGATATAAAAGAGATTGTTGATACAGCTAAAGGTAAGGCTATAGTTAAAGTTATTTTAGAGACTTGCCTATTAACTGAAGAAGAAAAAATTAAGGCTTGTGAATTATCTCAAGAAGCAGGTGCGGACTTTGTAAAAACCTCAACAGGATTTAGTACAGGTGGAGCAACTCATGACGATATAGCTCTAATGAGAAAGATTGTGGGCCCTAATATGGGAGTTAAAGCTTCTGGTGGTGTTCGTACTACTGAGGATGCAATGAAGGCTATAAATGCTGGTGCAAATAGAATTGGTGCTAGCGCATCTATAGCAATTGTAAACAACTTATGTAATGTCGATTCTGACTATTAGGATTTATCTCCATTTCATACATTAATTAAAATAGTATTTTATCAATAGATAAACTTCTGTAAATGCCAGAAGTTTATCTATTTTATTTTTCGACTTTTTTGTTAAGTTCTTGTTAAGTACGTTAACTTTGTTAAAACTTTGTCGTTTTTATTGAAATTAGTCATAAAATGTTTAAAATTAAGATATGATAGAAAATTAAATTAATTCTATCAAATATTTTTATAGGGGGATATAAAAATGAAATTTTTAACAGGACTATTCAAATTTTTACCAATCTTTGTATTGGCAGGTCTAATGATGATGAAGGTCAACGTACTTACGGCAGCTCCAATAGCAACAATAGTTGCTTGCTTTGTAGCCTACATCACAGAAAAAATTAAAATGAATGATCTAATTGATGCTGCAGTAAACAATGTAAAGGAGCTCATACTTGTATTCTTTATATTAATGTTTGCTTATGCAATGGCAAGTGCCTTTATGTCAACAGGAGTTGGTGCTTCTATTGTTAATGTAGCCCTATCTCTTGGGTTGAATGCAAGAACTGTTGCTGTAACCGGTTTCTTAGTAACTTGCGTACTGTCAGTTGCTACCGGAACTTCTTGGGGAACTTTCGCAGCATGTGCACCTATCTTCTTATGGCTTAACCATATAGTTGGAGGAGATATCCTTCTTACTACATCTGCTATAGCTGGTGGCGCTTGTTTTGGTGATAATATTGGTCTTATCTCTGATACAACTGTTGTAAGCTCTGGTATTCAAGATGTAGAGGTTATAGACAGAGTTAGAACTCAAGGTGTTTGGTCTCTTGCTTGTATGATAATCACTGCAATTATTATCTTTGTAGTAAGCCTAGCAATGAAATTACCTACTGATGTAGCTAATGCAAAGTTAGCTATTGATGCTATTCCACCAGAAGCTTGGTCTGCTATTGAGGCTCAAAAACCAGCAGCTGTTGAACTTTTAAATCAAGTTAAAACCGGAGTTCCTGTATACATGGTAATTCCTCTAATACTTGTTATAGTTGCTGCTGTTATGGGTATTCCTACTCTACTTTGCCTATTCTTAGGAATTGGTTCATCATACATCTTCGGTTCCTTTGCAGGAACTGTAGAAAGCTTACCTGCTTTCTTATCTTTAGTTCAAGATGGATTTGGCGAAGCTGGTTCTTGGGTTATTGTAA
>DKGY01000026.1 GCA_002453475.1 Clostridium sp. UBA6758 | reverse complement strand
TGATAGTTGGTGAGGTTAGACGTCCTTTAGTGCTAGAACACTACCGGGCGTTGTTTGAAATCTGAAGCCATGTGGTAGGTACCACATGGTGATAAACTAACTGAAGTGGTACCTACCATGCAAGAAAAAAAGAAGCCAAATTTTGACCGCACTAAAAGCACGATGAAGAACATCCGATTTGAGGATGAGCTTTTGGAACAGATTGAGAAAGCTGCGGGGAAAGGGAATTTTAGTAAGTGGGTGAAAGAGGCTTGCCGTATAAGGCTAAATGGTACACGGCAAAGCATTCAGTATTGAATCTAGGCCTGTATGAACAAGGGAATTGGCTATCCACTGGATTATATGGGAAATTATGAATGTATATACTGATACCCAATTTATAGATAGAAAATAGCAATTATTTTAATTCGAAGAGATAGAGTTAAATTAGAATTTGCTATTATGATTGAAGTGATTATATTTGAAAAAAATTATGCATATTTATAAGCTTATACTGGTGCGAAATGCACCAGTATAAACATCAGAATTATTCATTATTCACTTTTTTTGTGGTGACTAAAGTAAAACCATTATTAATTTTGGTTATTTTTATGTTAAAGAACAATTATTTTAAGTGAGTTATCTTTTTGTTATTTTCTCTCCAATATATACTATATAAAGTGGAGATTGTTGTTCGATTGGATGCGTAAAGTGAATTCTTATTTGTGGGGTTTTGATTTTACCATGCCAAGGACAAAAGCGTATATCATCTTTTTTTATTTCGAAAGTCATTTCATTAGCAAAATCTATTTTTTCACCTTCAGAAGAATCACTGAACCAAGCCTTTTGGCCTACGAAATGATTTTGGTTTAGCTCATTACCCTCGCGATTAAATTTTCCTGTACTATCAAAACATGTTTTAATCTTATCTAAGATACTAAGTTTTTCCATAATACTGATAGATGCTGCTTTAAAAAATGGCATCTTATGTAAAGGGGAAAAACAATCTGAAATAAATTCTAAGTGTTGATATTTTCTTTTTGCAATGTGCTCCAGTTGTAGCCAGCTCTCAATACTTTTTTCAGAGGATTTTATTTTATCTTGTAGCGATTCAGTTGATTTATGATTTTTTATGATAAAATTTAAATGATTATCGTTTTGTTTTAGTGTTATTGTTAAATTATCTTCAAGATAATTTTTATTTTCTAAACTGAAAATATCATATACATCTCCGCAATATAATTGTGCTGCAGCTTCTGCTAAAGCGCTACCGGTTACTTTTTCATCTCCGTGCAAGTATACTTCATCAGCTGTATGTAATTGTTCATCATCCCAAAAAGGGCCGGATTTAGATAGCCAATTTAAAATATCAAGTTTCTCTGTCTTATCAAATTTATTTATGTATTTTTGGAGAGGTTCATTATTAGATAAACGAAGATTGATGAAATTTCTATTACAATAAATATGCAAGTCTTCTTTTAATAAAAATTGTCTTGCTTTCATTATGCTTTTTATTTGTTCAAATAACTCCTCTGAACTTTTCAAATTATTATTCAAAGAACGTTCGTTAAATAGAATCGACATTATAAATCCCACCCTGCGAGAAAACTAATATCCTTATCAAACTGATCGAAAAAACCATTAGGCCAGTGGTCTATTCTTCCATTCTCATCAATTTGAGGAGATATTACTTGGCTATCATTAAATGCTCTATTGTTAAAGAAGTAAAAAGCAATGTCACTATTAAGCGCTTTTTTACTTTTCACTGCACGCCTGATACCGTTTAAAACGTGGTCGCTATGGGTTTCGATAATTATTTGGATGCCAGTGTTTGCAACTTCAGCTAAAAATTCCCCCATCAAAGCTTGACCTTTTGGATGTAAATGTACTTCCGGATTCTCTATGATTAATAATTCATCTTTGTTTGCTGTTAAACATGATATTATGATGGGTAGGATTTGAGTCAAACCAAAACCCACATTCATTGGACGATGAAAATCTGTATCTTCAGAGGTTCTAATGCCGAGTGTAACAGCATTTATTTTTTCTAAAGGTTCAATTTTATATTCAAATCCCGGAAAGAATATATCCATTCTGGCTTGTACTTGTTGAAAAAGAGTTGGTGGAACTTTGTTGACTATAAGTTTATCCGAAACTGTTTTGTCTAAGTTGTTGAAAAGTAAAGCTATTGAATGTTCACCGGCTGACGTTATTTTTCTCTCTTCTTTATCAGTTAATACATAAAAATCACGCGGACCACATCTTTCTGCTTTGATATAGTTGATGGTGTTCAGTGTTGATATTATATCTAAATTGCCAAATTCAGGAGGTAATAAGTGTTGTAAAGAATTAGGTGAATCAAATACACTCCCATTCAATTTTAATTTATCAACTTTCATGGAAAGTTGAGATCTTTCTCCCGAAAAAAACCAAGTTATGTCATCTTTTTCATCAGCAACTGAAATACTTATACTATTTCTCCCATTAACTTTATCTATTACATCAGAGACTGTGCCCAAATTAACATTTTCGCCATTTAGTATAAGATTTCTTGACCATTCATTTGTATGCATGGTTTGGTGTAAAGTGAGAATTGATTGTATGAGTGATGATTTACCAGAAGCATTTTCTCCAGATAGTATATTTATATTCTTTAATTCTAAATTGATTTTTTCAAAACATTTAAAATATTCCAGCGTTAATTTCTTAATCATAATAATACTTCCTCTATAGCATCCCGTACACGTGAGAATCTGTATTTTACCTTATTGACTTGGCTGGTTCCTAAAGTTATGGATTGGGCGAAATCATTATCGGAAAATAATTGCAATATGCTTTTTTCAATTTTTTTCTGCCTGGCTTCTACTATATGCTCAGGGATTTCTGAAAGTACAACTGACATAACATCCCATAAAGATGCATTAATTACACTTCTGGTGCTGTTCTGATTATTATATTTTCTGAAAGCATGCTTACCAAATACAGTAATATTATTTTTTAAACTAACTCTAAAGTCATTTGATAATTTTTCAAGTGAAACATTATCGTTATAATTTATATTTTCTAAAGCTTTGGCAAGAAAATCATCCATGTCACCCTTATATTCAGAAAGTGGAAGAGTTTTGAATGCTACAAAACGATTCACGAATTCCCTGTCTCGCATAGTTTTTTGCGTAAGACTTTCACCAGTGGCTTTTTTGAATAGTGGAGNNTTTTTAAAAACTTTGTGGCTTTACCCATATATAAACAATTACGCATTTGTTGACGGGTTAATGGTACACCACTGTTTACACGTTCGAATATGTCCAAGAGCGCCTGTGCGGGAACTTTTGAGTCAATAAGATATAGAATTAAATTGCAATCCTCTACACGGTTTTGCAATTTAGGATGTAAATCAGAAAATTTTTTACCATCCAATTCAGATTGATTCTTTAACTTTAGTTTTAAATCATCGTTTAAAAAACGCTGGAATGTTGACAGTCTTTGTAGTCCGTCAACTACTACCATTTGGCCTCTACTATTCTCTGCGAGATAAAATACTGGTAGAGGAATCCTCATAAGCACAGACTCTATAAGTTTGCTTTGTTTATCCTCAGGCCAAATGAACTCTCGCTGAAAATCAGGATCCATAACATACCCTCCTTTTTCAATCCTGCGTATTACATCGTAAACAGTACGAGGCTCGTTTCTAATTAAAACAGTATCAATTGGGTAATCACCTAATGACAACTCGGAGCTGTCATCTAAACCCTCAATGTTTTCTTTCTCGATATTATCCATATCAGTTCCTCTAGCTTATTGCGTTAACATTTCTTCACGACATAAATATTGTAATAGTACTGATTTTAATAAGAAAGCAGATTTTGCAAAATATTTAAAAATTTTCTTTGATCGTAATATATGCTGCGCTATTACTTCAAATCCTTACTATTGTAAGGAATATTTCCATGTTTGAGATTAGTATGCGCATGTACAAACAAGCTCTATATGAAAAAGTTGTTGTTTTTTATGTGGATCTATTAGCACTAAACAAATATAACTATTTTTAAATCGCTATAGTTAAAAAATATAGTATAAATGGCCTTATGCCTTTAACGCGGCGGAATAATAAATCATATATGAATATTCAGGACGTTTTGCTTTAATATTAGTACTATTGGTGATAAGTCTGGTATTATTCACCCTCAGTTCCATATTTAATGTGTTAATTTAATTAGCATTATTTGGGGGGGGTGTGTCTCAAGTAGCAAGAATAGGTTGGACATGATCTGTGATAAACTGTTGAAGATATATGTAACGTATGAAGACGTTACATATTATCTTTTGAAATGCATTACATATTGATTTATAAGGCAATTATGAAGTTCTAAGAACTATTTCCATGGTTTATATCTTAGAAAACTGTCGTAAGTATTTGTGATATATAATTTATCTTCTATAAGCATAATTGTTTAATAGATTCTTTTATAAATTAGAAATTATTTTGCCCCGCAAATTTCACCTTTTTACTAGCATGAAATTAATAAGAAAATCCTGACATTTACTAAGATTGTTACTAAAAAGCTGATTAATATGGATATGGTTGTATTGGCGGAAGATCACAGGAGT
>DKGY01000023.1 GCA_002453475.1 Clostridium sp. UBA6758 | reverse complement strand
TAAGGCTATTTTTATAGGTGAAAATACCGTATCATAAGTAATAATATATTTACAAAATATGCTATAATAAAAAGGTGAATAAGTTTTAAGTGAAAGATAAATTAGAATTTGTAAGAGAGGAAAATTAAAATATGTGTACTGATTTTATTAACTTAACAACAGAAAATCTTGCTAATGAACATTTATGCTGTATTATACGCAGTAAAAAACCCCATCAAGGTATTGACGAAAAACGACAATGGCTTTCTGATAGATTAAATGAAGGTCATGTTTTTAGAAAGTTAAATGAAAAGGGAACAGTTTTTATTGAATATGCTCCTCTTGAAACAGCTTGGGTTCCTATAACGGGTGATAACTATTACTATATATATTGCTTATGGGTTTCCGGTAGTTATAAAGGAAAAGGGTATGGAAAATCACTAATGGAGTATTGTTTGGCAGATGCAAGAGAAAAGGGTAAATCAGGCATTTGCATGCTCGGAGCAAAGAAACAAAAACATTGGCTTTCTGATCAATCATTTGTGAAGAAGTTTGGTTTTGAGGTTGTTGATACTACCGATAATGGATATGAACTGCTTGCACTTTCTTTTGACGGAACAATACCACAGTTCACACAAAATGCTAAAAAACAAGAAATTGAATGTAAAGATTTAATAATTTATTATGATATGCAATGCCCTTATATCTATCAAAATATTGAGAGGATAAAACAGTATTGTGAAATGAATGATGTTCCTGTATCTTTAATTCAAGTGGATATACTACAAAAAGCAAAGGAATTGCCTTGTGTTTTTAATAACTATGGTGTGTTTTATAAAGGAAAATTTGAGACGGTGAATTTATTAGATATCGGAAGTTTAGAGAGACTACTCAAAAAATGAGAATACAGTTATCATAAAAAGTAATGTGTTTACAAAATATGTTATAATAGAAGAATAGGATTATAGTCGCTGTAAATAGTAATATTAAAATAACGTACTGAGAAGAGATACTACTCTGTTAATTGTATTGTTTACAAATAAATAGCAGTATATAATCTGCATCTGCAGGGAGGTGTTGTATTGGAAATTAAAAAGATAGATAGAAATCAAAGAGATACCGCCATTCAATTAGTTTCGACTGTATTTATGCAGTTTGAAGCGCCTGATTATTCCGCCGAAGGTGTGGAGACTTTCAAGCGCACGGCAATCTATAATAACGATTTTTTAGATAGCTTGAATATGTATGGCGCTTATGACAGTGAAACCCTTTTAGGAGTAATTGCAACGAGAAATAAGGGGAACCATATCGCTCTATTCTTTGTGGATGGCAAGCACCATAGACAGGGAATAGGAAAAAAGCTGTTTCAGATTGTATTAGAAAACAGCACTGGAAAAGAAATCACAGTGAATTCGTCGCCTTATGCAGTTGAGGTGTATCACCGATTAGGTTTTGTCGACATTGCTCCAGAAGAAACTACAAACGAGATACGATATATACCTATGATATACAACCCACGCCTTTAGTAAAACGAACTTTTGATGGAAGACTTACAGCTTGATTTATTGTTTCCGATTAAGGAGAAGGGTTAAGAATAAGTTCAAAGGGTAAGGTAGATTAACTATTACAAAGAAGAGGTGCTTAAATGGAAGATATTAAAATCGACTCAGCATTATCATTCGGCGGTTATCATTGGCGCATTCTTGATATACAAGGCAATGCGGCCTTGATTATAACTGAATATATGATCGAACAACACCCCTATAATAATTGCGCTGGTGATGTGACATGGGCTGACTGCTCGCTAAGAAAATATCTTAACGGTGAGTTTTATAACAAATTCACCGCGGCCGAACAGTCAAGAATCATTCCGGTATTGAACAAAAACCACGACAATCAATGGTACGGTTCAAGAGGCGGAGAAGATACTCGGGATTACATATTTCTTCTAAGCATTGAAGAAGTAGTGTGCAAATATTTTGGTGACAGCAGTAAAAACCTTGAAAACCGCAGCGCCAAACAACGATACTGGTTTCAAAGGAAAGACAAAAACAACAACAAGCGAAGATCGACATTCGATGGGTATGTATGGTGGTGGTGGCTTCGGTCGCCCGGGCGTGACAATAGAAGAGCCGTATATATCCACGGCGATGGTAATATAGGCATTCAGGGAAACGGCACCTTCCGCTACAGCAGCAACACGATTCACCCTTCAACAGGCGATAACAGCGGCGGAGTTCGTCCCGCTTTGTGGCTAAAGCTGGAATTGTAAATCTTGGGCCACGTTTCAAGTGGTTTAGTTATAGACTGAATATTAATAATATTGAAAATAAATTCTATTGCTCTATGGCAAATAAGATAATATAATGTAATTATTGGAAACAAAAGAGGGGTAAAGTAATGATTATGTTGTTTTTATTCTTATAAATTAGAAATCTAATAAAAAAATTATAGCAATATGTTTTTAACCTTATCTTAATTAGGTTTATTTGCTATGGATTTTAAGATTTTAATTATATGGATGAACAACATCAATTATAATTCCTTGATTTTCATTATATTAAAGTGATGAAAAAATAAATTTAAAAAAGGAGAAATTTGAAATGAGCAAATACGAAAACGCGATGAAACTTATGGAGGAACGTTGCGGAAATGGTAAAGAAGAAGTTATTGCCCTTGCCACAATATCACTATTCCCAAACACTGACGGTAATCCACGCCCTGCCGTCCGTATGGTTTGCGCTTATTATGAAGACGGCGTATTTTATGTTTCTACAGATGCCCAAAAAAATAAAATGCTGCAAATTGAGAAGAACAACGAAGTTTCCGTCGCTGGGTTAGATTGGTACGCTTTACAAGGTACGGCTGAAAATCTCGGTTGGGTCAAGGACGAGAAGAATGCGGAAATCAGAGCGAAATTTACAAAAATTTTCGATTGGTTCGATGAAGTTGGCGACGAAGACAATCCTAACTCAATCGTTCTGCGTATCACTCTCACAGAGGGTACTATTACTGACAACGAAGAAAAATACGGTGAACGTCAGTATGAAATTGATTTTATCAATAAAACGGCGAAATAAATTCGTAAAGGACAAGCAGTTTCTAACTTGAAAGTCATAATGAGCATATGGCAGATAAACCCTCTAGGCAGATATGTCATATAGGTGTTGAGGATGTAGATAATCCTGAAAAATATCTTACTGAAATACAAATTCCATTAAAATAATTATATTGACTCTCACATTATGTGAGGGCTTATTATCTATTTATAAGATAAATAGGAGGTATTAATTATGGAATTAAAAGAAATTGGTAAGATTAAAGTTGAAGGAGAAAATATGTTTCTTCAAATTAACAAGGAGTATATAAAAGGATTGCAGGGATTAGAATCTTTTAGTCACATTGATGTATTGTGGTGGTTTGATAAATGTGATAATAGTAGTAGCAGAAGCATTTTAGAAGTGAATAAACCTTATAAAAAGGCACCTGAAAAGTTGGGGGTTTTTTCAACTAGATCACCTGAAAGACCTAATCCGATAGCGTTGTCTATTACTCAAGTAACACATATAGATTATGAGAAAGGGATAGTTTATATTACTTATATTGATGCAATGAATGATAGTAGTATTTTAGATTTGAAACCTTATACTCCAAGCGTGGACAGAGTAGAAAAGCCTAGTGTTCCAGAATGGTGCAGCCATTGGCCATTATGTTGTGAAGAATCTGGGGATTTTGATTGGGAAAATGAGTTTCTATTTTAAAATATAATATATAAATTTATTTTTGTAGGATATTAATTAAGAATGAAGCACTAATTTTTAAGGGATGGGTGCTTCTTTTCTTTTACATTAACTTCCTGACCATAGCCACCCATTATGAATTTACTAAATAATACTTTAGAATTATACCATAATTATGTAGTATGTATAAGGTAATAAAATGGAAAAACCTCATTTGCTTGTGATACGGAGAACCATACCATAAATAATGGAGGTTTTTTTA
>DKGY01000076.1 GCA_002453475.1 Clostridium sp. UBA6758 | reverse complement strand
TAGCTTTACATATAGCTTCAAAAATTCCGTCAAAGTTATTTCTACCTTTAGAATTATTATTATCTCTATCTTCTTTAAGATTAACTACTTCTTTCTGATTAGTGTAACTTTCTTTATATTCATTGGTATAAAATATGCTAACAGAAGGCTTTTTCACTCTTCCATGCTCTTCTAAATACAACATGGCATCTAGTATATCCCAATTACTATTTTCTAAAGCACTCTTAGCTTCCTCATAACTTATATTAGTTTTATCTCGTAATGTATCTACAAGTGTAATCTTCTCCATAAATAATCCTCCATATCTATGGCATAAGGCACTTCAAATAAATAATAGATAAGTTTTCTCACCTATTTGCCAAGAATACTGCGTCGTTAAAATCCTTGTCTCGTGACAAATATANNGGTCTATTATTTATTTTCATGTACCTAAATAAAATTAATTATTTTAATTCTACCCTTAACTATTAAATTATACCATTTCTCCTAATATTTCTATAGGATAAAAATAAAGAGACCTTGAATATTTTTCAAAACCTCTTTGCTAGATCTATATATTATTTTTCGTATCCTTCTTTAAAATCCTTTTTAATAGTATCTGCTGATTTTGATACCTCTTCAAAAATGTTATTTACTCCATCATAATTAATATTAGAACCTGATATTGAATATTTATATCCGCAGAATAATCCAACAATTAATAAAACTATACTTGGCACTGATAAGAATATTAATAAAAGTATGGATATTGTTAATGATATTCTTATTGGTTTTTCATTTTCTTTTCTAACCTCAAAGAAATTATTATTTCCTTTTTTTATAAACTTCCCCACAAACTTAAACATTCTTCCTATAACTTCTCCAATACCACCAAATTTCTCATAATGCTTTTTATTATCTTCTTTTTTCTCTTGCTCTTCTTCCTTTGCTTCAATTATAGTAACAGATTCATTGTTTTCTACTTTCCCTCTTCTCTCTAAATAAATAATAGAGTCTAAAAGATCCCAATTACATTTTTCTAGTACCTCTTGTGCCTCTTCACAACTTACATTAGTCTTTTCAATTAAAATTTCAATCATTTCATTTCTTTCCATTTATATTACCTCCACAAATTCATTATTTGATTCATCATGGTTATATAATACTTTTAGAAAATTAATATAAAATATAAGAAAGATTAAAATTAGATTAAAATTTTATTTTTTAAATTTTAATGTAAATCTATTTTTAGTTAAGCTGTATATTTAGTTATTAGGTATTTATTCTTTTTTTATTTAATTAGCTTTATTAAAGCAAATATTCTAATATCTAATCCCAACAATTCTAGGTATTTTACTTATAAAAATAGTCTTAGGTAATTTATATCAATCCCTAAGACTGTAAAATTCATTTATTTATGATACGGTTCCCTGTATCGGTAGCAAGTGCGATTTTTCACCAGTAAAAAAGATAGACTATTTATATATCCAACCTTTTGTAACTGACAAATGTATAGAATATTGCTTGCATTAATAATAAAACAAGTTGTTAATTATGATATCATATTATCCTATTCATATCTCACTCAACAAACCTACCACTTTATTTACTTTCAACATTTCTCTTAAATGAATAATAGGTAGCTGCAAAATAGCACATATAAATAACTATCATCAATAATAGTCCTATGCCAATATTGAATATAAAAGCTTTATCTCCAATATATATATCAATTAATTTTCTGCCTGCTGATATAAAAATATTTAAGAATACACAGAAACCAATAACAGCTATAACTATTGGTATTACAAAGTATAAGGATATTTGCTTTGAGATTAACTTACGGATCTCACTTTTATCTATACCCAGACGACTTAAAGTATTAAATCTATCTTTATGTTCAATAGAGTCTGATAATTGCTGCAATGCAAGTACTGTTAAGCTAATCATTAATAAGACAGTACCTACATATATTCCAAGGATTCTCATGCCTAATGTAGCATTTGTTACCACATTCTTCTCTGCTACCTTTAATCTAATTATAGTAGGATTGCTATTACTATCTTTATTAAGCATATCACTGTAATTTTTCACAAACCAATTTGGTATATATTCTTGTTGCAACTTTATTGCATCATCGAAACTCATTTTTTTCTTTGTATCTGCATAAAAATCTTTAGCAGCTAATGTTAAGTTTTTACACCACTCATCTGGTAAAACTACCACTCCACCTAGATAAGACTTGTAAATATATTCCCCAATAGATTCCATGTGATATGGCACTGAACTAAGCTTTAGTTCATCATCATTTATTTTAATAGTTGAGTTTTTAGTTAAATACTCTTTTATGAGCTCCTCATCTACTAGCTTATGCCGTTGGATTGTGAATTCATTACTTTTCAACTGCACTTCACTATATCCAAGGATTTTTCTTAACTGATTATAATCACTTAATCCTATTGCCAATGGGGGTGTATTTCTTCTATCTTTTTTATATAGTTCAGCATCATAAATAAAATACTGTTCCACCTCACAATAATCTTTTAGACCATAATTTTCACTGCCAAAGTATTCAGCAATTTCACTATAATCAATTTTAGATATATCCTCTGCCTTAGTCATAATATTTAGCTTACTAGTTACAACTGCATCAAAAGGAATTCTATTATCCAAGTATCCCAAGCTCCACTGTGACAGCAACAGCGTAAAAGTAAAGCTTAAGACTGCACCTAAAAAGGTTAATGAAATTGTAGCCATTAAAATTGGTGCTGTCTTTATTTTTGAAACTACTGTTCCAACTAAAAATAAATTTGTGTATTCATATTTAAAGTTTGTCCATCGTTCCTTAATTGCAATTATTATATAAGCTAAGGAGTAAAACAATGCGTAAGTTCCTAGAATAAAGCTTGCCAATGCTATCCCTGCATAAGTCATTTCATTTCCCTGTNNAAAGATCCCTAACTACACGTAAAATTCTATGCACTGAATAACCACAGAGTATATAAAGTAATACAGCTGCAACAAATGCACTAATATATACAATCTTACCTCGCTTAAATTGGTACTCCGTTTTCTTGCCAGCATTAAGCATATTAATAAGTTTAATTTTACTTAAAGATCTTATATTTAAAAGTCCAATTATACAAAACATTGCTGTAAAGAATAGCAATGTTATTATCACAGTATCTAGGTATAGTTTGAAGGAGAATATAATCTTTTGATCTGCAGTCATAAGAATTAAAGCTGTAACAAGCTGTGAA
>DKGY01000073.1 GCA_002453475.1 Clostridium sp. UBA6758 | reverse complement strand
GCAACTGTTTTACTTCCCAATTCCCTTGAAACTTATTAAAAACTTCAAAAGCCACAATTTTACCTATTCCTCTTTTCCTATATTTTTTTAGAACGAAAAATTCTGCAATTGCATAATCAGTTGGGGATGAGGTAACAACGCTATGTTTATTAACAAGAACAAATCCTGCTAATTTATCATCTACTCTAATTATAAAGGGGTATCTATCTTTTTCTGTCCAGTAATTATCCAAATAACTGTAATCGTATAACCCATGTTCATTTAAATCACGATTTTCATATTCTGATAAATCATAATTATATAATTCAATCATATTTTTTAATATCATTTTATCAGCCTTACTGGCTTCTATTAATTCAATCTTCATCTTTCAATACCTCCAAAATATCATTTTAATCAATTAATCAATCTTAAATTGGAATTTGACAAGATAATATTTTGCTATTAAAAGTTAATATTTTCTGCAAAATATTCTACCCAGGCTGGATAAAACCCTGTAGCTAAAGCAGTTCTCATTGAAGCAAGGTTCGCACTCCACGTTGTATAATATGGTATTTTATCTAGCTTCAATATCTCCTTTGTTAATTGTTGAATAACCAATTTTGCTAATCCTTGTCCCCTATATTCCTTAATTGTATCTATACCTATTTGCCATAGTGGATCATGGTAATTGTCTGCACCAGCTACGGCTACCACAGTTCCCTCAATAAAAGCTGCAATTGCAATTTCATCCTTTTCATAATTTAATGCATTTTCAAATCCAGGATATTTAATATAAAACTCACTCATATTTTCTTTTTCTATTTTCTTAAGAACTACATTATCTGGGCAAATAATATCTTCACTTTTACTATAAAGGAATCTCAAATGTTCACCTGCAAGACATAAATCATTTTCCCTTAGTTTACATTCAATCCTATGAAGATTTTTACCATCAATAATATCTTCTGCTAAAGTATCTATAAAATTTTCTTTTGCCCAGTTAATTAAATCTCTTCTTCCAATAAAAAGCATTGATTTTCCAAATGAAATCATACGAAAAACTTCTACATCGCTTTCCATGAATACATTTTTTTCATCATCAAATGCATTATATTTCAGATTATTATTTGTAATATAATAATTAATTACTTTCTGAATATTATCCATAATTAAAAATCTCCTCTACAAAATACTATTTGCCCGTCACTAAAAATTTTCTTACCTTTTTAATTATAGCATATTTTGTAAATATAACATTACTTATATAAGGTATTTTCAGCTTAAAAACAGCCTTAGGCAAGTTATATAAATGTAATGATTATACTTATTTTTTACATTTTATCAATAAAAACTTTATTGGAGGCTTATCTTTATTATCACTATCTATTTCATCAATCTCAGAAAATTCTACAAGTCCATATTTTTGAAAATCTTTTTTTATTGATTCAGAATCATAAAAAAAGATCTTTACTCCATCCATTGTTTCATAATAGCTTTCATTAAGTTTTTTGCCTTTTCCAAACATAGGAGCTTTTTTTGAAACAGCTGTAAAAATCATATATCCACCTTGTTTTAATTGATTATAACAATCACTAATAAATTTTTCCCTCTCACTTTCATTTAATAGATGAATAAGTGCATAGCTAAATATCCCTTCATAAAGTTTATTTTCGAAAGGCATATCTCCAACTGAACCATGATAAATATTAATATTAATCCCATATTGTCTTGCTAAATCAATAGCTGTTTTCGAGATTTCGATTCCTGTAACATTTATATTATTATCAATAAATACCTTTGCATTTCTCCCATAACCAATACCCGGTATTAATATATCTTTTATATTATTTTCAATAAAGCAATCCTTGGCAATAATGGCTGATTGTGATGGTTTAAATCCCCACATTGTTTGTTTTTCCATAAAACTTTTTTCCCAAAACTCCGTCATACTTTGGCTCTCCTTAAAATATATTTTTCGAATTTATAACAATAACAACCCCTAAAGCAAATGGATAAGTAATGTTTATGTTTTTTATCTTATCATTAAATTATTTTCCCATTATCACTAAATCTCCAAAATCTTCAAAACCATTCTTTTTATAAAATTGAAAAGAAGGAAAATCTTTTTCTGTATTTAATATTATCCCATTTAATCCTTCTTTTCTAATATCCATTTCAATTTCTTTAATAAACTTACTCCCAATACCTTTTCCTTGTAAATTATAATCTATACAAAATTCATCTATATAGTATTCTAATCCTTTTATCCAAGGTTTTTTCATTCCAATACTTAACCCTTGTATCTTTCCATTAACGCTAATCACATACCCTAAAAAATAATTATTAGCAAAATGATTCTTAAAAAATACTCTTACCTGTTCTCTTGATTCATATACATCATTCCAAGGCTCTCTTGAAAAAGTTGAAATAAATAAATCAACACTTTCTTCTATCATATTTTCTTCCATTCTGGTTACTACTATGTTTTCCATTTCTCTATTCCCCCGTATTTAAAATCCTAATTAATTGAAGTTTTTATTACTATTTACTTAGATTTTTTATATAATGAATAAATTTAATTTCCCATTCTGAATCCGAACTATATGCTTCATATTTATTATCTAAATAATGTTTAATAATATAAATCTCTTCCTTTGAAAGTGTTTTAAATAATTCTAAAGCTTCATCTTCCCAAAAACACACGCTTAACACTTCCACTAAGTCACTTAAGCTATTAACCTCTTCTTTTACCATTGCAATCTTATCTGAAATAAACCTACAATCATTTATTTCATTGATTAAATTGCGTAACCTTTCATTATCCATATTATCATTATCTATAAACTCACTTTCTTTTAAATCATCTTCATACTTAAAGGATAAAAATATATTATCAATATTTCCTGTGGATAATCCTACTTCAATTCTAGGATAAATATTCACAGCTGTTTTTTGAATATATTCTATCTTTTCATTATCAACTATCCCTAAAATATCACAGACGCTCTTTGCTGAGCTCTTTAATTTTACTAAAATTTCAGTTTCGGACAAGTTTCTAAAAATCCCTAATAATGTTTCTCTTTGCAGTGCCGAAATCGCTAATGTTAATATATCCCTGCCTAAAATATCAAGTCCTATGGCATTTGTTAGTATTGGCTCAAAAATATTAATTAATAGCCCTTTATAATCAGAGCAATAGCTACTTAGAATATAACTAATATTATCCTTATCAAAACATATACAAAACTCATTTTCAATAAGTAGCACTTTTAAGTATTCATTTATATATTCAATTCCCTGCAACTTTTCTGATATAGGATTAGAAAGTTGATAATCTATGCTACAGTCTATCTTATGAGCGAAAAATCTATAATCATATTTATTAAA
Source organism: Clostridium sp. UBA6758 (assembly GCA_002453475.1). GTDB lineage: Bacteria > Bacillota > Clostridia > Clostridiales > Clostridiaceae > Clostridium_J > Clostridium_J subterminale. The sequence continues at coordinate 5,145 of DKGY01000073.1, read as the reverse complement.
AAATTTATCTATTTCATTTAATGTATCCTTATATGATATGTTTTCTATATTAGGTGAACTTTTTCTAACTGTTTCTAATAATTTCTTTCCTCTCTCCATCAAGGAGGCTATTTTACTCCAAGAAGCTTTTAACAAGTCACTTATATCTTCTTCCATAAGTACTTCCTTTGCGTTCATTAATTCTCGTAATTCTAATCCTAATGAAAAACAAATTGAATTAAGTAACTCTTCCGCTATTTCTATTGGAACTGATGTGCTATCACCCATTGTATATCGCTCAGTGTGCTTGCCAAGTAAATTCCATATTTTAAACTCAATAAGCATTTTATCTTCTTCACTTATATTTTTATCTATTTTAATATTATCTGAAAACGCCATTAAACTCTTGTTGCTTTCTTCCATAATACCTCCTAAAATTCATGTCCGTACATATCTGTATCATCCACTTCATATCCGTATCTTGTATTTCTACAAAGCTCTTCTAAAGTAGTTCCTCTTAAATACTCCAAAGAACCTTGACATTTTCCATCAAAATGTCTTTTCATAAACTCAATAAGTTCATCATCAGATATCTGATCCATGGCTTCATTTTTAAAAAAATAGAAAGACTCTTGAATCTCCATTAATGTCTCTTTATAATTCTGTTGCATTATATAAGGGGAATCACAAAAAACTTCCACTATCTTTTTTAAAATTCCTTCAGAAAACTCAATTCTTCCTGTATCTTTTAATGACTTAAAACGATTCTCCACCAGCTCATTAATTTCTACATCACATAAAGCTAACCCATATTTTATTGTTATTTCATTACACGCCTTTAACTCAATTGCAGCTTGTTTTTTCTGGAAATCTTGAAATGCTAAAGTCATATTTTTATCCACCATAATCACCTCTAGATACACAGTACTCCTAAGTCTAACCCAATACAAGACTTGAAATTTTAGTAATTTTGTGGTAATATAAAATTAGAAAATACTTCCCAGTTTGAAAATCAATCTGGGAAGTATTTTTTATATATACTATATTAAATCTTTATAAAAAATAAACTTAAATAATTTTTTCTATTTAAAATTTTTAATCTCAACAATATAAATTTTAATTTGTTAATCCATATGCTTTTGTAACCAATGCTTGAATACATTCAACTGTTCTTCCGTATGAAAGTAATGTTCTCCTTTATCCATGATTTCTAATCCACAGCAGTATTTTTCAACAAAATCATTAATAATTTCAAATTCACACAATTCATCTTTAGCTCCATACACAATATCTGTATATGTATTCCATGTATTAATAGGATGTTGCTTTACATAACAGAAATAATCCCAATACAACTTTTGACCAATGGGTGTCTCTATTGTCATTTCCTTTTGCAAACGCTCTGGTGTCACATTAAACCATAGCATCATATTTTCAATGATTCTTTCCATATTAACTACTGGTGATAAAAATAATGCCTTTCTTAATTCATCGTTTTGATACGCTAAAAGGCTAAAATAAGCTCCCATACTGCATGCAAACAAACTTATTTCATTCCAACGTTCTTTTGCATAATTCATAATTATAGATAAATCATTAACGCATAACTGTACTTTGCAATTAATACCCTCACTTTTTCTTTCACCATGCTCCGGTAAATCAAAGCTTAATACTTGATAATCCTTTTTAATTGCTTCTTCAGCTAAAATTTGAATTATAACATCTTCCTTGTTTGACATATTTCCATGTACTGCAATAAAAAGTTTTTCACTCTTTTCTCCCCACAAAACTGTAGGAATATTAGTAATTTTAAATTTATCTTTAAACATATTTCCTCCATAATTTATAGAGGGAGACCCCTCCATAAAAATTCTTTATTTTTCTTGTTTTTCATAATAAAAATCCTCCTTTCTCAGTTAATTCTATATAAATCATGTTAACTGCAAATTCCTATTCGTCTATTACTCAGATTTTTTCCTAATTTTATTTTAACATATTTTGAAAATATGTTGTTACTTATGATACAGGAATTTTCACTTATAAAAACATCCTTAGCGAAGTCATATCGATACATAAAGCTATAAACCGCACTTATTTATGGTACGGTTCTCCGTAACAATTTTAAGTGAGGTTTTTCTAAACTGCTATGTTTAATTTCATTCTCCCAAATTCAAATTTTTTCATAAGAAAAGAAGAAGCACCTCTAATAGGTACCTCTTCACTAATTAAATATTCTATTAAATTATCATTTATCTTTAAACTAATTGAATCTATAGTTCTATCCTTACTTATTGTTATCTCTAAAATTAACATATTCAATAATGTCTTTTATTTTTCTCTACTTTTGCAGTTAAGCTTTATCCTTCCAAAGCCTTGTAAAATCTCTTTAACTACTGCATAAGATATTTCTAATTGTTCCTCATTAGTAGTAAAACTAATTAGATCTATCTTTAAAACCTCTATCGAATTGATTTTCTCATCTAACATATTTTTTCTTTCAACAAGTTTCTCTTTAGTAATCAATTAATCTTCATAAGCCTCTAATATCTTAGTTTTCTTTGATTTTAACTTTAATAGTTCTTTTTCTATTGAGTCTAATTTCTTTCATTTTGGTTCTACTACATTTTTTCTTACAGTATTTAAGTTTTTGATTATATCTTTAACCACTCTATCATTAGTTAATAACTCTCAATTCTTTTAAAAACATACCCATTGGCACTATCTACTCTTATTGAATTAGAGTGACATACTGCTGTACCTTTGCTCTTCCAATTACGACAAGCATATTACTCAATTCTTTTTTAAAACCATATTTTAGTATATAATATGATAAAATATACCTTATAAAAATATTTTGGAGGATAATATGAGTAAAATAGTAGAATATTTAAAAGAAATCAATTTAGACAATAAAGATCGTATAAAAAATTATATTTGGAATACTTCACCTGAAGAATTACTTATATTAATCGAACACCTTAGAAAACTTATTAAAGAAGACTATGTAGTGAAAAAATATAATCCATTTACTTTTGTTCCTACTTCCGAACTTTCTGGCTCTACAGGATGTGCTTCATTAGATTGTAGAATAAAGAGAGCTAATAAATTCGCAATATTTTCTAGTCTTTATGCTGAAGATGTATACATTCAGCTTAATCTCATTACAAATTCCCATCAGCATTTAAATATAAATAAAATTACTAAAAACAAAGAAGTTCTTGGTAGGTTTCTCCATAATTTAGAATCCGATATACTAATCTTAAATTCGTATGCTAAATTAATTGAAGCAGGTATTGTTCATATAACTCCCCCTACATTGGCATACTGTAAAGATTGTTTTAATAAGGAAATATTAGGACAAGAAAATTCTATAAATATTGACCCTATAAAGCAATTATTCTTAAATAAGGCGAAATTATATGTTCATTCTTACAACAAGAATAATGATTTACTATATTTTGAAGTTGAGAATATGGATGAAGTTTTTCCTGAACACACTCCACTATTTCCAATATCACCAAAAAAATTTAATTTATCTAATTTTTGTTTCGAAACTGGTTCATTAATTACAAATACAGACTTAATTAATGATTTCATTGAAAACATTACAAAAAAAGAATTCATCTCCGCTTCTTATTCTGCTCATTATTGTAAAAATAATAATGCAAAATTGATTACTAATAAAATTTCAGATAGTATGTTTATGAATTTAGCAAATCAAAAAAGCAAGCATAATTACGGATTAGATTGTTATAACGTACTTCCTCAATATGATATGCCGTTTGTAACAGATATTACTATTGAAAAGGCTTTGCAATTAAGAGAAGTTGAAGGCGAATCATTTAATAAATATAGAATTGCTTTAAATAAATCTATTTCAGAACAACATAAAACAAACTCACAATTAGAGTTATGTGATATATATGATGATATACTATTTCCAGCATTTTCAGAACTAGATATGAAGTTAAAAAATATAAGAAATGGATTTTATAAAAAAACTTTTTATGAAATTGCTATTGTTGGAACTGTTATTTCAGCTGGTATATATACTGGAATAGTACCTACTCATACGACAGATATCTTGAAGTCTGTTGGCATTGGTACTGGTGCTGCAATAAGTATAGCTCACCAAATTTTCAGTAAGGCTCCTGGAAAAGATACCTTAAAGGAACATGATTACTATTTTTTATGGCAACTAAAAAAAGATATTGATAAAAATCGAAAATCTTCTAAAATCATTATTTAATGAAATAAAAATAATGAACCATATCATTTATTTGTGATATGGTTCACTCTTAATTATCCTAAATTTCACCCTATATACTTTTAATATCTCCAATAGTTTTAACAAGAAAACTGAAGTTTACAATTTTCGGAAAGAGGTTAATATCCGAAGTTATTCCATGAAGCGTCATATCAAGTATAGAACAAAAATAACGATAGCTATATATTTTATTAATTTAACAATTTTTATTTAGATTCCTACTTTATTATACATTTATGCCAATCAGCCTTTTGTCTTAATATAATTTAACAGATTCCAAACAATATCGTCTATGAGGATTCTATTTATATAAAGATCTTTTATTATATTTAAATTAAACTTAATACAAAACATACATTTATCCATATTTTAGCTTAATAAAAATAAGCATATATAATATTATATGTGTATTTAAAATTATTCTTTATAAAAGAGTTTAATAGAAGATATTATTCTTAAAATGCATAATAAATAAAGCTCTATTGTAGAACTTTCAAAGCACTTTAAACTATTTAATTTTAATAGTTTAGTTAAGAACTGTTGTGTACATCTTCTTAAATCTCCTTTTGGTATATTTATAATTTTGCTTAAGTATACGATTTAACCCTATTATTGTCAAGAAATATTTGAAAAAATTTTATTAACAATTAAAAATCATTTTTTCTTAAATTCCTTATTATCTAAAATAATAACCTCTGACTTATCTTCCTTTGATGCCTTCTTTGTGTTATTTACAAGTTTTATAACATCCTTGTATGATTGTTTTGCTCCCTTTACAAGCAAGGGTACTCCTAGAAAATCAATTTTTAGCCACCTAGAAAGTAATCCACCAAAGGTCATTGGTAATGGAACCGTTGGCGACGTATTAGAAAATATTATTTTCTCATTTAATAGCTTTT
>DKGY01000051.1 GCA_002453475.1 Clostridium sp. UBA6758 | reverse complement strand
CTATTGGATTTCTGGTAATACTATAAAGGTAGAAAAATGTCATGGATCTTGGAGCAAAGCTTCTACCTCATCAATCATCGTCTCCGATCGTTATGTAACGTATAGAGGACCAAATGCTCAACAGACTGCATGGAAATATCCCACTAGCAATACCTTCTCTTATAATACTGGATGGGGATATGCTTCCCAAAATACAGCTGGAAATGGACGTGCATACATGTCTGCTTATACCAGTATTAGCGGTATGGGAAGATTATTCTTGGAAGCGGCACTAAATCTGTAATTGCTTGAAAAATATTTGATTATAATAATAAATATCCCTCGTCAGATCAAAATTATTGGCGGGGGAATGTGTATACCGGGATACACTTATAAATTATAAAAATTGTTGAGCAAATTAAAAATCTAGTAACAGAATATCTATGATGAAATTGCGAAAAAGAGCGTTCAGGAAATGACTTATTTCTGGACACTCTTTTATTTAGATCAATTGCTATGAAAAATTATTCTATATCTTGTACAGAAAGCCAGAACAAAATCTATATTCAGGTAAGAATAGAAGGCGATTAATTTTAGAATAATTCATTTAAGGGTCAGAAACTTAATAGTTTTTGACACATGATTAAATTCGCGATATAATAGGCTTGGGAGTGTTTCATAAACTTATGTCATAAAGTTGAGGGGATTTTGCATGATTTTAGAGAATAAATTGGGTTTAACCAATCAAGTTGAGTTGGCAAAAGCAGAAGAAAAACTCAGCAAGCAAAAAGCGAAGGAATTATACGATTCAGGGAAAATAAACGAAATCGAAGTCGGCACGTTTAAAGGCTTATCTGAAATTCATGATTTTCTCTTTTCAGAAATTTACGATTTTGCAGGAAAAATTAGAACGGTCAATATCGCAAAAGGAAATTTTCGATTCGCACCGGTCATGTACCTGGAACATTCGCTAAAGCATATTGATCAGATGCCGCAAACTTCTTTTGAAGAGATTATAAAAAAATACGTGGAAATGAATATTGCCCACCCGTTTCGTGAAGGAAATGGCCGAAGTACTAGAATTTGGCTGGATCTCATTTTGAAGGATGAATTGCAAAAAGTTGTCGATTGGAACTTGATCAACAAAGAAGACTATCTTTCTGCAATGGAGCGGAGTCCGGTAAATGACTTAGAAATACGTTATCTAATTTCTAACGCTTTAACTGATGAAATTAACGATCGCGAGTTGTATATGAAAGGGATCGATGTCAGCTATTTCTATGAAGGTTACTCGGAGTATACGATCGATGATTTGTAAGAGCAGGTGGATTAAATGACAAAATATGGCTATGCACGTGTTTCAACTGCTTCTCAAAGTACAAAGGAACAGATTCAGCAGCTACTTGAGAACGGTGTTGAGAAGAAAAATATTTTTTCTGAAAAATTTACAGGTACAAAACGAGATCGGCCAAAGTTTAATCAGTTGTTGGATAGTCTGAAACCTGGAGATGAGATTGTCGTTACTAAACTTGATCGATTCGCTCGTAATACACGGGAGGCATTAGAAATCATTGAGCCTTTACTCGATGATAACGTTACAATTAAGGTTTTGAATTTAGGATCGATTGAAAATACTTCGATGGGGAGAATGATCGTTCGTACCTTGTTGAGTGTTGCTGAAATGGAACGTGACATGATCGTAGAACGTACTCAAGAAGGAAAGATGTTTGCAAAAAAGAACAACCCGAACTTTAAGGAAGGTCGTCCGAAAGCTACGATCACTCCCAAAAAACGCCACGCATATGAACTTCTTATTTCTGGTAAATCATATAAAGAGGTTGAATCCATTACCGGCTTCAGTCGTAGTACTCTTTTTAGGATAAAGAAAAAGATTGAAGAAGGCGAGGTTGCGATGGAGGGAACAGCGGATGAACGATAAACAACTCATAGAATAAAGGTGATTGATCAAGAAAGTAACGTCAGAGAATACACAACAATTAGCGTAGGATTTGGTATTTCTTTATCCTCCTTTCATTTTTGTAAGTTGTAACTATATTTAAAACATGAGTATAGTTACACTATACATTTATTGGATTATAGTGGGAGGAGATTAAATTTGAAAAAAGCAGTTAGAGTATTTTTAGCAGTATTATTGCCTTGGTCGATTATTGTTGGAACAGGTGAATCAGTTGTAGCCGCAGCAGATCAAAAAATAGTTAGTCAAGAAAGTTCAAATCAAGTAGAAGAAACGTTACCTGATCCCATTGACGAAAACCTAAATGAAGAAGCATTAACTGCTTTTATCTCGGAACAAATTGATGATGGAACTGAAATAGAGTTTACAGAAGAAGGCGTTTATATCAATGGGAATTTCTATACTCCTGAGGAATTTGACCATTTATTAGAAAGTATAGAGGAACCTACTGATTTAAGCATAGGTATTTTAGCTGATTCTACTTCAAATAGTGGGCAAAGCAGAGCATTTTTTATTCCAGCTGTAGGATGGGCTTCAGTTTGGGTATATAGGGTTCCAGGAGTTGGTCAAATTGCTGTCGTAGCAACAACTGCTGTAGGTGTGACTGTTGGAACATACATTTTAGGAAAAGCCATTATAAAAAGTGGACATTGGGCTTATAATAAAATTCGAAGTCATGTAAATTCGAAACCTAGGCCAAAAACGAAAAAAAAGTACAATACAATTATAGTAAATCAGTAACTAAGCAAGAATACACTAGCTACACATATGGCATTCCTAAGAGCCTTTTAGACGGAACCGGTCGTGTGAAATTAAAAAATATGAATCAAAAAGTTCATCGTAAGGGGGCACCTTCTGCTTGGAGAGATCCAAAAACTGGCTATACTAAAGAAAAAGATATGTCAGGCCATGCGGGGAAAGAATGGAAAATCAGAGATAAATCAGGGAAAAGAAAAGCTTCAACAGATGGAAATGGAAAGATTATATCAAAATAGCCTTCATATCTTTAAAGAGGTTGAGAGGAGAACTTTTATGAATCCCAATATAAGGAGCATATTTTTGTCTTCATATAATACTTACAAGCTGAAAGGCAATCTAAGATTTGAACTGGCACCTGAATCAGAAGAGAACTTTCAGAAGAGAATTGAAGCAGCAAAGGATCGGGCTAAAACATTGTTTACTGAGGTATTTTCTGACGAGAAAGAACTACAGATAATTATTACAGCTTCTAAATTCTCAGGAGCTGGTTTGATACGTAAGTACCTCTACAAAGCCAACTATCAAATCGTTGATAGTTTTACTACTTCTGCTTTTGATTCATATTATGAAAATCAAGCGACTATTTTAGTCATTAATACACAGAGAAACAATGTAAGAATAGCAAAAATTATTGATGGCTTGTGCTACAGAGATTTCAACGAAGTTGGAAAATTGAGAGTAAGTGACAATCTATTTCTGTATAATTCAAAGACAAAAACTATTGTTAATATCTATGACGATAGGGGATGTGACATTTGGTCTAATAATGTTCAAAGTCAAAAAAAACTGTATGATAGATTTAATGATTGGATTTTAGAGTATGACAAAAATGAAATAGATTTATTTTACAGTAATATTGACGATATCTAAGATAGTCAAACGATAGAAAAATTATAGTACTACAGCACAAAGGTACTCCTCAACCACAATTGAAGGGAGCGCCTTTTTTATGCTAGTTGTGACTGCTAGCATGTGAGTTGGATAGCAACTTGCTTAGTTGTCGTCTTTGCCTTTCTCACTCAACCATTGTAAACTTAAAGTTCACCCTAATCATACATTGAAAAACCATATTTTTCAATGTTACACTGGCGTCTATTTAGGATACACCCATTTCGTACGAATTTAGCAAAGCGTTAAATATTTCAAATTACTTTTTGTAAATAATAAGCACTTTAATAATTTCACTAAATAAAAATAGTAAAACCTTGAATAAATAAGGTTTTATTATTGCATTTAATCTATACTTATATCAATTGACATTCTTAACTTATAGATTCTTTGATAACTCTATAAACTGGTTTAACCACCAGTCTATACACATGTATTAAAACACTATGTACTCCTATTCGTAATATTTATTTAATTTCAGAACTTTGAATTATATTAATTAATTCAATTTGGATATATAATTAATTAAAAGGTGGGGATAGAAATAGTAAAAATAACTTACACTCAGGATGATTATAAAAAGATTAATTTTGTAAATACTCCTGAAAGATATAAATTTTATTTTAGACGCTCCGGTGAGGATATTGAAGATTATCTAATCTATTTGTTAAATCAAATATTCTGTTTTTCAAAAATAAAAAAAGCAATAGTTATTGAAAATAACATAGAGATAAAGATTCGAGATATTTACGCTCCTCTTAGTAAAGATGATTTCTTTGAGTATTGGGGAGACGAGATTGTTTTTTTCTTTAATAATGACGATATAATACTAAAATACAATATAGATGATGACTTTTTTATTATAGGTGTTAAAGACACAGTTGAACGTAATTTTTTTTTAGATATAAAACAGATTGCATTTTTGCCTATTTCAGAGTTTGTTGCACTAGAAAATTATTTTTTAAACGAAGAAGACAAAGAAAAAATGTTTTATTTATATGGTACAGTACCACATAAATATTATGAGAAAAAAGCAACCACTTTAAGTCAAATAACAAAAGGAATAGTTGCTATACTCAGTGTGATATTCACATTACTAATAATGACCTCTTTACCCTTTTTAGATAAAAATGAGTCTGAAGTTTCTTTTATAGAAATATTTTTGATGATGGGTATTTTTTTACTTATATTTGGATTTCTTTATTTTATTACAAAAATAATAAAACACAAGTACTTCCAAAAGAAGAAATAGCGATAATTTTACTTCACATGACTGTCCATTTATTAACCAGGAACGATTTTTAGATAATCCTAACAACTATTAAAAGCCCTCAGAATCGCTCTAAAGGCTTTTTTAGCTCAGTATAATCTACGAGTATGGTAAATAATGGGTAAAACAACCAGTTTCTTATATTTACTCTCCAAAGTTTTTTCACATAATGGATGCTTATGTAAAGAACAGTTATAAAATG
>DKGY01000094.1:135700-151756 GCA_002453475.1 Clostridium sp. UBA6758 | reverse complement strand
GTTGTGGTCATGCGGATTTCAGAGGTTTTCCTATTTCGAAAGTGGGATTAAATATACCTAAAAATGAAAAATACAAAATGTTGGAGGTTAATCTATGTTACATCTTGAAAAGGTTAAAATTGAAGATGCTGCTAATATCATTGAGGTTAGAAGATTTGCTTATACAGATGAAGACATTAGATTTGGTGAAGGTAAAGGAGAATATTTGAAATACATAGGAGATGTAAATTTTGTTTCATGGTGTATGAGTAAATATCCTCTCTATAAGATAATGTTGGATGAAACAATAATCGGAACATTTTGGTTAGATCATGAAACTGATAACAGACCTAACCATTTTGAATTACAGGATTTTTGTATACTTCCTGAATGCCAAAATGAGGGGTATGGAAGAAAAGCAATGGAACTTATGGAAAAACTATATCCGAGTGTGGAAATATGGTCACTGTCAACATTACTTTGTAGCGTTAGAAATCAACATTTATATGAAAAAATGGGATATAAGAAAATTGGCCAAACAGAGGGTAGCATTTATTATGAAAAGAGTGTAAAACACTAATTTCTATTTGGTGAAGAATGCCAATAGTTAGCTATTGCTCATTGGACAGTCAGGTAGCATTTAGTTTTGGTAGAGGTCCACTTTAAATTAATTAGATAATATTTTGTGTGGAACATTTTTCTTATTTTTTAATTAAAAGTTAGAAAGAGGATGTAAAATTATATAAAAAACAAGGTCTAGAACTAGTTCTAGACCTTGTTTTTTCTTTGCATAGTTTCTCTGCTTGAGTTTAATATTCTTTATAGTGTTTGTTTGCATGAGGTAACTGTAACTTCTAATGTTCTTGTAAGGAATGGGCATTTTTCTTTCATCATCTTAAAGTTATCTCCATCTTTTAGAAGTTTGGCAGTTCCTTCAAGTAAAAATCCAGTTCCCATATATTTGTAGCCCATTACTTCCTTACTACCAAGAGTCAATTTAACTTTAGGATTAGCATTAATATTTTCTTCTGTTTTAATCATAGCAGCTGCAGGAATTAAGATTTTATTTTCTTCTACAACAATTAAATAACTGTTCCATGTATTAGCGACATGAGCTGTATTATTTGCGCAAGTAACAATAGAAACTACTCCTTCATGATTTAGTACCTCGAAAAATTTTTCTGTAAACATTTCACATTCCTTCTTTCTTTTAAATTACGGACAATGCTTATCGTCGACAATGTGTGTCTTTAATAAGAATATAATTTTTTTTCCCTTTTGTCAATGGAGATATTTTGTAAGAGAGTATATATTTAATGGGACATGATTATCTTGAAGAAAAATAAATAATAGGATATTATTAATAAAAGACTATATATATCAAAGGAGTATGAAAAATGAAATTTTCAGTAGGAGTAGAATATGCAATACATTGCTTATTATATATGGTAAATTCAGAAAAAGGTAAATCTGTGGGAATAAAGGATTTAGCGGCATTTCAAGGTATCTCGGAAACTTATTTATCAAAAGTATATGCAAAATTAAGTAAGTCAGGAATTGTAAAATCTATACCAGGTGTAAAAGGTGGTTATGCACTAGCTCGTAGTGCAGAAGAAATAACATTTTGGGATGTTGTTGAAGCAGTAGAAGGAACTGAATCATTTTTTCAATGTGCAGAAATTAGACAAAAAAATATATTATTAGATAAAGATAATTTACCAGATACATATACCAAATGTCCTTGTTTAATAAAGGTTGTAATGTTAGAAGCAGAAGATGAAATGAAAAAATATTTAAGTAATAAGACATTGGCATGGCTATATGATGAGGTATATAATAAAAAGCTTCCAAAAGAGGTGGAAAAAGCAACAATTGAATGGTTTAGTAATAAAAGAAAGTAGTGATAAGGTGAACTACACCATAATGATGTTTCATATTTTAAATTTTTCTCATTATATATTCTACAAGGAGTATGTGGTTAAGATAGAAAGGAGATTAAATTACTTCTCATAAATAAATTGATTAACTATGAATGGAAAAAGTTGAAGCGGCAGAAAAATACTTTTAGGATATTTTAAGAATAATGTTGATAATTAAGAGTTTTGAAGGGGAAGTCAATTCGGACTTCTCCTTTAAAACATTATAAGAAAAAAGTGAACTATATTATTTTTAGTATAATAACGCTTATGTTCTGATAGACAATAGTCTAGTACATTATGGATCTCATATTCATATTTAATTTATATATAAGCATACATTTTATAGTAATTATGTTATAATAAGTTTTCAATATTGGAAACGTTGATTTATGGAGGTTTGTATATGTTAGTTGATGATAGTGTAGTATTAAAATACTTAGATGGTGAAGAGGAAAATACAATAAATAGCCATTGGGTATTCAAAAATATTGAAGAAGGAAAATACTTGTTTGAGGTTCCTAATACTGAGAAGAGAGATGAGGTAAATAGCATATTAATAAGTATAAAAAGTGCACTTTCGCAGTTTATTCCTATAAATGAAAATATCTATTCATCCTTGTATCCAGAGTGGAAATCAATAATAAATGATATAAATGTTTTACTAATAGTAGGATGTCCCAATCCATATGATGCTATGGTAAGAAAATATGAAGGAAAAGAATATATTATATTTGACTTGATACGTTTTTGTGATTATAAAATGCAAGGATATGATGTTGAATTATTGATAAGACAATTAATTACACATGAAACTTCACACGTATGTCTACATAAACAATATCCTACTCTAATATCTAATGATTTTATTGAACAACTTAAATATATTACTTTTGATGAGAGCTTTGCGCATTTATTAGCTTTTAAGGATAATATACAGGAATTTGATTTTTCTACCTTTAATAAATACTATAATAATTCATTAATAAAATTAAAAGAAGCTATGAAAGAAACAGACTTCCAAAGACAAAAGACTTTACTTGAACAAGCTGATAGCGGTTATTATTGGAATAAATTTGCGTCTATAAGTGGTAAACTCTTTTTGGCAAGTCATTTAGATGAAGTTGAAAAAATATACAATAGTGGGATTGAAAGTTTTATTTCTTATATGGGCGTATAGACTTATTATTTATCGGGAAGAAGTGTATATTATTTCAACACTGTATTAAAAGAAGGCTATGAGTGTCCAAAATGTCAATGTAAGGATGTCAACTATGTATTAGCCAAATGGACATGGTCTTATTTATATATATTTGTTATAATGTTTCATAAATAAAGATTCTAGGGGGAACTTCGTATGAATACAGCAGCATTTCTAGAAATATTAACAGTAGCAGAAAAACTAAAATGCAATACTAGGCACTCATGGACATCGAGCGGACGCCATGAAAGTGTAGCAGAACATAGCTGGCGTATTGCATTAATGGCATTATTAATGCGTGATGAATTTCCAGAGATTGATATGGACAAGGTAATTCGTATGTGTTTGATTCATGATTTAGGTGAAGCCTTTACTGGTGATATTCCTACTTTTGAGAAGAAAGAAGAAGATAGTGAAAAAGAGGATGAGATGTTTTTCCAATGGATCGCAACTTTCCATACTCCTTATCGTGAGGAATTCACAGAGCTTTTAAAGGAAATGAATGAACGTAAGACTGATGAAGCTAAGCTTTACAAAGCATTAGATAATTTAGAAGCAGTCATTCAGCATAACGAGGCGGATATCAGTACTTGGATTCCGCTAGAATATGACTTACAGTTTACTTACGGTGCGGATAAGGTGGAATTCTCTCCTTATTTAAAAGAGCTGAAGAAAGAAATAGACCAAAGGACGACAGAAAAAATAGCTCAAAAGAATGAAGCTTAGTTATTTAGAATAAATAACAGTGACTATCTCACAAGTAAGGATGCTAATTTTGATTAGTAGTGCAAGTTACGGCAAACGTATCACAATTAAGTGATACGTTTTAAATTACAAGAATATAATAAGGCTTGAAAACCTGTGTGATAGCTACAGATATAGAAACTTCGGCAGGTGCAACCATAACTCATATTTCCTTTGAGGGAACTGACTCTAATATATTAACTCATGTAGATAACGTTATTCTAATTATGGTAGAAACCCCCAATTTGCTATTAAACCCAAGCTTTGAAGATATTGTATAAGATTTTTTTATTGATTTATTTTTGGGTAGGACTTTCTGTATAAACTGATTTTATAATTCCATTACTCATATCATTTGGTTTAGAAAGTTTTATTTTAAACCAATAATACTCACCCTCTACTAATTCATTATATTGTTCATTTGTTAATGTTAATGTGGTATTAATGGGCTTGTTAATATCATAGGTAATATATTTTAGTAAAAGTTTGTTATTTTCATTTAGTTTATATGCATAAGGTGTCTTATATTTTTCATATCTATTTATATCTTCTGCATTGTCAATATTTACAATTTTAACCATTCCAGTATACATCCCTGTTACTGGTGGATTACCCCAAATAGCATATCCAATTGATAATAGTACTAATAAAAAGAAAAATGCTATTACTGATAATTTAATTCGGTCCTTTGTAGAAGATTTCATTTATACACCTCATTTTTAAATTCGATAAACATGCTATATGTAACATTATATTATAATTATAACATTTATTACAAAGTATTCTAGCAGATAACTCCATATTTAGTTGTTGTATTTTTTATATATTGAGTTATAATTAGGTAAAGTTGTAATTTCATATAACAATATATAAGTTAAAAAGGAGTAGTTATTGTGAGAAAGCTTTTGTTAAATGGTAAAAGAATTTATTTGGAGACACTTACAACTAAAGTTGATGCAAAGATCCTTCAAGAAAACATAAATGATTTTGAACAAACAAAATATATGCATGAAGTTCCATACCCATATACTTTAGAAGATGCTGAAAGCTATATAAAATACTTAAAGTCTATAACAGATGATTCTTGCATTGAACTAGGTATTTTTAATAGAAGTACAGATGAATTTATAGGAGTTGTTTCCTTAAGTAATATAAATTATCAATATGAAAATGGTGAAATTGGATATTGGATAAGAAAAAAATTCTGGAATAAGGGTTATGCCAAAGAAGCCACACAAATGCTTATTAGATATGCATTTCAGGAATTAAATTTAGTTAGAATATATGCAACTTTACAAAAAGAGAATACAGGATCTTTAGCTTTATTAACGAATTTAGGATTTCAAGTAGAAGGATTAATGAGAAAAAGTGTTAAAAATAAGGGAAAACTAGTCGATAGATATATATGTTCATTACTTTTAGAAGATTGCAACGATATGCATGTAAATGTACAAAAGGTAATAGTGTAGCTCTTAAATTCCTAGATTTTAAGAGTAATGTAATACATTATTTAAATGTATTTACATAAAATATTAAAAATGGTATAATTGAAAAAAACACCAAGAGGAGGAAGTAAGTTATGACACCAACTAATTGCTAATATTAATTTTGATTTAATAAATTAATATATATTTTATAATGAGTTTTAATTTGCCTAATTATATTTAGGTTTTATTGCTATGCTCTTTATGGAATGAGGCATTTAGAAGGTAACTTACTTTATTGAAATAAAATACTATAATTTACAATACTTCAAAGAGTCCTTTTAACTATTAAATAAGGATTTTTGAAGTATTATGTAATAGATATACCAGCATAATAATATGTTTGCAACTTATATCTGATTTAAATAAATTATAATAGTATTAGAATATTTCGACTGTGAGAAGAAGCCATCTTCTTACAGTCTTTTTTATTTTAAAAATTACTTAAGGAGTTATAATAGTTAAGGTATTTTTGTGCCTATCCATGAAATGCATAATTTAAATTATGGATGAAAGAAGGAATTTTTATGTTTGAATTAACATTAAATGGTGTAAAAAAGTATATGGATGCAACTCTTGTTCTTAAGAATATAACCTTTCAAGTTTATGCAGGAGAGAAAGTTGGTATAGTAGGGGTTAACGGAAGTGGAAAGAGTACTATTCTTAAGTTAATAGCGGGAGTGTTACCAATGAATTATTGTATTGGGTATCCGGGAGCTACAAGCCCAGGATATGATGAAGGCTTCATTCGTAAGCCAAGAGAAGCTACTTGTGCTNNATCCCTAACTATGAAGATGGGATAAAGGTTATTGATGTTCTAAAATTAGCGTTTGAAGAAGTTTACAGCATAGAGAATAAAATGCGTGAATTAGAAGAAAAAATGAAATTTTTAGAAGCTGATGATTTAGAAAAAGCTTTGAAGCAGTATAGCCAATTGGTTGAATTATATGAAGCTAAAGGTGGATACAATACAGAAGAAAAATTAAGTAGAATTTGTACGGGCTTAAAATTAGATGAAAGCTTTTTAAATAAAGAATTTAATTTATTAAGTGGTGGTGAAAAAACTACAGTTGTCCTTGGTAAACTGCTCATAGATAACCCAGATATATTACTACTAGACGAGCCTACAAATCATCTAGATATGGAGTCGATTGAATGGCTTGAAGCTTATCTTAAGAGCTACAATGGTATTGTAATTATTGTATCTCATGACAGATACTTTTTAGATAATGTAGTAACAAAGATTATAGAAATAGAGGATATGGAAAGTAAGACGTATAAAGGAAATTATTCTGATTTTGCAAAGCAAAAAGAAGAGAATATGCTTGAACAATTTCATCAATATAAGGAGCAGCAAAAGGAGATTAAGAATGTACAGAACTCTATAAAGGAGTTAAGGGATTGGGCAGCTAGAGTAGATAATAATAAATTCTTTAAACGAGCTGCTAGTCTACAAAAAAAGCTTGATAAAATGAAAAGTAGTGATACTGAAAGTAATAAGTATTATCGAACCAGAGGTCAATATGTAAAAACTGAAAAACCGAAGTTTGAAAGAAAGAATATGAAGCTTAACTTTAGAGAAAGTGAAAGATCTGGTGATGAGACAATTAAGGCTGAAGGACTTTCTAAATCTTTTGAAGATAAGGTTATTTTAAAAGATGTAGATTTATTGATTAATTTCGGTGAAAGAGCAGCGTTAATTGGCCCAAATGGTAGTGGTAAAACTACTTTCTTAAAAATGCTTTTAGATGAAGAAAAGCCAGATTCTGGTGTAGTGGAATTAGGTGCTAATGTGATGGCGGCATATTTACCACAGAAAATCGCCTTTAAAAATGAGGAATTTACTGTACTAGAGTGCTTCAGAGAAGATATTTCAATACTAGAAGGAAAAGCACGTGAATACCTATCTAAATTCATGTTTTATGGAAATAGTGTATTTAAAAAAGTAAAGCATTTATCAGGAGGAGAAAGAATTAGGCTAAAGCTTGGTAAGCTATTATATGAAGATGTAAATTTATTGATACTGGATGAGCCTACTAATCATCTTGATATCGACTCAATAGAAAATTTTGAAGAAGCTCTAGAAGACTTTAACGGAACTATATTCTTCATATCTCATGATAGATATTTTATTAATAAAATAAGAGAAAGAGTAATTGCCATTGAAGACAATGGTTTTAAAAGCTATCCTGGAAATTATGATTATTATAAAAATGTAAAAGAGCACCTTAAGCTGAATGAAATTAAAGAGCCTGTGGTAAAGCCTGAAAGAATTAAGAAACCTAAAAGAATTGATGAGAGTAAAAAAAAGGAATTGGAAAAGTCTAAAGTTGAAAGAATCATTGAAGGTCTTGAAAATGAAATAAATGACATTGATTTAGCTATGACTGATGATAAGTTAGGTTATGAGGAACTTAATAAGTTATACTGCAAAAAAGATGATTTAAGTAAAGAACTTGATGGAGTTATAGAATTGTGGGTAAGTTTAACAATGTAAATTTTTTATGCAACAAATACTATAATCCTAAAGAGAACAATGGTGAATTATATCTATACTTTCCAATTGAAAGATTATAATTACTTCAATAGAATAATAGTGAGAGATTATGCGAATTGAANNACATTTAAGTATTGAACTCCCGTATAAATAATGTAGGTTCAAAATAAGAGCTTAACGCATATTCCAGAAATTTAACTATTTATTAATTAGTCATTTCTTTGTTGTGAGATTATAATATCATATTTTACTTTCATATACAAGATATATTTTTATGGTAATTTAATACTGTGATATATTACTTAAAGTCAACGTCATTTTCTATAATTTGTATTTATATAACAATTTTGTTATGATTATAATGTGAATATCTATGTTTTTTATTTATTATATTTTAGTATAGTCATTTAATTATATAATGAAATCACATAAATGTTCATATTCAAATTAAGTAATAATTATAAGGAGAGTATTTATGGAAAATTTGGATAAGCAACACAGTGGTAAAGGTACTGTTATTATATTCTTTATAGTATGTTTTGGAATGACAGCACTAATGGGATTTTTAATGGCTTTTGCATATTCTAAAGGTCCAGTAGGTGCATGTCCCCTTGTACAAATGTATTACCCAGCCATGGGAGTTATGTTGGTATTCTTATGTAACAAGGAAATAAGAACCAGGGCACCTAAAAAGTTCTTTGGAGTATTTTTGATTTTCTCAATGGTATCAGTAATTATACTTTCTATACAGACCTTTACTGGATATGGTGAGCCAGAGGTTGTAGCTGGAATATTAGTCACAGCAGGAAGTTTCATGGGACTTATTATGCTAGGTGT
Organism: Clostridium sp. UBA6758; assembly: GCA_002453475.1. Classification (GTDB taxonomy): domain Bacteria; phylum Bacillota; class Clostridia; order Clostridiales; family Clostridiaceae; genus Clostridium_J; species Clostridium_J subterminale. The sequence continues at coordinate 143,098 of DKGY01000094.1, read as the reverse complement.
TGAAGATAGCAAAACCAGGGCAGAATTTGGACTTAGCATAAAAAAGAATGGTAAGAAATCATTATTCTATATTCTTCTTTTTCTTGTACTTTACTTATTAGCAAATTTAATATCATGTGCTATAAGTGGATCCCTTGATGATTTTTTTACATACCTTAAGTATCCGACTATTTTTAAATTACTTCTGCTTTTACCATTAAATTTTTTATTTACTTATTTTCTTTTCTTTGGAGAGGAATACGGATGGAGGTATTTCTTACAACCAGTACTTCAGGACAAGTTTGGTAAAAGATGGGGTGTACTTTTACTTGGAGTAATTTGGGGACTTTGGCATTTTCCAATAAATTTATTTTATTATAGTCCAGAAACATCTTTTTATAGCGTAGCTACTCAGCTTATAGTTTGCATCTGTTACTCTGTTTTCTTTGGATATGTATATCTTAAGACGGAGAATATTTGGGCTGTGTCCATGATACATTATTTAAATAATACTCTTGGTTTTGTACTTTTTGGTGCAGATGGGTCAAATGTTGTTATTAGTGGGCAAGATGTCATAATTTCACTTGTGATTTTTGGTATTATTTATTTACCATTTTTAGCAGCGAAGGAATATAGAAAGAAGACTCCTATTTCAAAAGAGTTAAATCAATAGAATATATAAAGCTACCCACCTAAATCTCATAGGTGGGTAGCTTTATATTTATTTTTAATATCCATTGATAATATATTTTTATATAAAATACTTTAGCTATTTAATCAGTTAAAATAGTTGCAATATTTCCAATATTGCAATCATATATATGTAAATATGTAAATATTATTCATTGTTTTATTTATGTACTTATAATTACTGTCTTTTAAATTTTTATTTTAATTGTTTATTGGAGGGGATATTAATGAAAAAACGTGCAATTGCATTGACTCTGGCTATGATTCTAGGGGTAAGCTTTTTACCTGGTTGCAGCAATAAGGCAGATGATAGTGACGTAATTAAAATTGGTGTTTTTGAGCCACTAACTGGAGAAAATGGTGGTGGTGGCTCTCAAGAGCTGGATGGTATTGAATATGCAAACAAAATTTATTCAGAAGTTCTTGGGAAAAAAGTTGAGCTTGTTGTTGTAGACAATAAGTCAGATAAAAGTGAAGCAACGACAGCGGTTACTCGTCTTATTGAAAAAGAAAATGTTGTTGCAATTATAGGTTCTTATGGTTCAGGAGTTTCAATTGCTGCTGGTGATATTATTAAAAATGCTGGTATTCCTGCCGTTGGATGTTCTTGTACAAATCCTATGGTAACTCAAGGTAATGACTACTATTTCCGTGCTTGTTTCCTAGATCCATTCCAAGGAACAGTTATGGCGAACTATGCAATTAAAAATGGTGCTAAAACTGCTGCAGTTATTACTCAGAATGGTGATGACTATTCAACAGGTCTTGGAAATTTCTTTAAGAATTCCTTTGTAGAATTAACTGGCAATAAAGATGCTATTGTTTCTGAAGGTGTATTTCAAACAAATGAGCAAGACTTTAACTCAATATTGACTAATATTAAATCTGCTAATCCTGATGTAATATTCGCTCCTTCTTCAGTAGCTACAGCTCCACTTATTATAAAACAAGCTCGTGCTCTTGGAATTACGTGTCCAATCATGGGTGGAGATACTTGGGAAAATCCTGCAATCGTTGATGTAGCAGGTGAGGATGCAGAGGGTATTGTAGTATCTACTTTCTTTGATGAGAATGATTCAGCTGCTACTGCAGAAGCTAAAAAATTTGTTACAGGCTTTAAAAAGGAACAGGATGATAAAGATTCAATTATTCCAGCAGTTACTGCCCTTGGATATGATGCTTACATCGTATTATTAGATGCTATAAAAAGAGCCGGCTCAACTGATGGTGATGCAATTCGTAAAGCGCTAGCTGAGACTAAGGATTTTGAAGGGGTTACTGGAACTATTAATTTTGATAAAAATGGTGATGCTATAAAGAATTTAGCTGTTATTAAAACAGTTAAAAATGGTAAGTTTGTATATTTAGATACAGTTACCGTTGAAAAATAATTTTAAATGTAGATATAAATAGTTGTGGAGCATCTTTGCTCCACATTTTAAAAATTAAGAAGGGATGTGATTGCAACTATGAGTTTTAACATTTTCATGCAACATGTTGTCAATGGTATTTCTATTGGTAGTTTGTATGCACTAATTGCCATTGGATACACTATGGTTTATGGTATTTTACGTCTTATAAACTTTGCTCATGGTGATATTTTTATGATGGCAGGTTATCTTTTTATATTTACTATGATAAATTTTAGCCTTCCTTGGTTTGTTTCTATTCCTATAGTTTGCATTTTAACCATACTTTTGGGTGTGTTTACTGAGCGTATTGCATATAAGCCTTTAAGAAATGCACCTCGTATGTCTATAATGATTTCTGCAATAGGAGTTTCCTTTTTATTAGAAAACTTAGCAACATATCTTTTTACAGGGGTTCCAAAGGGATTTCCAGAGCTACCTATATTAACTCATATTGTTCAGGTGGGAGAAGTTTCCTTTCCAGTTGTATCTATCATAACTCCTGTGATTACTGTGGTTTTGCTAATATGTCTTTTATACCTTGTGAATCATACTAAGGTTGGTATGGCAATGCGTGCAGTTTCAAAGGATTATGAAACTGCTAGACTTATGGGAGTTAAAATTAACTGGGTAATTGCAATAACCTTTGCTATTGGTTCATTTCTAGCTTCAGTAGGTGCGATTTTTTGGGGTTCTAAATATCCTTCAATATATCCATTAATGGGAGTAATGCCTGGTCTTAAGTGCTTTGTTGCAGCTGTTTTAGGTGGAATTGGTAATATTTTTGGAGCTGTCCTTGGTGGATTGATATTAGGTATGGGAGAAACTTTATTAGTTGCTTTTTTACCTAATATGACAGGATATCGTGATGCTTTTGCTTTTATTTTATTGATTGTTATGTTACTAGTTAAACCTACTGGACTTTTAGGAGAAAGGATTACAGATAAGGTGTGATAATATGAAAAAAAAACATAAAATAATTTATTCAGTTTTACTCATTTTAGCTGTGATAGTAATACTTATTCTGCTGGACAATAAAATAATTGGTAATGCCTATGTAAGACGTATTTTGAATCTAGCAATTATTTATGCTATAGTCAGTGTTTCAATGAACTTAGTGAATGGATTTACTGGTCTCTTTTCTTTAGGTCAGGCTGGCTTTATGGCAATTGGTGCCTTTACAGTTGCAGTCTTTACGGAGCCTGTAGAGCTTAGAGAGTCTATATTTTATATTAAACCAATGGCACCTTGGCTTGTTAATATAGAACTTTCATTCCCTGTTGCTTTGCTTTTAGGTGGGGTATTTTCTATGATTGTTGCACTGATTATTGGATGGCCTGTACTCCGTCTTAAGAGCGATTATTTAGCTATTGCAACTTTGGGATTTTCAGAAATAGTGAGAATAGTATTTACAAATACCCAATCAATTACTAATGGTGCCTTAGGTATTAACCGTATTCCTCCAATTAAAACTATGTGGGTTCCTTTTGGAGTTGCATTGGTATGTATTGCCTTGATGTTACTCCTAATAAAATCTTCTTATGGACGTGCTTTTAAAGCTATTCGCGAGGATGAAATTGCGGCGGAGGCCATGGGTATTAACCTAGCAAAACACAAGGCATTATCCTTTGCAGTAGGTGCCTTCTTTACTGGTATTGCTGGAGGATTATATGCTTCATTACTAACCACCGTTGACCCTAAACAGTTTTACTTCACATTAACCTATAACTTCTTACTTATTATAGTTTTAGGAGGTATGGGAAGTGTAACAGGAACTATCATTGCTTCATTCCTAGTAACTATAGGCTTAGAATGGCTTCGATTTTTTGATGAACCTTTAGCTATAATGGGTGTAAATATTCCTATTTTTAGGCCAGGTCTAAGAATGGTTATATTCTCTTTACTCTTAATGGCTATTGTACTGTTCTATAGTAAAGGAATTATGGGAAATAAAGAATTTTCTTTGGATGGTATTGCGGATTTCTTTAGGAGAATTAGAGGGAAATTTTCTAAGGTAAAGGCCTCAGGAGGTGATGGGGATGTGTAAGACTATATTAAGGTTAGAAAATGTTACTATGCAGTTCGGTGGTGTGGTAGCAGTTGATAATCTATCCTTAGAGGTAAATGAAGGAGAAATAGTTACACTTATTGGACCTAATGGTGCAGGAAAAACCACTGCTTTTAATGTTATTACAGGGGTATATGCTCCTACCAATGGATCAGTATGTTTTAAGGATGAAATGATAATTTCAAATTTTCCTAAGGGCTCTATGAAAAAGCTTTATGCTGGACAAAATTCAGGTAAATATACTAAAACCATTGAGAAGACGCCGGATAAGATTACTGGCCTTGGAGTGGCACGTACCTTTCAAAATATTAGACTATTTAAAAATCTTACTGTCTTTGAGAATGTACTAATTGCAAAACACATGAGATCAAAGGCTGGATTTATTTCTGCAACACTACATTTAAATTACAAAGAAGAGCGTTCCATGGTTAAAGAAACTATGGAGCTATTAGAAATTCTTAATTTAGCTCATTTAAAGAATGAAATTGCTAGTTCATTACCCTATGGACAACAAAGACATCTTGAAATTGCCCGTGCTTTAGCAACAAAGCCAACCTTATTGTTACTTGATGAGCCTGCTGCAGGGATGAATCCTCAAGAAACTGATGAGTTAACTAATTTTATAAAGGATATTAAGGAAAAGTTTAATTTAACTGTTTTTGCAATTGAACATCATATGGACTTAGTTATGGATATTTCAGATCGTATATATGTATTGGATTTCGGTAAAATGATTGCCTCTGGAACCCCTTGGGAGATTCAAAGTAATCAAAGGGTAATTGATGCTTATTTGGGGGTGCATGAAGATGAAGAATGATAATTTATTACTTATTGAAAATTTAAATGTCTCCTATGGTGGAATTAAAGCAGTAAAAAATATAAGTCTTTCAGTGCCAGAAGGGAAGATTGTTACGCTAATTGGCTCTAACGGTGCAGGTAAGAGTACGATCCTTCGTTCTATTGTAGGTCTAGTTCCTAGCCAAGGGGGAACAATTACCTTTAATGGGGAAAATCTTGCCGGAAAATCAACGGATGAGATTGTAGCAAAGGGAATAACCTTAGTTCCAGAAGGTCGTGGTGTATTTCCAAATCTTACAGTGTTAGAAAACTTAAAAATTGGTGGTTATATGCGTAAGGATAGCCTGGAGGAAGATCTAGTTTGGATTTATCAGTTGTTTCCACGTCTTAAGGAGAGATCATGGCAGATGGCTGGAACTTTATCTGGTGGTGAGCAGCAGATGCTAGCTGTAGGAAGAGCTCTCATGAGTAGACCTAAATTAATCATGATGGATGAACCGTCCCTCGGACTTGCACCAATTATTGTACAAGATATTTTCAAAATCATTAAAGAGATTAATGAAAAAGGAGTAACAATTTTATTAATAGAGCAAAATGCAAACTTAGCCTTACAAACTGCAGATATTGGATATGTAATAGAAACAGGAAGTATAACTCTAACTGGTATGGGAAGAGAGCTTTTAAATGATGAATCTGTAAAGGCTGCATATTTAGGTAAATCTCGAAATAAGAAATAAATATTTTGACAGAAATAAATTTAATTCATCAGGTAGTATATCAAAACCACAAATTCTGAAGTTTATCATGATAAATAAAAGGGGCTTTCGCAAAATAAGCTAATATAAGTAAATGTTGAGCATGTACTTATATTATTGCCGCTCAGCCGTTTCGAAGCATTGATTTACTAAAAGGATTTATTCAAGTTAAAATCTACAACACAACAACTCGTATTCACTCAAACAAGTTGTGTTGCTTTACGATTTTACCATTCATAAATCCTAAGTAATAAATGTTCTAGGAGGTTCTTCTAATAAATTAGAAGAACTAAGTTCGAATAACTAAATCAAAGATTTAGATTCTTACTTATGCAAATGGCGTTCTCTAACAATAATATTAAAGTACATGCTCAACATTTTATNNTATATTTTGCGAAAGCCTCTTTGTAATTTTTTAAAAAATTCATTGAATTTAAGTGTGATGAATATTTTAAGGTAGTGTGGGAAATATAGGTAGGATAGAAAGGGGTAGATAGTAGATGACAATAAATGAATATGTTAACCAAGATAAAAATATAGATAGTTCTATAGCTCTATCACAAGAAGGATATATGTTTATTAAAAACAAAATTGACCAGTATAAGACTGATGTATTCGAAACTCGACTATTAGGAAAAAAAGTAATTTGTATCAGTGGAGAAGAAGGGGCAAAAATATTTTATGACCAAGAGCTGTTTCAAAAAAATGGTGCATTACCAAAGCGTGTTCAAAAAACATTGTTTGGAGTAGATGCCATCCAAACAATGGATGGAGAAGAACATCTTCATAGAAAGCAACTTTTCATGTCCTTAATGACACCGCTACATGGAAAGCAACTTGCAAAACTTGTATTAGAGAATTGGGAAGCTAGTATTGATAAATGGAAAAGTTATGAAGAAGTTATACTTTTTGAAGAATCTAAAGAGATTTTATGTAAGTGTGCATGTCAGTGGGCTGGAGTTCCACTAATAGAATCTGATGTGAAAGAGAGAGCAGATGATTTTAGTGCAATGATTGATGCCTTCGGAGCAGTTGGACCACGTCATTGGAAAGGGAGAATTGCAAGAAATAAAGCTGAAGAGTGGATAGTTGGTATAATAAAAGATGTACGATCTCATAAGTTAAATGCAGAAGAAGATTCAGCAGTTTATGCAATTGCTTTTCATAAAGATCTTCAGGGTAAAGAACTTAGTGACGAAATGGCAGCAATAGAACTTATAAACGTACTAAGACCCATTGTTGCTATTTCAACTTTTATTACCTTTACAGCTTTAGCTCTATATAAACACCAAGAATATAAAGAAAAGCTATTAAAAGGTGATAGTGATTATCTTGAAATGTTCATACAAGAAGTTCGCCGTTACTATCCATTTACACCTTTCCTTGGAGGGATAGTAAAAAAGGATTTCAATTGGAACAATTGTGAATTTAAAGAAGGAATGCTTGTATTACTTGATATATATGGTACGAATCACGATTCTAGAATTTGGGATAGACCCTATGAGTTCTGCCCTGAGCGTTTTAAGGGATGGGAAGGTAACTTATTTGATTTCATACCACAAGGTGGGGGCGATCCTTCCAAAGGACATCGTTGTCCAGGGGAGAATATTACTGTGGAAATAATGAAAGCAAGCCTTGATTTTCTTGTTAACAAGATTGAGTTTGAAGTTCCGGATCAAGATTTAAGTTATAGTTTAGT
>DKGY01000094.1:128657-135623 GCA_002453475.1 Clostridium sp. UBA6758 | reverse complement strand
AGTGAAGAGTCCTATTTATAACCTAGGTCTAGGAATAAGTTAATAGTAACCAGGGGGACGGTAATGAACATAAAGTTAAAGGATTTATTTGATAAAGAAATTAATAGAGATATTAAAGGTGTAATTAAGGTAGGTCAATGTGACCAGGAGAATATAAAGCAGGAACTTGAAGAATACGTGGTTACTGATGAGCTACGTAGCCATTTTAATGAGTTTTTTGAGGCATATAGTAAAGGCATATTATATAGTACTGATAGGATTGGAGTATGGATTTCAGGATTTTTTGGTAGTGGTAAATCTCATTTTTTAAAGATTTTATCCTATGTGTTATCTAATGAAACCATAGGAAATAAAAGTACTTTAGATTATTTTTATAGTAAGGAACTACAGGATTCTACCATAAGAAATATGGAGCTTATAAAGAACCTTTCTACAGATACTATCCTTTTTAATATAGATTCTAAGTCTGACTCAACTTCAGAATCCCATGGGGATGCTATTGTTAATGTACTAAATAGGGTTTTCAATGAAATGCAGGGTTTTTGTGGTTCTATGCCATGGATTGCTGATATGGAAAGACAGATGACTCAGGATGGGGTTTATGACGATTTTAAAGAAGTGTTTCATCATGTATCTAGTAAGTCTTGGATTCAGGCTCGAGAAGATTTTTATTACGAAGAGGATGCTATAATAGACTCTTTATCAAAGGCTACTAAGATGAGTGAAGAAGCTGCTAGAAATTGGTATAGAAGATGTGAAGAAAATTACTCTTTAAGTATAGATAAGTTTACTTCTAGGATTAAGGAGTATTGTGATTTAAAGGGAAAGAATCACCATGTTGTATTTTTAGTAGATGAAATTGGTCAATATCTAGGAGAGGATACTCAGCTTATGCTAAATCTCCAGACGGTGGTAGAGGATTTAGGTAGCAAATGTGAAGGTAGATGCTGGGTTATAGTTACATCTCAAGAGGATTTAGATGAGTTCACTAAGGCTAAAGGTAATGACTTTTCTAAGATTCAAGGGAGGTTTAATACTAGATTATCTTTATCTTCTGCTAGTGTAGATGAAGTAATTAAGAAGCGTATTCTAAGAAAAACTCCTGAGGCAAGGGAGGAGCTACAAGGTCTATATGAGGAAAAAGAATCTCTTATAAGAAATCTTTTAACTTTAACTACAGATACAGTGGATATGAAATTATATAAAGACAATTATGATTTTGCACAGGTTTATCCCTTTGTACCTTATCAGTTTAATTTATTACAGGCTGCCTTTAATGGCATAAGAAGCCATGGAGTAGCTGGAATAAGTTTATCTAAAGGAGAGAGAAGTTTACTAGGAGCATATCAACAGGTAGCAGTGGAGTATATGAATAATAACACAGGCACCTTAGTTCCATTCTCAGCTTTTTATAGTACTATAGAGACTTTTTTAGACCCCTCTATTAGAACTGTTATTAGTTATGCTGAAAATAATGAAGGATTAAATATTTATGATATTAATGTCCTCAAATTATTATTCCTTATAAAATATGTTAAAGGAATAAATGCAAACATAGAGAACTTATCTACCCTTTTGGTAGATAATATAGAATCTTCAAAGAAAGAGATTAAAGAGCAGTTACAGGAATCATTAAGTAAACTTATTAGAGAAACTTTGGTTGAGAAAAATGGGGATGAATATGTATTTCTAACTGTCCATGAACAAGAGGTAAATAAAGAAATAAAAAACATGATAATTGATAGTGGGGAGATTACCCAAAGGATAGGGGAGATAATTTTTGATCATATATATGAAGGTTCTAAGTTTACCTATTCTAAGAAGTATGCCTTATCTTTTAATAAGATAATAGATCAGAGGGGAAGAGGTCCTCAAATCAACGATATAGGAATTAAGGTTATAACTGCTAATTATGATTTAGTAGAAGGAGTTAGCAAAAATCATCTTAAAGAATTATCCGATAGAGAAAATAATGTGATAGTAGATATGTCAGACCATGATAATTACTTAGAGGAAATAGAAAATATACTTAAAATAGATGCTTACTTAAGGATTAAAGATAATATAAATTCAACCATTGATATAGAGGATATTAAGATTAAAAAAATTAAAGAAAGAGAAGTTAGATTAAAAAGAGCTAAGTTCTTAATAGAAGAAGCTTTAAAGGAATCAGATATATATGTAAGTGGTACTCTTTTAGATATAAAGGTAAAAGGTGTGGTGGATAGAATCAATGAGGGTTTAAGAGCCTTAATAGATTCAAGGTATAACAAAATTAACTACATTAAAGAGTTTATTGATAATAGTAGGGTTCTACACCATATAGTGGAGGCTGATACTTGCCAAAGGATTATAGAGGATACCGAGTCTAATAAATTAGCCTTGGAGGAAGTAAATAGCTATATATTAACTAGCTCCATGAGAAATATTCAAATAACAATGAAGAGCATACTAACTAAGTTTTCAAATGTACCTTATGGATGGAAAGAGCTAGATATTCAAGGAACAATCCTTAAATTATTTAAAAAACAATATATAATGGTTATATATGATAATGAAGTAGTGCCTTACAATTGCAATGATATAGTAGATTATCTAGTTAAAAGAGAGTATGAAGAAAAGGTCATATTAAAAAATAGAGAACGGGTAGCAAGTAAATATATAGACGTGGCTAGGGAGCTAATTAAAGAACTCTTTGGAGGAGCTTATATACCTAGTGATGAAGAGGTCATCATGAACTGTTTTAAAGAGTTAGGTAAAGAAGAACTAACCAAGATTAAGGATATGATTCTTAGCTATACTTTAAATAAAAGCTATCCAGGGGAAAAAGTAGTAACTCTAGGAAAAAAGTTATTTGAAGCCGTACTTAATATAGAAGACACCCTAGAGTTTTTTAAATATCTTTATGATTTAGAGGAAGATTTCCTAGATTATGTAGATTATATTGATAATATTAAAGGATTTTTCTATAAAAAAGAAAACAATATGATAGATCTTAATACAAGGGGAGAGCAGAGAATGATTTTTGATGATGCTACAGATACCCTTAATTCCTATGAAGAAAATAAAGAATTTATAGATAATGCTGAAATAGAAGGTATAGTGGAGGAGCTACAAAGTATTTTAAGGATGAAAGAGCCCTATAGTAGGATTCCAAAGCTACCATTATTGATAGAAAACTATAATAATAAGATGGTAGAACTACTTAATAAAGAAAGCATTCCAGCGCTAGAATTTATTAATATTTGTAAAGATGAAATTATAGAAAACTTAGAATGCCATGATTTCTATAATAAATTTGCAAATGAAATTAATAAAGACTTTGAAAACCTTAGTAACAAAACTCAGCGATCAAAGAGTTTTGCAGTTATATCATCCATGTATAACTTAGCAGAAAAGCTAAAGTTAAAGTGGATAAGTAAAATTATTAAAAAATCTGGCATAGAAAACAGTGCTAAGGTGCTTAGTGTGAGGGAATTGGTTAAGGGTGAAAAGGCTATAAAGAATGATGATGACATAGATATATTCCTTGAGAATTTAAAAAATAAGTTAAAAGAAGAGTTGAGAGAAGATACAATAATAAGTTTNNAGCTGAGGAAATTTCCTCAGCTTTATTTTATCTATGACACTTGCTAGCTTGAGAGCAGCCTGAACAACCACAGCCACAACCATCACCTTTAGAGTGTTTTTTAAATTGTTTTACTGATACTAATATCATAGCACCTATAACTACAGCACCGATTAAAAATGTTGCCATAGTAACACCTCCTTTATAAAAAGATTAAGCGTCCAACTTGATATATTATTAAGGAAACCACATATGCTAAGCCAGTTTGATATCCTAAGGCGATAAATGTCCATTTCCAAGAGCCCATTTCACGTTTTATGGCACCTATAGCAGCAAAGCATGGAGCAGCTAGAAGGGTGAATGCCATGAAGGAGTAAGCGCTAACCACATTAAATAGATCGCCCATAGTTGAAACTAAATTAGGATCACTTTCAGTTAGTTCAGCACCTAAACCAAATAGGACACCAAAGGTAGCAACCACATTTTCTTTAGCTAAGAATCCGGTTACAGTAGCAACGGCAGATTGCCAGTTACCAAATCCTAAAGGTGCAAAGATAGGAGCTATTACATTTCCAATGNNCTAATATACTATCTTGTGCGCCTACCATTTGAAGAGACCAGCTAAAGGATTGTAAGAACCATATAAGACCTGAAGCTACGAATATAATAGTACCAGCTTTTATGATAAAGGCTTTACCTCTATCCCACATGTGAATAAGAAGACCTTTTAAGCTAGGTATTCTATATTGTGGTAGTTCCATAACGAAAGGAGCTGGATCACCTTTGAATAGCTTAGTTTTCTTAAGAATTATTCCTGAAAGTATAACCATAGCTATACCCAAGAAGTACATGGATGGTGCTGCCCAAGGTTGAGTAGGGAAGAAGGCACCAGCTAGTAGTGCAAATACTGGTAGTTTAGCACTACATGGGATAAATGGAGTAAGCATTATAGTCATTTTTCTATCTCTATCATTTTCAATAGTTCTGCTTGCCATAACAGCAGGAACACTACAACCAGACCCAATTAGCATAGGAATAAATGATTTTCCAGAAAGACCAAATCTACGGAAAATTCTATCCATAATAAAGGCTACACGAGCCATATAACCACAGTCTTCTAGCAAAGATATTAAGAAGAATAAAACCATTATTTGTGGTACAAATCCAAGAACTGCACCAACACCACCGATAATACCATCTACAATTAATCCATGTAACCAGTCAGCTACCTGCATATTCATTAACCAGTCAGAAACATTACCTTGAATGATTTCAGCAAAAAGAGTGTCATTTACCCAATCAGTAGCTATAGTTCCAATAGTAGTAACGGCAATATAATAAATACCTAACATTATTAGTGCAAAAATTGGAAGGGCAAGCCATCTGTTAGTAACAATTTTATCTATCTTATCTGAAGTAGTTAAATTAGAGTTGTTTTTCTTCTTAACACATGAGGTAGTTATTTTACCTATATAGTCATAACGCTCAGTGGTAATAATACTTTCTGCATCATCATCAAGGGAGCTCTCATAATTTTTAATTAAATCATCCAATTTATGTTTTGTATTATTATCTAGTTTTAAATAATAAAGAACTTTTTCGTCTCTTTCAAAGAGTTTAATATAAAACCAACGTGGGTTTTTTATTAGCGAGTTTCCTTTTAATAATTTTTCTATGTTACTTAAAACATCTTCTGTATCCTTACTAAAGGTATTGAGTAAGATCACCTTTGGAGTATTTTTACCAATATCTACGGCTTTATTAGATAATTCCTTTAGACCTTTACCTTTAAGGGCCGAGGTTTCTAACACTTCACATCCAAGTGTCTTAGAAAGTTTTGAAGTGTTTATGATGTCTCCGTTTTTATTTACTACGTCCATCATATTTAAAGCTATAACTACAGGTATTCCAAGTTCTACAAGCTGAGTTGTTAAATAAAGATTTCTTTCAATATTTGATCCATCAACTATATTGATAATCACATCTGGCCTTTCCTCAATTAAGAAGTTACGAGTAACGACTTCTTCTAAGGTATAAGGTGATAATGAATAAATACCCGGTAAATCAACGATAGTTACATCCTTATGTCCTTTTAATTTTCCTTCTTTCTTTTCTACAGTTACTCCAGGCCAATTTCCTACATATTGAGAACTACCTGTAAGTTCATTGAAAATTGTGGTCTTACCACAGTTTGGGTTTCCAGCAAGAGCTATTTTTATACCCATTTTAATCCCCCCTAAATGTTAGCCATTGCTAACTTATTGATGAAAAATATACAGAGATTTAACTCTGTGAAAATTTTAGATTTAAAAACTATTCAACTAATATTTTTTCAGCATCAGATTTTCGAATAGAAAGTTCATATCCTCGAATAGTTATTTCAATAGGATCTCCTAAGGGTGCTATCTTCCTTAGATGGATAGAAGAGCCTTTAGTAACTCCCATGTCCATAATCCTACGTTTTACAGCACCTTCACCCTGAATTTTAACTACTGTAACAGTTTGTCCTGGCTTTACATCCTTTAATGTACTCATAATTACCTCCTAAAATAATTCCTATATAATAATCCTATTTGCCATAGATTTATCTATAGCAATACGGCTATCTTTAACATTAATAATTAAATTTCCACCTAACTCTGATATAAGAGTTATACTTTCACCTACAATAAATCCTAGGCTTTTTAAAAATCTCACGGTTTCTTCTTTTCCATTAATTTTCTTTATAAAAACTTTTTCTCCAGATTTGGCCATAGTAAGTGGCATATAAATTCCTCCTTTAAGTATGCATAAGCTAACTGATATTTTGAAATATAAGCTAGCTTTAACTAACCTATGTTTTGAGTTTACTACAAATGATTTATCATGTCAATTGAAAATGAGAATATTTTTCATGTAATGGGTAATTTTAATTATATAAGGAACTAATTTAGAAAGTTGAATGAAAATTTAACCTATGATAAAATGGGTAAAAAGGAACTTTACAGGAGATTATTATGAAAATACATGAATCCGGGGAAAATTATTTAGAAACTATTTTATTGCTTCAAAGAAAAAAGGGCTCTGTACGTTCTATAGATATAGCAAATGAATTAGATTATACTAAAGCCAGCATTAGCAGAGCCATGGGCATACTGAAAAAAGCTGAGTATATAAACATGGAACAAGGAGGGGAAATAACTCTCACAGAAAAAGGTATGAAAAAAGCAAGTGAAATATATGAAAGACACACTCTCATCACTAAATATCTAATGGACACTTTAAAAGTATCAGAAGAAATAGCTGATGAAGATGCCTGTCGTATAGAACACATACTTAGTAACGAAGCCTTTGAAAAAATAAAAGAATTGTATAATAAATAAAGATTGAGCATGCACTTTAATATAAGTGCATGCTCA
>DKGY01000094.1:120069-128637 GCA_002453475.1 Clostridium sp. UBA6758 | reverse complement strand
TCTTCTATGGTGAATATGCCAATGGCATCTAAGATTCCATTCATTACTGGGCTATCGTAGGCAACTTTATATTTTGAGTTATCTGCAAAGGTATCTACGGCAGTTTTAGAATTATCTCTAGGAACAATGGCTTTAGGGCCACCAACGCATCCGCCTACACATCCCATTCCTTCAATAAAGTTTCCTTTTATATTACCATTTTGAAGATCTTGTAATATTTCTTTACATTCCTTTATTCCGTTACCTTGAATCGGGGTTACTAGTTTATATTTTTCAGGGAACATTCTTTCTATACAATCTTTTATGGCAATTGAAACACCACCGGTACGTGCATAAAGTCTTCCACCTCGTGATGCGTATTCCATTGATGGGGTGCCTTCAAGGATTTCTGGAGCTACATTAAAGGCTTCAAAAATTTCTTTTAATTCTGCAAAGGTTAGTACAAAATCAATGTCACCAAGTAAGTCAGGAGATTTAACTTCTGCTTTTTTTGCTACACATGGGCCAATAAATACTACTTTTACATCAGGATTTAATTTTTTTAATACTCTACCAGCTGCAATCATCGGAGATACAGTCGGTGAGGTATGGGGCAACAAGTCTTTATAGACTTTTTTTAGCATTCCAACCCACATAGGACAACANNTCTGAACTAGTTTTAACATGAGCATCAAATTCTATGGTTTCTTTAAGTGTAAGCATATCTGCAAAAAATGCCACTTCAACCATATCAGTAAAGCCTAGAGATTTAAAAGCAGTTCTAAGCTGTTCAATGGTACTATCTCCAAATTGACCCATTATAGCAGGGGCAACAGCTGCAACTACAGGAGTATTTTCCTTTAGTAGTTTAGCCAGTGGCATAAATTCTACAGTATCTAGAATACTTCCGGTTGGACATCCTTCTACGCAGAAACCGCAATCTGTACATTTCTCACTATCTATATAGGTACTCTTAGTTTTTTCATCATACAAAATAGCATCAAAGGGACAACTTTCTTGACATCTTGTCTTTTCATTACAATCTACCTTACATTCCATTTTACATAGTTTAATTTTATTTACAATTTTGTGATCTGACTCATAATTATTTATGGCATGTTTCAGATCTTCTATGTAATTATTAGTAAAGGACAGATTCACTCCACATAGAGAAGAAATTTCTGCAGCTAAGGTTTCTTTATCAACAGAGCTATCCTTTAATATTTCCTCAATAACTTTATCTAATTTATCATTATAGTAGGCATTGATAAGTAATTTAAATAACTCACTATGTTCTTTCTTCATAATAGCACATCCAATCTTAAAATATTAAAGTTACATTATATAGATTTAATTAATACAATTATTATTTATTATTCATTACATTTGAAAGAATTATCCAAGAGGAAACTGTAAAAGATATTTATTCTTAATATATTTTGTAATAATCATCACCCCAATATTTTTCTATAAACTCATCTCTTCCAGATATACTTCTATCCTTTGTATATTCTGTAGGATGAGTTTTATAAAATTCTTGATGATATTCTTCTGCTTCATAGAAGGTTGAGGCCTGAAGAATTCTAGTAACTACTTCTTTAGGAAATCTACCTGAATCGCTTAGAGCTTTTTTAGATTTTTCAGCAGCTATTCTTTGATTCTCATCCATGTAGAAGATAGCAGCAATGTAGGAAGAGCCTCTATCTTGAAATTGACCTTCATCATCTGTTGGGTCTATCTGTCTCCAAAAGGCATCTAAGAGCTTTTCATAGGTGATGATAGAACAATCGTAAGTAATTTTAATAGCTTCATAATGACCTGTACTTTGAGCTTTTACATCTTTATAGGTGGGATTGCTTAAGTCACCGCCAGTATAGCCAGAAGTAACACTTATAATTCCGTCTAATATATCAAACGGGGATACCATGCACCAAAAGCACCCACCAGCAAATATAGCAGTTTTGTAATTTTCACTATTAATATTCTGCATTTATAGTTGCCTCCTAATGTTCATTTTTAATTATATATTACCATATTTTAAAGGAATATATAGTAATTTTAATCCATATAAATTATAAATAGTATGGCAATAAATGAAAGTTAATCATTTATTAATTTAGATTTATATCCATCTATGGTAAAATCTAAATATGGATACATAAGGCTTATCGTTTAGGAGGAAGTATGGATTACAACAAATTTAACATAGAAGAAAAGTATGATAATTATAATAATATAACAAAAGTGGAAGCTGAAAAGATACTACTGAATTTAGATAGCGTAATAGATCATGATAAAGGATATGATTATTACATATTGAAGGGAAAAATGCTACTTAAGCTGAATAGAATGATGGAAGCTTTTGATGCCTTAGAAAAGGCTATGACCTTTAATAAAACTGATGAAGTATATGACCTTTTATCCTTTGCCTATTATGAGGAAAAAGATTATAGAAAAGCACTTTTTTATATAGATTTATCCTTTGGAATAACTGCAGATGAATATATTTATAATCATAAAGGAAAAACCTTAGAAAAATTAGATAGATTTGAAGAAGCGTTTGAAACTTATTATGAAGGACTTAACTACGCTCTTTCTAGTTATAGTAGTTATGGTGATGTAGAGATATTTGGTGAAAACTTAGCTAGGCTAGGAGGGATTTTAAAAAATCTATATTTAAATAACATAAAGAAATTTATAAACCTAGGGGATTATTATAATCTTTATGAAAACTATATGAAACTTCTTCAAGTTATTCTTAAGGAAGAAGAAAATGACCACTATCATAGCAGTTCTGAATATGTAAGTGTAAAATATTTAGAATTAGTAGAAGAAGGAAAATATATTTTAATCGATAACAATTACTTTTTAGAAATGATAAGTATATATAAAATCCTATATGATATAGAAAATAACTCTGAGTATGAGGATAGAGAATATATTAATAAAAGCTATATAGACCAAAAAGTAAGAGAACTTATTGATGCTGTTATGGAAAGGACATCATTAACTAATGATGTAGATATAATTCTGAAAGTATTAAATGAAGTTATAAGCATCAAAAATAAAGATTACTATGGATACTTATATCATAAGGGTTTTATTTTTATGAAACTAAAAAGATATGATGAGGCATTAGATGTATTAGGTGGCATAGTTAAATATAATGAATGTCCTTATAATATAAAAGTTCAAAGCTATGAGTGTATAATTAAAAATATGTATGAAGCTGAAGATATCTATAAGGAAAAATATGATGAATATAAAAAAAGCATGTCAGATATGCTTATAAATGAAATTCATAGGATAAAGGAAGATGAATATTTAACTTTAGATGATAGATGCGACAGAATAATACACAACTGTAAGAGAGCCATAAATTTAGAACTAGATGATGACTTTTGGTATGATTATATAGAAGAGCTATCTTTGGAATTGGGTGAGGAATATGAAGTTATTGTAAAGAACCAATCTATATATAAAGTAATACAAAATTATAATAAGGCCATTAATATTTACGATAGGCTTATTGAAGTAAAAAACAATGGTGCTCATGGGTATTATAGAAAAGGAAGGGCAATTGTATTAGTATTAAGACTTTTAAATAGTTCTAAGACCTCCTTAAAAGATTTAGTTGGAGTTCATAATTTAGATTGTTTTTCTTATTCAGAGGTTATATATAATCTTAATAAGGCCATTAGCCTAAAAAGTGACAATGGTAAATACTTTAACCTTTTAGCAAGAACTCATTTTGAGATTGGTGAATACGAGAAGTCCATGGGATATATGGAACAAGCTCTTAATCTTGCGCCTAATGATTTATATATGAATATAAATAAAGTTTGCATTTATATTAGAAGATATAAGTACACGGAAGCAGTAGATTATTTGTTTAAAATGTCCTATAAAGATATGAATAGAGGCACAGTAAGAAAGACTTTCCTTTCAAGAAAAGAAATTCTTAGTTTTTTAATGGGTATATTTAATTTATATCCAAGACAAGATAAAATCCACTGTATAATATCATATTATTTTTATGCAATAGTTGATTTCCAATATGATAAGGCTTTAACCTTTATTAATAATGCCATAGAAGTGTCTGATGATGAAAGATACTACTTGCTTAAAGCTAAAATATATTTAAAAAATGGAAATCATATAGAAGCATTAAAATGTGCAGAAGAAGCTATAGTTATTGATGATCATTATGACGAGGCCTTTCTTATAAGAGAAAAATGTAATGAAATATTAATAAAGAATTAGTTTATTTAATAAAAGCACCTAGGATTAAAATTAAATCCTAGGTGCTTTATTTTGTGAAGAAAATATATTGAAATTTATAGAAAAAACAAAAATTATATGTATAAAAATGTATCATATGGATAATATAGTTTATGTATTTGTGTATTTAACACAAGTGTTGTGAATATAAAAATGAAAGGAGGAGTAGTGTGAATAAGAAAAATAGTAAAGCTAAGAAAAAGGGATTTACATTAATTGAGTTACTAGTAGTTTTAGGGATAATAGGTGTATTGGCTTTAGCGGTAGCACCAACAATGGTATCTAAGGTGGATGAAGCTAAAGAAAAAACCGATGTTTCAAATGCTAACTCAATAGCTGTGGCAGTTAAAACAGAGATAATAGAAGGAGATATAAGTGCTTCAGGACCTATTGAAGAAAGTGATATAACGGAGATAGCAAATGATTATTTTGATGGCAAACTTCCAACACCACAATCTCAAGGTGGAACTTTTGTTATAACAGTAACTGATAATATAATTACTGTTAAAGCTGGAGAAAAAGAATTTTATCCTAATTATGTAGCTGAGGATAAAAAAGATAGTACAGAGACAGCAGGTAACTAAGATAACATGAGTAATAACAATAATAAATTCATTAGCATAAATTTATAGCTCATCTTAGTATAGTACATAGATTAGTGAACTACCACCACTAACAAGGTTAATTTCATAAACTTTCTATAAAACACAAGAGAGTGGACTTTAAACATTTTTTCTTATTAGCTATTTATTAAGGTAGTTGATAGGAAGGTGAATGCAATTATTATCTACTCTTTTTTTATTGGTATATTTTAAGAAAATAAATATTTATATTAAAATCTTCTTATGTAATATATGTTATAATAGAGTATATATTCTATTAAATACTAAATTTAACTTAAGGAAAATATACAGCCTATTTGTAATTGGACTTAAGCACAGAGGAGGAATAAAAATGAATATTATTAAAGCAGACGATTATGAAAGTATGAGTAGAAAAGCTGCCAATATAATTTCTGCTCAAGTTATACTTTATCCAAACTCTGTATTAGGACTTGCCACTGGTTCCACTCCCTTAGGAGTATATGAGCAGTTAATTAATAAATACAATGATAGAGAATTAGATTTTTCAAAGGTACATAGTATAAATCTAGATGAATACTATGGTTTGTCACCAGACCATAATCAAAGTTACCATTATTATATGAAGGAAAATTTATTTAAACATATTAATATGACCTCAAAAAATATTAATATACCTAATGGAATGGCTTCCAACATTGATTTAGAGTGTAGTAGATATGATAAATTGATTTCAGATTCTGGAGGTATTGATCTTCAACTTTTAGGTATAGGTCATAATGGACATATAGGGTTTAATGAACCGGGAGAAGTCTTTGAAAAGAACACTCATAAGGTTAAGTTAAATAAAAGGACTATTGATGCTAATTCAAGATTCTTTAATAGTATTGAAGAAGTTCCTGAGTATGCTATTACTATGGGAATAAAAGCCATTATGCAGTCAAAACGAATTCTTTTAATAGTAAATGGATTTAATAAGGCAGCAATTTTGTATGAAGCTCTTTTTGAAACAATTACACCAAAAATTCCTGCTTCTATATTACAATTACATCCTAATTTAACTGTTATCGCAGATAAAGAGGCTCTTTCTATCATTGAAAAAATGTTGAAAATTTAATTTATAAAAGGAGTGGTTTTAAATAGAAACCACTCCTTTCATTATAAGTAAAATTAATTATTTGTACTTTGTAATACTATTTTGTTATGAAAGCATATTTGGGAAGACCATTTTCATATTGAATTTTTGGTTCTCCCATAATTAAAGGTAATGTATATTCATAGGCTTCTTTAGTTACATTGTTACCTTCTTCATTGATCCATTCCTTAGGGAAATATTTTATAGAGTTTGCTACTTCAGAAGTGTGTACAGCAAAGGTTTCTGATTTATACGGAGCATTAGAAACCCTCTTAATACCTATCATATAACCACTTTCACCTTCAGCAGAGTATTTTAATGCAGCAAAGCCACAGTTAAATGCTTCATCAATATCAGTTTGAGAAGCAAAGTGCATCGCACAACGTTGCATAGTTGAAAGTTCTATAGCTCTTACTTTCTTACAAACTCCATTCTCAGTAATTACATTTTTAATGTAACTACATACTCCACCTAATTGAGCGTGGCCAAATTTATCTAAACCAGTATCACCCATTTCACCAAGGAAAGTACCATCAGCTGTTCTTATTCCTTCAGAAACTACTATAACTACAGAATTTTTTTCTTCTAATTTTTTAGATACATCTTTTAAAAACTTATCTTCATCAAAGGCAACCTCTGGAAGATAAATTAAATCTACTACTGGCTCTCCATTTAATGTAGCAATACAAGAACTAGCAGCAAGCCATCCTGTATCACGGCCCATAGCTTCAATAACAAATACATTCTTTGCAGTATAAACACTAGCATCTAGTTTGTTTTCTAGAGCTATAGTTGAGATAAATTTAGCAGCACTTCCAAAGCCAGGAGTATGGTCCATTACTGGAAGATCATTATCTATGGTTTTAGGAACTCCAAAGAATTTTACAGGAAGATTAAGTTCCTTTGCATAGTTACTAAGTTTATGAACTGTGTCCATTGAATCATTTCCACCAATATAGAAGAAAGTATCAATTTCATGCTTCTTAAAAATATCAAAAAGTTTTATGTATTCTTCTTTATTATCTTCATAGGTTTTTAATTTGTATCTGCAAGACCCAAGTCCTGAAGATGGGGTATAAATTAATCTATCAATAACTTTACTGTCAATATCAGAAAGATTTATTATATTTTCATTTAAAATTCCTTCAATACCGTTAATTCCTGCATATACATTGTCAAAATAGTGTAGTTCTTCATTTGCTTTAAATACTCCCATAGCACTGGCATTTATTACAGAAGTAGGACCACCAGATNNTTTTCATATATTTAACACTCCTTTATATTGTGTAGAAATTTCTACACTTATTATTACACCTTTTTAATTATAATATAAATTATAATTACTAACAATTGTATAATTAAATAGAGATTGTATTAATAATATATAAGGTGTGAAATAATAATGGCTAAATAGTTAAATCTATAGAAAAGTTTATCTTCAATTAAGATAATATAAGACTTTTTATTCGTATAAATGGTATAATATTCATATACTAAATAAGCAAAGGAGAAAAAGATTATGAAAATGTATCCCGTTGAATTGGATGAAAAATATGGTTATATAGATGAAAATGGAAAAAATATAATTCCTTTTATTTTTGATTTTGCGGATGAATTTGAGGATGAAATGGGCTTTGTAGAGGTAGATGGATTATGTGGCTTTGTAAATAGAGAAGGAGATTTCATAATAAATCCTAAATATCATGATATAAATTATTTTAATGAAGGTATGGCTTTAGTAGAGTTAAACCATAAATATGGATATATAGACTTAACTGGTAATGAGATAATACCAATAAAATATGAAGAAGGGAAAGGATTTACTGAAGGACTTGCAGCGGTAAAAGTATTAGGAAAGTGGGGATATATTAATAAAGATGGTAAGATGATAATATCTCCAACCTTTGATGAAGCTAATGAATTTGAAGAAAATGGTCTAGCTATAGTTAGAAAAGGTGATAACTATGGATATATAAATTTAGAAGGTCAGTGCATTAGTGGTTTTATATATGAATATGCTAACAATTTTAATGAAGGTTTGGCTAATGTAGGCATAAATGGAAAAAATATATACGTGAATGAAAGTTTTAATATAAAAATAGAAGGAAACTTTGATTTTACTAATGAATTTCTTAATGGTCTTGCAGCTGTATCTATAGATAATATATGGGGATATATTAATATAAATGGTGAGTTTGTAATTGAAAGAAAATACAGCTGGGCAGATAATTTTAATACTGAATATGCAGCAGTTTCAATAGAGGATAAATATGGATTTATAGATAAAAAAGGAAACATAATAATACCTATAGAGTATGGTAATGTCCTTGAGTATAGTGAAGGTGTATTTTCCGTAGAAATTAATGAAAAGTGGGGCTTTGTAGATTTAAAAGGTAATGTAATAATAGAACCTAAATTTGATGAAGTAGATAACTTTTATAATGGAATATGTAAGGTTATTATAGATGAAAAAGAAGGATATATAAATAAAGAAGGTGAATTTATAATATAATAGATATAGATTTATAGTATTAATCCGATGACTACCATCTCTAATACTCCCATCTTCCTCAAAGTGGGAGCAAAGAGCTG
>DKGY01000094.1:106930-120022 GCA_002453475.1 Clostridium sp. UBA6758 | reverse complement strand
TCTGAAGCAAAGAACTCTGTTTGTATTATATATTTATAGTAAGAAATAACTTACTAATTGGTAATTTAATAGAAGATATGGTCTTAGAATTAAGGGGGAAGTAATATGAGTATAATTGATTTACATTGTGATACGATTTGTCATTTAATAGATAATAAGGATATGGAATTAAAGAAAAATAATTTAGCTATTGATCTAGAAAAACTAATAAAAGGGAATTCATTAGCACAGTTTTTTGCCTTATTTATTGATCTTAATGAGCATCCTAAGGCATTTAATAGAGCTATGGATATGCTAAATAAATTTTATGAAGAGTTAGAAAAAAACAATCATGAAATAAGTGTAGCAAAAAACTATGAAGATTTAGAAGTAAATAAGGAGGAGGATAAGATATCAGCTTTCTTGACCATAGAGGAAGGAGAAGCTATAGAAGGATCTCTTAAGAATTTAAGAAATTTTTATGATTTAGGAGTAAGGCTTATGACTTTAACCTGGAATTATGAAAATAGCATAGGTTATCCAAACTGTAAAGAAGAGTTTAGAAATAAGGGGTTAAAAACCTTTGGATTAGAAACCGTTGAAGAAATGAATAAGTTAGGTATGATTATTGACGTTTCCCACCTATCCGATGGAGGTTTCTATGATGTGGCAAGATATAGCAAGAAACCTTTTGTAGCATCTCATTCAAACAGCAGGTCTATGTGTAATCACAGTAGAAATTTAACTGATGATATGATTAGAACTCTTAGTAAAAAGGGTGGTGTAACTGGAATTAACTTTGAAAAATCTTTCTTAATAGAAGGTGGAAGTAAAAGTGCTGTTAAAGACATGGTTAAACATATAAATCATATTTATAATGTAGGTGGTATAGATGTAATATCCCTTGGAAGTGATTTTGATGGAATAAATCCTAAAAATTTAGAAATTAGTAATATANNGAGAAATCGATAAACTCATAACAGCATTACAAAAAGAAGGATATCATGAGAGTAATATAGAAAAAATATTATATAAAAATGCCTTAAGAGTAATAAAAGAAGTTCTCTAGTATAAAATAATTTATAGAAATTTTAATATTAAATCATATAAACTTTAGAATTTCATAATAAAATATTTATAAGTATATGCAAGAAAAGGAGTGAGGTTATGGAATATGAAAAGTTACAAAATGATATTTCTACTGGAGAAATATTGTTAAAAAAAGTAGATATAGAAGGTAATATTTGTGGAGAGTTTGTTGAGTTTACAATAAGCCATGTTTATGAAAATATAGGTGAAAATGATGTGAAGGGGATTTATACTTTCCCTATTCCAGATACTGCTGTTATATCAGGTTTTGAAACTAATATAGGTGGAAGAGTTATAAAAGGTAAAGTAGAAGATAAAAAAGGAATAGAGAAGATATATGAGAATATTGGAGAAGATTCAGGAAGTAAACTTTTATTAGAAGAACTAAATAAAAATTATTTTAAGATGTCCATTGGAACAATTTTGAAAGGTGAAACTGTAGTTGTAAAGATTTCCTATATTGAAGAGCTTGTATATGAACATTCTAAACTAAAATTAATCATACCTAAGATTGTGCTTCCAGAAAACCCATATAATGAATGTAAGAATCAACAAGAAGACTATAAGTTATCTTTAAATCTACTAGTAGAAACCTTTGAAAGTGCTAAATTTTCTTGTAATACCCACAAAATAGAAGTAGAAGAAGAGGATGATGAAAGCAATTTATACAAGATAACCCTTGAAGATGAGAATCAACTCCTTGATAATGCTATGACAATTTACTTAGAGGAAACTTCAAGTGAAACTAGTGGAATTATATATGAAAATTATAGTGAAGATAATGGAATTGTATATTTAAGATTCCTTCCTGAAATTGAAGAGGATGTAGAAGAAAAAAGTGGAAACTATATATTCCTTATAGATATATCTGAATCTATGGAGGGAGATAAGTTAAAAGAGGCTAAAACAGCTTTACACTTATGTCTTAGAAATTTATATAAAGGTGATACTTTTAACATAGTTGCCATGGGTGACACATTAAAGCAATTTTCTGAAAGTAGAAGAGTTGAGTTTAATGAGGAGAATCTAAAGGAAGCATCTACGTGGATAGATAAGTTATCTTGTGAAAATGATGCTAATATATTTGATGGAATAAAATATGCCTTTTTAAATGAGGATAAAGGTGAAGAAAATAATATTATTTTGTTTACTGATGATGTAGTTGATGATGAGAAAGATATCCTTGATTATATAGAAAAAACTTGTGTAGGAAGTAGAATTTTCCCTTTTGGAATAGATGCATCTGTTAATACTTACTTTATAAACAAAATAGCAAGAATTACTTTTGGAAAAGCAGAATTTATTAATAGAAGTATTAGAATTGAAGATGTAATCTTAAATCAATTTAATAGAATAAGAGGTTTACAAATAACGGACATTCAAATTGATTGGGGTGGAATGAAAGTTGAGAAAACTTACCCTAGAACTATAGAATATATGTATGATGGAGAACCATTTTCAATATTTGCTAAGGTAGATGGAGAGCTAGAAGGTATCGTTACTCTTAATGGTATGGTTGGAGATAGAAGAATACAACGAAGAATAGTTCTAACTAAATTAGACTTAGAAGTTAATGCAAATTTAATTGAAAAGGTTTGGTATAAAAAGAGAATAGAATCTTTAGAAAATAGAGTTGTATATGAACGTGGAGAAGTTTATGATTCAATGAAAAATAAGATAATAGAGTTATCTACTGACATTGGAATTATAAGTGATGAAACTTCCTTTATTCTAATAGAAGAAATTTATGAACCTGTACTAGGCGGAGTTATGAGAAAATTCTTACCAGTTAACATAGATTTCAACAAGGGTGATACTAATATAATCTCTCCAAAATTCTATTATAGTCAAAGTCTAGATGAATTAGAATTAGATAATTTAAATGATGAGGGCATAGATAAATCAGAATTCTTACGTATTCTGGCAACACAACAATTAGCTAGTGGTGCCTTTGGTAAATCTGTAGAAGATGATAAATTCGATAAGGTTATATATACTGGTAGAAGTATAGTTGCTTTTACTATCCACGGTGAAGGCATAGAATTATATAAAAATCTGCTAACTAAAGCTGTAGTATATCTTGTTGAAAATTATGAGGAATTTGTAGATAATGAAGATGTTCTAATCTTGACATATCTTGCTTTTAGGTCTTTTGCAGATAAGGTAATAGTTAAAGATAATAAAAAGATAAGACTTTTAAATGCAATAAATTCCTTAGAAAATCTTATTAATGAACAAAATATTGATATAAGTAAGATTAATGAGAAAATATTAAGAGGTATAGAAGACTCAAAAGAGAAAGATCAATTAAGTAGGCTTATATATAAATCAATAAAATAATAAGTTGAGCTGTCTCAAAATTATATATATATTAAAATCAATGTTGAGCATGCAATAGTATTAAAGTGCATGCTCAGCATTTTTGATGAATAAAATTTATTCAAGGAAGGTAGTACATACTTAATGAATGAATCTACGGTTAACATAAGTGATAAAGAAAATATGAGAAGTTTTATAAAGAAAGATTTTTGCATAAGGCATAAAATTAATATGCTTAACTCTATAGATATTTTAACATTGAAAAACATTTCTAATTTAATAGATATATACGATTATTATGTTTTAAGAGGATATTTAGTAAAAACTATACCAGAAGGTATTAAAGTATCCATCTCTAATAGAATGACTTCAAGTGGTGGAAAAACTATTTTTTCCAAAAGAGGAAGAGAACATACCTATGAGATTAGAATAAGTAATAGAGTCATGGAAAGATTTATAGAAGATGATAGAAGTAAAATTGTATGTGGAGTAGAAGCTAATGATGCGCTAGAAGCTCTTATGCTTATTTTAGAGCATGAGCTTTGCCATGTTATAGAATTTAATGAATATGAAATATCTAATTGTAGAGGTGAAAGATTTAAGAATATATCCTATAATTTATTTGGACATACAAGTAGTTATCATGAAATATTAAAAGGTAAAGATGCCTTTAATAAAACCATAAATAACTCATTTGTTAAAGGACAAGTTGTTCAATTTAAATACAAAGGCATATTATATGAAGGAATAATTAGTAATATTAATAAAAGAGCTACAGTGATGGTTAAGGATATAAATGGTGCATATAGAGATAACCATGGATTTAGTTATTCAAAGTGGTACATACCGCTAAAATTACTTATAAATAAGGAGTAGAAAGATATGATTAAAGCAATACTATTTGACCTAGATGGTACAATAATAGATACCAATGAATTAATATTAACTTCCTTTAATTATGTATTAAATAATTATTTAGGATTAAATATAGGAAAGGAGGAAATTGTAGAATCCTTTGGTATACCACTTAAAGATGTAATGAGTGAATATGATAAAGAGAGAGCTGAGGAATTAGTTGATGAATACATAAGATACTGTCTTAATTGCCATGATAAATACATAAAATCTTATGATCACGTGGAAGATGGACTATTAAAGCTAAAAGATAAAGGATTAAAATTAGCAATAGTTACATCTAAAAAAAGGGGAACGGCTTTAAGAGGACTTAATTGTTTTGACTTAGAGAAATATTTCGATGTAATAATTACTCCAGAAGATAGTAGAAAACATAAACCAGATGGTGAACCAGTGTTAAAAGCTTGTGAAGTACTAAAGGTTAACCCTAATGAAACTATAATGGTAGGGGATAGCCATAATGATATTTTATGTGGAAAAAATGCAGGTTCTAAAACTTGCTTAGTAAATTATACAGCTTTAAATGTAGAAAAAATAAAAACACATAATCCTGATTTTATAATAGATAAGATAGAAGACCTTATTGATTTAATTTAGGCGTTTACCTACTTATTATGAAATATATATATTATTTTAAAAATGAAAAAAGTAATCATAAGTATTATTGTCATAATTGACAATAATAAAACCCAAAAACCTAAACTCAAAATTTAAACTAAAATTACTATAATCCATAGAAAATAAAGAAATAACCAGCTGAATATTTAAACAATATACTATATGGAAAAATATAGTATATATGCTATGACTTATATCTATATAAAAAAGATTCCCTATGTAAATATTAACTATAGGGAATCTTTAAAATTATCTATATATACGTCTTCTTTTCTTTTTACGTTTTTTATTTATTTTAGAAACTATTAGTATTACTAACGCTGCTAATATTATTAATACTAATAAAGCTAATAAATAATAAAGAATATTGCTTTTAATTATATCCATATTGGATATTCCAGAATATATATCATATTGTTTTTCATATCCCTTTACAGCAACAGTTGCTTTACCAATTGATTTATCTTTACTTAATGTCCATATATTTATCTTTCCTGGTTGAGAAGTAAATTCTGGCTCTAAATCTGTAGGATATAATGAAATATCCTCATGAATAGTAACTGGAATTTTAATTGCTTTTTTAGGCCCTATAAGAGGTAAAATGTTATACTCCATAGTAACTTCTGAAACTTGAGAGCCCTTAGCTTTAAAAATTTCTTTTTGTGCATTAAAGCCATAGTTAGCTAGGTTTTTAGTATCTTCAAATACTTGAGTGTCCACTGGGAAATTATACTCTGAACCTAATACAACGGTTGCAACAGTGTGTCCATTTCTTTGATATAAAGCTGCTAGACATCTTCCAGACTTTTCTGTATAACCAGTTTTTCCACCAATATTTCCATCTACACCTATAAGTTTATTTCTATTTTCAACTATTGATGAAGGTCCATTAGTTGATTTTACTTCTGATTCTTTTTTAGACATAGTTTCTCTAATCCACTCATTACTGTAAACTGCATCTAACAATAAGGCTAAATCGTATGCTGTTGTATAGTGATCATCAGTATTATCATCAAGACCATTAGGCGTTACAAAATTAGTATTAGTCATACCTAAAGCTTTAGCTTTTTCATTCATCATGTCAATGAATTTATCCTTAGTTCCACCAACATTTTCAGCTATCATATAAGCAATATCATTACCTGAATAAAGAAGTAGTATGTCCATAGCATCTTTAGCAGTAAATGTATCACCAGAAGTTACTGGATGAACATTAAGTCCATAAGAATATGGGGCTTCCTTTAAAGCTGCAGCTGGATAAGTAAGTAAATCGGTTTTACTCTTATTTTCAGCTAATAGTAAAGCGGTCATCAGCTTAGTAATACTGGCTGGTTGTTTCTTTTCATCGATATTTTTAGAATAGATTATTTCCTTTGTTTCTAAATCCATAACAATAGCTGAAGTACCAACAATCTCAGGTTGACTTTCTGCTAGCGCTATGGTTGAGAAAGAAAAGGTAAACACTAAAGTAAAAAACATCCATAATGCTAAAATTCTCTTTTTCACAAGTCATCTCTCCAATTATTATATTTTAGAATTAATTAAGTCCTATCTAGTATAACATTTACTGTATTTTTCAACAAGGACAAAGAAAAAATATGTTATTAATAATATGTTATATTTTTATTATCAAATATTGTGGTATGCTATATATAAGATATTTTTAAAGGAGCAGTGAACTGATGACAAATATAAATATTGATAGGATAAATGATATCTTTAGTGATAGGAAGTCTAAATCTATACAACCTATGAAAAAAGCAGCGGTAATGATTCTCTTNNCAGATGAGGATATTTATATAATTTTCCAAGTTAGAGCTAAAAAGTTACGTAGTCAACCTGGAGATATTTGTCTACCTGGTGGAAAGGTTGAAGAGGGAGAAACTTTTAAGGAAGCTGCAATAAGAGAAACCATGGAAGAGATGAATATTAAAAAAGAAGAATTTGAAGTTATTGGTGAAATGGATTATTTTATATCACCTTATAACATGATAATGCGTCCATATGTAGCTAAACTAAATACTAGTAATATTAATTTTAATACAAGTGAAGTTGATCATATATTTAAGGTACCAATAAAATTTTTTATTGGCACAGAACCATTACTATATAAAATGGATATAGGACCAATTAATCAAGATGAATTTCCCTTTCATTTAATAAATGGAGGTAAGGATTACAAATTTTCAAAGGGGGTATTAGAGGAATATTTTTATCAGTGGAATAATTATGTGATTTGGGGATTTACAGCTCATATTATAAAATCTTTTATTGATATCATAAAATAGTAATTACATCCATATATATAAATAAAGCAAAGATTTAACTACCTTAGGAGGTGTAATATGTATGGTAAATAGAACTTCTGTCAGCATATTAATACAAGATATGATGAATAAGCTTGAGGAAATTGGTATTCACAGTATTCTTGTCAGATCTAAGGAGGAAGCTAAAAATTTTATTATGTATCATATTGATATTGGAACTCAGGTAAAAATGGATGATTGTTTAGAGTTAAATGATTTAAACTTAGAAAAAGCTATTACAGAAAAGGGAGGTACCATATTAAATAATAAAGTAGAGGACTTAGAACTCAAAGAAGGCAAAAAAAGACGATCTACTATTTCTGAATTAGATTTATATGGTTGCAGTCACATATTGGACGAGTTTACTGAATTTACTCATTATGCTACTGAGAATACTGACTTATTAAGTTGTATTGATGGAATAAAAACAATAGCAGTCATTAATATAGATTCAAATGATATATTTTATAATAAGCTACTTCCTATATATAATAAATTAATGGATATTGATAGTGAAAAGATTGTTAATCTCAAGGCAAATATTTCTCAAAAAGACGATAATGATATGGATTCCCATAAAATCCAAAGAAATATAAGACAAAAAAATCTGAATATTGACATAAGTATAGTATTCATAGAATAAAAGCTCTAGAATTTTCATATCAAATGGCATATTACTACTAATTTTTACAAAAGATTATAGTTATATTTAAAAATAATCCAAAAATTCTTAAATATAAAAAACCCTGCAATAAATCCACTAAAAATACTTTATTTTGTGAAAATTCTCATTTATAATTTAGGTTATCAAATGTGTATTTATTGGGGGTGTTATGCTTGGTTAAGTGTGATTTTTTGTCAACTTATGATGAGTATGTAGAATGTTCAAAGGATTGTGCCCTATATAATTGGGCAGAAAATAATAATAAGTGCCCCTTTAAAGAGCTTAGTAGTAAGGGGAGTAAAGTGAAAAGTCTCTATGACTATGATTTGTACAGGGAGGATAAGTCGTTACCTATATCTCTTTTATATAAAGACAACTACTTATAATTGAATTATTTTTTATTATAAGTTATATTGGCACATAGTGTCTATATAAAGAGCAAATCATACTAAACTAATATATAAGTGTGTTGTTAAGTATATAATTCAATAAACATAGAAATCTCCTAGCCTAGGCTAGGAGATTTTACTTATGAACTATTTTGATTTTAAACTACATCCTGAACACGATGTACATCCCTTTGATTTTGACCCACATCCACTACATCCCTTAGATTTATTGGTAGATGAAGGTGTTGCCTTTAGATATAAAGAATCTTTCTTCAGTACAATAACTATTTCATTAAAATTATTGGATAAATTCTCGTTATAGGCAATATTTAGCCCATGTATATCTTCAGTAATATTATAATTAATGATATTATCTAAAATTATATCAACCTTAGAATTTTTACAACACCCACTATTTTCAGGTTCCTTTAATGCTATGCAATCATATTCATTATGAAACTCTAATAGGTTATTAATAAAATCAAAGGCATCATTAGAAATTTTTATTTTAATCTTATTATTCAATAGATATCATACCTTTCATATATAGTGTCATATATAGTCTATTGATATTATTCTTCATATATTGAAGAGTATTCGTGTAATAATGATTCTTTTAAATTCCATAAATTTTTAGATAAATCTACATAATATTGATGTGGATTTTGTAATCTTCTTATCTCTGACCATAAACTAGCTTTTTCCTTAATACAGAACTCTCTTATATCCATTACCGAAGGACTTTCATAAGTACATTTACCTTGATCAAAAATTTGTACCATAAGATTTTTTATATTATAATTTTTAATACTTTTTCTTTTCCAAGTATAATTAGGATCAAATAATTGTAAAGGCTTATTGCTATCAAATTTTTCATCATTTAAAGCAATTAGGTCTGCTATAGCTTTATTAGTTTTCTTATCATAAACTCTATAAAGAGACTTAAAGCCTGGATTTGTGATTTTTTCTACATTTTCACTAATCTTAATTTTAGGAATAATAGTTCCACTTTTTTCAATAGCAACAAGTTTATATACCCCACCAAATACAGGTTCACTTCTTGCAGTAATTAATCTTTCTCCAACACCGAAACTATCGATTTTAGCACCATTATCAAGAACAGCTTTAATTATAAATTCGTCTAGAGAGTTAGAAATAGTTATTTTTACATCCTCATAACCAGCTTCATCTAGCATTTTTCTAGTTTCAATAGAAAGATAAGCAATATCACCACTATCTATTCTAATAGCCTTAGGTCTTTTACCCATAGGTTTTAAAATTTCATCAAATACCTTTATAGCATTTGGAATACCTGATTTTAGAACATTATATGTATCTACTAAAAGTACCGTATTATCTGGATAAGTTTTAGCCCATGCTGCAAAAGCTTCATATTCGCTATCGAAAAGCTGAATCCAAGAGTGAGCCATAGTTCCAGTTACAGGTACATTAAATAATTCATCTGCCATAGTACAAGCAGTAGCATTGCATCCACCAATAATTGCAGCTCTAGCTCCATATAGTGCACCATCATAACCTTGAGCTCGTCTAGAACCAAATTCCATAACAGGTCTACCACTAGCAGCTTCACAAATTCTAGCAGCTTTAGTCGCAATTAGAGTTTGATGATTTATTGTTAGTAGTATCATAGTTTCTATAAACTGAGCTTCCATTACTGGACCTCTTACCGTTACAAGTGGTTCATTAGGGAATACTGGAGTCCCTTCTGGAATAGCCCATACATCACAACTAAACTTAAAGTTAGCTAAATAATTTAAAAATTCTTCACTAAATATAGCTTTACTTCTTAGATATTCTATATCTTCATCAGTAAACTTAAGATTAGTTAAATATTCAATCAATTGTTGAACTCCTGCCATTATGCAGTAGCCACCACCATCAGGAATCTTCCTAAAAAACATGTCAAAATAAGCTATGGTATCATCTGCTTCAGTATTTAAATAACCATTAGCCATTGTAAGCTCATAAAAATCTACTAGCATAGTAAGATTTCTTTGGCTTCTTAGGTCAAGTCTAGTAATTGTATCCATTTTTAGTTCTCCTCACTTATATAAACCATAAAATTTTATAAATTCTCCATGGGTTAACATTTACATCTTATATATCGTACCATAAGAAAACTTTCATTTCTATAGTATATGGACAAATAATATGGTAATATTATTAAATTGAAAGTATATAAAAGGAAAGATCTATATTATGATAAAAAACAAAAATAATAATTTAAGTGAAGAACAGTTAACAGCTATTAACTGTACAGATGAAAATATAATAGTAAGTGCAGGTCCTGGAAGTGGGAAAACTGTAGTTATTGTAAATAGAGTTTATGAGCTTATAAATCATAAAAATATATCTCCTAGAAATATAGTTGTAATAACTTTTACTAAGGCTGCAGCAACTAATATGAGAAATAGATTTCTAGCCATTGATAAAAACAAGGTAAGTCCTTTCTTTGGAACTTTTCATGGACTTTGCTATAAAATATTAAAGTCCTATTATGGAAATATTAATATAATAGAGTCCTTTGAAAGTTATAGAGTAGTTAAAAACTTTTTAACTGCCTATGTAGAAGACGTAAGTGATGATAGAGTTAAGGAATACGTAAATGCCATATCCATCTATAAATGCAAGGGAGAATATAATAGAGATGGAAATAATCAAATAGATAAAGAGCTTTTAAAAAATTGTGTTAATTTCTATGAATCCTATAAAAAAGAAAAGTCCCTCCTTGACTTTGAAGATCTACAATTAATGTGTAGAGATTTGTTTATTAAGAATAATGCCATATTAAATTCATATCAAAATCAATTTAAACATATATTAGTTGATGAATTTCAAGATAGTGATGATGTGCAAGTGGAGATATTAAAGCTTTTAAATAAAGAAAACAACTTGTTTGTAGTTGGTGATGAAGATCAATGCATCTATAGTTTTAGAGGAGCTAATCCGTCCTACATAGTAAACTTAAAAGAAATATTTATAAATGGTAAAACTTTATACCTATCTACAAATTATAGATCAAAGAAAAATATAGTAAGATTATCTATGAAATCTATGAAAAATAATAAGATTAGAACCTCAAAGGATATTAAGTCAAATAAAATTGATGACGGTATAATAAAGGTTCAAGGAGTTCGTGATGAAACAGCTCAAGGTATATATATAAGTGATTATATTCTCAAATTAAAGGAAACTGAAGATTATAACTTCAATAACTTTGCAGTGCTTTATAGAACTAATATAGAAAGTAGAAGTATAATTGATAGTTTTATCAGAAAGAGAATACCATTCACTTTATTAGATAGACAATATAACTTCTTCTCTCATTTCATATGTGAAGATATATTAGCTTATTTAAAATTAAGCATCTATCCTCTAAACATGGATAGCTTTAATAGAATAATAAATAAACCCTTTAGGTATATAAGCAAAAATAGTATAGAAGAAGTGAAAAAGAGTACTGGTTTAGGAAGTACCTTTACTAAATTAAAAAATTTAGAGAGTACCCCTGTGTTTCAATTAAAGATATTAGATAAACTTGAAAGGGATATTTCTAGCTTAAATAGAATGTCACTTCCTTCTGCCGTAGATTTTATAATAGGGGACTTGATGTACCATAAACATCTAGTGGAATATGCACAGAAATATAAATTATCTATAGAAGATTTAGAAAACGTACTAAATGAGTTTAAAGAAAGTGTAAAGGGCTTTAAAACCATTAAAGAATTCTTGGAACATGTCAATACTGTAGAAGAGGAAACTAAGAAAGCTAGCTCCAGAAATAAAGATAAACATGAAGGTGTGATTCTTAGTACTATCCACGGTGTGAAAGGAATGGAATTTGATACGGTATTTATGATTAACACTGTAGAGGGAGCTATTCCTTATAAAAACAATGACATAGAGGAAGAAAGAAGACTATTTTATGTAGGAGTTACTAGAGCTATTAATAATGTAATATTTCTTTTTCCTCAGTTTATAAAAGGTGAAAAGAAAAATAAATCTCAATTTCTACGTGAGTGTGAACTAGAAGGAGAAATGCTAGAAAGAATTAAATTTAAAGTTGGAACAGCTGTTTCACACAGGTTCTATGGAATAGGAACTATAACAGCCTTAGAAGAAAGTAATATCTCTATTAAATTTTCTGATTTGGAGAGAAAATTTGACTTCGATGTCCTTGTAGCCAATGGGCTTATAGAGGTTTTTAAAGAATAGGGGAAATTCAAATCGTTCCATTCATTGTAAAGATTGGATGAATGGAGCGATTTTTTATGTCAAAGTTTAAATTAAAGACAATAAGAGCTGACAGAAATGCAAAAAACTATCAAAGAGTGTTATGAAGAATACATAGATAAGTTTTATGAATATAAAGACATAGTGAATGTTCAATTGAAAACAGAACAAGATATTAAAGAATCTATATCACTAGGTAGGTTATTGGTTTTCGGAGTATTTGTNNTGGGTATGAAAAGAAAATCAAAAATGATATCTCAAAATTATATGGTTATGAGAATAAAAGAAAATAACGAAGAAATTGATTTAATTTTTCAAACAGAGGAGTATTATAATTTAATAAATTTAATTTCACAAAGACTAGATAAATAGGGAGAAGTAGTGAATTTTAGTGGAAGTTTGGTACTTAATTATACACATTCTCATTAAAGGAAAAATATGTCTATAAAAATGTTACAAAACTAAATGTTTAAAAATTGTACATAAAGGGGAGGCAAATATGTATGTATGTGCTGAATATTTATGGTATAACACGCAAATGTAGAAAAACTACATAACC
>DKGY01000094.1:21754-106895 GCA_002453475.1 Clostridium sp. UBA6758 | reverse complement strand
ATTAATCCACTATCTCAAACGTAAATACAACGGGATTTACAATATTTTCGCTAAGAGGAGACACATCAACTGACTTAATCTTCAGTTTTATTCCTAATGCTTTTTGGTATTCATACAAACGCCCACCTGCGCATCTTTCAAAATATGTTTCAATTGATGCCGGAAATCGAAACATTCCTTTTGGCGCATGCTTGTAGTATCCATGGTTACAGGCAAAAGTGACTGTGATTGTATTATCATCATTCAAAACGGCTGTTCTGCCAAAGGTATTTATAAATAGTTCCAGCCTTTCGGCAATGGGCTTGTCAGCGTGTTTAAGTGCGAAGGCTTTGCGTTCTTTATCGTACCCAGTACCGCTACAACTTCCATTTTGCTCGTATAGCCGGAAGCGTTGCTCCTTGGCGAGATGTTCTTCCATCGCTTTTATAAATTTTTCATCGCATTCGTCTCCTTTATATGTTTGAACAATGTGCTCAAACAAAGACAATATATCATCAGGAATTTTGTTTTTACGCATTCGCATAATCTTCAGCATAGTTTTCATTTGCATAGCCCCCCTCTTTAATATCCATAACAAGATAATATAAAATTTTTCGTTACATCTTAAAATTAGTATATCATACCAAATATTTCTTTTCTACAGTTTAAATAAATGACGGGTGTTTTTAGTGAGTTAGAACATAACATGATAAGTCAAAGAGTTAAATCTGGAGTGGATAATGCTAGATCAAAAAGAAAAATACTGGGTAGATTACAACTAACACTGGATAAAGTACTATAGAAAATAAAAGAACACTATGAGTTATATATCAATGGAAATATTAGCAAGACAGATTATGCAAATATGTGTAATGTTAGTAGACCTATATCACACAAATATATTAAAGCAATAAAAGACGAATAATAAAATGACTATGCAAGCTAAGAGGAGTTATAAGAAACTTCTCTTTTTTATTATAAAATATTAGTTTTAATTTATAAAGGAATATGTTTCCACTTATTTTAATCAATATTAAGGTAAAAATATTTAATATGAAATAATATCTTTAAAAATTAATTTTAAGAAAAAGAGGATATATATAATATGAATTTTAAAGGAACTTACATATCTATATATAAAACATCAGTAGTAATTTTTTTAATAATAAGTTGTTTGATTTTTACATGTAGTAATAGTGTAAAAGCAGATTCTTTAGATATAAAAGAGGAGACAGATAACAAGATAATATATTTAACTTTTGATGATGGCCCTAGTATAATGACAGATAAGGTTTTAGATACATTAAAAGAATATGATGTAAAAGCTACTTTCTTCTTAATTGGGAATCAAATAGAAAACCAAGAGACTGTGGTTAAGAGAATATATAATGAAGGTCATGGCATAGGACTTCATACATTTACTCATAACTACAAAAGTATATATTCATGTAATAAAAATTTTATAGAAGAAATGTTAAAATGTCAAAATGAAATTTATAATGTTGTTGGCATTAAGCCAAATATCATAAGATTTCCTTGGGGAAGTAGTAAAAAATTAAATAAAGAATTTTTGAACATGCTTCATAAAAACAATTTTAAAATATATGATTGGAATGCATTTATGTCTGACGGTGTTAATTATAAAACATCTCCTGATAAATTGTATCGAGAAGCAACAAAAACAAATGTTACAAAACATCCAATAATCTTATTAATGCATTGTGATTATGTACATAAAAATACATGTATAGCACTTCCAAGGGTGATAGAATACTATAAAGAAAAGGGTTATGAATTTAGAGCTATTACAGAAGATATGCCTGAATATACTTTTCCAATTAAATCAAAATAAATTTATTCTATAATAATAGGATAAGTTTAGGTATTTTATTTCAAATTTTGTGAGTGACATATTAAGCCAATAAGAAGAGAATTTTAAATTTGAAAAAGTATACTGGTAGTATAATTACAGTTAGTTTATTAATAGAGTACATTTGCACATAGTTATCAATTAAATTTATAAAATATTCATATATCTAAAGTATAGCTATAGAAAATGTTTACAAAATAATATAGAGGGGTGGGTTAATGAACAAAATTAGAAGAAAAAAGAAAACTAAAAATTTTGTTTTGTTTCTTATTGTAATTTCAATATTTTTAACATTAATAAAAAGGTTCTCTCCTACTATTTTTAATAATTGTAATGAAATATCAAGTACTGACACTAAGATTGATGTAACAGTCACATCTAAGGATATATTTAATAATATTAGGGTGTATGGTACCTCTAATATTGATACATCCATAAAAATAGCTAAATCCGCACTTGATACATCTGAAAATGTAATAATGGTAAGTGATGAAAATCCCTTAGAAGGTTATATTGCTCTTCCCCTTTCTAACATGTATGATGCACCAATTCTTTTAAATGGGAGTGAAAATCTAGATAGGAATGTAAAAGAAGAAATTCGAGATTTAAATGCTAGCAAAATAATAATTATAGGTGATGAAACCACTATATCTAGTAATGTAGAAGAGCAACTAATTAATGAAGGTTTAATAGTAGATAGAATTGAAGGAATAAATCTTTCAGATGTTTCCATTAATATAGCAAATAAAGTTGGTAATAGTGATAAATACTTTATAGTAACAGAGGAAAATCTAAGTGATGTAATGGTTGTAGGTTCTATCGCTGCAAGTGAGCAAATCCCAATAATAATACTTCAAGATGATTATTCGCAAATCTATAAGTTTCTAAAATCTAAGGAAAAAATATCCTGTTACTTTATAGGGAAAAATAATGCTTTTTATGACGCTTACTCTGATTTAAATTTACAAATAATAAATACAAAAGATATTTATAAAGCCAATTACAATATTCTAACAGAGAACAAAAATAACTTGGATTTTTCTATACTTGTGATTGCTTCTCCAGAGAATCCAGCAAGTATACTTTGTGGGGGAGCCATATGTTGTAATTTTAATTATCCATTGATTTTTGCACAAAAAGATAATCTGTATCCATATATGGAGCAATTTTTGGTAAGCAACGTAGGTAATATAGAAAAAATCTTTGCAATAGGAGATACAAGTCTCATAAGTGATGATTTGCTTACTCCTGAATATCTTGGAAAGACGTTTTATAATGCTGAAAAACCCTTAGCAACACCAACTTATGATAATAGTAATCAAGCAGTGCATCCTAAGGTTATATACATGGAAAACGGATGGAATGGATACAGATATTGGATGGGAATTACTCCATATCCTAATAGCAATGACAAATATGAAAACCCACAGATATTAGTTAGTAATGATGGGTTAAACTATAAAGCTTTAGAAGGATGTAAAAGTCCTTTAGATATACCTATTGATGTAAATCATGGAGGACATTATTCTGATATAACCCTATGTCTTGTTAATAATGTAATGGAGGTATACTTTAGATATAATCCTGGAAAACAAGATGGCAGTGGACCTAATAATGAAGTAAATATGATATACAGGGTGAAAAGCGTAGATGGTAAAATTTGGAGCAACAAAGAGTTGATGTTGAGTCAAGATACCTTTAAGCAAACTTATAATTATGTATGTCCTATAATTATTTATAGTGATAATAAATATAAATTATGGTTTTCAAATTATAGTCAGAATTTATATTATACTGAAACTACTGATTGGAAAAATTTCGACAAAGTGATAAAGTGTAATTTCAAAAATAAACCTTCAAATTTTAACTTATGGCATCATGACATAATAGAGACAGACTTAGGCTATGAACTTGTAATTAATGGATACACTGATGGAGACTTTTCAAAGCAAGGATTATATTATACTTTTTCTAAAGATGGAATTAATTTTTCATTATTTAAGAAAATACTAGATGTAAATCCAAATTACTTTGCTTTTGATAATAAAACCTTATATAAATCTAGTTTAGTAAAGTTAAAAGATAGATATTTGCTATTCTATTCTGCAAAAAATAAAAGTGGAAAATGGAGAATAGGGTTAGCTCAAAATAGAAATTTACTAATGAATATTAATAATTAAAAGTTTTAAAGAAAAATATAATAAAAATATATTAGAGATTTTAGGAGAAATACTAAAATCTCTTTTTCAAGGTTATTTTCAAATAAAATATTAATAAACTGTAATATAGCAATAATTTAAACTACGAGGATATGAATAAAATGAATTTGGCAAATATTATGATTGCAATAGATGAATTTAACTTTTTAATATATAGGTAATAGCCGATTTTGAAATGAGAATAAAAATTTTATGGGTAGCAGATAGGTATTTGATTACGATTCAAAATATGGTAAGCCTCATCAAATCTGCACTATAACTACAACTAGTAAAATAGTTATATAGTTTAATATTTATATATTTCAATATTTGTATAGGTCTATATTTAACTAGTTTCTTAGAGGAAATTATCCATAGTCATATAGATAAAATGTTACATATATTCATAGTTATAGACTATAAGAAGGATTACAAATTAATAGGCATTTTTTCAAGTAATGACTCATCAACTTCTACTAGACTGAAACATATTTCACTATAATATTGAAAGGAAAGCTTTTCTGTTATATAATGGTTTGAAGTACAATATAGTTAAGACTTCTCTTAAATAGACTTCAAGTCTATTATTTTTTTGTATATTTGTATATAATATATAATTATCAGTAAGGAGGTTTCAGATGAACTTTATCCATGAAGCTAAACAAATAAGTGAAGAATTAATTTATATAAGAAGAGAATTTCATGAAAATCCAGAGTTAGATTTTGATTTATATAAAACTTCTGATAGAATAAAAAATTTCTTGAGGAATGAGAATATAGAATTTTATTCTTGCGCAGGTACAGGTGTCGTAGCTACTATATATGGAGAAGCAGGTAATAGTAATGGAAAAACTATAGCTATAAGATGTGATATGGATGCACTACCTCTTGAAGAAAAAAATAGTCACTGCTATACTTCTAAGATTATTGGTAAAATGCATGCCTGTGGTCATGATGCCCATATGACCATGGTACTAGGATCAGCTAAACTTTTAAATAACCATAGAAAAGAACTAGAAGGAAATATAAAGTTTATTTTTGAACCCGCTGAAGAAACTACTGGTGGCGCTAGAATTATGATAGAAGAAGGAGCATTAGAAACTCCTCATGTGGATGCAATAATTGGATGTCATGTTGATGAAAATCTAGCTGTGGGAACTATTGGACTTAAGCAAGGGGTAGCCTATGCTGCTTCTAATCCTTTTTCCATAACAATCTATGGTAAGGGTGCTCATGGCGCAAGCCCTCACAAAGGTATAGACCCTATAGTAATAGCATCTCAGGTTATAAGTGCTTTACAGCTATTAGTAAGTAGAGAGACTAATCCAGTATCACCAGTAGTAATAACAATAGGAACTATAAATGGAGGTACAGCAGCCAATATTATACCAGATAAGGTTACTATAACTGGTATAATTAGAACTATGAACCTAGAAGATAGAGAATATATGAAAAATAGATTAAAAGAAGTTGTAACCATGCAGGTAGAAAGTTTAAGAGGCACCTGTGAAATTACAATTGATGAGAGCTATCCATGTTTATATAACGACGATAATATGTATAATATATTTTATGATAATAGTGTATCGCTATTAGGGAAAGATAAGGTTAAAATATTAAGAGAGCCTACTATGGGTGTAGAAAGTTTTGCATATTTTTCACTTAAGGTTCCAGCTGTGTTTTATCAATTAGGATGTGGAAACCCTGAAAAAGGAATAATATATCCTCTGCATAGCAGTAAATTTGACATAGATGAGGAATGTCTACAAACAGGAGTAGCAGTTCATTGTAATATGGCTGTAAACTATCTTAAAAAACTATAAGAAATAGATATTGGAGGACAATATGAACAATATACAAATAGGTGCAAATGAATCAGGTCAAAGATGTGATAAATTCCTTAGAAAGTTACTGAAGGATGTACCTTTAAGTGCTATATATAAGGCTTTTAGAAAAGGTGACATTAGAGTAAATGGTAAAAAAATTAAAGAGCAGTATGTTTTAGAAGAGGGAGACACCATAGAAATAAGATATATTAAAACTAGTGGTGAAAAAAAGAAATTTGAAAGAATAGAAAATAATCTTAAAATTACCTATGAAGATGAAAATATACTTATGGTAGAAAAGTGGCCTAATTTATTAGTACACAGTGACACAAAGAATGGAGAACCAACTTTAACAGACTATGTGTTATCATATCTATATGACAAGGGTGATTATGAACCTGAAAAAGAAGTAACTTTTACTCCTGCTCCATGCAATAGATTAGATAGAAATACCTCTGGGGTGGTTATATTCGGCAAAAATTTCAAATATCTAAAAGCTCTTAATGAAGCTATAAGAGAAAGAAGTATTGAAAAGTACTATATGGCTCTTGTCCAAGGAAGAATAAAGGACGGAATTTATAAAGGATATATCTTAAAAAATGAAGATGCAAACATTTCTAAGGTCAATATGACTGAAGTTCCAAACAGTAAAGAAATTGCTATGGAAGTTAAGACCATTCAAAGCTGTGGTACTTTTTCCCTGATAGAAATTAATTTACTTACTGGAAGAAGCCATCAGTTAAGAGCTCATTTATCAGAACTTGGGAATCCTATAGTTGGAGATTCTAAATATGGAGATAAAAAGCTTAATAGCTTCTTTGTAAATAGGTATGGTTTAGATTATCAATTCTTATATGCATATAAAGTAATATTTAAATCAAACTCAGATGAGCTTGAATATATGAAAAATAAAACTATAGCAGAATCTTTACCACCAGTATTAAAGAAGATAAAGAATGATGTGTTTAAGTTTTAATGGAGGGGTAATATGAATGACAGAACTGAGGGGGCTCAGCACTCTGTAGCTAAAGGCTTTATGGTACTCACCATATCTATGATGTCTGTAAAGGTGTTATCCGTAATTTATACACCTTTGCTAAGACAGATTTTAGGTGCAACAGGTTGGGGAGTATATTCTTCTACATATACAATTTTTACTTATATATACACTATAGCTAATGCAGGTATACCTGTAGCCATTGCAAAGTTAGTATCAGAACTTGAAGCTAAAGGAAACTACAGAGATGCAGTAAAAACCTTTAGAGCATCTAGAACTTTGCTTATACTATTAGGAATTGTCCTATCTGTATTTATGTTTTTATGGTCCGAACCTTTAAGTATGATTTTTAATAGCCCTGAATCAATACTAGCTACTAGATGGCTTGCACCAGCACTATTATTTACATCAGTAATGAGTGCATATAAAGGATATTTTCAAGGTATAGGAAATATGACTACCACTGCAGTATCTCAAGTAGGGGAACAAATTCTAAATATAATATTCAGTTTATTATTT
This sequence comes from Clostridium sp. UBA6758, assembly GCA_002453475.1. Taxonomy (GTDB): domain Bacteria; phylum Bacillota; class Clostridia; order Clostridiales; family Clostridiaceae; genus Clostridium_J; species Clostridium_J subterminale. The sequence continues at coordinate 99,506 of DKGY01000094.1, read as the reverse complement.
GCATATCTACTTATGGGAAGAGGGGTATCTTATGGAGCAGCTGGAGGTACTATAGGTACAGTAGTAGGTGCTGTTGGAGCATCTTTATACTTTGTATTAGTATATAAAAGACATTCATCTAATCACATTCATAAAAAGAACGAACCTGGAGTTAATAGACTTAGCAATAAACGTATTGTTAAATCCATACTAAAGTATGCATTTCCAATAACCATAGCTTCTGCACTGCAGAACTCTGGAACTCTAGTAGACTTAAAAATTGTAAAGTCCAGGCTTTTATCTACAGGATTAACTCAAAAAATAGTAGATACTCAATGGGGTTATTTAACTCTCTACAATACTCTGATATCAATTCCTATGGCTATTATTGGTGCTTTAGCTATTGCTCTAGTTCCTGCTATATCTAGGGTTCATGCTTTAGACAATAAGAAAGGTCTTAGGTTTAATATTAAATCTTCTTATAGAGTTGCTTTTATGATAGCTATACCTTGTGCTGTGGGATTAGGAGTTTTATCAATGCCTATTTTAAGAATCCTTGGCTATGATAAAGAAGTAGCGCCACTATTAATATGGGGATCTTGGGTTTTAGTTCTATATGCCATCACTTTAGTTCAAACTTCTATTTTACAGGGAATGGGTAAAGTAAATACAGTAACTATCTTTTCTGTAATTGGGATATTAGCTAAAATTGTTGTGAATTATGTACTAGTAGCCATGCCTTCCTTTGGAATCTTAGGAGCTATTTGGGGTAATGCAGCCTGTTATTTAATAATGCTTTTATTATTCCAATGGCAAATAAATGACTCTATAGATGGAAGAATACACTTAATACCTTGTTACATAAAACCTTTAATAGCTGGATTAGCCATGGGAATAGTAACATTTTTCTCATATAAAGTATTTAATGGAATCCTAGGGTTAATTTTTAGTGGATATATATTAAATTTATTTGCAGCAGTGATAAGTATAGCACTATCAGCTGGAGCCTATGGTTTAGTATTAGTATCCATAGGTGGTGTTAAAAAATCTGATTTAAATTCTTTGCCAAATAAAATTACAAAATTAATACCTAGAAGAGTATATAGAAAATTTAAATAGAGATTACCTGATTATTTCAAAATGGAACCTATGACTTGGGATCTTAAAAAGATGCTAAGTCATAGGCTCCATTTTATTTTTCTATGAAGTTTTACGAATTAAAAAACTTGATATAAAAAACAGAGAAAATGCAACTCCAATAATGGTTATAATCTTTGTAATGATTAAAGTATTAGGAATCATAGAATTTATTATGGTTGTTACTAAATATATTAGAGCAGTCAATAATGCTATAATTACCATTTCTCCTATAGGAAAAGATAACTCTATTACTTGTCCAATATAGTACAGGTTTATTAAAAGGCCTATAATAGAGGTTACAATTAAAGAAATTCCATATCCATAGATATTTATGCTAGGAATACCTATAAGTATAAATATTAGAGCTAACTCAATTAAAGCTGTAGCAATGGAACTTATAAGTATAACCTTTTGTTTCCCTATACCATTTAAAATACTATAAGTACAATAGTGACAATACATAAATGGAGCTGCAAGGGAAGCTATCTTTATAAAACTACCTAAGTCATTTCTATCAAAGAACACTTCACCTAATAGATTAGGACATACAAAGCAAATAATTACTGTGGAAACGCCTAGCATAAAACAAATTTTGATAACTTCATTTACTCTAGCATTTATATTAGAAAAATCCCTTTGACTGATTTTTTTAGATATATCTGGAATTATTACAGTGGATAAAGAAACAACTATAACTAATGGAAAGTACACAATGGCAAGGGCCATACCATTAAATTTACCAATTATCTCTAGAGCACCTATATGATCAAAACCAGCTGCAACTAACCTAATAGGAACTAGTAGAGTGGATACACTTTGTAGTGCTGTAGTTAAGAAGCCATTTATAGCTAGAGGAACAGCAATAATTAATATGTTAAATAATAATTGAAAGCTATTATCTGTTCTTACACTATTAGTATAAGGTATCTTTTTAATACTTCTTTTATAGAAAATATATAGAAATACAAAGCTTATTATTTCACCGATAGTAAATGAAAGATAAGTAGCTGCGACTGTATTTTCAATAGTTTTTAGAGAAAAATAATAAATTACCCCTACTAATATAACCATTCTAACAGCTTTTTCTAATATATCTACAACTGATGGGGTAATTACTTGACTTACTCCATAGAAATAGCCTTTATATACACAAGATATAGCAATAAAAACAATAGCAGGAGAAGCTATCCATAAGGATCGAATTGCTCTTGGGTCTTTAATAATATAATTGCAAATTATTGGACTAAGTATAAACATAATACCTGCTATAAAAATTGACCAAAGTACTATAAAAACTAAGGAAGCATTAACGGTTTTATGTAAATCTTCATATCTACTGGTACCTAGATAGGCAGAAGTTTCTCTTGAAATTGCAGCAATTATTCCTCCGCATACTAAACAACAAAATAAATCATATATAGGCATTATCAAACCATAAAGTCCAACACCTTCTGGCCCTAACTGCCTTGAGAGTATAATAGAAAACATAAATCTTAATACGCCCATGGCTAAATTAGAAAGAGTCAATACAAAGGTATCTCTATAAAAAGTATCTTTACTCATCTTTATTACCTCCAATTAATATAATAATACTTATGAAGGTAAGCTAAGGATTATTCTATAACCATATATTTTTATTATTTATTTAACTAAATGTAATTTAATGAAGAATATTTAAATATATATTAGTGTAAATCATTATTTAATTGGAGGAACTATGAAGAAAATAATAGGATGGGTTTTGTTGATAATAGTAGCTATTATCTCTTTATTAATAGTAAAAGATAAAAATGAAATATATGACATAGGTGTTAAGGACTCAGGAATTGATATGAAAATAAAATATAAGGGATTAAAAAATGCCATAGATTTTGCTAGCAATGATAAAGGATTATATGTTGCTTTTAAAAGTAAAATAATAGCTATTCCATCAACTGGCGAGCCCTATACTTTAATTGAAGATAAAAACTTTAATATTACCTCCTTAGAAAGTAATGGAGATAAATTATACTTCGTTACTGATAATGGAATAATGAGTATAGATATTAACAATGGGAAGTTAGAAGAATGCTTAACCAATATACCTAATATTGGTGATTATAATAATGTACTAATAAGGGGATATAAGGAATATTTATTTATTTCAATTGGAGCTGCAACTAATTCAGGTGTAGTGGGAAGTGATAACCAATGGATAGGTAAAAAACCAACTGGTTATGATATATCTCCTTATGATATAGTGTTGAATAAAAATGAAAATGGAGGTTTTGTACCAAATGGAGCTTCTAATGAGGATAATGAGGTTATAAAGGGTGAATCAGTTGGCAATTCATCTGTTATAATTTATAACACTAATACTAAAGCTATTGAAACCTATGCATGGGGAATAAGAAATATAGAGGGTATAGACATAACACATGATGGTAGAATATTTGCTACTGTTGGAGGGTATGAAAATAGAGGATTAAGACCAGTAGAAAATGACAGTGACTATATTTATGAGATAAAAAAAGGTTATTGGTATGGGTTCCCAGATTTTTCTGGAGGGGATCCTCTAGATTCACCACGATTCCAAGGTGAATCTAATATGAAAAATACTCCAATACTAAAAAAATATCCTATGTCACCACCAGCACCTGCCTATCAACATAATGATTTAGATAGTTTAAAATGGATAGCAATAGATGATAATGGAAAAATTAATGGACAAAATACATTGCAGCTATATTTTTATGATAGTAATAAAAATAATATAATGTGCAGTGCTGTAAATGGTGTTCCAAAGAAATTATTAAATTTAAATGATAATTGCACTATATCCAATATGAAGATTTTTAACAATGAACTATATATTCTAGATGGTAATCATGGATTTTTATTTACCATATCTATTAAAAAGTAAAATTTCAATAAATTAAAATTTCATATAATTGCTACGTTAAATATGAAAAAATAATAAAATAATATGATTAAATTGGAGTATAATAATATATATCTAAATTATTATTTTATTACTCATAAAGAATCGTAGGTGAATTACATGAAGAGAATGGAAAGAACTTATAATAGAACTATGACAGCAGTTATAAGAGTTGCAAATCCTATAAAAAAAAGAATAAAAAAAACAGAATGCATAGTCCACAAATTCATAAATAAAGAAGCTCTTCGTTTATTAAAACAGGAGGGTTACATCGAAGAATATAATTTTTTTATGAAACATATTTTAGATTTAAATAAAGGTGTAAAATGGGCTGATGCAGATTTAAAAAGTACAAATCATTTCTATCATCATGAAAAGGGTATTGGTCTATATGGATTTTCAAATGCTAAAGTAGAGTGTGTAAAGTATTATAATGCATCTGTATTTTATGGTGCTAACTCTGATATGAATAAAGCTATATTTTTTTTAGGTGCAGCTTGTCATTTAGTGCAAGACTCCACAGTGCCGGCTCATGCTATGAAAAACTTAAAAAAACATAAACCCTTGGAAAGTTTCATAATAGATAAAGTTCTTGATGGATATAAAATTCCTCTGAAAAACCATGTAATTAGTTATGGAGATCCTGAAAAATATGTAATTGAAAATACAAAGTTTGCTGTTAAAGCAGCAAAGTCCTTTGAAAGTATAAAAGTCAAGCAGAATAGGTTTAATGAGATTGCAGAGGTTATATTACTTAGAGCCTGCATTACCACTGCAGGACTACTTGTTGATTTTTATAATAACTTAAAAGTTATAGATTCTGAAACTGAGGATTAATAAAAACTCTATTTATTGTAAGAACTACCACCTAAAGTATAGTGGTAGTTCTTTTGTTTTGCTTATGCAAATAGTAAAAAATAAAGGAATTTATAAAATTACAAAGAATAGTATCTCTAATATGAAAATATGGAGGTGTGTGATATGGAAAGCTTATTTGTAAATTTAGAAAAAGAAATTTTTAGGGGTAATATATTGGATATTACTTACGGAAACGAGGGCATAATATATAAAGCCAATAAGTATTATGATAATTTTATAGAAGTAGATTATTTAGAAGATACTCCTTCTAAACGCTTTGATAATGAAGGTTATTACGATAGTTGTATAGTATTTTTTACCTTAAATAAAATTAAATCCCATAGACAAAAGCTAAAGCTTTTTGATAATATATATAGATTAATGAAAAAAAATGGATATGTTTATATTTGGGATGTAGAAAAGGAGCCGTTAAAAACATTACAAAAAAATATAACAGTTTCACTACCAGATAAAAGTATGAAGAATTTTCAAATAAACTTGCTTAACATATTCACTGATAACACTTCATCAAAAATTATAGACGGACTAAAGGACTATTTCGATATTGTAGAAGCAGTATCCTCCAATGGCACTTTTAGGATTGTAGGCAGAAGAAAGGATGTTAATAAAAAATGAAAGTAGTTTTAGTTGCAGTAAACTCAAAGTATATTCACAGCAATTTAGCAGTAAGATATTTAAAGGCATATACGAAGGATTTAAATTATAATTGTCATACTATGGAGTTCTCTATTAATGATAGAGAGGAAAGAATTGTTGAGGAAATACTATTTGAAAAGCCAAATATAATAGGATTTTCGTGTTATATTTGGAATATTGAATTTGTTAAAAAGGTATCAACCTTAATAAAACTCATAGATAGTAATATTGAAATTATATATGGAGGACCCGAAACATCCTATAATCCCATTGAGTTTTTAACAGAAAATGTAGGTGAATACTTAATTGAAGGAGAAGGTGAAGAAACCTATAAAGAATTAATTAATTTAAAAATAAATAACGAAATAAATGGAGATAATAATAATTGTGAAAATATTAAAGGACTATACTATAAAAGTGAGGAAGGCATAGTATATGGAAGTAAAAGACCATTAATGGACATAAACAATATAATATTTCCTTATGAATCTGATGACAACTTAAAAAATAAAATTGTATATTATGAAGCTTCAAGAGGATGTCCTTTTAATTGTAAATACTGTTTATCTTCTACCACTCATGGAGTAAGATTCTTAAACATAGATAGAGTGTTAAAAGAACTACAATATTTTATAGATAAAAAAGTTAAATTGGTTAAATTTGTTGATAGAACCTTTAATTGTAATAAGAATTTTGCAAATGCTATATGGAGTTATCTAATTGAAAATGGAGAGGATACATGTTTCCACTTTGAAGTATCTGCAGACCTATTTAGCAGTGAATCTTTAGATATACTAAGCAAAGCACCTAGTGGTATGTTTCAATTTGAGGTAGGTGTTCAAACTACTAACAATGAAATATTAAGAAATATTAATAGAACTATAGAATTTTCCACTATTAAAGAAAAGGTATTGGAACTAAATAAGCTAAACAATATTAAACAGCATCTAGATTTAATTGCAGGGTTACCTGGAGAAGACTTTAACTCTTTTAGAAAATCTTTTAATGAAGTATATGAGATAAGTCCAGAGGAATTACAGTTAGGGTTTCTTAAGCTTTTAAAAGGTTCACAAATGAGAGAGGAAAGCGAAAAATGGGGGATGGTATATTCACCTTATCCACCTTATGAAATTTTGAAAACAAAGGATATAAGTTATGATGAATTAATTATACTAAAGAAAATTGAGCATATGGTCGATAAATATTTAAATAGTGGTAAGTTTTATAATATTTTAAATTTCTTTAAAAATAGCAAAAAATTCGAAGATATATTTGAATTCTACTATGAACTTTCTAAGTTTTATGATAGCAAGGGATACTTTAAACGAAGCATAGCCTCTGTAGATTATTACTCTCTCTTTGTNNAGGAGTTATTATTAGACATAATAAGATATGAGTATTTCTCTTATAATAACACAAAATGGATACCTGATTTTCTAAGAATGGAAATGAGTAAAACTGAAGAAAGAAGTATAAAAGAATATATTATGAATAAAAATTCTATAGATAATATAAATAAAATAAGTGTCTTTAAATTTAATCATAATATAAAAAGTTTTGTTGAATACAGAGAAATAAATAAAACTTTAAACTATATTGCTTTTATAAACAATGACATCAAAGAAAGAATATTTATACAGGAAAATGAATTGATAATTCAATAATATGTCAAGTAAAATCTTTGTTATTTTAAAAAGTACAATATATTAATTTTTTATACGGGTATATTGTACTTTTTAGGAAAAATGATATAATAGATTTTAATATATCTTCTAAAGAGTTGAATTAATACGTATTATAGGTTATTTAATACCACTTAAAATATTATGTTTACACCTATATATAAAGCAGACTTAATATAAGTGGTTATATATAAAATTAATACTTAAAAGGTGGTGATATTTTGGCGCTAGAAGCAATTAATAAAATACAACAGGCAGAATCTACTGCAAAAGATATATTGGATAAAGCAGTAGAAAATAGCAAACAAATAATTAGTGATGCTCAAACTAAAGGAAATGAAGAGTACCGTACTATCATTGAAAATGCTATGAAAAAAGCAAAAAAAATGAAAGATGATGCTCAAACTAAAGGGGATGAGGATTCACAACCAACCATGGCTAAAGGTGAAGAAGAAGTAAGTAATATAATCAATACTTCTAAGGAAAAGATTGATTTAGCTGTTAATTTAGTAATTGAGAGGATAGTGAAGTTCAATGGCAATAGTTAAAATGAATAAATTTATGCTCTTAGCCTTTGAAAATCAAAAAAAATCTTTGCTTGAGAAATTGCAATCCTTCCAAAATGTACAATTCTTAGATTTAAGTAAAAATGAAACTATTGAATTGAATCAATTAAAAAGTGATAATGCAAGCAGTGAAATTTCTGAAGTAGAAGGTGAATTATCAAAAGTAAAATTTACTATTGAACTTTTGAGCACATTTAGTGAAAAGCCTAAGCTACTAAAAGACTTAAAGGAAGGAAAAAAGAGCTATAGCTATGATGTGTTAGAGCAGATTAACAATACATCTCATTGGCGTGAGGTATATAGTGACCTAAAACAAAAAGATAATAAAATAAACATGAATCATAATTATATAACTAAGTTGAAAGCCAATATAGAAGATTTAAAACCGTGGGAATCTTTAGATACCTCAGTAGAAAGCTTAAATAGATTAAAAAAATCTAAAGCTATATTAGGTGAAATTCCTCAAGGGAATGTAGATTCTTTAAGGCTTAAGTTAGAGGAAACAACTAAAAACTATTACTTTGAAGTTATTAGCAGCATAGGTAGAAACAGCTACATAATGGTCATAGTTCATAATGATGAAATAGCTGATATAGAACAATTGTTGAAATCTTCAACCTTCAGTAAGATTGATATTCAATGTGATGGAATACCTAAAGAAGTAATAAAAGAGTATAAAAAAACCATTGAATCAATAAAGGCAGAAAATAATTTTATACAAGATAGTATGAAAGAACATGTTAATAAACTAGAAGAATATAAAATAGTTTACGAATACTTGAGTTCTTTATTGCTAAGATTAAAATCTACCGAAAATTTCCTGAAGAGTAGAAACATTGTGGCTATAGAAGGATATTATCCTACAGAATTGCATAATAACTTTGAAAGTACATTAAAAAACATTCTAGGTAATGATTATTATTTAGAGTCAGAAGCCGCTGAAGGTGACGATGTACCTGTTAAATTAAAAAATAATAAAGTCTTTGAATCCTTTGAAAACATTACTTCCATGTATAGTGTACCTAAGTACAAGGAGATAGACCCAACACCACTGTTAGCGCCTTTCTATATATTCTTCTTTGGAATGATGCTATCAGATGCTGGATATGGCTTCGTGATGTTTGTAGGTACTTTAATTGCACTCACTGTATTTAATTTAGATGACGAGATGAGAAAGTCAGTGAAGATGTTTTTCTTGTTAAGTATTTCGACTATATTCTGGGGTGTAATGTATGGTAGTTATTTTGGAGATTTTATAAAGATAGCTCCTCTATGGATGAAACCTGATAGTAATGTAGGGTTGTTAATGATTGTATCTGTAGTAATGGGACTAATTCAAATTTATGTAGGACTTGGAATCAAGGCATATATGCAAATAAGAGATAAAGATTACTTTGGAGCCTTTTCCGATGTAGGATTATGGTATATAACCCTAACTGGTGCAATTATTTGGGCATTAAGTGCTTTTGTAGATTTAGCTTCCCTTGGAGTTCCAGCTGTAATAATTACTATAGCAAAATATGGTACTATTGCTGGAATGATAGGAATTGTACTTACTAACGGACGTCAAGAAAGTTCTATTGGTGCTAAGTTGGGTCAAGGATTCTATGCTCTATACGGAATTACATCCTATGTAGGTGATTTAGTTTCTTATACTAGACTTGCAGCTCTAGGACTTGCAACAGGATTTATAGCTTATGCATTTAATATTATGGTAAGTATGGTATCAACTTCATGGGCTACAGTTATATTTGGAGTAGCAATCTTTGTAGTTGGCCATATATTTAACTTATTTATCAATGCATTAGGAGCATATGTTCATACATGCAGATTACAATATCTTGAATACTTCGGAAAATTTTATGAAGGTGGAGGCACAGCCTTTGAGCCTTTAAAATATAATTCTAAATATTTTAAAATATCAAAATAGATAAATTAGGAGGAATAAAATATTATGATGGAATTTTTAACACAAAACGGTGGAATAGTTATTGCAGCTATAGGAGTTGCTCTTGCAGCAGCATTACCAGGAGTAGGATCAGCAAGAGGTGTTGGTATAGTTGGTGAAGCAGCTAGTGGACTTTTAGCAGAAGAACCAGAGAAGTTTGGTAAAGCCTTAATTCTTGAATTACTTCCAGGTACTCAAGGACTATATGGATTTGTTATAGCACTTTTAGTATCTTTACAATTATCACCAGATATGTCTTTCGGTCAAGGTTTCTACCTATTTGCAGCTTGTCTTCCAATAGCTATAGCAGGATGGAAATCAGCTATATCTCAAGCTAAAACAGCAGCTTCTGCAATTCAAATTCTAGCTAAGAGACCAGAACATAATACAAAAGGTATCATATTAACTGTTATGGTTGAGACTTATGCACTTTTAGGATTTGTAATGTCTCTTCTACTAGTAATGAGTGGTAACTTTTAATTAAGGAAGTGAATAATATGTCTAACTTGGATAATCTTACTTCTAAAATTATAAAGGATGCAGAAGTAAAAAAAATAGAAATTTTAAATGAATCTACCATAAAAGCTGATGAAATAATTAAAAAGAAAACAGAAGAAGCAAATAAAAAAGCTTCTTCTATTTTAGAAAAAGCTGAAATGGAAAGTAAAACCATAAAAGAAAGAATTATTTCTAAAACTGATTTAGAAATAAGAAATAAAAAATTGTTGGCAAAACAACAAATTATTGAAAAAGTCTTTGAAATGGCTAAGGAAAAACTTAAGTCCATGAATGCAGAAGAGTTTACTAAGTTTATGAACAATTCTGTTATGGCTTTAAACATTGACGGAGATGAAGAAATAATTATAAACCCAAAGGATAGAGAAAAGCTTCCTGATAAGTTTTTAGCAGAGCTAAATAAGTTATTAAAATCTAATGGCAAATTAGGAAATTTAAAATTCAACGTTAAAACCCATGAAATAGATGGTGGTTTTATACTTAGTAAAAATGGAATCGAGATAAATAATTCCTTTGAAGAACTTGTGAATTCACTTAAATATGAATTAGAGTATGAAGTTGGGAAAATATTGTTTACAGAATAGTAAGGAGGTATTTAAATGGACAGAATGGATTTTACCCATGCTGTAGCTCGATTAAGGGTAATGGAAAAAAGACTCCTTGATAAAAATAAAATCGAAAGATTATTAGATAGTGATGGTCCACAGGAAGTTTTAAAAGTATTACAAGAAACTACCTATGGTGATCTTATTAATAATATAGATTCAGTTTATGATTATGAAAAAATCCTTAAGGAAGAGCTAGTGAATCTTTACAACACTTTATATAAAATATCTCCGGTAAAAGAAATTATAGATATTATGAGTTTAAGATATGATTATCATAATATTAAAGTTTTATTAAAGGCAAAAGCCTTGGGCAAGGATTTATCTAATATTTTAATACCAATAGGAACAATTCCTTTAGAAACTCTTAAAAACTGTATATTATCTGACGAATTAAAATCCTTAGATAAACATATTCAAAAAGTTGTCACTAAGGTAGAAAATGAATTTGAGGTTAATTCTGATCCTCAAGTAATTGATACTCTTCTAGATAAATACATGTTTGAAGATATGTTTGAAAAAGCAAGGAATATAAATGTTGAGTATATAACTAGATATGTAAATGAGTCCATAGATATTACTAACATAAAGACTATGCTTAGAGTTAAAAAGCAAAATAAAGATGGTAGATTCCTTGAAGNNTATAAAACATAACTTTTTTATAGAGGGAATAAATGAATCCCTAGAAATCTTTACAAGTAAAATATCTAGAACCCCTTACTCAAAGGTACTTCATACTATCTTAGAAGAATATATGGCTACAGGCAGCATTTCATCCTTAGATGTACTCTATGATAATTATATTATGGACCATGCAAAGGATGCAAAGAGAGTTAACTTCGGACCAGAGCCTATCATTGCATATATAATTGCTAAAGAAACTGAAATTAAAATAATTAGAATTATTATGGTAGGAAAGATTAATAAGGTTGCTACTGAAGTTATCAGAGAAAGGTTGCGTGAACTATATGTATAAGATAGGTGTAGTTGGAGATAAAGATTCAATACTAGCATTTAAGGCCTTAGGAATTGATGTTTATCCAGCAGTCGAAGCTGAAGAAGCAAGAAAAATTGTAGATAAAATGGCTTTTGAAAATTATGCTGTAATATTTTTAACTGAGCAATTAGCTCAGCATTTGGAAGAAACTATTGAAAGGTATAATAAAAAGCTTATACCTGCAATTATACTTATACCAAGCAATCAAGGTACGCTAAATATTGGTAAACAAAAAATTAGCGATTATGTAGAAAAAGCTGTTGGAGTAAATATCTTATAGAAAGGTAGGTAAAAAACTTGAAGAATGGTACTATTGTTAAAGTTTCCGGTCCATTAGTAGTTGCTAAGGACATGGATAATGCTAATATATTTGACGTTGTAAAAGTTGGTGAAAAGGGACTTATTGGTGAAATCATTGAAATGAGAGGCGATAAAGCTTCCATTCAGGTTTATGAAGAAACTTCTGGTATAGGACCTGGAGATCCAGTAATTACAACAGGAGAACCATTAAGTATAGAACTTGGACCTGGATTAATTGAATCTATGTTTGATGGTATCCAAAGACCACTTAATGCTATGCAGGAAGCTGCAAATTCTCATTTCCTTAAAAAAGGTGTTGCAGTTAAATCATTAAACAGAACAAAAGTTTGGGAATTTAATGCTACAGCAAAAGTTGGAGATGTGGTAGAGGCTGGAGATATTATTGGAACAGTGCAAGAAACTGCCGTAGTGCTTCACAAGATAATGGTTCCTTATGGAGTAAAAGGAAAAATTAAAGAAATAAAATCAGGTAACTTTACTATAGTTGAGACTGTATGTATTGTTGAAACTGAAAAGGGTGATAAAGAATTAACCCTAATGCAAAAATGGCCAGCTAGAAAAGGAAGACCTTATGCAAGTAAGTTAAAACCTATAGAACCAATGGTAACAGGACAAAGAGTTATAGATACATTTTTTCCTGTAGCTAAAGGTGGAGCCGCTGCAGTGCCAGGACCTTTCGGAGCAGGTAAAACAGTAGTTCAACACCAAGTAGCTAAATGGGGGGATACAGAAATTGTTGTTTACGTTGGATGCGGTGAACGTGGTAACGAAATGACAGACGTTCTTAATGAATTCCCAGAACTAAAAGACCCTAAAACTGGTGAAAGCTTAATGAAGAGAACAGTACTTATTGCTAATACTTCAAATATGCCAGTTGCAGCTCGTGAAGCTTGTATCTATACTGGTATAACTATAGCAGAATACTTTAGAGATATGGGATACTCAGTTTCAATAATGGCAGATTCTACTTCAAGATGGGCTGAGGCTCTTAGAGAGATGTCCGGTAGACTTGAAGAGATGCCTGGTGATGAAGGATATCCAGCTTACCTAGGATCAAGACTTGCAGATTACTATGAAAGAGCTGGTAAGGTTATATGTTTAGGAAAAGATGGTAGACAAGGAGCAGTTACTGCCATTGGAGCCGTATCGCCTCCAGGTGGAGACTTGTCTGAGCCAGTTACTCAATCTACCTTAAGAATAGTTAAAGTATTCTGGGGACTTGATGCTCAGCTAGCATATAAGCGTCACTTCCCATCAATAAACTGGTTAAGTTCATACTCATTATACTTAGATAGTATTGGTCAGTGGATGGATGAAGAAGTAGCCTCAGATTGGTCTCAATTAAGAGTTGAAGCTATGACACTACTACAAGAAGAAGCTAGCCTTGATGAAATTGTTAGATTAGTAGGTATAGATGCTTTATCTGAAAAGGATAGATTAAAATTAGAGGTTGCAAAATCTCTTAGAGAAGACTATCTACAACAAAATGCTTTCCATGAAATAGACACATATGCTTCACTTGGCAAACAACATAAAATGTTAAAACTAATTCTTTTATTTAAAAAGGAAGCTGAACGTGCTTTAGAAGCTGGAGTTTATCTAAACAATATATTAAATTTACCAATGAGAGATAAAATTGCAAGAAGTAAATATATTGCTGAGGATAATATTGACACTATCAATAACATCGCTGAGGAATTAGTAGTAGAAATTAATAGATTAATTAGCGAAGGAGGGGTTCTAGATGCTTAAAGAATACAGAACAGTTACAGAAGTTGTAGGACCTTTGATGGTTGTTGAAGGTGTAGAAGGCGTTAAATACGATGAATTAGTTGAAATAGAACTACAAACTGGAGAAAAGAGAAGAGGTAAAGTTCTAGAAGTTAATGGTTCTAAAGCAATGGTTCAACTTTTCGAAGGTTCATCAGGTATAAACCTAAAGGGAACTAAAGCTAAATTCCTAGGAAGACCTTTGGAACTTGGAGTATCTGAGGATATGTTAGGAAGAATATTTGATGGTATGGGAAATCCAAATGATGATGGTCCTAGTATAATAGCTGAAAAAAGAGTAGATATAAATGGTGAGCCAATTAACCCTGTATCAAGAGATTATCCGTCTGAATTTATTCAAACTGGAATATCTGCTATAGATGGACTTAATACGTTAGTTAGAGGTCAAAAACTACCTGTATTTTCAGGTTCTGGACTTCCACATGCACAGTTAGCTGCTCAAATAGCACGTCAAGCTCAAGTTCTAAATTCTGATTCTAAGTTTGCCGTTGTATTTGGAGCTATAGGTATAACTTTTGAAGAAGCACAGTTCTTCGTAGATGAGTTCAAAAAGACTGGTGCTATAGATAAATCAGTATTATTCATGAACTTAGCTTCAGACCCAGCTATCGAGAGAATAGCTACTCCAAGAATGGCTCTAACTACAGCTGAGTATTTAGCTTATGAAAAAGGAATGCACGTACTTGTAATATTGACTGATATTACAAACTATGCAGAAGCTCTAAGAGAAGTATCAGCTGCTAGAAAGGAAGTTCCAGGTAGACGTGGATATCCAGGATATCTTTATACGGACCTATCTACCCTTTATGAAAGAGCTGGAAGATTAAAAGGTATAGAAGGATCTATCACTCAAATTCCGATTCTTACAATGCCAGAGGATGATAAGACTCACCCAATCCCAGACTTAACTGGATATATAACTGAGGGACAAATTATTCTATCTAGAGAGCTATATCAAAAGGGTATAATGCCTCCAATAGATGTATTGCCTTCACTATCAAGACTTAAAGATAAAGGAATAGGTAAGGGTAAGACTAGAGAAGATCATGCAGATACTATGAACCAATTATTTTCAGCATATGCACAAGGTAAGCAAGCAAAAGAATTATCAGCAATTCTAGGTGAATCTGCTCTTTCAGATGCAGATAAGAAGTATGCTAAGTTTGCTGAGGCTTTTGAAAATGAATATGTTTCTCAAGGATTTAATACAAATAGAAGCATAGAAGAAACCTTATCTCTTGGATGGAAGCTTCTAACCATACTTCCTACTACAGAGCTTAAGAGAATTAGAGATGAATACCTTGAAAAGTATATGCCTAAGGGAGATGAGGCATAGCATATGGCAAGATTAAATGTCAATCCTACTAGAATGGAGCTATCCAAGTTAAAGAAAAGACTAGCTACAGCAACTAGAGGGCATAAACTTCTTAAAGATAAACAAGATGAATTAATGAGAAGGTTCATAGATCTAATAAAATACAACAATAAGCTACGTGGTGAAGTTGAAGATAAACTTCAATGTGCCTTTAAGGATTTTCTTATGGCATCAGCAGCTATATCACCTGAGTTCTTGGAAGAAGCTATTTCTTATCCTAAGGAAAGCATATCTTTAGAGCTAGCAGAAAAAAACATAATGAGCGTAAATGTACCTGTTATGAATTTTGTACGTAAGCTAGAAGGAGATTCAGGTAGTATATATCCTTATGGATTTTATAGTACTTCCTCAGAACTTGATAATTCAATTGAACAGCTTTATTTAATTCTTCCTAAGCTTCTAGAACTTGCAGAAGTAGAAAAGTCTTGTCAGCTTATGGCCGATGAGATTGAGAAGACAAGAAGAAGGGTAAACGCTCTAGAATATATGACAATTCCTCAGCTTCAAGAAACAATTAAATATATTAAAATGAAGCTGGATGAAAATGAAAGAGGTGCTTTAAGCCGTCTAATGAAGGTTAAAGATATGATGGAAAAAGCACAAGCTGCAGCTGAGCAGATGTAAAAGAGGTAACCTCCGGGTTACCTCTTATTTTAATATTTATCCGATGACT
Source organism: Clostridium sp. UBA6758 (assembly GCA_002453475.1). Taxonomy (GTDB): domain Bacteria; phylum Bacillota; class Clostridia; order Clostridiales; family Clostridiaceae; genus Clostridium_J; species Clostridium_J subterminale. Next base: position 83,478 of record DKGY01000094.1, on the reverse strand, counting down.
ACCAGCTCTAATACTCCCATCTTCTTCAAAGTGGGAGTAAAGAGCTACTACGTCCCTGAATAACGATTTCTCCTAAATGACAACGAGTTCTAAGTATCGAAAATACTGATACTAAGAAACCTTCAGAAGGAGTAAAAACTACCTCTGAAGCAAAGAACTCTGTTTATGATTACTTAAATTTTCTCACATAAAAATTTGTTAACCTCACCAAGGATTCTTCGTCCACTATCAAAGGTTAATAAGCTTTGTGCTTCCTCATAATTACTCCATCTGTAATCCTCAATTTCTTCTACTTGAATTTTAGTTAAACTATTATCAGCTTCTCCTAAAAACAATACTACTTCTTTTTCAATGAAATTATCAATAATATATTTATCTGTAGCTCTAAATCCATCTATTAAGTTAACTTTCAGTCCACATTCCTCAAAAACTTCTCTTAATGCTGTTTCTTCTTCTGTTTCTGAATATTCCATATGGCCTTTAGGGAACCCCCAATAACTATCAAGTCCAATACTTTTTAAAAGCAAATATTGAATTCCTTTATTTGAGGTTCTATATACTACTGCTCCACATGACTTTTCATAGCTCATATTTTCATCCATATTACTAATTAAAATGTCCATTATTTAATCTCCTTAATTAACTTTTCTATTTCATATATAGAGCCAACTTCTAGAAGCTCTATATCTGTCACTTATCTTTTTCCAAAGGTTTCTTGGGTTAACCTTACTGCTAGCTCCTGAATTTCTTCTGCTGTTGTATTATAAGGATTTATTGAGTTTTCTAATATCTTTTTAGTTCCTTCTATAGGGTTATTATAATAATACTCTAGTACAGTATCTCCTAAGTCAAATAATATACCTAAAGGCTTTTCAAAAAATCACACCCTCTATGAAAATAATTAATTTGAAAATATATGAATATTATACACTAACTTCAATATTATTATTATAAATTTATGAATTATATTTATATAAATGGTATAATATAACTACTATTTTAAAATACATTCAATAAAAAATATGATTAAAAAGGAAATAGGTTATGAATATTGTTAAATGCCAAAAACAAGATCTATTAAGTATTTTTAATATAATCTCTAAGTGTAAAGCTCATATGGAAAGCTATGACATATATCAATGGAATGAATTTTATCCAAGTTTAGATATTATAGAAACTGATATTATTAGTGGTAATTGCTATTTGTTAAAAGACAATGAACTATCTATAGCATATTTCGCTCTAGATGAAGAGCAACCATCAGAGTATAATAACATAACTTGGATTACTCAAGGTGAAAAAGTATTGGTTATTCATAGATTAGCTGTACTTCCTGAATATCAAGGTATGGGAATTGCAAAGAAAATATTAAAATTCATTGAAGAGTTTGCTGATGAAAACAGATATACATCTATCAGATTAGATGCTTATAGCCAAAATAGAAACGCACTTAAATTATACGACAATCATGGATATAAAAGATTAGGTAAATTATATTTTCCTAATAGAGAATTTCATTTTTATTGCTATGAGAAGAAGTTAAAAAATACACCCATTCCAGAGACTTTAATTCCTATGTTAAATGAATATGATAAATCCCTAAGAGAAAACTTTCCTAATAAGATATTTGGTATATATGTTTATAATTCAGTGGCACTAGGTTGTTTTAATGAGAAAACAAGCGATATAGATTTTATAACAATATTGAATGAGGAATTTGAAAATGAAGATATTTGTACCGTAGAAAAAGTCCATAGGAAAATAAGTGAAGCTTTTGAATATGGTAATAGGATGGAAGGCATGTATATAACTAAGGATAAAGTAGGTAAGCTTAATTCAGAAATAAATCCTTATATATACTTTTGTGATAATATGATTCATTACTATGGCTATTACGATATTAATTATATTACTTGGTGGACATTAAAATATTTTGGCATACCTATAAATTGCCCTGATGTTAACAGTTTATCTATAGAAGTAGATTGGTGTAGTATTATAGAGAATATGAATTACAATTTAAATAATTATTGGAAAGAGAAATTAAGTGAAAATTATATATTTCTCCAGGATGAATGGATTGAATTTGCAGTTGTAACCCTATGTAGAATACTATATACTTTAGAAAATAAAGACATAACCTCTAAAGATAAAGCTTTAGAATATGTAATAATTATTATACCTAAGGAGTACAATTTAATTATAAAAGAATGTTTAAGACTTAGAGAGAGAAATTCTGATTCATCCTTTTACAGTTCAACAGTTGAAAGAGAACATTCAGTTAAAAGCTTCATAAAATTTATTATAGATATCTGTAATGAAAAATATAAGTTATTAGAAGGAAGTGATATAAAATGCAAAATATAAAAACCATATTAGATAGTATAGTAGAAAGCTATAAAACCATATTAAAGGATAATCTAATAGGAATCTACATTCATGGTTCTTTAGCTATGGATTGTTTTAACCCTGATATAAGTGATATAGATTTTTTAGTAGTAGTAAAAGTAAACCTAAATGCCAATGATAAAAGAAAGCTTGTAGATATTTTATTAAAACTATCTAAAGATGGACCAGGAAAAGGTTTAGAAATGAGTGTGCTTTTAGAAAAGGAGGTTAAGAACTTTAAGCATCCAACTCCATATATACTTCACTACTCTAATGCATATAAAGCTACTTATGAAGCTAATCATAGCTATTTATGTGAAGATGGAGAAGACCCAGATTTAGCTGCTCATATTACAATAACAAGAGCTAGAGGGATTTGTATATATGGTAGCTCCATAGAAGATATATTTTCACCTGTACCAAGAAAAGACTATTTAAAATCAATTTATTTTGACATAGCAAATTCTAGAGAAGAAATTCTAGATTCACCAATGTATATTATTCTTAATCTTTGTAGAGTTCTATATTACCTTGAAGAAGAAGTTATTTGTTCAAAAAAAGAGGGTGGACAATGGGCATGCTCTAATCTTCCAAAGGAGTATATAAAGACTGTAGAAAAAGCTTTAAACTGTTATGAAAATGGAGAAGAAGCTAACTTTAATGAAAAGGCTCTAGTGAACTTTGCAGATTTTATTATGAACAATATAAATAATTATTTAAATATTGAGGTGGAATAATGAATTATATCAAAGAACATATATTAGAATTAGAGAATGATTTACTAAAATCAGAAGTAAGAAAATCAGCACAAAAGATAAATGATATATTAGCAGATGATTTTATAGAATTTTGTAGTTCAGGAAGAGAATATCATTATGAAAAAGGCGATATACATCAAGATCAAGATGATGATACTACATTACAGTGGGAAATCTTAGATTTTAATATAAAAAAATTATCAAGTGATTGTATATTAGCCATGTATAAAGTAATAAAGCATAATGAAGCTGATGAAAATAAAAAATATTCCCTTCGTAGTTCCATATGGAAATATTGCGATGGAAAATGGAAAATGTTTTTTCATCAAGGAACTTTATCATGTAAATTTTAAATTGAAAATAAATTATTACACAATCAAAACAATGAGGTGAAATAATGAATTATTTAAGTCGTGCTATAGAATTACACAAAGAAGCTGAAGATATAATTTACAAAGAAGGTATTGATTCTATTCTAAAGAAATATGGACAAGTTAATTATACTGGTAGTTATAAGTTTAATTTAATGGCCTGGGAAGATATTGATATGAACATGGTAATGAATGGAGAAGAATTTTCTTTAGATAATTTCTTTNNTTTCAAGACTTTGTTAACTACCCTAAGAAAGGACTTCCAAAGGGATTTTATTGGGGAATTCAATATGAAAATAAGATCACCGATAAAACTTGGAAAATGGATTTGTGGATTGTAGATAAAGAAAGTTTTGAATTTAATAAAAACTATGTATCTAAAGTAATTAAAAATTTAAATGAAGAAAACAGGAGCTTAATCTTAAATGTGAAAAACTCCATTATAAATGAACAAGGAAGAACTCCATTTACCAGTGGATACTACATTTATGAGGCAATATTATTCAAAGGTTTAAAAGATAAAGAACATATAATTAATTATTTAAAAGAAAAGGGCATTAAAATATAGATTAAAGCTTTAATAAATATATAATTTATTATAAGGAGTGAGATAGTTGTTTAAATTAGTTAAACCAACATTATTTATGGAAAAAGAATATATAGACTATATTACTGAATGGGAAGCTGCTGGAGAAAATGTTGTTCCCAATGCATCTAAACGAGATAATATGAGCTTTAAAGATTTAGTAAATAAGTGGGAAGAATATGAGTCAGAAAATATGTATGAGAAAGGATTAGTTCCTTCTTCTATGTATTTTCTGATAGATAATCATAATAAAATTTATGGTGCTATAGATATTAGGCATGAGCTAAATGATTACTTATTACAGTATGGAGGACATATTGGATATGGAATAAGACCTTCTCAGCGTAGAAAAGGCTATGCTTTTCAAATGTTATCTTTAGCACTACCTATAGTAAAAGAATTAGGTATAATCAAAGCATTAATTACTTGTGATAAAACTAATCTAGGATCAGCTAAAACTATTATGAATAATGGTGGAATTCTAGAAAATGAAGTTAAAAATGGAAATGAAATAACTCAAAGGTATTGGATAGAATTTTTATAAAATGATACTTAATCTGGTGTATTATAAAAATTTAGATTGCATTAAAAGAGCTGTTGCGATATAAGTGTTGCAACAACTCTTTTGAATTTAATTGACTAATTAACTTTTATATTTAGTTTACTTAATATTCTATTTGTAATAAATGTAGGTCCACCTAGAATATATATTTTTGATTTTTTTCTATTGTTATTTATCAAATTAGATAGTTCAGGTTCTAGTGTTCGTGAATTTGATAAAAAAGACAAAGGAGTTATTTAAATAAAAATGACAAATGATGCAATAATGATACAATTATGATATAAAATAAAGAAATAAGGGTATTTTATATTCCATAAGGAGACGAATATATGATTAAAATATTAACTGTAGAAGATGAAAAACCAATTTCTAATTTAATAAGAATAAATCTTTTAGACGCTGGTTATGATTGTGAATGTGCCTTTGATGGAGAACGAGCTATTGAAATGATTGAAAAAAATAATTATGATTTAATTCTTTTAGATATTATGCTACCTAAGGTAGATGGCTATGAACTATTTGAATATATAAAACCACTAGAAATTCCAGTCATATTTTTAACAGCAAAATCTGATGTAAAAGATACGGTAAAAGGCTTAAAGCTTGGAGCCGAAGATTACCTTACAAAACCCTTTGAAATAATGGAATTACTTGCTAGAGTGGAGAGGGTACTTCGACGCTTTAATAAGCTTCAAGATCATCTTTATCTATTTGATATAGAGATAGATACTTTATCTAGAATAGTAAAAAAGAAGGGTGAAATTATAAATTTAACTGCTAAAGAGTATGATTTATTATTGCTTTTCATCCAAAACAAAAATATTGCTCTATTTAGAAAGCAGATATATATGAGAGTTTGGGGCGACGATTATATGGGAAATACTCGAACTGTAGATTTACATGTACAAAGAATGAGAAAAAAATTAGATTTAGAGGATAAAATCGTGGCAGTATACAAAATAGGATATAGACTGGAGGTATAGTCTTTGAAGATATTTTGGAAAATTTTTTTTGCAACTATGATAATATCTATTAGCTGTTTTAGTATTGGAAGCTATATTTTAATTAACAGTAATTTTAAGTCTTCACTAAAAAGAGAAATTGATACAACTTATATAGAAAATGATATTTTAAATTTTACTTTATCCCAAGAACTTGATGACATTAGTGAAGCATTTATTGAATTTTCAAATAGTAATAGTGATGAGGCAAATTACACTAAATCCCAGTGGATAACTCAAATTGCCCCTACAGTGAATATTGGTACTGTTCAAGGAAAGATGAATTTCCGAATAAGTAATGATAACGGTAAAGTTATTTATGAAAACTTGGAAGACACGTTTGGTAATGAAATTATAAAAAAGCTTGATAAAAACACAAAAGCTCATGAAATCGTACATATAAATAGTAAATACTACATACATGCTATAGTTCCAATGCAAACTATGGAAGAAACCTTCTATGTACAAAATTTTACTGATATCTCTCACGTATTTGATAGTCTAAACAATCAATATAAAACCTTTATATATATAGTTATTATAATGATAGCCGTAAGCGGAATTGTATCATTTTTTGTTTCATGGTTAATTTTAAAACCTATATATAGGTTATCAAAGGCAACCCAAGAAATTTCAAGGGGAAATTTTGAACAAAGAGTATATACAAAAGCTAAGGATGAAACTGGAGACCTTGCAGATAATTTTAATTTAATGGCGGAGAACTTAGATACAACAGTCAAAGAACTTAAGGATTTAAATGTTAGACAAGAATCATTTATAGGGAGCTTTGCCCATGAAACAAAAACTCCTTTAACATCTATGATTGGATATGCAGATATGCTTCGCTCAAAAAAGTTATCACAAAAAGAAATAATGCTTTCAGCTAATTATATCTTTGAAGAGGGTAAAAGAGTTGAAGCTTTATCCATGAAGCTTTTAGATTTAATTATTTTAAAGAAGAGAGAATTTAAAATGTACTACATATCAACAGGTGAATTTTTTGAAGAAATAAATGGAATTATGCATCCTTCCTTAAGAAAACATAATATAGAATTTTCACTTGATGTAGATGAAGAAAAAATATATTTAGAGCCTGATTTCCTAAAGACGGTTTTTATAAATTTAATAGACAATTCTATTAAAGCCATTAATGCTGGACAGCTTAATCAATGTGGCAGAATATCTTTATTAGGAAGAAGACAAGGTGAAGATTATATAGTTACTATAGAAGATAACGGTAAGGGCATGGAAGAAAGTGAACTATCAAGAATTACAGAGGCCTTTTATATGGTAGATAAATCAAGGGCAAGGAGTCAAGGTGGAGCTGGTCTTGGACTTGCAATATGCGTTGAAATTATAAAGCTTCATAATGGAGAAATTCTATTTGAGAGTAAGTTAAATGAAGGAACTAGAGTTATAGTAAAGTTAAGAGGTGAAATACAATATGAAAAAAGATAAAGTTAAATATGAAAATATTATGAGTGGTATAATATTATTCAGCATTATAGCAGCCTTTGCTTTTTTGCCTATAATTTTATCTTACATTCAACAGAATAACCTTGTAGGAAAAGTTGAAACTTCTACTATAAATAGTAATANNCTCTGAAACATCTGTTATTGACAAATTATCTATGATATCTGGCTATGGAAAAATGAACAAAGATATTATTCTCATTGATAAAAAACAACTATTTGAACCTAAAATGAACAATATAAGCTTACCTGATTCAATAATTAATGAAATTAAGAAGCTACAAGATATAGATATTATTCCCAAGGTTAATTTAGATAATAACTTAAGGATTACAAATTTTTCTCTTAAAACATATATAGATTCAAAGAATTTAGAAAACAAAGTTAAAGTCTGGGATATTAGCTTAAGTACTGATGAGTGTGCCCTTAACATAATAATTGATATAGAAACCAATATAATTTATGGATTTAGTATTTCGTCTTTTATGAATAATAGAGATATTAAACTAGTAACTAATCCTAATGAATTTGCTAATTATTTAGGTATCAAATGGTCGAGGGTGGAAGACTATAGATATTCTAATGATACAACTTATTCAATAGTAGAAAAACAAATATTTTATAGATATAGTGTATCAGATAGCTATATCGGATTTAATATAATAAATTATTAAAAAAACTATAATCATGATAAATATCATGATTATAGTTTTTTTTACAAAGTATGCAACTTTGATGGAAAAATGATATAGTTTTTAAACATTCCTTTTATATTATAAATTCATAGAAGGAGTGATTTAAATGAAGAAAACATCAAAAGATAAAAAAATATCAATAAATAGAAAGAGAAAAAGAAATTTAGTTTTAATATATTGTATAGTTTTTTTTGCATTTTCTACTTTGGTCTTTAAAATTACAAAAGATGCTGTTACTAAAGTATGGGAAGCCTCTAGTATGTCATCACTTGGAAATAAAACTCAATCTAATTTACCTAATCAGGAAAATTCTAAAGAAAAAAATAGTCTATCTTTACAAGATAAAAAAAATTGGAACTTAATTTTAGCAAATCCCTCAACAGCTTTACCAGAAGACTTTACTGTAGATTTGGCACAACTTAGCAATGGCCATCAAATAGATAATCGTGCATATAATGACTTACAAAACATGATGGATGATGCACGGAACGAAGGTCTAGCTCCTATGATTTGTTCTTCTTATAGAACCATGGATTTTCAACAGCAGCTATTTAATCAAGAGGTAAGTACATATATAGTACAAGGTTATTCACAAGGAGATGCTAAAAAGCAAGCTGCTCAGTGGGTGGCAGTACCAGGAACAAGTGAACACCAAACTGGACTTGCATTAGATATTGTTTCATCTAGTTATCAATTACTAAATAAGGATCAGGAAAATACACCTGAGCAAAAATGGTTAATAGAAAACTCTTATAAATATGGATTCATATTAAGATATCCCTCTGATAAAACTCATATTACTGGAATAGAATATGAACCTTGGCATTATAGGTATGTAGGAAAAGATGCAGCAAAAGAAATTAAAGAAAGGGGAATTTGCCTAGAGGAATATTTAAAATAAAAATTGAATAGAGGTGTATTTATGGGAGAAAGAAGTGTGAAAAGGGAATATACATATAAAGTTAATAGTAGTAAATATAAAAAGAAGAGAAAGAAACGTAAATTAAAACGTATTAAAGTCATAGGTATTATCCTAATAGTTTTTGTTGTCATTGGAATTAAACAGCTAAACATCTTCAAAAATGATGCTATCACAGTAGTCGGGAGTAAAGAAACTGAACCTCAAGAATTGCTAAAGTATGCTGATAGGCCTATAGTTTGTATTGATGCTGGTCATGGAGGCTATGACGTTGGAGCTATGACAAACTCTAATGTATATGAAAAAGATATTACAATAAAAGTAGCCCTTGAAGTTGGTAAGATATTAGACCAAAATCAGATAAATGTTGTTTACACAAGGACTAGTGATGAAGTTCCATGGCCTAGTAATGAAAGTGATGATCTTCTTAAACGTATAGATATATCAAATTCAAAAAATGCTGATGTATTTGTATCTATACACTGTAATTTCTTTGAAGATTCAAGTGTTAAAGGTGTAGAAAGCTGGTGTAGGTTTCCAAATAGTGAAGGAGAATCCTTAGCAAAGAATATTCAAAATAAATTAGCAAGTGTTAACTATACTACAGATAGAAGAATAAAATATGAATCTGATAGTGAAATTAGGGTAATTAGACTAAATAATGCTGTCTCAACATTAGTTGAACTAGGATACTTAACTAATGACTCTGATACTGAGTTTCTCTTGTCAACACAGGGACAAGCTAAGTGTGCAAAAGCCATCGCTGATGGAATTCTAGAGTATCTTTCTTAAACTTTCATATTATATAAATCTCTGTTTTATTATATGCTATAAATTTATAAAGAAATGATAGGTGATGAAATGAACAAGAAGGTAAACATAATAATTTTCTTAGCTCTATTAATTATGGTTATTATTGGAATACTTGAGTATGAAATAAGGGAAAATGCATCAATAAAAAGTGATTCTACAACTGAGGAAGAAATTAATCTGGAAACCACTACTGCCAATGAGAAAAAGGAATCTTTAAATAAAATAATTGATACCTCATCCTTAGATAATGAAAAAACAGCTTGGTGGTTTAATCCAAATAAAGATCATACAACCCCTGGAATAAATGACAATTTAAATTATGACTTACATGAATATGATGCTCATTATGTTATGGGTACAGATAGAAAAGTATTACATTTAACTTTTGATGTAGGTTACGAAAATGGATATACTTCTCAAATATTAGATATTCTTAAAGCTAATAATGTGAAGGCAACTTTTTTTGCTACACTTCCTTATTTAAATGATAATCCTGGAATTATTAAAAGAATGGTAGAAGAAGGCCATACGGTAGGAAATCATACAAGTAGTCATTTATCCATGCCATCCTTAGCTGATAACGAAAAAAAATTTAACAAAGAAATTAAGGATGTTGAAAATAAATTTAAGGACATTACTGGTAAGGATATTACACCATATTTTAGACCACCTATGGGCGAATATTCCCAAAAATCTTTAGCTATGACTAAAAATTTAGGGTATAAGTCTATATTTTGGAGTTTTGCTTATGCTGATTGGGATCCTAATAATCAACCTAACCCAATAGAGGCAAAGAAAATAATTCTAAATGGACTCCATAATGGAGCAATATTGCTTATTCATGCAGTCTCTAAAACTAATGCTGAAATACTGGATTCAGTTATAAAAGAATCTAGAAATCAAGGGTATGAGTTTGAATTATTAGATTGATTTAATTCTTGATAATTACTGAGATTTCATTATTTAATTAATAAATAATCCCTCATAAGAAAACAGATAGAAAATATAGTGTTTTACAATATATTCTCTATCTGTTTTTATGTTTATGGTATTTAATTACAATTCTATGCCATGTAATTCAGCAGTAACTATAACTCCCTTATCATCAATTTCTATAAAACCTATATATTTTCCTTTGACCCATGGAGAAGGCTTAGGAATACTACCAGGATTCATAAAAATAACATTTCTATATTCTTCTTTAAGGGGTATATGAGTATGACCAAATAGTACTATATCAGCACCAATACTTTCTGCTTTTATAGCTATGCTATTCATGGTACTCTTAACATTATATAAATCCCCATGGGTAAATAATATTTTTACTCCATTAATAGTAAGAGTATTTTCTTTAGGATATGTATTAGAAAAATCACAGTTTCCAGCCACTGCGTATATTTCACCTTTAAAAGTTTTTTCTAAGAGTTTTACATCTTCTATACAATCTCCTAAATGAATAACTATATCTGATTTTAAATCATTTATGTATTTTGAAGCTACTTCTAGAGCTATTTCATTATGATGAGTATCCCCAATAAAAGCAATTTTCATGTTATACCTCCAATAAGTACATTTTCTATAAAATATTATATCATTATTCCCCAGCAAGAAATATAAGAAATATAAATGAGGCTATTTTATTTTAATACTCAAATCATAAATCACTTCAAAACCGCATGGACAGTACAACTATTTAGCTATTTATATATTTCCCTAGTTCCATAGTTAAATAGTTTCCTATACAAAAAATAGAAATAGTTCCATATATAAATATTTATATATGGAACTATTTCTTAATACTAAAGCTACTATTTTTTGTTAAGACAATATAAAAATCTAATCATATTAATGCCTGCTAGTCCTACTAATATATATATTGCTCTAGCTAGCATATCTGAAAAGCTAAAGATGAAATGAACAAGATCAAAATTGAAGAGTCCAAATATTCCCCAATTAATTGCGCCTATAATAACAAGTACAAATGATATTTTGTCTAATAAACTAATTTTGCACATAAAAACTTCCCCCCACTTTAATTATATTATGATATGTTTATATCCATTAATATATTTTATGTTTAATATATATGATATACTTGGATAAAATAGAACAGTAATAATAGCCTATTATTATAAATAACACGAATCTAAATTGGACTTTTGCTTATATAATATGTTATAATACTGAATGATATTAGATATAAAAACATTTTTGTACGGAGGTTGCTATGAGAGATACATATAATTCACCATTAAATTCTAGATACGCATCTAAGGAAATGAGCTATATTTTTTCAGAGGAAATGAAATTTAAAACTTGTAGAAAACTTTGGGTTGCATTAGCCGAGGGAGAGCAAGAATTAGGATTAAACATTACTGATGAACAAATAAAAGAGCTAAGAGACAATATTGAAAACATTGACTACGAATTAGCTGCTGCTAGAGAAAAAGAAGTTAGACATGATGTAATGAGCCATGTATATGCTTATGGAGTTGTAGCTCCATCAGCAAAGGGGATAATACATCTAGGAGCTACTAGCTGTTATGTAGGTGACAATACTGACTTACTTATCATGAGAGATGCTCTTATACTAATTAGAAAAAAAGTAATGAATGTGTTAGACCAACTAAGCAAGTTTGCTTTAAAATATAAAGACGTTCCAACTCTTGGATTCACTCATCTTCAACCAGCTCAGCTTACAACAGTAGGAAAGAGAGCTACTCTTTGGATGCAAGAGTTATTAATGGATTTAGAAAACCTTGATTTTGCAATTGATAAAATGAAATTTAGAGGAGTTAAGGGAACTACAGGAACTCAAGCTAGCTTTATGTCTTTATTTAATAATGATGAAGAAAAGGTAAAAGAATTAGATAAAATTGTATGCAAAAAAATGGGCTTTGAAAAAGCATATCCTGTTACTGGCCAAACTTACTCTAGAAAATTAGATTCTATAATATTAAATACATTATCTGAAGTAGCACAAAGTGCGTACAAATTTAGTAATGACATGAGACTTCTTCAAAATATGAAGGAAATGGAAGAACCTTTTGAAAAGCATCAAATAGGATCTTCTGCTATGGCATATAAGAGAAACCCTATGAGAAGTGAAAGAATTAGTGCACTTTCAAGATATATAATTGTAAATTCTCTTAACCCAGCAATTACTGCAGCAACTCAATGGTTTGAAAGAACACTAGATGATTCTGCTAATAAACGTATATCCGTTGCAGAAGCTTTCTTAGCTCTTGATGGAGTACTTAACTTATATATCAACATAACTTCTAATATGGTGGTATATGAAAAGGTAATAGCTGCTCATGTTAATAGTGAGTTACCATTTATGGCTACAGAAAATATTATGATGGAAGCTGTTAAACGTGGAGGAGATAGACAAGAACTTCATGAAAAAATAAGAGTTCATTCTTTAGCTGCTGCAAGACAAGTAAAAGAATTTGGAGAAAAGAATGATTTAATAGAAAGAATACTAGCTGATGAATCCTTTGGATTATCAAAAGAAGAGATTCTATCTATAATAGATCCAAGTAAGTTCACTGGAAGAGCTAGTGGGCAAGTAGTTGATTTTATAGAGGAATATATAAACCCTGTATTAGAAACTCATAAAAATGAATTAGGTGAAGAAGTAGAAATAAACGTATAGTATAAAATAAGCTGGAATGCCAATGCATTTCAGCTTATTTTTATGATACCAAAGAGGATAAATCCCACGGTGTTAATAGCTAAATTAGCGGACATATGAACTATCCAAGATACATAAATATTGTTAAACCTTTCATTAAGATAATTAAAAAGCAGTCCTGCTATGAATAGTGAAACTATAAGTAAAATGAACAGTGGGGGAGTAAACCAATTATTCATAATAGCCACATGATAAATAGCAAAGGCTAAAGCACTAAAAATATAGGCGATTTTCCTTGAACTAACCTCTTTTAAAGATAAAAAGGAAAAACCACGGAAGAAAAACTCTTCCAAAAGAGAATTAATAGATGTAATATATAGTGCTACAAATAAAAAGTTATCCTTAGTTACTCCTAAATTACTCTCTAAATTAGTGGTGACCATAGAAAAATCAAAAAATGGTCCTAGAATAAAATAGGCTCCTAATATAAAGACATATACAACTATGCCAAATATAAGTGCAAAAAATATGCTTTTTTTACTTCCCTTAAAAAGTGCTTTAAAGGAAATAGATTTATCTTTCATACATACAATTAAGGGCAATATCAAAAATATACATATTTTTATTAAGGACTTTGTAAAATAATTAGGTACAATTAAAATTTCCACTAAGGCCATAATAATACAACCTAATATTACTACTGAAATAATAGATAGGGTAGCTTGTTTATTTTTCATAGATTATCCTCCTTGAAAATTTTATGTATGTAGATTTATAGCTTTAAATAATACTTCAAGGCTTTAAAATAATTATAGCATATTATTTTTCTAAAATAGCAAGTATATCCTTAATTGACTATAGTAATTCATTATGATAATATTTAGTTAACTTAATATTCGGGAGCTTGTGTACAGGCTGAGAGGAAGTGTAAACTTCGACCGTACCTGATTTGGATAATGCCAACGTAGGAAGTAGATTTATATAATTATAGGTATACCACTTAGTTGGTGTACCTTTTATTTTTGTTCATATAGGGGAGGGTAAGTAAATAAAAAAATATTGATCTTGAGGGGATGATATGTAATGTTAAAAACTAAAAAATTAACTTTAGCTGGAATTTTCATTGCAATGGGAGTTATTTTATCTACAGTTATAGTTATACCAGTAGGAATTGCGAAATGTGCTCCAGTTCAGCACTTGATAAACGTGTTATCAGCTGTTATTTTAGGTCCTTTTTATGGAGTAGCTGTAGCTTTCCTTACTTCTTTAATTAGAGTGCTAATGGGTACAGGAACATTTCTAGCTTTTCCAGGAAGTATGTGTGGAGCTATCTTAGCAGGAATACTATATAAATATAATAAAAAAATAACTATGGCATCTATAGGAGAAATCTTCGGTACAGGGGTAATAGGAGCTTTAATAGCCTATCCAGTAGCAAAGTTCATTCTATCAAAGGAAGCAGCTCTTTGGGGCTTTGTAGTGCCATTTAGCGTAAGCTCCATTGGTGGTGCAGTAATAGCCATACTATTTTTAATGGCTCTCAAAAAAACAGGAATATTAGAAAAATTTTCTAACGAATGAAGGTAATTAGAAGTTAACACATTAATATTTAAAAAATAAATATTAATAGAGAGGGGATAAAATGATTAAAGATATTTTAGATATAGCAAAAAAAACTAACCCACTAGTGCACAATATAACTAATTATGTGGTAGCTAATGATTGTGCTAATATAACTTTAGCTTGTGGAGGTTCTCCTATTATGGCTGATGATCCAGAGGAAGTAGAGGAGATAACCACCTTAAGCAATGCCTTAGTGATGAATTTAGGAACTTTAAATCCAAGAATATTAGAAGCCATGATTAAAGCAGGGAGGAGGGCTAATAAATTAAAGCATCCTATAATATTAGATCCTGTAGGTGTTGGTGCATCATCATTTAGACAACAGGCTCTAAAGGAGCTTTTAAACACTGTGGATTTTCAAATTATAAAAGGAAATATTTCTGAAATAAAAACCATAGGAAATAAAAAGACAATATGTAAAGGTGTAGATGCCAGTGAAATTGAGACTATAACTGAATATAATATTGAAGGTGCAATTGGTCTAGCTACACAGCTTTCTACAGATCTAGGGGCAATTATAGCCATTACAGGAGCTATAGATATAGTTGCAGATAAAGATTTGGTATATATTATTAGAAATGGGCATCCATCCATGAGAAATATAACAGGAACAGGATGTATGCTTTCATCGATTATAGGAGTTTTAGTTGGTGCTAATCCAGATAAACTATTAGATGCTACCGTAACTGCTTTAGGTATTATGGGAGTATGTGGTGAACTTGCTTATAGTAAAATAGTAGAAAAATCTCAGGGAAATGGATCTTTAAAAATACATTTAATTGATTGTATAAGTAATGTAGATTATAAAATTTTAGAGAATAAAATAAAAATAGAAAAGAAATTTTAAAAAATTAAAGGATTTTTACCTCTCTTCACCGAATAATTAATGTCGTGAAATGTAAGTTTCGCGACATTATGCTATAAAAATTAAAGGGGAATGGATTTTATGGATTCTAAAATAAATTATATGCAAGATAATTCTCTACCCAAAATACTAAAGGACTATTTAAGTTACCTTTCTTCTGTTAAAGGTGTTTCTAGCAATACTTTAGTTGCCTACGCTTATGACCTAACTTTATTCTTTAAATTTCTTAAAGTACATAATAATGAAGTTAAATTATCAAAAGATGTTATCTTCGAAAATATTCCTATTGATGACATATCTTCTGATTATCTTAAGAATTTAGAATTGGTTGATTTTTACACCTATCTATCCTTTTTAGAGAATATCAGAGAAAATGGAACCTATGCAAAGGCAAGAAAAGTTGCCTCGCTAAAGTCCTTTTTTCACTATTTATGTTCTAAGGCTAAACTTATACCTACAGACCCTACTTTAGATTTAGAAAGTCCTAAAATAGGAAAGCGCTCCCCCATTTACTTAACTTTAGATGAAAGTAGAGACTTATTAGCTGTAGCTAATAATAGAGATAAAAATTCACCTAGGGATTTATGTATAATTACCCTATTCTTAAATTGTGGCGTGAGACTATCAGAGCTTTGTAGCATTGATATTGCTAATATTAAAGGTGATACCCTTACTGTCATTGGTAAAGGAAATAAAGAAAGAACTATATACCTTAATAAAGCATCTATTAAGGCTATAAATAAATATCTTGCAGTAAGAAATGACATTGCAGATAAAGTTCATAGTGAAGATAAAGAAGCCCTATTTATAAGTGGAAAATATAGAAGAATCAATAAACGTACTGTAGAGAGGATAATAAAAAAATATATAGGCGCAGCAGGTCTCGATACTGATAAATACACACCTCACAAATTAAGGCATACCTCTGCAACTCTACTTCATAAGCATGGTGGTGTAGATGTTAAAACTCTTCAGGAGATATTAGGTCATGAAAATGTAAGCACTACTCAAATATATGTTCATGTTGATGATGAAACCCTAAGAGAAGCAATTAAAACTCACCCCTTGGGGGATGAGTAAAATAAAGAAGGATAGCAACTATTAAATCTATAGCTGCTATCCTTCTTTATTTTACTTTTTATACTTTCTATCGCTCAATTCAGATATACGCCTACTAATATTCAAAAATTCTTTTTCATATTTTAACTTAACATCCTTTTCTAATGAAACATCATCTAGTAAACCACTTAGCTGAGAAAGTCGACACTGAAGCATTAATATTTCGTCTTTATTGACCCTTGACTTACTATTTTTAGTCCTATTACAAGTGAAAAACTCTATTATTTCATCCTGATTACCAGTAAAATTAATAATTTTATTATTTTCTATTTTTAGAATTCTATTACATACAGTAGAAATTAAATGTCTATCATGAGAAACTACCAGAACTGTTCCAGAATAACTTTTTAAAAGCAAACTTACACTTTCTTTAGATAAGATATCCATATAATTAGTTGGTTCATCTAGAATTATTAAATCAGGATTTTCAATGATTATTTTAGTAAATATTACTCTACATTTTTCGCCCATACTTAAGTTTTTAATTAAGGTATTTACTCTATCCCCTTTTATAAATACACTTCCTAAATATAACCGAATTATATTTTTAGTTTCATTGGTGGATAATAAATAATCTAGTATAGTTAGTTCTTCATTTACGACTTCTAGATATTGAGATAAACTGCTCATCTTCATATTTTGGTTTAAATAAACCTCACCACTGTAATTCTTATCTTTACCTAGAAGAATATTTAATAATGTAGTCTTACCACTACCATTATTACCAATGATGCCGACTTTATCACCACCATTTATAGTAAAGTTTCCATCTTTAAATAATAACTTTTTATCAAAGGATTTACTAAGGTTTTCAATTCTTATGGCTGTTTTAAAACTATTAGTATTATTAAGTATAAGTTTAATTGAAGAATTATCCTTTATTCTTTCAACTCCATCTTCTTTTAATTTTTCTAACTTTTTTTCTTTTGATCTCATTATAGAAACATGCTTTTTACTTAATGCTCTTAAATGGTCATTAGTACCCGCCATTTTGTGTGCTTTGTTAAACCATTGTTTTCTTTGACTAATATTTTCTTTCAAAGCCTTTATTTCCTGTTGTTGTTTGTTATATAAATTTTCATTAGTTATCTTTTCCATCAATAGCTGTTTCTCATAAGAAGAATAATTACCTTCATAGGTTTTTATTCCGTTATTACTTAAAACAAAGGTCTTATTTGTAACTTCATCCAAGAAAAACCTATCGTGACTTATTATAATCATAGGTTTATTTATAGAATTTATAAGTCTTTCTAACCATTGAACACCACTTAAATCTAAATGATTTGTAGGCTCATCTAGTATAAACAAGTCATAATTACTATGAAATATATTAAGAATTTCTTTTTTAGTAGCTTCACCACCACTTAAAAAAGTATTATTATATAAGTTTTCATCTATAATTCCGATAAGAATATTTGAAGGAATATAATTGATACTGCCTTCATCGTAGGAAATCTTCTTAGTTATTATTTGTTTTAAGGTACTTTTACCTATGCCATTTTCTCCTACAAGACCTATCTTAGAATTATCTCCTATTTCAAAACTTATATTTTTTAAAATTGTGCGATTTTGAAAGGATTTAGAAATATTTTTTATAATTATTTTACCCATTTATAACACTCCTTTTAATAAAGTCTATCAAAAGGCAATGGTGGTACTTCAATTTTAAGAAACAAAAAAGGTTTTAATCACAATAAGCAATTAAAACCAAACTTACAACTCTATTATTAATTCATATAATATAAACTGGTTAAGGGTAAATAGAAACTATTAAAATAAATTAATTATAGTAAACTATAGTTACATACCTTCACCTATCAAAACATTATTGTACTTATTATATGATTAGAATTTAAAGAATAGATTACCACTGCCTAATTAATTGCACAACAAAAAACATAAAACTATATTTAAAGTGTAATAAATACTTATTTTGTTATGCATATAAAATTAATTAAGAATAGTAATGATCATTCTTTTGTACCTCCGTAGTAAAATATTATAAAACTATTATATCATATATAATAGTTTTGTGTAGCTATCTTTTATTGCTTACTACATATAAACCTGGATATTCTTCATGTAGCAGTCCATCTGTATCTGTTTCTTCCATAAGCTCATCCATGCCTTCTATATCAGATATATAATCCCAATTGGATTCATCATCGAGAGCATCTATATATGGCATTTCATCCTCTTCCAACGAAACTACACCCTCTTCTGCAAAACTATCCTCATCTTCAACTGTATCGAAATCACTAAAATCTTCTAGATCAATTTTAATTTCTTCCTCTTTATTCTTCTCAAATACCTCATCTATTTTTATAGCCTTAACATCATATCCCTCAATCTCTAGACATTTACCGCAATTATCACAGATCTTATCTCTATTATATTCACATACATTGCACTCACCGCAATCATTACATACTTTCTTTTCATCAAAAATACAATATTTCATTATCATCACTTCCCATTTTATCTATATTAAATCATTTTAACAAAACTATTAAAAAACTTCAACCAAAAAATTAACTTAAATTTTTCAAAAATTATATAGACATTTTTAAACATATAAATTATTATATATTTATATGTTTTTTACATATAGATTATTTTAAGGAGGTTCTAAGTATGGCAAGTTCATATTCCTTTGATGTGGTATCTGAAATTAATATGCAAGAAATTGATAACGCTATTAATCAAGCACTAAAGGAAATTAAACAAAGATATGACTTTAAAGGTACTAAGACGGAAATAACTTTACTGAAAGATGAAGTCAAACTCATATCTGATGATGAGTTTAAATTAGATACTGTAATCGATATACTTAAAGGGAAATTTATTAAAAGAGGTGTCTCTTCCAAAGCTCTTGAGGTTGGAAAAATCGATTCAGGTTCACTAGGAACAGCTAAAGTTAATTGTAAATTAATAAAAGGTATCTCTACTGAGAAAGCTAAGGCTATGGTGGCAGATATCAAGGCTAGCAAAATAAAGGTTCAGCCTCAAATTATGGATGATCAATTAAGAATATCTGGGAAGAATAAAGATGACTTACAAGAAGCAATGCAACTTTTAAAATCTAAAGATTATGGTATAGATGTACAATTTACAAACTATAGATAAATCATTTTATTTGTAAAATTTGACAAAGTAAAAAAATATCTGTTAATATTTAAAAGAATAAGTTATAATAGATATATATTAACTATTAATGTATATTTTAATTGTAATTGGATAATTTAATAATGTATACAAATTATAATAATTATATATAATAGTTATATATAATTCAATTTATACTTATGAAAAAATAAATAACAAACATTAGGAGGAAAATATTATGAAATCAACAGGAATAGTAAGAAAAGTAGACGAATTAGGGAGAATAGTAATCCCAATAGAATTAAGAAGAACTTTAGATATCGAGATAAAAGATGCTTTAGAAATTTATGTAGATAGAGATCAAATCATATTAAAAAAATATGAGCCAGCATGTTTATTCTGCGGTAATGCTAGAGATGTTAAAAACTACAAAGGTAAAAACATCTGTGAAGAATGTCTTGATAGCATTGCTAAAATGCAAGAATAGTAAATTCTTACATAGTTAATTTAAAAATAAAGATATAAAAAACAACATCTTGATTTAAAATTTCAAGATGTTGTTTTTTATTGAATATAGTCAATAAACTGTAATTTATTGACTATATTCGAAAAAAAGTGTATAATAGTGCAAGAGTATATAAGCACTTATGCTGTTTATAATATAATTTAGGAGTGATTTTTTGAAAATTTACGAAGATCCACAAATAGAAAGGATAGAGAAACTATTAAGAAGAGTATGCTTTTATATAAAGAAAAAAGGAAGAACTATATTGGAAGATTATGATATTACCCCTGCACAATTTGAAGCCTTACAAATTATCATAAATCATAATGAAGTTACAATTAGCGAACTTAGTAATAAACTTTATCAAGCTCCTAGTACTATCACTGACTTAGTAGATAGAATGGAAAGTAAGGATCTTGTTAAGAGAGTTAGAGATTCAAAAGATAGACGAATAGTTAGGATTAAAGGTTTAGAAAAGGGAAATAACATATTAGAAGCAGTAATTATGGAAAGATGTAAGTTTCTTGATTATTCCCTAGAAAACGTTTCTAAAGAGGATAAGGATAGTTTCACAGAATATTTAGATATACTTGAACATGCTTATACAGAGGGTAAATAATAAAAATGCTGGAGCCTAATTTAAAAATTAGAAATACTTCAGCATTTTTTATATATTATTTATTATTATTTATATCATCTCTCATTTTTAGCAGTAATTGTTCTTTATCATCCATTAATTTAGAAATTTTATCATCATACTGAGATTTCATTGACCAAATTTCTTTTCTGTACTCTTCCTCTTTTTGTAGTAATTCTTTTTGTATAGAAATCCTTATTTCATCATCTTTTAACCTTAACTCTCTACTAAACTCTTCTGTGATTTCTACAATTTTATTCTCATAAGAACTTTTAATATCATTTATTTGATCTTCCAAAGTAGCACTGTGCTTTAATTGCTCATTTAATTTATTAATATAACTATCCTTTTCCCTCTCAAGAGTTTTTAAGTTAGCATCCATGTCCTGATTTATTGATCTTAAGTTTTCTGCTTCATTTTTATAACTATTTAGCTCACTTACCTTCTCTTTTAACATTATGTTTAGCTCTTTATAGCCCTTAGTATCTTCTCTCTCTTTTTCTAAAAGATTTTTACATTCCTTTAAGGAGTCTTTAAGTTCTTTATTCTGAGAATTTAAAGACTCTAACTCTTTTTTTACACTTTCCATATTTTCCTTTAACTTTTCACTTCTATTGGACTCTTCCTCTAAGGTCCCTTTAAAACTATTAATAACTTCCGAGTTCTTAACCTTGTTCTTTTCTATCATATTTATGTATATATCTAAAATTCTTTTTGTTATGCTCTGTAACTCTTCTACATCGCTTTTAATAAAATCTGTAGCCGTTGCAGTTTTGTTTAATTCGTAGTTCCTTATTATAAGATCCATGAATTCTTTATTATTTATCCCCTCTACCTCAGCTAAACTTTGAAATTTCTCTTTTAGTTCCTCGCTTATCCTTACACTTAAAATTGAATCCATTAATTACACATCCTTAAAATTATTAAATTACACCTTGATTTAAGTATACATTATTTTACCTTTGTAAACAAGCATTTTATCCACGTTTACATTAAGTATACATTATGTAAACATATTTATATCACGAATTATTATAACTATCATTCAATATAACTAGCATTATATTGAATGATAGTTATATTGAAATAATTAAATAATAAAAAAGAGGAAGTAGATAAAATATTTGTTAAAAATATGTATACATAGCCAAATTAAAGGCTACAAAAAGAGGTAGCAGTATATTTAATGTGAAATAACAACATTTTATATAAAAAAGAGCTTTCGCAAAAACATCACTAATTTGCGAAAGCTCTTTTAAATTATTTTGTATATTTTACAGGTTCATTATAGGTAACTCCAAAGGTATCTACTGTTATAGATTTAATTTTTATATCCTTCTTAGGCCTATCATTACTACCAGTTTCTATTTGAGCTATAGAGTCTACTACATTGATACCTTCTATAACCTTACCAAATGCTGCATAGTCTCCATCTAAACTAGGAGTATCACCATGCATTATAAAGAATTGAGAACCAGCGGAGTTCTTATCGTTTGATCTAGCCATTGATATAACTCCTTTAGTATGTAAAAGATTATTTTCAAATTGGTTATTGGCAAATTCCCCATATATGGAGTAGTCAGGTCCACCCATTCCAGTACCTTCAGGATCTCCACCTTGAATCATAAAGCCTGAAATTACTCTATGAAATATTAGACCATCATAAAATTTACTATTAGCAAGACTTATAAAATTTCTAACAGTATTTGGTGCTATTTCAGGATAAAGCTCTAACTTAATAACTTTGCCATCTTCCATTTCTATAGTAGCCACTGGATTTTTATCTGTTTCCTTCTTCTCTGTTTCCTTTGAAAGATATATTTCTTTATTATCATTACTTTCAGTATTCGCCTCCTCTTTATTAGATTTATTAGAGGTACTACATCCTATTAATGTAAGGGAAATTATTGCCGTAATAAGCAAAGCTCCTATTGTCCTTTTTCTCATTTGAACGTCTCCTTTTATATGTTTTTACTAGATAAGTTTACCATTGTATCTTTTAAAATAAAACATATAATTAGTTAATTTTTGATTAAAATTAGCTATTAAAACACAAAAGCTCTAAGAAGATTACTCTTAGAGCTTTTTATCTTTTTCTGCTAATTTTTTTAGATATTCTTTAAACCGACTTCTCCAAGATTCGTATAGATTACTATCTATTTTTTGTAGATAATAAAAAAATTCACCTATACTATCCCTCTTTAGTATACCTCTCATTAGATGCCTCGGAAAAGGCATCTCTCTGTCAAAGTTATCCTTTGGATCTATAACTTTAATAGAAAAGTCCTCTTGTACATATAAGTCCTTACAACGTATATCTAACTTTTTATACCCAAGTTCTTTAAAATCATTTATTAAATCTACTAGGCTTCTTACCAGTTTTTGATTTAAAGGGTTATGATTTAGATATTTATCAAGTCTTATACCATCTACAAACTCTCTTACAATAAAATAATCTCCATAGTCAAAAACTTTAGGAAAGGATGGATGATGCATAGATGATTTAAGAATTATATACTCCGTTTCACAAACCTTTTTATCATTGAATATCTTTATAATTTTTTCATCATCAATTCTGTATACTACTCCATTGTTGCCCTTTCCTAGGAATTTAGAAGTTCGTATAATATTCTCCACTTCATCACTTTAGTAAATTGCATTTGTAAAATGTCTAGACATAAATCCTCCTAGATAGAACTCTATTAAATTATATGCATCAGGTACACTTTATATTAACCTTATACCTTATCTTTTATCTCTTTTATCCTTATTAACAATATTCTTCCTAGGTTTAGATGACTTCTTAGATGTTTTTGATGTTTTAGCTGAAGATGCATTACTTTTTTTATAGTTTTTTACTACAGCAGCGACGTCCTCTATATTTCCGTGAGATATAGTTTTTTCAGTAAGATTAAAATTTAGTTTTGTACTATAAGATTTTAACTGTGCTATCTCCTTAGGGGAAATAATAGATATAACTGTGCCACTTTTATCTCCTCGAGCGGTTCTACCACTTCTATGAACATAGGTATTCATATCTTCTGGTAAGTCTACATTGAATATATGAGTAACATCTTCTATATCTAATCCCCTTGCCGATAAGTCAGAAGACACTAACAGATTTATACGCTCTGCTTTAAAGTCTAGCATGGTTTTTTGCCTCTGATTTTTAACAAAACTACCATGTATTCCATCTACCTTTAATCCATGATATTTTAACTTAGAAGTTAATATTTCTATTTCTTCACTTTTATTAATAAAAGCAATGGCTTTTTTAGGTTTTATACTTGCCATTAACTTTCTAAGGATAAGTATTTTATCTCTTCTATCACAAACTATATATAAATTGTTTATATTAGGGTTTATAGTTGTATCATTGTTACACTTTATCATTTCAGGAGATTTCATTAAACTTTCGCCTATATTTAAAGCTTCCTCCGTTAAAGTTGCAGAAGTCATTACTAATTGTCTATCTCTAAGTGTAGTTTTTATAACATCCTTCACCATATTTAAATTATTTTTATCTAAAAGTTTGTCACACTCATCAATTACTATAGTTTTAACTGTATGAGCACTTATTTTTTTCATTTTTATAAGTTCTAGTATTCTTCCAGGAGACCCTATTACAAATTGAGGTTTATCCTTTAATTTTTCAACCTGCCTTTTTATATTTACATCTCCCATGATAACAGTAGATTTTATATCCAAAGCTGATTTATCTGCTAAAGTATTTAAAACTTCATTTACTTGAAGGGCTAATTCATGAGTAGGAACTAACACTATAAATTGATTCTCTCTTTTTTCATAATTAATTCTTTCAATTAGAGGTAACAAGTAAGCCAATGTTTTACCACTACCTGTTTCACTTTGCATTATAACATCTATATTTTCTGATATTTTAGGGATTGATAATTCTTGTATCGGAGTTGGC
The DNA here is from genome assembly GCA_002453475.1 of Clostridium sp. UBA6758. Lineage (GTDB taxonomy): Bacteria > Bacillota > Clostridia > Clostridiales > Clostridiaceae > Clostridium_J > Clostridium_J subterminale. Next base: position 58,490 of record DKGY01000094.1, on the reverse strand, counting down.
TTAGTTATTTTTAATTTCTCCAACGCCTTTATTATTTCTGCATTTATATTTAGTTCTAAAAAATTTTTCATTTTTTCATCTCCAGTTTTTATTTAAATTTCCTAGAATAATCTTCCTTAATGGGAACAAAAGTTTGATATTCTTCACTCATTATGGTATAATTATCTAGATGAGAGGTGTTTTCATGATTGATATTAAAAGTGGTAAACAATCAGAAATTTATGAGTTTATTAAAAATCAAGTTAATACTAAAGGGTATCCTCCTTCAGTTAGAGAAATTTGTGAAGCTGTAAATTTAAGTTCAACATCTACAGTTCATGGTCATCTTACTAGACTTGAGAAAAAAGGATTAATAAGACGTGACCCAACTAAACCAAGGGCAATAGAATTATTACAAGAACCTCATAATAAAAAAGAGATGATTGATATTCCTATTATAGGTAAAGTTACAGCTGGAATACCTATACTTGCCCAGGAAAGTATAGAAGATTATCTAACTATACCCCTTGATTTTGTAAACAGTACAAATGAATTATTTATACTGAAAGTCCAAGGAGACAGTATGATAGAAGCTGGAATACATGATAAAGACTTAGCTATAATAGAAAAAACTTCTATTGCTTCTAACGGTGATATTATAGTTGCTTTAATAGAAAATGAAGCCACTATAAAAAGATTTTTTAAAGAAGATGGGCATATTAGATTACAACCAGAAAACTCTACTATGGAGCCAATAATTGTAGATAATTGCAAAATCTTAGGTAAACTTTCAGGAATTTATAGAAAATATTAAGAAGCTATTATAGCTTCTTAATATTTTTTTATATTTTTTTATATTTTTTTATATAATAATATAGATTTATTATATACCTATTAATTTAACTCATAGTTAAGATAATATTCTAGATATAGCCATTAAAACTCCTACTTTACCATGATCAAAGGTCAATCCACCTTGAAGATATGCTATATATGGCTCTCTTATTGGAGCATCAGCAGAAAGTTCTATTGAAGAACCTTGTATAAATGCACCTGCAGCCATAATAACTTCATCTTCATAGCCAGGCATAGCCCAAGGTTCACACTCTACAAAGGAATCTATTGGAGAACCAGCTTGAATTCCCTTGCAAAACTGAATTAATTTATCCTTATCATTAAATTTAACAGCTTGTATGATATCACTTCTCTTAGTATCATATTTTGGTAATACATCAAAGCCTAGAAGTTCCATTACCCTTGAACAGAATATAGCTGTCTTTACAGCTTCTACAGCTACATGAGGAGCTAAAAATAATCCTTGATATAAGCTTCTCATAACGCCAAAGGTAGAACCACACTCTCCACCTATACCTGGTATGGTCAATCTATAAGCTGCTTGAGTTACAAAGGCTTCTTTACCTGCTATATAACCACCTGTTGGAGCAATTCCTCCACCAATGTTTTTAATTAAAGATCCAGCTATAAGATCAGCTCCTACATCTGTTGGTTCAATAGTATCTATAAATTCGCCATAACAGTTATCTACAAAGCAAATTACTTCTGGCTTAACATCTTTAATTGCCTTTATTATTTCACCTATTTCATCTACTAACAGTGCATTTCTCCAACCGTAGCCTGTAGATCTTTGAATATGTACTAACTTTATACTTAAATCTTCTCTTAAAACTCTTTGTACTTCCTCAACATTAACTTTACCTGCACTTGTTAACTCTAATTGCTTATAGTTTACCCCATATTCCTTTAAAGATCCTATGTTTACATCCTTAGTTATTCCTATAATGTTATGTAAAGTATCATAAGGTGAACCACATATACTAAGCATTGTATCTCCTGGGCGTAAGTTACCAAATAAAGCACATCCAATAGCATGAGTTCCATTTACAAAGTGTGGACGCACTAAGGCAGCTTCTGTGTTAAATACTCTAGCAAAAACCTTATCTAAAGTATCTCTACCAACATCCCCATAACCATATCCACTGGAATTAGTAAAATGCATATCACTAACTCTTTCAGCTTGAAAAGCACTAAGAACTTTTAATTGATTATATTCGCGAATATCGTCCATCATAGAAAATTGATCTTGAATATCCTTTAAGGCTTGTTCTGATACTTTAAAAACCTCTTCATTTATTTTAAAGTTATTTATTAAAAACTCTTTAGTTTTTTCTATCATAAAAAATCGCTCCTTAAACATAAAATAACATTCTAATACTAACATAGCTATGAATATTAAGCAAATAATTCCTTAATATTCATAGCTATCACCATATCTTATGTAATGTTTAAAATTAATCTAGTCTATATATTTTCTCTCTTTAAAATCATTAATAATAAATTTTGCTGTATCCTCATCATTAGAAAAATCGTCCTTATCTACCCACTTAACTCTTGGGTCTTTTCTAAACCAGGTAAGTTGACGTTTCGCATAATTTCTACTAAATTGCTTTATATTTTCTATAGCCTTCTCTTTAGAAACTTCACCATGAAGATATTGTAATAGTTCTTTATAACCTATTCCCTTCATGGATTGCATATCTGTAGTATATCCTTCTTTTTCTAAGCTTATTACCTCTTCTAAAAGACCAGCTTCTATCATTAAGTCAACACGATGATTAATTCTTTCATAAAGCTTTTCTCTATTCATATTTAACACATAGTAATAAACTCTATAAGGTATATTAAAAATCTCATCATTTTTAGCTGCTTCAGATATAGGTATTCCAGTTACCTTATATACCTCTAAAGCTCTAATTACCCTTTTAAGGTCATTGGGATATAGTTTATTATAACTAACTTCATCAACCTCTTTTAACATCTCATGAACATAATCTACTCCCTTATCTAAGGCTAGTTGTTCTAATTCTTTACGATAAGCTTCATCTTTATTAGTTTCTGCAAAACTATAATTATAAATAAGAGAATTAATATAAAGCCCAGTTCCACCTACTAACATTGGAAGATGATTTGCACTACTTATTCCTTCAATACTTTCCTTTGCCAAATTACTAAACTCTGCTACACTGAAGCTTTCACTAGGATCTAAAAAATCTATTAGATGATGCTTAACACCATTCATCTCCTCTGAAGATATTTTAGCAGATCCAATATCCATCTTCTTATATATCTGCATTGAATCAGAAGATATTATTTCTCCGTTAAGTTCTTTTGCAATATCAATTGAGATCTTTGTTTTACCAATACCAGTAGGTCCTGCTAATATAAATAAATCTTTCATAGCTTTAACCCCTTCATACTAAATTCTTTTAAAACTTTTTTCTATTTCCTTTAATGAGTATTTAATTATAGTAGGCCTACCATGAGGGCAAGTAAATGGCTCATCTATATATCTTAACTCTTCAAGGAGTGATAAAATCTCTACATCGGATAGCTTATCATTAGCTTTTACAGCTGCTTTACAAGCAATAGATGCTATTTTATCATATTTTACATCTATTGCTAAACCACTACCCATAGATTTTATATTATCTATCATATCATGGAATAAATTGTTTATANNCTCCCTAAAAGCAAGGGAACTTCCCGCACTAACACGTCATTATCTCCAAAACCCTCAACTACAAATCCTGCATTTGAAAAAATATCTTCATTATCTTTATAAATGGCATATTCATCAAAGGCTAATGGAATGATTATAGGTACAGCTAAAATCTGACTTACCACATTAAGATTACCTATATTTTTTCTATACTGTTCAAATAATATTTTCTCATGAGCAGCATGCTGATCAATTAAATACAATTCATCTAAATATTCACCAATTATATAACTATTGAAACACTGTCCTATAAGTTTAATTGGTGGAAACTTAGGTATCCTCGATATTTCCTTACTAGAATATATATCAGATTCTTTAGGTTCAGCTTGATTTTCTATAGGAATTTCTCTTATATAAGAAGGATTGTCATTATAATTTACTTCTTTATTAAAAACAGAATCCTTATTATAATTTAAATTATTGACTTTATTAGTATATAGATTATCATTTAAATATCCCATTTGACTAGGTTCTGGATGAGTATAACTTATATATGATTTATTCTCTTGAACCATAGACGAATCTTCTATTTCTTCTGGTATAATAAAACTTTTCTTTAAGCTTTCTTTTAATACACTATGAACCCCATCAAATATTGTTTTAAATAAAACTCTTTCCTCTAAAAACTTAATTTCATTTTTAGTTGGATGTACATTTGGATCTATAAATTCTGGAAATATATCAATGTATATAGCAAAGAAGGGGAATTTATTTACCATAATAAAGGATTTAAATGCATTCTCTACGGCTGCAGTTATTAGAGAGCTTTTTATAAGCCTCTTGTTTACAAAGATGCTTTGCCTATTTCTGCTCCCCCTACTAATACTCTCTTTTCCAATAAATCCATATACAGATAAAATATCGCTATGGTTTTCTATTGGTATTACATTTTCATATACTTCTTTTCCATATAAAATTCTAAGAGTCTTATCCAGTTCATCTTCACTAAAAGTCCTGAGGGTTTGCTTTCCATCATTAATTAATGTAATGGAAGTCTTATAATTTCCTAGGGCTAGCTTTAATACTAAGTCATTTATTATAGATTTTTCTCTTTGAGGTGATTTTAAGAATTTTTGTCTTGCTGGAGTATTGAAAAATAGGTCTTTAACTTCAATTTCTGTTCCCAAATTACAACCTATGTCTTTCTCATAGATTACTTTTCCACCTTCAATATAAATCTCTCTACCATAATCAAAAGCTTCCATCCTTGATTTTAGTCTAACCTTTGAAACAGCAGCTATACTAGCAAGAGCTTCTCCACGAAATCCAAAAGATTGAATATCATAAATATCTTCTACGGAACTTATCTTACTAGTACCATGGGGCATAAAAGCTTTTTTTATATCTTCAGGATGAATACCACTTCCATCATCTGTGATTCTTATAAGTTTATTTCCACTGTCTTCTATTTCAATAGTTATATTTTTGCTGTCAGCATCAAGGCTGTTTTCCACTAATTCTTTAACTACAGAACTAGCTCTTTCAACAACCTCTCCTGCTGCAATTTTATTGGCAGTGTTTTCAGATAATAAATTGATTCTTCTCATAATACACCCACCTTAAATAATTATTTTATCCCTTTATATATTCTTAGCTTTTTTTATAATATCATATAATTTATTAAATCNNGCTATAGACTTAATTTCTTCAATTAAGTTTTGCATAGCAACATCTTCAAAGGCTATTTGCTGAGTTAAACAAATTTCTTTTTCTACTTTATCTGTAGATGAGATTACAGTTTTAGCTTCTTCTTTGATTATATCTTTTGAAGAGCCATCTTCTAAAGTCTCTAAAATTTCTCTTGCTCTAGAAATTACTGCTGAAGGTAACCCTGCTAACTTAGCAACCTCTATACCATAAGATTCATCTGCTCCACCCTTTATAATTTTACGTAAGAATATAATATTATTATCTACTTTTTTTGCTGAAATAGAGTAGTTTTTTACTCCCGGAATTTCACCTTCTAGCTTAGTCAACTCATGATAATGAGTAGCAAATAGAGTTTTACATTTAATATTTGAATTTTTACATATATACTCTATAACTGCCCAAGCAATGCTAAGTCCATCGTAGGTACTAGTACCTCTACCAACTTCATCAAGAAGTACTAAACTCTTATTGGTAGCATTATTAAGAATATTTGATACTTCCCACATTTCTACCATGAAGGTACTCTTACCACCAGCTAAATCGTCAGAAGCTCCTATTCTAGTAAATATTTTATCACAAATAGAAATATTTGCTTCTTTAGCAGGAACAAAACTTCCCATTTGAGCTAATAGTGTAATTAATGCCACCTGTCTCATATATGTAGACTTACCAGCCATATTAGGACCAGTAATTAACATAAGTCTATTATCTTGAAGATCTAAGGTAGTATCGTTAGATATAAAACTATTTGCCTTTGTAATGACTTCTACAACTGGGTGTCTACCCTCTTCAATTTCTATGATACCATCCGTGTTAATTACAGGTTTAACATAATTGTTTTCTCTAGCAACCATAGCTAAAGCCCAAATACAGTCAATTTCTGATATGAGCTTAGCCGTATTTTTCATTCTATCTATATTTTCTTCTAATTTCTCTCTAATTTCTGTAAATATAGAATATTCAAGAGCTATTAATTTTTCTTCCGCTCCTAGAATTTTATTTTCCATCTCCTTAAGCTCAGGAGTTATATATCTTTCAGCATTAGATAATGTTTGTTTTCTAATATATCTTCCTTCTGGTACTGAGGAAAGGTTAGATTTTGTAACTTCAATATAGTATCCAAAAACCTTATTATAAGAAATCTTAAGGGATTTTATGCCTGTAGCTATTCTCTCTTCATTTTCTAAATTGGTGAGCCAAAGCTTTCCACTAGTTTTACTTTCTCTTAATTCATCTACTAAGGAATTATATCCCGTTTTAATAATATTACCTTCCTTAACAGACAAAGAAGGTTCATCCATAATAGAGCTTTCAAGGAAAGTCCAAATATCTCTTAGTTCATCTAAGTTAGAATAAATCTCCTTCATTAACGGACTTGTAAGATTAGATATAATTTCTTTAATTCTTGGAACTTTAGCAATGGAATGCTTTAATGATATAAGCTCCTTGGCATTTATTGCAGTAGAACTTATTTTACCAACTAATCTTTCAATGTCATAAATACTATTTAAAGCTTCCTTTAAATCTTCCATTAATATTATATCCTTAGTAAACTCTTCAATAGCATCTTGTCTATTTAAAATATCTTCCTTAATAATTAAAGGCTCTTCTAACCACTTTCTAATTCTTCTTCCACCCATAGATGTATTAGTTTTATCCATAACCCATAAAAGAGTTCCTGTTTTTCCCTTATCTCTTAGACTCTCCACAAGCTCAAGGTTTCTCCTTGAATTCACATCTATGGTCATATATGTGCAAATATCATATACTTCTATATTGTTTATATGAATTAAAGAAACCTTTTGAGTTTCTTTTATATATCTAATTAATCCATTACAAGTTCTAATTAATATATCTGATAATTTATCTATTTCTAAGTTTGGAAACTGTTCTTTTAGTTCTTCATCTTCTAAATTAAAATTATCATCTTGGAAGTGAGATATATAAAAGGATGTTCTACTTGTAATTTCATCTATAATCTCTTCGTCAAAACTTTCTGTAATAATTATCTCTCGAGGATTAAATTTGCATAATTCATCTATAATCACATTAATATTATATTTAAATTCAGTAGTATAGAAGTCCCCTGTAGACACATCACAAAAGGCCAGCGCAATTTCATTTTCCTTCACATATAAACTGGCTGTATAACTATTTTTACTCTCATCTAAATAAGAAGCTTCTGTATAAGTTCCTGGGGTATAAATTTTAACTACATCACGCTTTACGATTCCTTTAGCCACTGCAGGATCTTCTACCTGTTCACATATTGCCACTTTAAATCCTTTTGATATTAAAGCTCCAATATAATTCTTAGCTGCGTGAAAGGGAATTCCACACATAGGAGCTCTTTCTTCAAGACCGCAATCTCTTCCAGTTAGTGTTAATTCTAACTCCTTTGATGCAATTTTAGCATCATCAAAGAACATTTCATAGAAATCACCTAGTCTGAAGAATAAGATACATTCTTTATATTTATCTTTAACTTGAAAATATTGTTGCATCATTGGAGTTAACGCCATCTATATCTCTCCTTCATAATTATTTAAAAAAGCGACAAAGTCGCTTTTATACTTCTTCTCCTATTAATGAAAAAGAATTTGCTTTTGTGATTCTAACATTAACTAATTTACCTATATTTTCTTTATTACCAGTAAAATTAACTAACTTACTTGTTCTTGTTCTTCCAGTTAGTTTTGTATCATCACTCTTACTTTCACCTTCTACAAGAACTTCAACTACTTTTCCATCATAAAGCTTATTTTTCTTAGCAGAAATTTCATTAACCACTTCAACTAGTCTATTAAATCTCTCTTTTTTAACTTTTTCATCTACTTGATCAAACATTAAATCTGCAGGAGTACCACCTCTTCTAGAATATAAGAATGTAAAGGCAGAATCATATTCTACTTCTTTTACTAAGCTTAAAGTATCTTCAAAATCCTCCTCAGTTTCTCCTGGAAAACCTACAATTATATCTGTAGTTAGTGCTACATTCGGAATTCTTTCCTTGATTTTTATAATTGATTCTAAATATTGCTCTCTAGTATAATGTCTATTCATTTTCTTCAATATTCTTGATGAGCCAGATTGTACTGGAAGATGGATAGATTCACATAATTTGTCTCCTACTGCAATTACATCAATTACTTCATCACTTAAATCCTTTGGATGAGAAGTCATAAATTTCACTCTCTCAATACCATCTACTTCATTTATTCTTCTTAAAAGTTCTGCAAAATTAATATTTTCTTCCAAACCCTTACCATAGGAGTTAACATTTTGTCCAAGAAGAGTAATTTCTTTGTATCCTTCTTTAACCATACTTTCTATTTCTTTAATTATTTCAGCAGAGTTTCTACTTCTTTCACGTCCTCTTACATGTGGAACTATACAATAAGTACAGAAGTTGTTACAACCATACATTATTGTAACGAAGCCTTTTATAGTACTTGCTCTATCAATAGGCGCTCCTTCTATTATATCTGCTTCTTTATCCCAAATTTCTACTATTGGTCTTTCCCCACCTAAAACTCTTCCAAGATACTCTGTAAACTTATAGGCATTATGAGTTCCTATAATTATATCTACAAAAGGAAACTTACTTATTATTTTATCTGCCATTCCCTCCTGTTGCATCATGCAACCTGTAACTGCAATAACCTTACTAGGGTTTTCTTTTTTTAATTTTTTTAAAGCTCCCAGGTTTCCATCTACCTTTTGCTCAGCATTTTCTCTAACACAACAAGTATTGAAGATTATTATATCAGCTTCTTCTTTAGAGTTAGTTCTTATATATCCTAATGGTTTTAATCCACCAGATAATTTTTCGGAGTCCTCTTCATTCATTTGACAACCCCATGTACAAATCCAGAAGGTTTTAGGTTCGTTTAATTTATTTGAATTTTTTACATTATTACTCATTGTTTACGTTCCTCCAATATCCAACATATTTATTAAATTTCTATAGTATTATAGCATATACAATGCACGAAAAGAAAGGCTAAGGATTACCCCTTAGCTTTTTTCTCTTCATTGTATATAAGTTGTGCTAATAAAATGTAAAACTCTTTTTCGCTATCATTCATATCTTAAGTCCCCCCGATATAGATATGTAGATTTTTTTCTATTTTATTTACTCATATGCAAATTATATAAACAATTATTTTTATTATATATTTGCCAATATAGTTAAATTATATCACGTAAAATATTCATGGCATGAATACTTTTTACAATATTCGACATATATATAATTACCTGTTTATTTTTCATAATTAAAATAATATAATTAAAATTAAATGGATAAAAGTTGATATAGTGGTGATAAATATGATAAAAAGCACTCGATTAAGTAAAAATATTAGCCAAAACAATCTAGCAAATGCACTTGGAATAAGTCAAGGGTATCTATCTAAGCTAGAAAATAATACATATACAAATATTTCTTTGGAATTATTATTTAAAATCGCTGAGGTATTAGATATATGTCCATTGGAACTTGTACTATTTTTTGCTAGAAATAAATTTTGTTTCCATTGCAATTTAAAATGTATTTTATGTGAAAAAAATATTTTTAAAATGTAATTTACTCGATATCTTCAAATTTTATTTTAAAATTTTATGTGATAAATAGAATTGATAAATAGAATTTGGAGGAATAAATATGTTTGGTGATAGGTTAAAAGAACTTAGAGAAGATAAAAATATGAATCAAGATGAACTTGCAAGTCTTGTTTGCTTAACACGTTCAGCTATTTCTAGCTATGAAACTAACACTAATGTACCAAGCTTGGAGATAGCAATTAAACTAGCGGATGTATTTGAAGTAAGTCTTGATTATTTAACATGTAGAACTGACGAGCTGTATAATTTAAACACATTTGACCAAGAGCAAAAATCTATCATATTAGATATTATTGGTGTTATAAAAAAACATAGCAACACCAAAAACTAAGACTTTTAATGTTAACCAGTTGTATTTAAGAAGCCTAGAATTTTAATAAGATTCTAGGCTTTAACTATATTATTTTACGCTACATAAACAAACATTATAAAAGCTATAGCTAGTGCTTGTATAAAATAATCCTCTGCACCTCTAGTCTTAATTAATTTATAACCATAATATTTTTTATTCCATGGATATAAATAAGGAGTTCCCATCTTAGTAAAACTATCTGCTACTAGATGCAATGCAAAATTTATAAACCACACTAGAGCTATCCACTTATTTAAAATTAAAATAGTAATGCTACTTATAGTTAATACTAATAGTGAGTGTGTATAAGTTCTATGTTTTATTCCTAAAAGATAGTCCCAATCTGGAAATGTAGATCCTAACACACCAACTATACTTACTGGATTACTGATTATTATTGGCAATGTAGCAGCTACACCTATAGCAATATGCGTTCGCTTCATCATATGTTTACGACCTCCTGTTCTCTCCAAAAGTATATAAAAAAACCTATCCAATGATTTAGATAGGTTAATCGTGATTAGTTGGCTATATTACTAAGGTTTCATCTTTAGTTTATTTCATGATACTTACTATATTTTCTTTAGTACTTCCTTAATCTCTTCTATTCTTATGTTTTTAATATCTTTATTTTTCCTCTCTCCTGGCCCAACACGACGTTTATGTTTGCTTACAACTAGCATTGTTACAGGAGCATTTGTTTTTCTCAATTCCTCATAAATATTGAGCAATTTTTCTTCTTTTGTTCTATTAAAAATATCTACTTCTACGGTTATAATTTGCCCGTTTTTTAATATAAATATACAGTCAATAAATTTTTTATTTATTTCATACTCTCTTTTCATATAGGTGACTCGGTCTTTAAGTTCAACTAAGATATCCGTTAAAACCAGTGTATGAAAAGAGGGTATTTTCTTTATATAATAAACCTTTTTACCTAGCGTTGGATGTATAGATTCTTTAAGATACTTATTGTCTGCAAGTATTTTTAATCTTTTGGCTGCCATTGAATAGCTAGGAAAAAACAACTCTTGTAATTGTCCTATGGTTGCTCCTGTATTCTCTGTAATAAAATTAATTATCTTAATATCCCTATCCATTAATTTCATTTAGCAACCTCAATAAATTGCTTACATCATCATGAATAATTTCCTTTGGTTTCTCTATCTCTATTTTCTTTTCTACTATCCTATCCTTAATGTTTTCCATAACCAAATTATGATCTATGGTAAAGCTATAGCCTTTTTCTTCCTCTAGTGTCCTACATATAATTTCTCTTTCTCCGAGCTTAGTTGCATTTTCATTACCAAGTATAACCTTACAAGCTGGACCATCTGCAATTTTTAAACTTATCCTAGTACATAGTTGAGCTTTGATATCGGAAGGAATACTATCTGAGGTAGGTTTTTGTAATGCAGTTATAAGAAATACTCCACTACTTCTACCTACGTTAACTATCATTTTAAGGTGCTTTAGACATTTAGTTTTTAGTGTTTTCTCTTCCTTGCTGTCTCCTCGACTTATATTAAGAAAACTAAACTCCTCTACTACTACATAGATATACTTTAATTTATCTCCATTAACTTTGTTGTAATCTGATATATTGTAATACCCTTTAGTATTATCTATTAGCTTTTCTCTTCTTCTACATTCCTTATCTATGCCCTCTAACGCCTGTAGAACTTCCTCTAATGTTCTGGAATATGTTTTTACTTGTGCACAATTCTTAAATACCCCTAAGTCGTTTTTACGTATTTGTAATAGGTGTAAATCTATATTGCTACAATGTTTAATTAGGTTAGTTAGTATCAATAATAGTATTCTAGATTTACCTGTGCCTGTATCTCCTCCAATTAAACAGTGTGGAAAACTATTCATATCTACTATAATTGGCTTAATAAGTCCATCAGCAATTAATATTTTATTGCCTGGTAATTTTGTAGGTTGATAATCCTTAAAGCTATAGTTAGACACGCAATTCATAATAACCATATTATTAACTTGGCTTAGTTGTATAGATTGGAAATGTAGTCCTTCTTTAAATATATCTATATCTCTATTAAGATTTTCAAAGGTATACCCATAGGGTAATTCTGTAATTATGTCATATCCATAAGGCGTCCTATCTACTCGCCATATTTTAAGGGTTTTATCTAATCTATTAGTAAATTCACTCTTACTATAAGTAATCTGTTTCCATTTCTTTTTCAGCTTAATCTTATCCATATTTCTATATAGTGCTACACCAACACCAGCTATAGCAAATTCAGTAATCACTTGTTGTTCCTCCCCTCACATTTAACTGCTGCTACTGCATAGATTATAATTCCGTTAAATATTATTAATCCTTCTTTTAAAGTTCCTGTGAAAATTGCTAGGCTTTTTATGCCATTGAGAATCAATAAATCTAATCCAAACATTGAACATTCTCCTTATCTAAGTGCTTAATATAATACTCTAAAGCTTTCTTAACAAAATCTGATTTCTCCTCTTGGCTATCAACTGTTACGAATAACTTCATATCTTTTGTAGTGCTTTTGAAGCTAACTGTAATCTTATTTACCATAATTTCCTCCACTTTCTTATTTCTTAATATATATATATGCACATCTATAGGAAAGTTTCCTAAACTATCATAAATTTTTATAAAAAAATAAGAGTAGATTTATTCTCTACTCTTAAGCATCTTTTCATATACTAATTGTTTTAAATAGTTGCTTTTACCTATCACTTTACTGTTTTCTAATAAGAAGTTATATATATCCATGTCCAATTCATCTTCTATATTGAAGGTAACTTCTGCTTTTTCATATCTGTACTTTCCTACTTTCTTTGCCATAACACCACCCCTACAATATACTATTCTACATATACCATAAATTTCCTCCAAATAAAAAAGACTAGGCTTCATCCCTAGGTTTTTCGTTAATATTAAATATATCTCACTCTTACTTTGGACGACTTATTAGTAATAAAATTAATCTTTCATATGATATGTATATAAATTTAAAAGAAAAATGAGTCATATAAAACTTTTATTTTAATGTTATACTAATATATTTATAATTTAATTTATGATTAATTGAAACTTAAGTTATATTTAATACCTTTTAAGTAGTTTTAATTTAATAAAACCATAAACTCAAGTACAATTAACTAAATAAGTTGTTATATCTTATAGTCATATTAGATTTTGAAAAAATACCCTATATTTACGCAATACATCTAAAATCTAAAATTATATTAACATAAAAGAACAAAAAAAATGTTACATTTTATTGATAATATAATACATATATGTTATTATGTATATAATATTGTAAATAAAGGGGGGAATTCTCTATGAGAATTAAAAAAACGTTTTTTCTTTTTCTACTAAGCTGCATATTAAGTGTTGGATTTATATCCAGCCAAGCATTTGCATCAGATTTGGACAAGCCTTCTGATGAAAATCTAATAAAGGATACTATTAATTCATATTTCTCAACCACTTTAGAATCAGTTTCCAATAACCAATCAGGAAATTATGATGACGTAATTCTAAATTCCATTTTTAAAGAATATGTTCAACTAAATGATAAGTATCTATGTGATATTAATAAAGGTTTAAATAGAACCTTAACAAACTATGATTTCAATATTATTTATAACAATATTGAAATTAACGATAAGGCTGTTATTGATTTAAATTTTGAAAACGCATTAACATATAATGAAAATTCTGAAATTTATACTTCAACAAGCAATACAAATCATATAATTGTATTGGAAAAGTACAACAATAAGTGGTATGTAAATAAAGACATATATGATCCATTAGACGCTCCTAATAAGGAAGAGATAAATAATGAAGATTATAATCAAGCTTTATTGGATTTTTTAAAGGATTCTTTTAAAGAAATAGATATAAAAATAGAAGGATTAACCCAAATGAAAGTTGTAGGAAAATTAGATGATTTTAAAAAAGCTCCGCAACTTAAAAGTAATTCTTTAACAGCATCTACTATGGCTGCAACACGTTATTATCCAGCAAGTGCAGTAGACTATGCTAAAAGATATTGGAAGAATTATAATCCAAATTTTCCTGCATACGAAAACGATTGTGCTAATTTCGTTTCACAATGCTTAAACTATGGTGGTGTAGGAAGAACTGATACTTTTAACTATTTTGGTGGCAAAGCAGGCGGTACAAGTGCATGGATTCGAGTAGAAGAACAACACGACTATTTAGTAAATAATGGTTTTGCATATAGTAGAGAATATTCTTTAGGTAAGGTTGGAACAATGTCGTATTATTCAAAACCTGGTGATGTAATTAATTTTTATAACAGCTTTTACCGTAGATATAATCATGCTGGATTAGTAATAGAAAGATATCTTAATAATGGACAAGATGATCTTACATTTAGTGCTCACACAACTGATAGAAATGAGAATAGCTTAAGAGCTGTTTTAGCTCAAACTAACCTATACTCTGGATTAAGATTGATAAGTATGTATTAGAAACTATATTACTAATTTAATATATTTAATACAAAAGGCTAGTAAGGGTTTTATTCTCTACTAGCCTTTGATATTATCTTCCTAAGCTCTTACAATAAGCTATAGCTTTATCCAGTGTATCTTGTCTATTACTACCCTGGATAAGTACATTAGTATGTCCACTCTTATTCTTTGCTTCTCCTACTGCAATAACTGTTTTATACTGTCCATAGTATGCATATGGTCTTAAGCAGTTTATAGTTGGACAATTAAGCCTATCTGCCATTACCTCCGCTATAGCTTGATCTGTTGCATTTGAATACTGTATGATATAATCCACTTTCTTTTCCTCCTTTATAACTGGTGTAGATGGTTTACTTGGTTTTTCTATATCTTCTTTATAACTTAGTCCAAAATAAGCTTGAACACCTTTAGCTATAGCAGTTGCATATTCATCTTGGTATTTCAGTAACAAAACATTATCCTCTTTATTATCTATAAAAGCCATTTCTACCAAGCACGCATCCATATTACTTTCTCTGATCACGTGCAAATCACCCTCTTTAACTCCTCTGTTAGTTCTGTATAGCCTTTTATCTGATAATAGAGCATTGTGTATGCTATCGGCTAATTTCCTATATTTAAACTTATAACAAAATGTTTCTATCCCGTAAGCATTACCATTAAAAGCATTGCAATGTAGAGATATAAATATATCTGCTCCCCATGAATTAGCCTTACTGGTCCTATTAGATAGTGAGCCATTAGTTATTAATACACTATGTCCTTGTTTTTCCAACTTGGGTTTCAACTTGTAAGCTACACCATGAGTAATATCACATTCCTTAATACCAAATCCTACTGCTCCACTTTCATAGTTATAATGTCCTTCATCTATTACTACTTTAGCCATACTTTATTCCTCCTTAATATAAAAGAGTGAGATTGCTCCCACTCTTGCAACTAATTATTTAACTCTTTCTTTTCTCCATCTTTTAACTGTGCTAAAGCATCCTTTAACCTTTCTGGTATAGGTACTCCAAGCCCAGCACAATTCTCTAGCAAGCTTATACCTTCGTTGCAGATATAGAAATAACATACAAGAGTTCTAAACACCCATGTACCAGTATTTAAAAGTCTATCCAACATTACTGCAACTATAAGAACTACAAATATAACTGCTTTACGTGCTATACCCTTTAATCCTACATCACTGGAAACTTCTTTATTAATCCACGCTCTTAACAAGCCTGTACCATAGTCTAAAATCATAAAGGCTATTAATACCTTTAATGCAATATCCCATGTTCCTAATAGCCACGTTATGCCTGTTCCTAGTGCCATTACTATTACTTTAATATAGTTTAATATTTTATCCATCTTACACCATCCTTTAATATTTTTAAAATTAAAAAGAGACTAGATTTCTCTAATCTCTTAAGGTTTATTTAGTTTTCATTATAATTCAACTATGAATTAAATATATTCCTCAGAAGTTATTTTTTTATATTGTTCTGTTGTTATTCTATTACCTTTATATTTTGCTTAACATCTATTTTTCTATTTATGTCCTTATTATTTATTACATCCGCACTAGAGTCATTTAAAAATATTTTCTTGTATACATATGATGACAATTTTACTGCTGTATCATCCACATACTTACAATAGTAGTATGATATTATAAATATTAATATCATAGATACTACAAATGTTAAAATAAATGCTTTATTATAGCTTAAATATGGTAACGTACTAGTAAATAAAGCTCCTGAGAAAGAGCATATTATAATTAGATGAATTAGATACATTGAGAATGATATCTTTCCTAAAAAAATCATTACCTTGCTAGAAAAAAACTCAATCAATAATTTTGAATTCATGATTGCTATCATTAATAAAACTGCTCCTAACGTACGGTAAAAAACCCCCGGTTCAAAAGATTCTATATTCATATATTTATAAATTGTATTATCTGTTGGCACCAGTGGATATGACCCCATAAATAATCCTAATATTAAACATATAATGCTAGCACATCGTCCTTTTAATTTCCTTATAATTTCATAATTGCTATTGTAACAATCACTTAATATCATACCTAATATAAATGCAAGGTAATAAGTTTTTACAAAATATATTGCAGTTATAGTATAAAAAATATACCTTTTTTTCAATTTACCAAATATAATAGCCAAGCTAAACACTAAAAATGATCCTAAAAATTCATATCCCATAGTCCATAAACTTGTATTGTACGAAAAATCTGATCCTACAAAAACTCCAAATGTCGCTTGTTTCAACATACTCATTAGGTTTGGTTCAAAATCATAAGTTGTAGCTAACCAATTTGATGATAATGTTATTTTTGCAACTTCAATATTATTAAAAAGCGATAATTTCATAAAAATATAAGCAGTAGATATTATAACCAAAACTGGAACCATTAACCTTATATATCTCTTACAAGCTCCAGCCGTAATGTATTCAGCATTTTTGGTAATAAAAAATTTATTTGTTAATACATATCCACTCAAAACAAAAAATATGCATACTGCAAAATTTCCATTGAAAAATATATTAAATGGAGTACTTGCTAAAGTTGTTTCAAAAGCATAACTCGTATGCCTTAATTCATCACTTCTAGAAAATATAGCTGGATAAAATGCTAATATATAATGTTGAATCACTACTACTAATGCAGCTAACCCTCTAAGCCCATCGAAATAACGTATTTTACCTTTCAATTCAACCCTCCCCCTTTTTTTACAAAAAATACACTTTTCATTGTAGCACACTTAACCTTAGCTATCAATTAACTATGAGTTAGTTATTTGCTGAGTAGCCATAATAATTTCATACTCTTTCTGAGTAATTAGGTTCTATTATATAACTTGTGGAACCGTTACAATCATTCGCTTTTCTTCCTCTGTAATTCTCCCTTTAGCCACCATAGTAATTAAGTAACCTTCATTACACTTTCTCATTACCCACATATTTTTAAGAAATTCAAACATCTATAACACCTCCATTAACGCCATTTCCATTGCTGACATTCTTTCTTCAATACTTGGTGGTTTAGGTGTATTATCTATTTCATGTACATATTCTTCAACATAATCAAATAAACCCACTCCAGTTGGAACTTTCTTTAATCTAAATTGTTTTCCCTCGCTTTGCAGCTGAAAGAACTTATCATACTCTGCATTAGTTATGATAATATCTGTGCTTAATATGTCATGTATTCCTTCTACTGCAAATCCAAAATTATTATCTTTAATTCTCAAATACATACTAATACCCCCTAAAAAAATAAAACTGAAAATCTTATTAAAAATTGCGCTGATTCTATTACATTATTATTAATGTCACATACTTTTATTTTTACACTCGTCTTATCAGTCATTATAAAACTTGATGCTATAATTCTCTCTATATCACTATCTGTTAAAATTCCACTGCCTTCTATCCTGCAAACTATCTCTGTATTTTGCATTAATATATTCTTTCCAATTAGTGACAATGGTAATGTGCAATTTATAGCGCCAACCGAATTTTGATATACTAGTATTTTTGTCTCTATCCATTGTTCAATAAATCCATCTGTTGTTTTCCGCCATCCATTAGTAGCTTTCAAACTACTAAAATCACTTTTATTCACCTTCTCTGCCAAATGCGACCCAACTGACCTACCATCTGCACATCCTACCTGTTCTGCATTAGTTTTAAAATGTATTTCATCAAAATCTGTTCCATTATCTACTTTGTACACAGCATTTTTAACTGTTCCCATCTTACCACTCTCCTTTTACATAAGTTGTATCCATACTCGACCATTGATTTGTCCACTCGGTCTAGTACTAGATGTTATTATTTGTGTCCCATCTTTCCCTGGGATACCTTGCGGTCCTTGTACTCCAGTATCACCTTTAGGTCCTTGCATACCTTGAGGCCCAGTGGCTCCTATTGGTCCTTGGGGACCTGTTACTCCTGTTGCTCCAGTATCACCTTTCACGCCTTGAATTCCCTGAATACCTTGTATTCCTCTTGATGGTTTTCCTGTGTCTGTACTCCCTAAATACCAATTGCCATTAGTACCTATAGTTGGAGTTATTCCATCATTCCCTTTCACCCCTTGGATACCTTGCGAACCAGTATCACCTTTAGGACCAATTAATCCCTGGGGTCCAATAGGACCTATATCACCTTTTGTACCTTGTATACCCTGGTCTCCTTTATCTCCCTTAAGTCCTTGAACTCCTTGCTCGCCTTTTGGTCCTTGAATTCCTTGTGGACCTCTCAATTCTGTGTAAATATAACTACCTTCATCTTCTCTTTTTACTCCAAGACTTGTACCATTCCATAGATAATTAATACTGTATCCTTGGGGACCTCTTTCACCTTGTGGTCCATCTGCACCTTGAACTGATTCTTGAAGCGGTGTATCTGTAGTTTGTTTAATTTTTTCTCCAACCGTGGGGATGGAAGTACCAAAAGTAGGTTCTACTTTGTATCCACTCCGTTCCCACACCTCTCTAACTTCTGTAACTCTGTTATGAATAATCAGCTTCATTTTCTTGTTTACAGTCGTTACAATGTCCCCAAGATTCCAATTGCTTTTGTAGTCTTTAGGTTCAACCTCACATTCAAAAGAACTCACTTGTGGCGTTTCAGATAATTTGACTTTGGCTCTATCTACTAAATTTCCACCTTCGGAGATATCCCTAGCATCTATAAATATTTCTCTTCTATCAAAGCCAATTAAATCATTATTTAATGTTTGAATTTCTCTATTTTCTCCTTCACCTTGTCCAGCTACATAACCACAATTTTTATAACCTATATTACTTTCAATATAATTTTGTTTTCTTACATTATCATAATCAACACTAAAAATCTGTGGTGGATTAATGCTTTGTTCTGCGCTTAAGTTCTTACCTTCTAATACTTTAAATATAAACTTTTTAGATTTATAATCTAAAGTTATAGTCCACCCTAGTCCACTTGCTTTAGAAAGTTTGGTTAACTCTTCACTTAAGACTTTATACCTAGTTTGAAACTCTAATTTAATACCTCGGTTTAAAGAAGATTCTAAAATAAGATTAGGTATCTTTCTGTTAATATCTAAAGGATCTATTGTATTAGTTTTAACTAAGGCTAACATTATTTCTTCTACTGTAGTATTGAAACTATGGTATGCATATCCTTTCGGTGGCACCGTTATTCTATTAGTAAGCCAATAGCCTAGACTAAATCCTTTTATAACAATATCTTCAGTATTCTCTTGATTAACTTCAAAATGTTCAATAACTCCAGTTCTATTACCATCTTTACCGAGCATTATTATATTGCCTTTTTGTAGCAATTCTTTATTGAAGTTACTCACATGAAACTCAAATTCTCCATATGTTTCCCATTTAGAAATATACAAAAGGGAAGTATAGCTATCTATCTCCCCTAAAAAATTTATATTTTTATCAAATATTCTTATACTGTCGTTGTTTGTATCCATATTGAACCACTCACACTCCCTACAGGCTGCTCAGGCTGAATAAATACATTTCTCCATCCTTTTGCTTGTTGTGAATTAAACCATCTATCAAATTCTTCTGTGAGTCCTTTAATCATATCATTAAGTTCCGTAAGATTTTTAGGTCTTATACCACCACAAAGTTCCGGTCTATATCTTTCATCAGTTATAGTAATAACTCCTGTGGTACTAATTTTAACTTGAGCTAATGATATTTCGTAAATTAAATTATCACGTTGCAAAGTTGGTGGTACTGGCTTACTTCCCGCTACACCACTTTTAATCTCTAATGATACTTTATGATTATTTATATTAAGTCTAACTACAAGTCTATCTATTCTCTCATAGTTACTATCCTTTATAATATTTATACTCTTAACACTATCATTGTAAAGATAAAACCCTCTAACAATAGCAAAGCCTGGAGCAACTTTAAGTACACCCGTCTCCTGTGTTACACCTAAACTCATGTTGTTATTACTATCAATACTTACGCCACTTTCATAAATATTATCGAAATATCTATTAAATTCTTCTTGCCCATACTCCTGGTCTCCATTAAAAAATCCATAGTATTCCATGTTATCACCTCCTATACTCCTAGATATCTATTTCTATATTTAATTTCAACACTTTGTGGATCCAAATTATTCTCTGTAGTATATTCAATCATGTTATCCCCAGTTTTAAGTTGAAAAAAAGTAGAATCTAAATCAATATAATTAAAAGCGTTTGTTCTAACTCCATCTCTCTCAATTTCAACTTTCTTATTTCTGAACTCTGTAGTTATATATAATGTATCATCACTTGTTAATGTCCTATCCACTTTAATAAATTCACCTGTCCTATTATTTATTATAGAAGGGTTTACTGCAGGGCCTTTAAATATAATCTCCACCGGTGTTTCTACATGCCCTTCATTATAAATATTTTTCTTAGGTTCACCTTTTTGTTTAAATCTAAAAGGTAATTTAAACTTAAACTTCCATCCACCTATCCATGTTGAAATTTGTTCTCCTAAAATAATATCTTTAAAATATGGATCCGGACAAATTAAATTAAGACTAAAACTTAACCGCTCATATAAATTTTCTCTAAGGTCTTTAAAGTTTTCTAATTCATATATAATATATCTCTCTACTCCACAATAATTAACTGTTAAAATCCCTTGTTGCTTAGGATTAAAGAATCTAATTAGCTTTTGCCTTTCCATTTCAGTATTTTCTGAATTACAATAATCACATACAATAGATATATCTCTAGGTAATACTCTTTTTTTATTAGTATATCCACCATCATATTGTGTATAATTTTCTATAGTTATTTCATAGTCCGAGCTTTCAATCCCTTCAATTTTTATTAATTTATAATCACTATCTTTTTCTATATTTAAAACATCATTACCACTTTCAAATTTTAAATTTAAAAATCTAGTATCCAAAAGCTAAATCCCTCCCTACTTTTTTTAATGCTCTAGCGTTCTCCGACGGTGTCCTCTCTGGATTAACTATAGTAACATTTTGAGTTATGCCATTATCATTGTTATTTACTACATTGGAAGGCAAATTAAAGCCTTTTCTAGCAAAGATACTTGCAGAAGTACTTGCCATATTGTAATCTACCGCTAATTGCATTTTACCAGCCATTTTATTAAATTCTTTTTCCATGGATTTCTGAACATTGTCGGCTTCATCCTCAAAACCTACTCCGACTCCTTGCGCCATGTATTTTCCGACTTGGTCGCGGTAGAGTCTTGATGGTGAATGAATCTCATTAGCTTTTTTAGCACCATCCAACATCCCATTGAAAAAACCTGTTACTTTATCGTGTATCCAATTCCCCATACTTGTAATACCATTCCAAATACCTTTTACTATGTTAACTCCTATATCTAAGAACTTAGAAGGAAGGTCTTTAACTGCTCCTATAATCTTTTCTACCATGTTAGAACCTGCTTCCTGTGCTTTAGTTCCTAAATCTCTACCAAATTGAATAACTTTAGAAATAGTATTTACTAGCCATTCCCATATACGATCTGGTAGTTTTGCGAACCATTCTATAACTGCATTTATAGCATTGCTAACTGCATTAACCATGTTGTTATAAGTTTGTGTTCCCCAGTTAACTACATTATTATACGCATTTACTAACCAACTCCATATTACTCCTGGTAACTTGCTAAACCATTCAGTTACACTATTATAAACATTAGTACAAGTTTCAATAAACTTATTCCATGTGTTTGTACCCCATTGAATTGTTTTGTTATATGCATTAACTAACCATGTCCATATTACTGTTGGTAGTTGTTTGAACCATTCACCAACGTTATATATAATATTTTCGCAACACTGGATAAATGTATTTATACTATCTGTTGCCCAATTATATATTGCTACTGCTGCAAATCCAAGTCCATAACCTATCTTATTAGGTAATTCACAAAACCAGTTAAACATTTGCTCCAACCACATTGGTATGGTTTCAGTAAAGAAAGCAACCACTGCATTCCATCCATCTGCAAATGCTTGTTTTACACTGGCCCACCACATGGGAATACTCTCCGTAAAGAAAGATACAATACTATTCCATCCATCAACAAAGCCTTGTTTAATCTTGCCCCATAGCTCAACGAACCAATCTCCTACACTTCCAAACCATACAATCATACTATTCCAGGCATTAGGAATATCTTCTGTAAAGAACTTAACTAACCATCCCCATACTGCTTTACCAGTATCTAAAATAGCGTTCCAAGCTTTTATAACTACATTCCTAAAACCCTCGTTGGTGTTCCACAAGTATATAAATGCCCCTACCAAAGCAACTATTGCAACTATTATGATTCCTATAGGATTAGCCGCCCACATAGCATTTAAAGCAGCGGTTGCCTTAGTCCATAATCCTGTTGCGGCGGCTGCAAATGTAATTTTACCTGTCATTAATGCAACTATAGTTTCCCATATAGTAAATACACCATTCATTACACCCTGTGATATTGTCGCACCATCTGCTGTCATTTTGTATAATGCTAAAGCAACTTTCGCCTTTTGCCATGATTGAACTACGCTTGTTATTACTGCCGCCGCCTTAAATGCAACTACTGATGACGCTATAGTTCCTATTATTATTGCTATTCCAGGGCCATTGTCTAATATCCACGCAAACCCTTCTGTTATTTTAGGGAGTAACTGCATAGCCACATCAGCAGTAGTTTTTATTGCTTCAGCTATACCCTCAAATATTCTTTTTACATTTTCTTGCATGGATTCTGGGAATAAAGATGCAATCATTCCTGGGACTTCTTCTAAAACCTTAGGAAGTAATGTTCTAAATAATTCTCCAATACCTTCTATTACTACTTTTATTCGTGGTAATAAATTTTCACCGAGAGCGCCTAAACTTTCAACTAAATTTTGTACTAATACATCAAAGTCAGCATTATCGTCAGCCATTCCAGTTAGTAGGTTAGTCCATGCGGATTTAGTCATATTTAAGCTACCCTCAATAGTAGAAGCAGGCTCTTTAGCTGTTGTTCCTGTAATTCCCATCTCAGTTTGAATTACATGAATAGCTTCAATAATGTCACTAAAATTACTTATATCATATTTAACGCCACTTATTTTTTCTGCCTCTGCTAGTAGCCTTTGCATTTCCTCTTTAGTGCCTCCGAACCCTAGCTTAAGGTTGTCCAACATTGTATAATTTTGTTTAGCAAACCCTTGGTAAGCATTTTGTATACTTTCCATCGATGTTCCCATTTTATTAGCATTATCTGACATATCAGTTACAGCCATATTCCCTATTTCAGCAGCCTTTTTAGTGTCCCCGCCTAAGCCTTGCAATAAAGACGCTGAAAAGCCTGTTATGGTACTCATATATTCATTTGCGGACATACCTGCGGTTTTATATGCATTGTCTGCATATTGCATTACTGTTTTACTACTATCTTTAAACAGAGTTTCTACTCCACCTACTAATTGCTCATACTCTGCATATTGGTCTATAGAAAGCTTGGTTAAACCAACTAAAGCAACACCGGCCGCTGCTACCGCTCCAGTAAATAGTTTTAGACCAGTTTTAGCAGCACTCCCTAACGTAGAACCTAATTTATTAACACCTTTTTCTGCTCCCGTGCTATCTATTTTTGTATCTATAACAATACGTCCATCTACCATTTTCTCACCTCCTATGAGAAATTTTAGACATAATAAAAGCACCTACGATTAAGTAAGTGCTCTATATCTTATTCTATACTAAACTCTATATTTTCAATTGTTTCTCCAGTAGAATCATCCATAACTAAAAATGTTCCTTTAAAATTTTTAACCTCGGTTACATTGTTATCCATAACAGATAAATCACTTTCGCTTTTCATTTTAGCAGTAATAGTTTCACTAAATAAATCATCAACCATAGTTCCATCATTACTGCATTTATCTGCACCGACAAGAATATCTTTATCAGTCTTGTTTACAACTTCTAATGTTATATATATTCCCCCGAAAGCACTTTTACCCTTACCTT
Source organism: Clostridium sp. UBA6758 (assembly GCA_002453475.1). Taxonomy (GTDB): domain Bacteria; phylum Bacillota; class Clostridia; order Clostridiales; family Clostridiaceae; genus Clostridium_J; species Clostridium_J subterminale. Next base: position 33,767 of record DKGY01000094.1, on the reverse strand, counting down.
TACAAGTAATAGTAACATTATCTGTATCAGCTAAAAGTATATCGCATTTATCATCTTTCTGTTGTTCTCTTATCTCTTCTAGTTTTTCTTCTTTCTCCTTAGAAGTTTCTGCATTCGCAACATCTTTTATAGTTGTATCTTTCTTTTCTTCCTTGCCACATGCTACTAGACTTAGTGAAAATACTAAGCAAAGTAAAGCGGTTAATATCTTTTTCATAAATACCCCTCCTATTCATAACATATACAATATATCATATATTAAGAATATATTACAATACTTTACTAACATCTCCACCATTAAGTAGGATTTGATTAATTTCATCAAGCTTTTCTACTTCATCCCTGTTTATAGGTATCTTATACAAGTCTTGCATTTTCTTATAATGTGCCTTTTGTTCCTTATCTTTTATTTTATTAACATCCATGGCTCGATAACCCATAATTTTAACTATCTCATTATCTTCCTTAAGGCTTTTAAACATAGCTCTGAACTTCCACCAATGCAAATACTCTATATCTTGTAAATCGACTCCGTATTGGTCTAAAAATGCAGAATAGATATAATCATCATCATAATCATAGGAATAAACATTTGTACTCTTGCCTGTTCCTTTATTTTTATTTATAACTTCATCTTTTCCACATCTATAAAACCATAGGATGCCTTCTATAGCTTTGTTTAAGTCTTTAGGTAATATCGGATAGTAAAGTTCTAAAGCTTGTATAATCTTATCCTCTTCGGTTATAGACTTATCTTGCATCATTAATTCAAAGAGTATGGACTCACGAAAATTACTGTTAATCTCATACTCTTCGCCATCAATTTCAATCTTAGTCGGTAATAGGTCGATAAGTATATTCATTACTTTTTATTTCTTCTAGTAGCACGATTAGGAGAATATTTACTAGCTATCTTCTCAACCTCGGAGTTTTTAGCACTAATATGTGTTACTAATTCTTCAAAGGCTTTTAAACAAGTTAGTAAATTAACTTTATCCCCAAATACCTTCTTATCAGTGTCTTCACCAAACATAGTATTAAATACATCAAATATTGCATTACACTGAGTTCTAATACTTTCAGATACTTTCATTCCTTCTATGGGTTTCGCTATTCCCTCAACGTGTTCCAGTGCTTGTTCCCACTTCTCTGCCACCTCTAAATCCAATATGTCTATATCTTGTAATTCTACTCCATTAATTTTCATTATTTATATCCCCCTTCTAAGCTTTAGGCTCAAAACCTTCTGTAAATGCCTTAGTATCTGTTACGAATGTTCCTTCGATAGGGTCACTAATTCCTAGGAAACTTCCGCTTATTCCTAATTCTCCATCATTATCCTCGAAGGAATCTACCGCAATAGCTACCTTGAATTTTCTTGCCCTAAATCCAGCAGTAGTTGCAGCCTTGTCTAGATCCACAATTATATATTCTGTTTCGGTATCTGCACCTGTTTTCTGCATTTCTCCAATATTTCTTATATGTTCTATTGCCTCTTCACTTGCTATTTGGTCTGCAGTAAAGCTTGTACTCCACTCATAACCTGTAATAGATTGTGATGCACTAGACTGGTTTATATACCTCTTACTAGTTGTCTGTGCACTTGGACTCTCATTAAGTTCTGTAAAACCTGTTCCTAATAATTCAAAAGCATCTGTCACTTTTAAGTAGTTAGCCTGTATTAATCTTTTTCTAACTCCCATTTATATCACTCCTATTTCTTCTTAAAATATTTTAATCTCATTTGTATTTGAAATTGAGCTGTGTCCTCTGTAACTGCAAAGGCGTAACCTGTGCTAGTAACTTTTATTTCTAAAGGTTCTAAGCTCGTATCTAATGTAGGGAATATTCCATTGTCATTATTGAACTCTATTTCATCAGCTAATTTTTCATAGAAACCACTGTTATCGATATTCTGTAACACATCAACCCCATAAGGCTCTCTACTTGTGAATATAAAAGCATATTGTCTTATACTATCTCCGTTAACATACTTCTTTAATATAGGTTCTATTGGAATTTCTTCTATAGAGTAAGTATCCGGAGAAGGTTCTAGGTAGTTGACATTAACCTTAATGGCGCTATTGAAAGTATCTAGGCATTTCAGCTCTCTCATATAATTTCTAATTCCTTGTATTATCATTTTGCCTTACCTCCCACAAATTCGGCTATTGATTGAACTATTTTATCCCCATGGTCTATCCATGCACGACGTGTCCATTGCTTACCTCTAAGTCCGCCGACTGAATTTCCCTCTCTGCCTTCGCCTTTGTTAGTGTAATATTGTTTCTTAGCATAAGGGGCAGAATAAATTATTTTATCACTTTCCAAAGTAACCATCATGTCTTTTAATCTACCTGTCTTGAATGGCACGTAGTTGTTAGAATGCTTTGCTACTTGCTTAGTAAATTCTACTTGGGCCCTTCCATTCTTATTTAGATATCTCTTAAGTAGTATCTTTTGGGAGTCATCTATATCGACTCTAACATTAGTAGCCATATTATACCCCCTCAACTTCCATATGACCTGGTAGAGTATCATTAACGCTTTTAACATCTATTACATTGTCAAAGGCATTCTCTAGGTCTGATAGCCTATAGGGTGATATTCCTGTTACTTCAAAGGATACATCCCCTTTTACAATCTTGTCACCATCACTAGCAAAAGTGAAATAATTAGGTCTTTCTGTATCAGATAACTTTTTAAATCTTTTAGGAGATACGTAATTATCTAATTTATCTATAAATATTAAGGTACTATCTGCAAGTAGTAAGCCATTATTGTTTATAGTAGCATTTCTTTTACCTTGCCAGTTTACACCTTTAATTACTGTTCTTTGATATCTGTCATAGCCTAAGCTATTATCATAATATCTATTGTAGATGGTTATATCTGCATTTTTAATTAATACTCCCATAGTGTCCTCCTAGTAGAAAAGCTTTATATAAGGCTTTGGTAGCATTGCTTTAATGTCATCTGTAATAGTCCACGCTCCGGAGTTATCCTTATAGCTTATAGATTGATTACCTTCGGATATAGATTTTATATCTGAACTCTTAGCAGTTTTAGCATTTTGAATTAATTGATCTACAACAAAATCATATTCAGATAATATTATTTCATCTGTCCATATATCACTGTCTACATTTAGATAGTTTCTAATAACTGCTATAGATTTTTTTTGTTCAATAGTTAATTCCATATCATTCACCTACTTTTTAGGCTTTTCTTCTACCTTGACATCTTCTTTAGGCTTTTCTGACTTCTTTTTCTCTATTAATTCAAATCCTTGTGCAATATACTTATCCTTTGTGTCTTTATCATTAGTTACCTTAACAACGTTCATTCTCTTTAATTCATACTTAAATTCCATTATTCAATCTCCTTCCCNNTCCCTTCCAAAAGAAAAGGACTAGGTGAAATACCTAATCCTAAACTAAAGCTTCCTTAATATTTACTCTGCAGATTTTAAGAGCTTCATCCATAATCCAAAGGTCATGGTATTTTCTATAGTCCATCTTCCAAGCATCTGCATCTTGATTAATGTTAGGGTCAAAAATTCTAATCTTATCAGTTTTATTAACTGCTATTGGAGCATACATTGGAGTTATTATCCAATTAATATTTTTAGCATCTACTGCAGCTACAAAACCACCAGCAGTTTGCCCACCTGTTTTACCATCATAGAATGTATAAGCTGTTTTCATTCTTGCACTTGGAACTTTAACTATTGGATGTCCATCAAATGATTTTACTTTTGTAATTACATCACCTTTTGTAAATTCTGTAACATCTAATCTCTTACTTATTTTTTCATTTTGATCTAATATTGCAGCTATAGGAGTTGCCATTGTTATTACTAAAGGGATATCTCCAACTATATCTTCTATTGCAGTTATATCAGCTTTTAAAAGTTGTAATACATTAGCTTCAGTAATTGTATTACCTCCACTTGCTACACTTCCTGTTATAGCTAAACTAGCTATTTTAGAATATCTATAGGCATCAATCTCTGGTACTACCTTAGTAGCTTGGAATTGTCCCATGGCATTAGTAGCATTAGCTACAAAGTTAGACTCATTTACATCCATAGAATCTAACATGAATGTTCTTCCTCTATCCATAGTCATAGTCTTAGTTTCATATTCAAGGGTTATAGATCCTTGAGTAAATCCGTTAGCCCTATCATAATCTCCTAATCCGTCCATATTCATTTTAGGAATTTTAACTTCTTTACCACCATTATAAATAACTTGTCCAGCGTTAGAATCCATCCATCCGCTTGTTAATTTTGCTACTGCTGCCTTATCTAAAGCTTGTTGAAATAATGTTGCATATGCAATTGTGTTTACTGCCATTTATATCACTCTCTTTCTTTTTATTAAATTAAATTTATTTTTTTACATCATCATTTTTGCTAAATCATCCGCGGTCATATCTCCGGCACCATTATCGCCAGGTGGTGTATAACTACCACTAGCAATTTTTTCTTTTACATTAGTATTAACCATTTCATTTACATAAGTGCTAAAGTTATCAATCCTAGTGTTTGTAGTTTCCTCATTATCCGTTAGAAAATATTCAATCATTTCCATAGGGATTTTCTTTTCTGCAAGTACATCTTTATATTTAGCTATTTTCTCAGCTTTCTGTGCCCTTGCTTCATTCTCTAACATTTTCTTCTCTAGTTCTTCAATCTTAATTTGCTCCGGAGTCTTTTTCTTTCCGGTAGCTTTTAAGACTTCATCATTAATTATTGTCTGCAAGTTATTAGTTTTCCATGTTTCCAAAGCTTTATTTGCGTGTGTATCCTTTTCTGAATCCATAAAAGACTTAAATTCTTTTTCTACTAATTTAGTCTTAAACACATCCAATGTCGGTTCTACCTTAAAAGTTGTTTCAACATCAGTCCCTTTAAAAAGTTCGTTGATATCCTCTTCATCTTTTACTTTTTCTAAAAGTTTTAATAAATCTGTTTTTTTCATAATTAATATTCCTCCTATTTATCCTCTGGACTGCTATAAAACACCCCAAAACATAAATTATTTTTACTTTTAAACAGTTTAATGCCATGTTTAGGGCATAATAAAAAGCCTTAGTTTCCTAAGACTTTTTTATACCTATATATTCTTCTTTAAACCTTTCTTTATCAACAGTTATCTCTAGCCACATATCTTTTATTTCTTTTATTGTGTCATTGTAAGATTCAAGGTAAACAGCTAAATTACATTTCAAAGTAAATTCTTTCTTATAACAATTATTTAGAATATCCTTATACTCTATTAATAATATTATATCTCTAGTTGTTTGGTTATTTATATATTCATATATTTGTTCACTTTTATTAAATTCTTTGTAAACAGTAAGAACTTTATTCTTGCTATCATCATCATAGTACTTAATATTTATACTAATTTCACCACTTTTGTTAGGTTCTATTACTCCTAATACTCTATTATCTTCTATATCGAAGGGAGATGTAGGCCTAACTGATAATATTCTACAATCTAAAGCATTTCCCATTCCTAAATTTTTAATATCCAATCTACATTGTAAATCATAACATCCTAAACCACTATCAGCATTAATCCATATATTACCACTGTAACTAAATGAATAATCTTTTGCTGTATATAAATCATTTCCTAATTTCGGTCTTATTACTTTACTAATACTTAAATCTAAATATGGTTTAACACTAATTCTTTTATCCTCATTAAATTGTTTATTTGTATGTCTAATAGTAATAAAAATGCCCGAAAAACCTAATAATGCAGTTATAAACCCTAACCATCCATCTGGTGATACGTTTTTATAGAAAGGTATGCATTTACCTAAATCCAACACATCTAAAATCATAGGTAAAATAAATGCCATAAATAGCACTATTATACCTATTAATATAAAGTTTTCTTTAATATATTCTTTTAACTTATACATAAAATTCTCCCATAGTAATATTCTAGATATATTAACTAGTATACTTTATTAACCGGGAGCTATCAAATATTAACTACTATAAAGCCATATATTAGATTTATACATAATAAAAGCACCTACTCTTTATCTGAGCAAATGCCTATTTATTAATCTACTATAGTATTAAATCCTCTACAACCAGGATGCACAGTTCCTGGAGCATCATATAAATCATATACTTTTTCATCTAGAGCAGCACATTCTTCACAAGTTCTACGGTCTAGGACTTCATTTCTCTTTACTTTTTTAACCCCAGTTTCCTTACAAAATCTTTTAAAAGCTTCATCTTCACACCTGTTAACCTCAGTTTCTACTAACCTTTTAGCGTTGTAGGCATTAGTATTGTAAGTTTTCTCAATATCCTTCTTGATTTGATTAACATTAACCTTACCATTAAGAAAATTCTCAACTTGCTTTTTAAGATGCTTTGTGATCTCCTTCTCATTATCCCAAACACGCTTTGAAAAATGTTTTCCTTTGAAATTATTTTCTAGAATTTTCATAACATCTTTTAACTTTGCATTATAAGAATAAAAACCAAAAGTCTTATTTACTGTACTGGTTAATATATCATTTATAACTCTTACTTGTATTGCTCCTTGTCCCTTTGCAGAGTTTAGAATTATATTAGATAACCTATTATACTCCTTCTTTTTATCTTTACTTGTAAGGCTCATTAGACCATCTAAAACAGTATAGGTTAGCATTATTAAAGCTAGTTCTTGAAGTAGTTCATCTCTATTTTTCTTTTGTTCTTTATAAATTTCTTTTGTTTGTTCTTCTGCTTCATCATAAAGTCCTTGGATAAATTCTAATTCTTTATCGTATTTATTCTTGTCCATTTTCATCACCTAGAACTTCATCCAAATCAACTTCATGCGTTTTCTTATAATTTTCAATAAGCTTTATTTCCTGGTCTGGATTATTTACAAAACTTAATTGAGTTAAAGCAGTTTTTAAAGATATATTTTCACCTATTCCAAATTGACTTAAAGTTTGGGCCATCAATAAATCATCTTGTGGAATATTTAATGTAAATTTAACTGATACATCTCTATAATCATAATTAACATTCTCAACTTTATTAAATAACTTAAATAAAAAATACATTCTACCCTGGATAATATTCTTCATAGATCCTTCGCTATCTCTTACCCTTTGTTCCAATCCTATTAATCTATTTCTCAAAGCACTTCCAGAAGTATTGCTTTGTAGTTTTTCATTAGTATCAATATGATTGCTAATCTCATATATATTTTTCTTAAGAGATTCAAGGGTATTTTGAACAAACGTGTCATTTATATCTTTAGTTAAAAACTTAATGATTACATCTTTTTCATCAGCGTTAATAATACCCTTTTCCTTCATGTAATCTAACTGTGTTTTTTCATTTTCATCTTTAGTTTTATAATCTATGCTACAACCGAGCATTATTAAATAAGCTAGTCTATAGTCAGATATTTCATTAACTAAATCACTTAAGTTAGTTTCATAAGCATCTTGCAAATCCTTAAGTTCATTAAATAATGTGTCATGCTCTTTATAAGCACTAACGTAGCCTACCTTAACAGGAACTTCTCCGAATCTATTTATTGTCGGCTTTTCAATTTCTTTAAAGCTATCATCTACATGATAAATAAATTCCGGAGTATAAATATCTATATACTGTTTAGTATCAAACTTCTTTTTGTAAAACCTAAGGAACATTTTACTATTTCCAAAATCATCAGTTAGCAAATATCCATCTTTTGGACTAACTATTTTAGAATTAAACAACACTTCCTTACTTAAGTCTGTTATATATTCAGTAGTATAATATAACTCAAAAACACTTCCATAAGATAGCATATCTCTAAGTAGCATTTTGTCATGATTTTTATTCCAATGAGATAATTTAAAGTTTACAAATTCAATCTCTTTAGAATTATCACTTTTACTAATATAAGTAGGTTTATTGGATAAAAGATATGATACCTCTTCTTTTATAAACTTCTTTATGAAATTAGTTCTTACTTTTAAATTACTTCTTTTAGGATTATGTTTGTATTCGCTATAAGCTTCACTTTTACCAGTAACACAGTAATCATATATTTTATCATAAATTATTTTTCTAGTTTCAAAGTCACTTTTTATATTATTAAAAAGTTCTTTATTATCATCTAAAAATCCCATGTGAATCCTCCTTTCTAAAATAATGCTGACCTATCTAAAAATGATAAGGTTATTTTTTTAGTTCCAATCTCTGTTGTAACTCCATACCTTAAAGAGTCTAAACTATGGTTGTATTTATCTATAGGAACATTGATATATTCACCATCCTTGCCTTTTCTCCATGTGTAATTTTTAAATTCTTCAATTATCCATGTTAAGCTAGGTAAGATTACAATTTCATATTGCTGCAAAAGGTTAATCCCATTAATAATACTGTCTTTGCCCTTTGTAGCACCACGGACTCTATCCAGTCCATTTCTTTTTAACTCTTCTATGGATTTAGGTTCAGCACTATCACATGTAATAACTTCTTTTCTGTATCCCATTTCAATTATTTTATTTGCTATTTCATCATTTAAAAGGCCCTTTTCCTCAAAACCATTATAAATCCATAACTTTTTATTAATTTCATCTAAAATACTACATACAAAAGCAGTAGGGTCATTGGTATATCCAAAGTCTAAGCTGAATATTGCTTTACTATCCTTGATAGTTTGTAAAACCTTTGTATAGTCGAATAAATCCACTTTCCAGTTCGTATATACTAGCCTATCAAGTGAACAAAATTCACCATTTGCATAAATCTCGAAGTACGCTGGATTAGTCTTTTTCATTTCCATGAGGTTGTCTATGTAGCTTTGTGGTAAAAATCTATTATCTTTATATGTTGTCTTTAGCACATTTGTAGTTTCTTTGTTTAGATCAACACCTTCTTTAAACCATCTCTTGTATACCCAGTTCTCCTTTGATACAGGGTTAAATGATACAAATACCTGGTTATAAGGCTTTTTACTTCTCAAGCGCAAACAAAGTTGATCGAATTTAAAATCATCAATTTCAGATGCTTCTTCCACCCATATGTCATCAATGTTAGCTATAGACTTTAAACGTTCTTCGTCATCTAAGCCTTTAAATATGAACTGGCTTCCATTGGGTAGTTCTATGCTTAGGTCAGTTTTATTGATTTTACACTGTTCATATAAATTCCAATCTGAAATAGTGCTTTTAAACAATGCAAAAACGGAGTCTTTTAGGCTATTACCAACCCTTCTAACAACAAGACATTTCCTATTTTCGAATTTCAAGTATTTATATAAGAGTTTTTGTGTTATGAAAACACTTTTCCCTGAACCTGCACCACCGTTAATAGTACACTTCAAATCTTTTGTTATATTCAGTTAAAAAAGGTAGATACACATCATTGAATATCTTCTTACTTATCTTTATTGAAGTGTTAGCCATAACACCACCCCCTTTAAGGCATAATAAAAAGAAGATAAGAATTAACTTACCTTCTTAGTAATTTCTGTTATTCTCCAATGCTTTTTATCAGCATATCTATTTATATTAAATCCTAACTTCTTTATAGTAATCATAAACTTATCACTAAATTTAAGTTTATCACTAAGTTCTTTTATCATTTCATCACGTTGTTCTTGATTAATCTTCTTATCTAAGTAATTTCCTCTTATATATTCTTTGCACTCTATAATTTCTTTTGTTTCTTCAAACTCTTTGAATCTAGCTTTAGACTTTTGAATCTTACCCCCGCCGCAATGAACGCCAACTCCATTTTCAATAGTTTTGTATTTATCGCTCCAGAGTTTTTCTTTTTCAAGTATCTCACGTTTTTCTAACCCTGTACATATTTCTAAAATGCAAAATTGATAATTACCTTTTTCAAACATCTCATTAAGTCCATCATTACTATGAGTATTGTTTTCGTACCTATATAAATGTTCGCCCCATCTTCGTGCAAAGCTAGCATGAGTACTACCGACATAAACTATTTTGTTTTTAACAGTATCTTTTATCCCATATACACCTGTTTCAAATATATCATTACTTATATATTCCATTACTTACCCACCTCATACGTATTGATATATTTATACAATGTTGTTCTACTGCAATTGCACATTCTAGCAAACTCACTAACATTTATTTTCTTGCTCCTATAAAGAGGATAATGTTTAAAGAACACTGTTGGTATTGTTTCAAGACTTAATGCTGGTCTTCCTAATTTTTTACCTTTAGCTTTAGCATTACTAAGACCACTTTTCACTCTTTCACTAGTCATGTTCCTTTCAAGTTCAGCGAATACACCCATCATTTGCAACATTGCCTTTGTCATAGGGTCAATATCATTTTGTGTGCAATCTATAACCATATTTCCAAGAATTAATTTAAGTTTCTTATCTCTGACTAATTCTATAAGTTCTACAAGTTGTTTAGTTGATCTAGTTATTCTTGAAGCTTCTAGAGCTACTATGGTATCGCCAGTTTTTATTATGCTTAGTAACAAGTTAAGCTGCTTTCTGTCTGCTTTTGTACCACTTCCATATTCTTGGAATATCTTTTCACATCCTTGTTGTTCTAGTTCTCTTAATTGTCTTGTTATATCTTGCATTTCTTCATTTGTGGAACATCTTGCATAACCATATATCATCTAATAGGCCCCCTTTGTTTTAAAAAAATATTTTTGGTAACCGTAAGCGAGATATACAAACATATTTTAGAATGTACCCCCCTCTTGCTATACCTTAATTATATTCTTAATAATACAAAGTGTCAACTAAAACCTATAAATAATTTAATGGACAATATATTAATATTAAATGGCTTATCTACTAGTGTTATATACATGTTAATCTTATAATTATATGTTCACTTAATGTATTGTTTTAATGAACACATATTTTAATCCTCTAAACTAACCTCAATAGTCTTATTTGTCTGCTCAATCTCTTGCTTATCAACCCAGTTATAGTTATTCTTAAGGGTAAATATACCACCAACTACACTGGCTTTGTTAAATAAGGTTTGTTCATATCCAGCTTCAATCCTAGCCTTAGCTCTTTTTATCGTGTCACGAAATAATACTTTCACATCATCATCAACACTCTTTAATAACTCACTATCACTATCTTCATACCTTAATAAACATTGTCTATTAGTATCTAAATACCATGCTAATCCACTAACAGTAGGTACTTCTTTATTATCTTTAGCATATTCAAAATACTCTTCTATTCTAGATTCTAATTCCTCTGGTGTTTTAAACTTTAATGGTCTACCAGCTTTATTCTTACTCATATACTTACACCTCCAATACTAATTAATTATATAAAATAAAAAGAACCCTATTTCTAGAGTTCTTTTACTACTAACCTAAACGTCGACATTCTCTTTCATCAATAACTGTAATTATTGCTGCTTCTAGCCACTCATAAAAATTATTGCATTCTTGTCTTGTTTTTCTTAAATCAGCTTTATAAGTTGTAGCACCTTCGTATTCGAAATGCAACTCAACTTTATTATCCCTAATATCAATTTCTGCTTTTTGTAAATATCTAGACATGTCCTCTGTAGATTCCTTATATCTCTCTTTAACCTCTTTATCTTCTATTTCGTAGCATTCATCATATCTACCAAACCTATCAATTATTCTTATTAAATATCTAAACCTAAGTAGGTCATGATTTTTTAGTACCTCTTTTAAATTTTCCATATTCCTATCTAGATCTATTTGTTTATAATCTAACATATTCTCACCACCTTATACTTTGCATTTCTACAAAAGAAGTGAAAATCCTTTATTTTAAAACCTCTTACTCTTAAATCTCCCATGCTTTTTCTCGTATGTTCTAGTTTCATTCCTCCGACATTCCTCAATATCAGCATGGTTAAATGGATTGTAAGTATATCTGATTAATATACAATCGCCATTATAACCTCTCTCACAACCTGGATCATATGCTGAACAACAACAATCATGTTCTCTAGTCGTACCAGGGTTTATGAATATTTTAAACTTGTATTT
>DKGY01000094.1:0-21697 GCA_002453475.1 Clostridium sp. UBA6758 | reverse complement strand
ATTAATAATAAAAAGCACCTAGACTCTAACCACATACTAGTGATTTATCTAAATGCTTTTCTCTACTCACTCCACAACTTGGTGGATAATCTAAAAGCCAGTTATAAATTTACTATATCCGGCGCTCTTAATCTACACATGGCAGATAAGCTATGTACCTTCTTACCCACTCCATAAGGTACTTGCTAGGCTCCCAATCTCTAGCACCACACTGTAGGTCTTACCTACTCACTTTACTAAATAATAAAACCGCTAGAGATTTCTCCCTAACGGTTTATTGCTTAATACTATTAAACCACATGAAAACGAATTTTACACTCTCATAAAACTATCATTTAAATTTCAAAATCATTGTTCAATTGCCTTGTTGCGTAATTTCTATAGAACTTTTGCTTTTGTACTTATCTTTATAAAACTTTAATATCATAAAATCTATAACACATTTTATAAGTTTTCCTTCATGACCACAATAATTTAATACTNNTACTATAGGTCCTATCAATTTATCTAAATAACCCATAATTTCATTAGTACCATATTTCCCTGGTGTAGTGGACCACGTATTGTTATGCTTAACTTCTTTTGGCATATCCATATCAATCAGAGAACCATAAACATCAGCATGAGCACTACTGCAGGATAATACATAAATGATATAATCATCTTTTAGTGTAGTCATCTCTGCTAAATTTTTAAAGCTAATCTTAGTTTTATTAGTGATTTCCTTTGCCCACCCATAGTCGTTATTAAAATCATTACCATACCCTAATGACTTAAGCTTATTATTTATTTCATTAAACTTAGCCTCTTTATTTAACATTTTTATCAATTTCAACTGGCTTTTTTGAGAAAACAATATAAACTTTCTTGCTGTTTCTTCTGAGCCTTTATTAATTATATCAATATAAACTGCAATTTCATAAATATATCTAATTCTTGATAAAGCACAAAATGAATACCCACCTTCTAACAAATAAATTATTTCCCCAAATGTTTTAATAAACATCATTAATAGCCTTGTTTTAGCATCTAATTTCCATTTACCTATATTTTCATTTTCAAATAACTCTTTAGATAAAGCGAATATATATTCATCCAATACATACCAAATTGTTTTATAATTTATAAGTTTATCCCTGTACTCATAATTCTTTGTAAAATAAGTACTTTCTATTTTACTATGTAAGTCAGAAACCAGATTATCAATTAATTTATCTAACAAATCTTTAATTTTATCTTTATATTCATTCTTGAAGTTTTCACCATCTAAACATTCAATTTCCAACTCTTTAATTTCCTTATAGTATTTTTCAAGTATCTCCCTCATAAAAACACCCCCAAGCATAATAATTCTACACTTGGAGGTTAATTCCTTTACATTGCTTCTATTCCATTTAGATCAGCAGTAAATTCCTCTATGATTTCTTTTTTTCTTCTGTATAATGTTGATGATGATATATTTAGCTGCTTACAAATCATGTACTCTGTTTGCCTTTCATGCTTTTCTTTGGCATAACATTCTATCAATAACCCTCTGTCTATCTTGTTAAGTTTACTAAGAGCCTTATCCATGTACTCTACATAGGCTTTACTTTCATTAATTCTTTTCTCAGTCCATATCTTATCATCTATCATTTTCTCTTTTCTATAATCAACTTTAGCGCCGCTACCAGTAGGCATATCACTATAAGTTAAGGCTTGTACTCCTTCTAGTTGGTTGATTAAATATTCTATTTTATTTTCAAGGTTAGGTATGCTTTTAGTTTTAAGCTTATAATATTTTCGTAAATCATTAATGGTATGCCTAGTTAATTTATCCATCCTTACCCCTCCAATTTATCCGCTATTCTTTTAAGTTGTTCTTCTATACCTTCAATTTTACTTGGTAGTGTAAGCCACTCAAATATGCAACTAATTATGAATATAATCAGAAGTAGAAGTGCAACTTTAATTATGCTCTCCATGCTCTACCTCCATATAATTCCTTAGATATATAACCCAAGATTCAACATATTTATATTGTTCTTTAGTCATTTCTATATAGTCTGTTAATATGTTTTCTTCCCCTTTTTCTTTTATCTCCGCCCATACTTCATCTAATGCTTTTAAATGTTCTTCACATTCTTTTAATACTATTTTAATAGTGTCTTTAGAATTAGACTTGCAACATTGCTGAGGAGTCCATTTTTTTAGATATTCTAAACTTTCATTACTCATTATATTACTCATTACTAACACTCTCCTCAATAAACCCTTTATTCTTAAGAATCTCACGAACATAATAGTAAAAGGTGTTATATATCTCGCTACCCATGAATTGCTTGTCTATAGGTCGAATAATAGTCTTAAGTCTTGCATATAAACTCTTAGGTTGGTACTCACTCCTATAGTTGCCATTTCTTACATTGTTATCAAAATTACCATCTTCTAAGAATACATAATACTTAATATCATACTTGTTTAAATGTGCTAGTTCCTTAAGTATTCTAGTATCATCCTTCAAATTCCCAGCTATTTCATCTATTCCATTCTTTCTCTCAATTACTATATCCCTATCGAAATATATTTCTCTCTGCTGCCCTTCAAAACTATTAGCTGCTAACATACACCCGTAATCTCCAAAGTCCAATTTCTTAACCTTGTATGGTATCTTCTTTTTCTCAAAGAACTCTATCACATGTTCATTACTATTTTCCCTACTGTCCACTAATATCAAAAGTTTTTTAATTATTTCGTTTAACTCTTTATCACCAAATTTATATCTCATCTTGCACCTTCTTAAAATAACTATAAATTTCCTTTAATCTTTCTTTACTAAATATATCTGATTTTTCATACCACTCATTGAAATCTTTGTCACCTTTGGAAGCATTACAACTTCTGCAACTAGGTAATATATTATGTTTTGTAAACTTTCCATTTTTGTTTAATGATATAAAATGTTCTTGTTCTAGCTTTACTTTTCTACCACAATAAGCACATCTATGTTTAAAATATTTCATGCATAGACTCCATTCAGATGAACTAAAATTATTCTCCAATTCTTTCTTCTTCGCCCTTCTTCTATTGGTTCTTGTCCTACTTATGATATTTCCCTTTTCTGAATTATAATAAATTCTAAACGTTTCTCTATCCCTTTCTCTATTTTGTTTCCTATATTCTTTAATATGCTCTTNNCTATATTCTTTAATATGCTCTTTGTTTATTTCTGCCCATTCTTTCTTCCTTTGAATACAATACTCTCTATTTTCCATTCTCCACATTTTATATTGTTCAGAACGTTTTTCTTTATTTTCAATTCTATATTCTTTAATATGCTCTTTGTTTCTTTCGCGCCACTTCTTATTACGTGTGCTTATCTTTTCAGCATTATCTTTACCATATTGTTTTTTGTAATTGCTTATTTTTTCTTTATTTTTTAATCTATACAATTTATCATATTCACTTTTACACTCTTTACACATACAAGCAGTTTCACCATTGTTTTTCTTAGTGAAATTCTTAAAATTATCTTCTTTCTCTTTCCCACAACTTGTGCATTTTTTTAACATTAACATATCACTCCCTTATACATATTATATCATACTTTGTAATACTTTTGGGTAATTGGTAGTAAAAAATAATAATCTATGTTATGATATTTTCGAGGTGATATTATGGAAAAAGTTAAAACATCAATTAGCTTAGATAAAGACATTTATGAACAAATTAAAACTATTGGAGAAAATGAAGATAGAAGTTTTAGTCAGCAAGTAAATAAAATACTTAAAGATTTTTTAAAGGAGAAGGAGAAGTAATTCTCCTTTTTTCAGCTCTGTATCTGTAAATTTTAATCTCATGCTTTATCTCAGCTCCCTTAAATTTGAATAAAAAAATACCGCATATTCATTTTGAATAGTACGGCAGTCTATAGATTTATTATATTGTTATTCTCTACTAAAACTTTTACTTTTTTTCTTTCCTATATTTATTGAAAATGATTCTTCTGCTATTAACTTAAAACCATGAGGTCTTGCACCTTTTTGTTGTTCTCTAACAATTCTCATACTTTTGCCAATTAACTTAGAATAATCCTTCTTCATTCTCCGAAAAACTTTTGAGAACATTTCGTAGTAAGAATTACTATTTTCATACAGTTCTTTAATCCACATAATATCATGATATTCCCAATCTGATACGAAAATTTGTGATTGTGAAAAATTAAACTCAACAAAATCTGCTGGATATCCCGTAACTTCTTTCATATAATTTACTTGGCTATTAAGCATAGATTGTGGAACATGGTGAGACCAATTTCTCATATCCCTAAAATCATTTAATAAAGTTATTATATCGCTTTCTAATTCATCTAATTGAAAGTCCAATTGTCCTTTTTTAACTCTCTTTTCAACTGTATTTCTAAACTGTTTATAAGACACCGCTGTTTTAGTTTCATCACCAAATAGATTGAGTAAATAGCTTGATAAACATTCAATTCTTTCTTGATGCTTATGATATACTTCTGTATATACTTGTTTAGTATCTTCATCGTAGTTTGACAATTCTTTTTCTAAATCATTTATAGCTCGTTTTAATCTCTTCATCCTCTTCTCTACAAGCTGAATAAGCTGATTTAAAAAAATAATTGCATCTTTTTTATTTTCGATTAACTTAATTTTATCATTCTGCATTTTCACACCTCATTTATAAAAATAGTATCTCCTCTCTAACATAACGTAAGAAGGCTATATAATGTGCTGTTCACTAACTTTACCTATAAGGAAATTATAGCACTTTTACTGTTTCAATAGCTATCTTTACAATAAATTCAAGGTATTTCATTAACACAACACCGTACTATTCAATTTTCAAAGAACAATGTAGGATTGTCCTACATACTTGATTAATTTGTTATATCATTGACTTATGTGAATAACCAAATTGATTTACCACACTTTTCACACACAATTCCAACTTGGTCATGAGTTTCCCAAAATCTAAAAGTGTTTATACTTGCGTACTGTCCTTCATCTTCTGTAACATTTGTTTGTTCTCCAGTTTCTTCATCAATGGTATTGAACTCTTCTTCATTCCCACAATCACATGTTATTTTCATTATTTATTTTCTCCTTCACCCTTGGTCTATCCTTGATTTTCTCTAAATGCTTACCATACTGACTCATAACATAATCAGCATTTAACCCCATCTTTTGAAGTGCTCCTAAACTGCTTTGAGATACGTCAAAGTATTCCTCTACTGCATTAGTTACATCACCCTTTATAATAGCTTGTACAAACTCGTCAACTTCCTCGTAAATCTTATTAATTTGTTGTTCTATAGTAATACCATCTAATGGTATGTTTTTAAGTTCTATCATCTAATTTCACCCCTAAAATTTGTTTAAATATACTTTCTAAAATTGGTATTGGTATTGAGTTACCAGCTTGTTTATAAAGTGCTCTTTTGTTATTTACTTTAGCTGCATTATAATAATCTTCATCTGAATAACCTTGTAATCGCCAACATTCTAAATCTGTTAGAAATCTATATTTACCATTGTCTAATTGAATTACCTGTGCTGGGCATCTATCTTGCCTTTCCGTTATTGTATAGCAGTAATCTTCAATTACAGTTGCTCTCTTAATACCTTTCTTTCCAATAACACTTAAAATACTAGGTTGAGTTACTTCATATTCTTCTGATACATTATCTTCTAACAACTCTTTTATGTTTTTCAATGGCTTTCTTTCTAGTGTTCCAAAGTTGAAGAATGTTCCATCTAAACAACTTACAGTAAATACTCTTTCTCGCCTTTGTGGTAATCCAAAATCCATGGCATTTAATACTTCAAAGTTACTTGTGTATCCTAGCTTTTGCATTTCATCCAAGTACCTATTAAAATTAACTCTCATGTGCTTACTTAATACATTTTTTACATTTTCCCAAATTACAACTCTAGGTTTCCAAATACCCATTTGTTGAATTATATGGATTGTTTCCCACATGAGGGAGGAGCGTGTTTCACTCCCCTCGTCTGCTCCCTTTTGCTTACCAGCTATACTGAAATCTTGACAAGGTGAACCATGGATAAGGATATCCGGCTTAAGATTATATCCAACTACTGATTGAGTTTTATACTCCAATTCCTTATGAAATATAGCATTATAACTTCTTACCGCCTTTTCATCTATCTCAACATAATCTATTGCCTTAACTGGCACACCTAAATTAATAAGTGCTTTTCTAGGTGCCCCAACTCCTCCGAATAATTCTAGTATCTGTACCACTTTCTATCTCCTTCCCAAACTATGCCACCATGCACCAGTAAAAAACCCAAATCCTAATAGTAAAATACCTATTATTATTTTTAATAGCATTTGTAACACTCCTCCAAAGGGGAATTTAATCCCCTATTACTCCCATTATTTGTTAGAAAGGCATATCCGTGTTGTTATCTTCACTAAAATAATCCTGTGGTATATCTCCACTTTGAGTATTGCTAGTGTTATTTTTCTTTCCAAATTCTAAGAAACTTACTTCATCAGCAACTACTTCTGTAATGAAAACCCTTCCATTTTTCCCTTCATAACTTCTAGTTTCAATTCTTCCAGCTACACTTAAAAGGCTCCCTTTCTTCATGTAATTAGCAGTACTTTCAGCTTGTTTTCCCCAAACTACTACAGGTATAAAATCTGCATCTGGTTGGCCTTCTTTTTTAAATCTTCTATTTACCGCCATTGTGAAGTTACATACTGCTGTTCCTGTTCCTTGGGTAAACTTCAATTCTGGGTCTTTGGTTAATCTTCCTATTAAAACAACTTTATTCATATTTCTACTTCCTTTCTTAATTGACTCTCAAATAATAATATTAATGTAATACTGTGCCCTCATGGATGGTTACTTCCTACTTTTCAGAGTAATTTGTTATATGCTTAATTACCATGTTAATACTCCCATCGCCATTCTTAACTACTTCAAACTTGTTAAAATCCTTATAGGCTTCTTGACTAATGTAAACATCTATATCCCTGTCTACTTTAAGTCTTATCCTCTTAAATTTCTTCTCAACATACTTCTTATCTACTTTAAACTCATTGTCGCAACTCTTAGACATGTGTAATAAATAGCTTTCTTTACCTTCGCACATCATGTCCGCCACTTCATCAAGTTTAATTTCATCCTCAGTTGCTAGTTTTTCTCTTACTTCTTTTCTTACTCTTTCAGCAGTTTCCGTATCCTCACAAACATAACTTTGTATAAAGTTTTCTGTCTGCTTGATGAAGTTTTTAGTGTTATCTCTGTCATTAGCAATTATCTTGCACCCTAAATAATTATCAATGAAGTAATTAGCACCATATTCCTTATCTTCTTTTAACTTCTTGTTCTGCTTATCAATAACTAATAGATCATATTTACTATTTGTTGTTGGAGCCTTTATAAATGCACACTTTTGTATTTTGGAACTACTGGAAGGTAACCCAGTAAACTGAGGTATTATGTCTATTCCTATTTTCTCTTTCACAAACTCTACATTGTGCATATAGCTTTTAATATAATCCATTTTGAATACACCTAAGAATGCTCCATATTCTGTAGTGAATCCCACTGTAAGTAAATCGCATGATGGTATATCACCTTTACTTCTCATTAATCTAAACATTGCATTGGTAAGCTCATGAGATACATTAATTAAAGTATTCTCGCCATTCAAATATTGATATGCAACTTCCTTAATTAAATTTTTCTCACTATTAAATACTGCATATTTAAGTTCTTCATCCTTCAAACATCTTTGAATATGCTTATATATGAATATATATACTTCCTCTGTTAATTCTAGTGGATATTCATTTAGAACTGGTTCATCTGCATTATTGTCTAAAATGTGTATTATAGCTTGATTTATATTGATTTCATTAATATATTCCATCTTTCTTTTTCCCCCTAAACTATAAACTTTCTCTTGCCATCATTGGTTAATTCATAAACCTTAATTCCCTTCTCTTTAGCCATTGTGATAAGTTGTATGCCGCTTAATTCACCTGTATTAAATTTAGTTATATAATTTAAAAATTTACTATCTAGTATTTCAGATTCTAATATTTCTAAATACTCCGGTTTAAATTCCTTTTTAGTTTTATCTTTATTTTCAGAGCCTTTTCTAGGGCCTCGCTTACCAGCAGTTTTTACATACCTTTCTACTTCAGAAGGATATTTATATTCCATCTCTTCTCTATATTTATGAATTATCTTTGAAAAACTGTTAGTTAAAACATTGTATTTTATTTCTAGACTCTTTAAACCACCAAGTTCACATGCTTCTTGCATTACAAATCTAGCTAAATCAATTCCTTTGTGTTTCTTTTTAACTTCCTTCCAATCCCCATGGTCTATCGCAACTCTTCTTCCTCTTTCTTTTCCATAATTATTCTTAGTCAATTCCCTAAACTCTTTATATAATTTAGGGTACTGCTTTTCTAACTCTTTCTTGTATTTACTTACACTTGAAGCAACTACGAACCTATCAGTTTTATGTTTATCTGCTACTGCTTTATAACTACCTAATTTCATGTACTCTTGCATTATAAATACTGCTCTATCAATGCCGACATACTCCTTCTTTAGAGTTTCCCAATTCATGACTACAACCTCCTATATTCTCGCTTTTACTGGTGTTGTAACTATGATATGTGTACTTTTCTTAATGTCTTCTTTTATCTCTGTAGTGCTAGTTTCTATCTTGTCCTTAACTTCTTTAACCTCATAGCTACATAATGCAATATTTTGTGCTAAAGTTCCTAGTGCTTTCTCTTCAAACTGTCCTCTTTCTTCTATATTTGAGATTATCTTCTCTGCTTGTCCATCTATATGCACTCTATTCGCTCTAATCTGCCCTTCTAATCCATTTAATTTACCTTTTAGAGTATTTATACTCATTAAGACCAAAACAGCTTGTACACCGAATATAGTTAATATAAATAACTTATCCATCTTCCTACCTCCTTATTTACTTACTTTGCTGAACATATTGCTTTCTCTAAAATTTACATGAAATACTACTGTATCTGCACATAATCCACCATAGCAATTACCATCTGGCGTCCAACATAATTTTAAGCATCCTTCCATAAGTGAGCCTCTTATACTATCTTTTTTATCATGATAAAAAATTGAACCTCGCTTTACATGTTCTAAATCATAATTGAGCCTATAATAGTCAACATTACAATCACTAAATGCCCTACTCCCTTTGCCTATACCTCTTTCTCTTTCTTTGTCAATGTATCTTTCTTCAAACTTATTTATAATGTCATACTTAACAATCTCTAAATCATGTTTAGTTGTATATTCTCTCTCTTTAAAAAAATTGACAATCAAACGAAGAACCATTTCTCTACCCCCTTAACTCTTTTGCTGCAATATATCCACAGTTAATATCACATTTGTTGTAGCATGTCTTATAATTCCTATGCTGAACTAAGAAATAACTGCCTATCTCTGCTAAAACTCTGCCTTTTCTTCTCTCAATCCTCTTCAAATCTTCGTTCTTAGAGAATATATATTCATTGCCGACTTTTATTCCATTGGATTTCATGGTTTTTACCTCCCTATTTTGCTATCGGAAACAACATTTTCGTATGCACATTGTAGAATATATATTCAAAGTCCGTTTCTCGCTCGAATAAGAAGTCTTGTGGGTTATATCCCTTATCTGCTAAAAACTCCTTATGCTTTCTTTGTAGCTTTTTAGGATGCTTCATGGCTAATTCACTCCTCTTATCAAAGTTTGTTGAACATTAACATTATTAAGCATTAACTCCTGTGCCTTGCGATAAAAGTCTTTTGATATTTCAAATCCATAACTATTTCTGTTTAGTTCCATACACGCCCTTAGTGTGCTACCACTTCCAGCACATGGATCAATTACTGTATCTCCTTCATCTGTAAATATCTTAATAAGTTGTTTAAGTAATCCTATAGGCTTTTGTGTTGGATGAATTTTAGGATATTCTTTTGAATTATCCCTTTTCCACTCGAACCAATTAAAAACCATTTTCCCCTTCTGTGTTTCAGTTCTGCCATTATTAAACTTTGGTAGCTTGTCCCTATATAAAACTACTGCATGTTCTGTAGCTCCAACTATTTTCATATTTGCCTTTAGAACTTGTGAACTATAGTTTTTCACAAAGAATAACGGGTAACTATTTTTAAATCCATGTTTTTTACCATATTCAATTACCATGGGCATTTGTTGAAAACTACAAAATATGATCATGGCTGGTGCCTTACCTTTTTCTTTAGGTTCTGGTTTTAGTAACTTAGCACAAAAGTGAAAATACTCTGCTATGTTGAAATTATAATCACTATTGAAAGCTGCCTTTTTAGCCAGTTTACTTTCTCCGTTTTTGTTATCTCCACCCTTGTACCACATTGGGTTTGAACCATAGAAGTTTTCTCCAATGTTGTAAGGTATATCAGCTATTACTAATTGTGCCTTTGGTATGCCATACCTCTTATAATTTTGAAAATTATCATTGTATAGTTGGGTTTTTACCTTATTGCAATTTCTATGAAACATTGCTACTTCTGACATTTCCTATTCCCCCTCTATTTGCTTAACATTATTCTTAGATCCTATTTGTGCAATTAACTCTCTCATACTGCTAGGTAGTAAGTCCTGTTCTTTCTTCCTCGTCTGTAATACTTCAATTTGCTTTAAGAACTGTCCCTTAGTTACTGTTGCTATAGTATCCATGTCCGTTGCCGCTAACTCTCTAAGCTGGGCCACGCATCCAAAGAACTTCTTAACCACTGGAGAATGTTTTTCGAACTCTGTTTCTGTCATGTAACTGCCTTTCCTAATCATTTTCAAGGCTTCATCCCAATACTCTATTGCAGTTCTATTTTCTTCGGCTGGTGTTACTATCTCCGTTGCTGCTTGTCTAATATCGTGTATCGTCGGTGGATAGCTCGAACTCATTATTGCTTTCTTAGCTGCTATCATGCATAAATTGAAGTCTATATCTGCTAGGCATTCAAACCAAGTTTCAAGCAACATCTTAGCTTTATCTCTATCTTTCAACTTATCATCTATGCTTTTATAGTTACTTGCTAGTAGAGTTAATAGCTGAATCGTTTCGTTCCTAGTCAATGTTATTTTCCTCCTCCCATAAAGACTTTAAGTTATCTATACTACTACTTGGCCCGGAAGATCCTTTATTGTTTTTATCATCATAGTTACCTTCCAAAACCTTAGGAAAGTTATTAGGCTTTATGAACCAGTCAAAGGCTATTACCCAACTAGTTTTATTTTGACCTTTTAGGAAACTACTCTTCTTAATATTTTCTATAGCCTGTAAAATTGTCTCCATTCCATATTCTTTCAATCTAGTTCTTAATAACTTAAGCCTATTACCTTGTATTGATTTAATTTGAGATAAGCCTAAAGAGTTCCATGTTTCTTGGATGGGTACCAAATCTTTTGGTACAAGTATATCTTTAGATATACTATTATCTAACTCTATATCTAGTTCTTTCTCTAACTCTATCTCTAACTCTATCTCTGGTGGAATTTTGTCCTCTCTTTGGGGACAAATGTCTGGACAAATGTCCTCGCCTTCTGGTAACAACTGTAGTTTTTCTTGGTTAATCCTTTGTCTATAAGACTTTTTGCGGTCTGCTTCTGTACTGCTTCTACCTATAAAGTTTTGAATATCAAGCATAAATATTGCTCCATTATCTAATAATTCGATTAATCCAAGTTCATTAAAAGTAGTTAATGCCTTTTCTACTATTGCTACATTGTGATTTGTAATTGTAGCGATCATTTTTGAATTATATGGAATATGTTCTTTGAACATTAACTTTCCATCAGTCTTAAGAGATTTTAAATAGAGTTTCATTAGAATATCACTGTATAGATAGCCATTATCCATAGATTGCAACAACTTCATATCATCACTTTCATAGAAATCTTCTTTGATTTTTAGATAATAATATTTTTTATTGTCACTCATTTGTTATCACCTTCTTTAATCAATTTCTAGTCCTGGTACTGCTACCATTGTTTTTATCCCTGTAGATTTCTCTATTTCTTCTCTAAAGAACTCCGGATCCCCATTACCTTCTGATATGTGAATTAAGGTTATGTCCTTAGTTCCTTTTAAATCCCACGTCTTAAGAGTATCTTTTAGTGTTTCTAGGCTCATATGACTCTTAAGAATTCTAGTCTTGTATGGTGGTAACTCGGTTAGAACATTTTCAGAATAATTACATTCAATAAGGATGTGATCCACATTATTAAATACATATTTAAGATAATAAGTATCTGTTGCAAAAAGTACCTTTCCTATAGCTGGATGATGTATTAAAAAACCTAACGGTTCTAATGTGTCATGCTCTGTTGTAAAAGGAAGTATTGTGAATCCTCCAACCTTAAACTTCTCCATTGACTTTACAAAATGAAGCCTATGATAAGTTTCAATGTATGATTTTTCAGCTATGCCCCTTGATGTGCCAATGCTTGTATAAATATCTATTCCAGATTTCAATACATCTCTAAAAGCTTTACTGTGGTCTTTGTGTTCATGAGTTAGCAAGGCTCCCACCACATTACTCAAGTTGAAATTCAAAGCCTTTTTTATATCATTAAACTTTATTCCTAGTTCTAGGAGGAGGATTTCTCCCCCAGCCTGTAGAACATAGGCATTACCTTTACTTCCTGTTGCAATAACCTTAATCATTTCTAAAATCCTGCTTCACTAAGTTCTTCTTCACTTACAATTTCAGCTTCAATTGATTCTTCTTTCGGTGGTTCTGAAAATGGGATATCTAAAGTTTCCTTATTGGCATTTTCTTTGATTTCTTCCTTAACCTCAGCTTGTACATTTTCTATAATGTCCTCTTCTCTATATTCATTAGTTCTATTGATTGATTCTATTAAAATGTCAGCATCATCTGAGGTATTAACAAAATTCTTACAAGCCCTATTAATTACAGTTTTCTTAGCCATTTCATCAGTGAAGTTATTATGAGCGGTTGATTTTCCACTCTTATAAGCTATACCTTGATTCCATGCATTTTTAATTTGATTAATATTCATGACTTCAACATAGTTGTTTCCATCTTCCATAACAACAACTGCATAAGCACCCTTAATTTTAGCTAAATCAATATTTTCAAAACTTTGCTCATGTTTAGTTATCTTCTTAAGGCCTGTTTCTAGATCTATCTCATATGCAAATTCATCTTTTTCATAAATACAGTTTGCATAAACATTCTTTACACCTTTAAGTCTTTTGGTAGCTGCAATATTACCTAGATAGCTTTTCATTAGTTGTAATTGCCCACCATAAGGTACAAAATAACATTGCTTTTTAGCTGGACTTAATCCTTGAATAGTCATATCTAAAAGTGCATTTGCAATACTTGTTTGACTGCAACCCTGTAATACTGGTTTATTGTTCTTATCTTTTGTTTCTGTAAGAATTAAATAAGCTGATTTAATAGCATTGCCATAGTTATAATTACTTGGGAAAGTTAAATCCCCAGCCTTTTCTAAAGTCTTAATTCTATCTAAAGTTTTCTCTGTAATATTCTTTTCTTGTACTGATACCGCTTTATTTTCACTCATTATTCCTCAACCTCCACTTTTAAACTGTTATCTAAGCTAACTATTAATTTAATTAACTGACTGTCTGTAGAACCTATCTTATTAACACTCTCAGCATTATCAATAAATATTGGTGCTTGTACATCAAAGTGTTTACATAATGTATTTACAATACTAAGTCCAGCATTTATTTGACTTGCAGTATTTGCATTACTGAAAGGAACTCCATCAATTAAAGCTTCACAACACTCATTAAGTCCTCCATTAATCTGTTGATTAAATAATTTAAATGCTATAGTTCCATTGAATTTTTTATTAATGCTATCTTCTAGCAATTCAACCTTAGTTCTTATAAACTCCTCACATAAAAATTGTTGACCTTCGAATTGTGCTATCTGCGCTCCTAGTGATTTTTCTTCTGTTTGTAATTCCATGATTCTTTCCTTAAGTTTTTTATTATTATCTTTAGCAGCTAATTCCTTATTGACTTGATCCATTTCTCTTTGCAAGCTTTCTTTTCTAGCTTTTAACTCTAAGTTGTTATCAACTGCTATGGCTGACATTTCTTCCTCTAACTTTTGAATTTCAGTTTGCAACTCTTCCATACCATCAAAATTCACTTCTGGAGTTGTATAGTTTGCTAATTGTATTGATACTTGGTTAATTTCTTCTTTAATTTCATTAGCTTTTTTAATAGCATCTTGCACAGAATACTCTATTTCGCCCAATTTCTCTTTATCTTTTATCTGTATGGCTCTAATATCATCTACAAGCTTACTTAATCCCTTGCCTTTAGTTTGTATACCTTTTAATTGTTCTTTCTTGTTATGCTCGAAATTGGAGAGTAATTCAGCCTTTTTACTTTCAATGTCCTCTGCTTCAAATTCTCTTTTGCACATTGGACACATGAATTGTTTTTCATCGACCTCTAATGCCTTTTTATTCTCTAGCTTGAAAGTTTCCCTTAGTGATTGCATCTGTTTTTCATATTTGCTAATAGAAGTTTCTCCATCTGAAATAGCTTTTTCTAATTGACCCTTAGTTCTCTCTAAGTTTCTAAACTCTCTTTCTTGGTCTTGTAATGTATACTCTAAATCTCTAAGTTGGTTCTGCAGTTTTATCTTAGGTTCATTAATCTTACTTTTAGCTTGGTTATATTTCTCCTGGTACTCTTGCTTAAGTCCATATATTTTGTTACTAAATTCAAGTTTCTTTTCATTGGCCTTACTCTTATCTGCTATAGTTTCATCTATAGAACTAATGCCACCTTTAATATTTCTTTTTCTAAACTCTAGAGCATCAAAGTCTAAATCAGCTATAGAATTATGGCACTCGTCGATTCTGAAAGGTATTGATTTAACTTGCTCCTTTAACTTACTTATCCTAGCTTTAACAACCTTACTTAAGTTGTCTATCTCATCTGTTATTAGGGTTCTTAATGGCTCTAATTTAGAGTTATAATTAATTACTGTTTCCTCGTCTATATCCCCAATAATCTCTAACAATATCTTTCTTTGGTCTTGCCATTTAAGATTAGTAAAGTATAAAGGACTAGTTGCTAGTTTGAATTTACTTTCTTCAAAAATTGCATTTACTCGAGATTGATACTCTTTCATAGAGCTAGGAACTTCATTTATAAAATACTCTGTTGTATGACCTTTAAGTTCTGCTTGTGCCTGTCCTCTTTGCTTAACCCACTTTTCTTTATAAAGTCTTTGAAGTGTAACAACCTGTCCATCTACTTCTAAAATTCCAGTTATGCTATGCTCTAAACCATGCAATTCCTCTCCACTTTCATCAAGTGTTTTAATATTAAAAGTAGTTCTATCCTTTGAATCCTTTCCGAATAGTAGCCATGTAAAGGCATCCACTATAGTTGTTTTTCCAGTGGCATTTTTACCACTTATAGAAGTAACTTTCCCAAAATCTATTGATAAATCTTTAATTCCTTTAAAGTTCTTTAATGCAAGTTTTTTTAATATAATATTCATTATTACGCCCTCCAACATTCCCTATATTCTTTTATTTCTTTCTCTGTAAGTTCCTTAACCTCTATATCTACGATTCTTCCGTAGCTCTTACCCTGGCTAGTATCACAAACTACAAACATTCCTTCTTGCAATGCTTGAGAACTAATAAAGTCATATTTCTTACCATTCTGTTTGTGTTCTACCTTATATATTGTTACTTGCTTTTTAGGTTCTTGAAGTTTGAATTTAATACCCAATGGAATGTGAACTTCATCTTTAATGTGCATACTTTGGGATAGTATTTTTAGAACTATCTTTCCTTCTTTATCTCTTCTGATTTCTTGTGCATTACAAGCAAAGTTAGTACATACATAAGTTTCACCTTCTTTAATCCTTGCAATTACCTCTTGGAAGGTAAATTCTGTAGGTCCTTCATAAAGTTTCAATTCATTATCATGCCATACACAACTAGTAATAACACCTTCATATGGAGATAGTTTATATCCCTTATTTTTTACAATTTCAATTATTGTTCTATATTTTGTTTTTTCACTCCATTGAGTATCCTTTGATGGTATAACCTTATCCCCTACTTTAAATTTCATGTTCTCACTCTCCCATTTGATTATTTTAATATCAGAACTTTCAAAGAATGGTTTATCGCAACATGTCAATTTATCATCTTTATTAAAGTTATAAATATAACAAGTATTTTCGCCGTACCAATGAGTTGTATATTTATAACTTGTTCTCCACTTCACACCTCTCTCATAGCACTCTTTCACAAACTCCCTAGCTTTCTCCTCAGTATCACACCATACTGCAACTTTTTCATTTTTAAATTTATCCCAATTAAACATCTTTGTTTCCTCCTATTTTCTCTAACTCCCATTCCCCAAAAACATTTCTGTCGAAAGCTGAATGAGGTGTTGTTATGTCTATCATTAAGAGCCTAGTTTGTCCTATTCGAGTGACAATGCCCTCTATATCAGTCCCTTTGACTCTTACCTCGTCTTTAATATGAAACATCATCTATCCTCCTTATGGTTTCTCCTGTGTCTATGTCGTAAATCTCGTCATTGTCAATATCAGTTCCTAGTGGTATAATTTCTTCTAGAATAATTACTAATGGGTCTATCTGTTTACTTTGGTCGGTGACAGATGGACTCTTTTTATCTTCCACTTCTTTTCCTATGCATTGCATATCTTCTATTGCTATCAGCTCCCCTCGTTTTTAAGTAAGTATCGGCTTCATTTTCCTTCTTAGATGGTTTCTTGACTCCTAAATCTCTGTAGACTTTAGTCATAAATTCGTCTTGTGTTAAAGGTCTTGCCATAGCTTGTCCCTCCTAATAAATCTTATTTGCTATTAGAAATAATGCTCCGAATATTGCCCATGTAGCTAAAGTGCCTTTGATATAATCTATTATCTTTTCTCGCTTAGACATTTCTATAACTTTCCTATTTTCTTAATACAGCTTGGACATATATTCTTTCCATCAAATGTCTTAATATCCTTACCTTCACCGCAAAATATACAAGTTGGCTCATATTTCTTTAGGATAACTTGATCACCATCTACATAAATTTCTAATGGATCTTTTATGTCTATTCCTAAAGTCCTTCTTAATTCTATTGGTAATACTATCCTTCCTAATTGGTCTACCTTACGAACAACGCCTGTACTTTTCATTTATATTTCCTCCTTATATTTTTTTATTAGATTGCCACTAAAACAGCCAGTGCCTTTGAATTTCTTACATCTACCGCCACAAGTACATTTGTCCTTATCAGAGCCATTACCGCCTCTTTCACATTCGCTACAGGCAACCCATAACATTCCTTTACTATCCCTAAAGCTATTCATTTACATTACCTCCTTATTTATTTCTTTTAATAATCTATTGATGATATATACTTGACCTTTTCCTAGCACTCTAGTTGTCTTATAGGTAAACACACCTTTTGAATTTTCCCTAGTACCTTCTACAACTTCAAAATAACCTCTATCAATATATTCTTGTTTAGGATCATACTTTGAATTTTTCTTTATCATTTCCCATTCTCTTAACTTGTCCCACAATCTGTTTCTACCAATTTTAATTCCATTCTTTGAAGCTATTTGGGCCACTTCTTCAACCTTTAAACTATTCTGACTTACTGCAATTTGATTTATGAACTTGTTTTTAGTATCTAAATCCTCTTTAGTAGTCTTTAACTCTTTATCCTTAGCTTTTAATAATTCATCTTTCTTTTCTATTGTTTTCTGTGCCACCATTAAAGCTTTAGCCATTATTTCTTCATCCGTCATAGTTTCATTTATTCCTAGATAACCACCTGTTTTTCTTATTGAAGGTAATACATCACTTGTTACCCATCTTTTAAATTTCTTGGCACTTGGTAATTTGCTACTTAGTATCAATGAATAAAGTCCACTTTCGTTAATTACTACTGGAGACTGTTCTCTCCCTATGGAGTCACGAATCGTTACCCCATCTCCAATAAATTTATCTTCTTGTTCAACGTGATCTAATAATGCTTTTCTTGAATTTGTATATCCTAATATTTCTGCAATGTCTTTTCCAACAAACCATGGTTCACCTTCTCTAGTTATAAGTCTAACTTGTCCAAAATCTTCATTCTTAAAAATCTGAATGTTATTCACTTGCATTCCTCCTTTAAATTTCTTTTCCTTTAAAGTAGCTACAAGCTTTATCAGTTGGTGATTTATGTTTTATTCTTGGCGTTGCACAATGTCCACAATTTAATTCATAAAATGCTCTATTACTTTTTCCGTAATGCTGATAGAAATGTTCACATGATGAACATGTACCTCCTAACATTAAATTCTGTTTTTTCTCTAACTCTTCAACCTTCTTTTCTAATTCTTCAATTTTCTCTTTATCTGTCACTTTTCTTTCCTCCTTAAATTCTTTACCCTCACGTTGGAGTCGCTTGAATAATTTTAAAGCTTTATTTTGTAAACATTCCAATATTTAATGGATTTTCCTCAAGATGTCTTTCAATATCTTCAATTGTCTTTAAATTATGTTCTTCTAAGAATTTGTTCATATTTTTCATAAATTGTTTTTCAAATTCCCCCACCTATTACACCTCCAAAGCTTTTATTATTTCTTCCTCTGTTACTCTATACAGAAAACTTAGCTTCTCAATTTTAAGCCTGTCCATCTTGCAAACTTTATTTTCTAAATTGTAAAGTTGTGTTCTGCTTATATCTAATTCTTCACACACCTTAGATGTTTTCAATCCACTAAGCTCTCTCAGTTGTTTTATGTCCACGTTGTCACCTCCTTGCCATGAGCTTAGTATATATTCCCATTTAATTTTTGTAAAGTTGATTTTCTTCCAAATTCTCAAAATATCTCTCTATTGCTCTTGTTTTCTTTAAATTTCTTTATATTAATAAACTTTTCATTTTGAAAAGTTTTTAAAAGTGTGTGTACAATAACTTTTCATTATGCTAATATAAGTAAGAAAGGATGTGTTAAATTTGTTTACAGAAAGATTAATTAAATATAGAGAAGAAAAAGGGCTTTTAAAAAAAGAGATGGCTAGAAAATTGAAAGTAAGTGAATCTTACTATAACTTAATAGAAAACGGGAAAAGAGATGTATCTAAAAGATTCATGATATCGCTTGTAGCAGAAAGTGGAATGCCTACGGAATACTGGATGTATGGAACAGATGATAAAGAATACGTAAAAACTCGTGAAGATTTTAAAAGTTTAAAATTAGCAATAGAACAACTTATAGATTTAGGAATGCTGACTTCCGCTAAAGACATTTTTAAAGAATTTAAAGGAACTGCAACAGAAGAGTTGCTTATAGCTGCGCTAAAATCCGATATTGAAGGTATAATTCTTAAAAAGGAGGATTTAGAAAGTGAAAAATAAAGTTGCTATATATGTAAGAGTATCAACTAATTATCAAATTGATAAAGACTCACTTCCACTACAACGTAGCGAGTTATCTTGTTACTGTAAATATGCACTTAATATAAATGACTTTGTTATTTTTGAAGATGCTGGCTACAGTGGTAAAAATACAATACGACCTAAGTACCAAGAAATGATGTCTAGAATCAGAGCTGGTGAATTTTCACACTTGCTTGTTTGGAAAATTGATAGAATAAGCAGAAACCTTTTGGATTTTTGCGATATGTATGAAGAGATTAAAAGATATAATTGCATATTTGTAAGCAAGAACGAACAGTTTGACACATCCTCTGCAATGGGTGAAGCCATGTTAAAAATAATATTGGTATTTGCAGAATTGGAAAGGAAGTTAACGGCTGAAAGAGTAAAAGCAGTGATGTTGGATAGGGCTAGCAAGGGGATGTGGAATGGTGCTCCAGTACCACTTGGTTATAGCTGGAATGAAGACATTAAGTTTCCTATTCCAGATCAACATGAATCTGAAATAATTAATTTTATATTTAAACAATATAAGGAAACTGAATCAACTTCGGTTGTTAGAAATATTTTAAATAGCAATGGAATTAAAACTAAAAGAGATGGTAGTTGGACTACTAAAACAATAGCGGATATAATACGGAATCCGTTTTACATAGGCACTTATAGATATAACTTTAGAGAGCAAGCACATGGCAAGAAAAAAGATGAATCGGAATGGATAATAATAGAAGACAACCACGAAGGGATAGTTACTAAAGAAATGTGGCAACACTGCAATGCTATTATGGATAGAAATGCTAAAAGAAGTAATGCGCAATTTAGAGATAATGCTAAAACGCATGTATTTGCTGGGCTCCTAGAATGTGGAGAGTGCCACAAGGGTTTGTATTCTAAGCAGGATAAACCTCACCTAGATGGGTATATACCATCTTTTTATTGCTGCACTAGTAGGTATAATCACTTAGGATGCCAACAGAAAACAGTATCAGAAAAAATAGTCGGTGAATTTACTTTCAATTTCATATCAGATATTATCAGAAATAGCAAAAATAGAGCCATATCAAGCGAACACGAACTAGAAAACATATTATTGAGTAATAAGGCATTAGGTGGAGTTCTTGCCATAGATGGCATATCTGAATTATATGCTAGTATTTTTAACGAGAATGACAATTTTAAAATTTCGAAAAAAGAAAATGTAATTAATTTTGAAAATGAAGGGTTAACAAAAGAAAGAGAAAAATACAAAAGAGCATTAATTAGGCTTGATGATCTATATTTGTTTGATGATGAATCTATCAGTGAGAAGGATTATTTAATTAAAAAAAATAAATTGAATGATAAATTAAATGAAATAGAAAGCAAATTAAAACACGAAAAAAAATCCGGTAATAACGATGTTAACTTTATTAAATTAGCTACAAATGCTATGCTTAATGACATACTCATGGAAACTGAAAATATAGACATGAAGTTATTTATAAATACAGTTGGTAGAGATGTTATAAAAGAGTTTATAACTACTATTATAGATAAAATAATAGTTAGGGATAAGAAAGTAATGTGCATTAGATTTAAAAATGGAACAGAGAATAGATTTATCTATAAATCTTAAGTGTTGAGATTGCTTTGTTTGAAACTCCTCTGTACTTATACTAATCGACAACCCCATGTTTCTATATAGTATTTTAAATTTTTATTTAGATCATATATATNNAAGTGCTTATTATTCCTTTTTAATTTAAATTGTACTAATGATATTCATTTCATTTTCATTCACACATCATTTTACCATTTTCCATCATAGCTAATTGGTTTAGATTTCTTATCAGAAGTTTTAGCTCTTCCTTGAAGCTCTGGTACTGGATGAACTTCATTTTTAGGAAAGTGATTATGCTTGTTACTTTCTGTACCATGTGAATCTTTTGGATCTGGTCTTCTCATTCCTGCTTTTGCCATAATATTTCCCTCCTACTTATTTGTCACCATTAGTTTAAACAATATAAAAAGTTTTATACTCAACTATGTTTTCTATAGATGGAAATAAGTATATTAAAAAATAAAAAGTACAATGCTAAATAAAGTTAACATTGCACTTTTACTTTTAAATTAGATTTTGTTTATGCATTAGCCGCAGCTGCTACAACTTGAACATCCGCCACCTTCAGCTTGTTTTTCAGGCTCTATAGAGAATCCACCTC
>DKGY01000084.1 GCA_002453475.1 Clostridium sp. UBA6758 | reverse complement strand
GATCCCCCGGTGAGCCACCAAAAGCACTTCATTATGAAGTGCTTTTTTGCTATATAGAATAATAAACTTAATTTATAATATAATAATTAGCATTTTGGTATGGGGGATTAGAAAGTGTATAATTTATGTGAAGGACAACGAATTTATTTAAGAAATATAGAATTAGCTGATGTTAATTTAATGACTAAATGGAAAGATGATATAATCATGAGAAAAATGTCTGTGGGATTAGATACAAATATAAGTTATGAAAATCAATTTGAAGACATTAAAATTAGTATAGAAGAAGGAGAAGAATTATATTTAATTATTGTATTAAAAGATAATAATGAATCTATAGGATATATAAGAATAAACTGGATAGATGAAAGTAAAGAAATGGCTTGGCTTAGATTTGGGTTAGGAAGCCATAGACAAGAGGGATATGCCAAAGAAGGGTTGAAATTAATTATAGACTATTTATTTAGTCTTGGAACTCATAGAATTGATGCAGAGGTATTAAGTTTTAACCATTCTAGTCAAGGTACATTAAAATCAGTAGGTTTTCTTCATGAAGGAACAAGAAGAGAAGCATATTATGACGGAATAGAATATGTTGATATTTTAGTTTTCGGAATTGTAAAGGAATAAATAATTAGAATTAAAACTAATTTTTTTATATAGGAGGGAAGATAAATGGTAATAGCTCAAGTAGAGATATTAACGAATAAGTATGTACAGATTATATTAAACAGTAAATTTTTTGAAGTGTGGAAATCAATTGCAATTGGAGTAGGAATATTTGTACTATTAATGTTCTTAAGGAACATATTTGCTAAATACATTATAAAGATATTAGATAGCATATTTAAAGCTTTAAAAATAAAAAGTGCTAGAAAAATATTGAATGCATTTGAAAAACCTATAAAGATGGCATTTATAGTAATAGGTGTATACATATTTATGAGTATATTAAGTTCATCAATGGGATGGAGTATTAGAAGTATAATTAATAAATTTTTAGGGACATCGATTATAGTATTATTTGCTAATGGATTAATCAATATTACAAACAATTCAGATGATTTTTTATTTAGAGCTACAGATAAATATGATATAAAAGTGAATACTGTATTAATACCTATGATGTCAAAAGGAATAAAGTATTTAATAATAGCCTTTGCAATTATACAAATAGCAAATATTTGGGGATTAGATGTAAATGCTTTTATAACAGGAATAGGTTTAGGCGGAGTTGTAATAGCTTTGGCAGCAAAAGACTTTGCAGCCAATATGATGTCAGGTGTAATAATATTTATGGATAATCCATTTACAATAGGTGATTGGGTTAAGTGTAAGGAGATTGAGGGAATAGTAGAAGATATTAGCTTTAGAAGTACCAGAATAAGAACTTTTGATAAAGTGTTAATAACAGTTCCTAACTCATTACTAGTAAATGATTCAATACTGAACTTTAATAAGAGGGAATTAAGAAGAGTAACTATGGATATAGGAGTAACGTATGATACATCTACTGAGCAGCTTCAAAAGTGTGTTAGTAATATAAAAGATATGTTAAAAAATCATGATGGGGTAGATAGTGAGAGTATTCATGTTAGCTTTAGTACATTTAATGAAAGTAGTTTAGACATAAGCATGTATTTCTTTATAAACAAAATTGGATTCAATGAATATATGGAAATTAAAGAAGATATAAATTATAGCATAATGAAAATTCTAAGCGATGAGGAAGTAAGTATTGCTTTTCCAACGAAAAGTGTATATATAGAAAATAAATAAAAGGTTTAGGTAGTTCTTATTTGAATTACCTAAACCTTTTATTATTAGTTTATAAAGTTAACAATTTCATTGTATAAGCTTCTTACACCATAATGCCAATTTTGATCAGCAGAGTATTTCCTATTAATCCATACTAAAGGATCAACACTATCAGGTTTATCTTTAGACAGATTTATAATTGTACGACAAGCAATTTCTGATGTATCTACAATATTAGTATTATAACTTTGCCAACTACAAAATACATTGTAAGGATTGTTAGCTATTTTTGCAGCACTTACATGATTTTGAGGAACAAAGCTTTGTTCTTGACCTGTAATAGCGAATAGCAGTATAGGATTAATATTAAAATCTCTACTAACCTCTATTATGGATGAAAAGTAAGGTTCATCTTTAAGTAGAGAAGATTTATTAGCTAGATAAGATTTTAATAAGGTTTCATCTATAACTTTATATTTAAACCAATCAGGTAAATGCATAGTTTGGTTTATCGCATCTTCACTTACTTGATTATTATGATACAAATTTTTATATTTCTGCTGAGATTTTTCTATAGAATAAGAATTATAATCAGAGTTGTATTTTGAAAATTCAGTGTTTGATGTATTAGAGTTTTTAATTCTATAAGTTATAGATAGAGTATTTATTGATTTTATGTCACTGCCAATTAAATTTGTATTTTTATTAGTTATATTTTGTCTTTGCTCCGTGGTTGATAAATTAATAAGTTGTAATACTAATATAAATATAACAACTAGAGGAATAAAACTTTTTTCTTTCTTCTTCATAAATTTAATCACCATATTTCCCAAAATTTTTATTAATAATTATAATCTGTCCAAAAAAAAAATAAATATTCAATTTATATATTTTTTTAAAAGATAGGAGATAATTAATTTTAGAGAATTGTAATTATACATTTATAGTTATGTAATAAATAATATAAGTAAATATATGATATAAATGTATAAATATAATTAATAAATAAAATAAACAAATCCTAGTGTATCAATATAAGGATAAGTTAGTAATTAGAAGAAATCACTAGAAAGATAAGGCTATTTATGAATAAATTTAAATTATATAATATACGCGTAATTAAATCATGATAAGATAAATCTTGTCGCTGAGAGATGCGACAGCAAACAACAAGAAATTAAGAAAAAAACTTCTTAAAAAATTGTTGACAGATAAGAGATTATCTAGTAGAATAATAAGAGTCGTCGGAAGTAATCG
>DKGY01000086.1:3541-3673 GCA_002453475.1 Clostridium sp. UBA6758 | reverse complement strand
ACACTAATTATTACTTCTATATAATATAGAGTAATATATATAATATTAGAATTAAATTAGAATATATATTATATAGAAAGTTTTAGTTGACAAATTTGGTATCATCAAACTTGACAAAAACGTTATTTTATG
>DKGY01000086.1:0-3411 GCA_002453475.1 Clostridium sp. UBA6758 | reverse complement strand
TGCGGACAATTATTACCCGAAAGTGAAAGAAGTAGCGCCAGCGATTGGTTTGAACTATGAGCATTTTACTAAGTGGCTCTCAGGGAAAATTGATTACTCAGAAAAATCATTGGTCAAAATCAAGAGTTTTCTAGAGTCTAAAAATTATTAATAATAAGCAAGTTTAGTTAAAAGGAGAGTATTTTAAATGTTGCAAGCAAAAGATTTCTTTTATTGTTACAACAAAAAATTATTTAGTCATTTGTTGGGTGAGGGCTTTAGTTATATTTTTACAGCTAGACATATTTCAACAAATAATCAATTTTGGTTATTTGAACAGTCAGATGAGTTAGGAAAGGCACTTGTCTCATATAAACAACTAGATAAAGCAAGTTAAATAAAAAATTAATCAAGGAGAGTATACAAATGAAAAAATATAGAAATGAAAAAAGTTTCGGAACGATTCCGAATAGAATGTTCGCATGGGGTACAAATGATTGGTGTTCAAATGATGAAAAAATGGTTTATTTAGAACTATTTTTCATGCAAGAAGTTTCTGAAATGTTAGAGGGAAGCAACAAAACAATGACTATTACAATTGAAACTCTAGCTTATGCTTTGAATTGGAAAACTGATAGAAGAAGTGTTGGCTATAACAGAGTTGTGAAATGTTTGAATAGTCTTAGAAGAAAAAAATATATCCATTTTAGTGGTGAAGATTTAACAGCTAGAGACGTTGAGACTTTTACTGTTTTGATTCTTGAAGATTATGAAACTGTAGTTGAAGCAGATGCACCGTGGTCACAAAGAAATAATGTTCGGCAATTCTATGGTTATACAAAAATTATGTCTGGGGAATACCGCACACTAAAAGAAAGTAAATATGATTTGACTCTTTATCTATATTCAAAATGGCGTGAAAACATTAAAACTTATCAAATAAGCTATGTTGAATGGGCAATGGTTCTTGATGTAACAGACAGAGATTGCTGATTTTTATGCGTCTACTGAGTGGAAACGAACTAGATTAGCTGTACTGAATCGTGACAACTTCATTTGTCAAAAATGTTTAAGAGAGGAAGGCAGAGTACATGAAGCGAATCTTGTGCATCATATTGTTGAGTTGAGAGATGTTGGTGGTTGGGAACTAAGGCTAGACATGATAAATCTTGAGAGTATTAACAGGTCTTGTCATGGAAAGATTTATCATAAGAATAGTCAGAAAAATAGAAATTAATTGGTTGTTTAATATATACAAGAAATCAGTTATTTCAAATTCTAATAATAATTTGTAGATAATAATATACAATGTAGCATATTTATTGTAGAGTTATCGATAGAGTTGTTTTTGATTAAATGTATATTAAAGGAGTGGGCGGTTTGAAAAAAAATAGTTTATTTATCATGTTGTTNNGTCAAAGTAAATCGGAGGTATCATCTGATAGTTTTAATTCGCATAGTCAATCTAGTACAGACGAGTCACTTGAAAATAATAGAGCGGAAGATATAAAAGAGCAAACTATATCAGAACATTTTACCGATAATTTAAAAGATGAAATTTGGTTAGAAATAGAAGTTGGGCAAAGTAGTGGATTAACACAGGACTCTCGGATATCCGCATTTATGGTCACTAACGAGACTTATCATGATTCTTTTATTTATGAGGCTTTCAATAGATTAAATGAAAGTGAAAATGGTTATATAAGTATTACTTTAGAAAAATCTTTTGATATTGATGACAGACCTACTTTGAGTGATGTAGTGGCATTGTACTATGAGGATAAGCTATATGAGAAGATTTACAATTCTTACTTAGATAGCAATAAAAGTATTAATGATAGGTCAAATGAAAACTTCGGACAATCACAAATTTCTCCGCCATATTCGGATAAATTGACTTTCAGACACGTTATTGGAGATGACTCAAATATAAAATATCAAACCATAGATTTCAAAGGAAAAGATTTATTTTTTGAAGATGATAACTATAGATATTACTCATTTAATGTTAAAGAAGATTCAGTAGATATTTTATTAAATGCAGAAGGATACCCAAAGGTTTATCTAGTCGGGTTTAAGGGGAATAATTCCCTCAACGACAATGTATCTAGCTATTTTGTGAAGTTATCCGATACAGAAGAGAAATTCACTATTGACCCTTTATATACCAATAAAGAAATAGAAATATTTGTTGTTAAAGATTAACAAGTTCAGGACTTTATGACGAAGTGATGAAACAGTTTAGTGAACCAAGGCAAATTAAATTATGAAAAATATTAGGTATCGAGTTTGAAAAGCAAATAAAACGAACAAAGACACGGACATTGGTTTTTAATGTTCGTGTCTTTGTTTGGGTAAAAGGGAACATGCGTTTGGTTACAGAGGATGATAGGGGGGTTAAAATGGGGGGTGTATGCGATGGTTTTCGCACATCGTAGATATCCTGCTTTCGTGCAAAATTCCCTTTATCAGTTTTTCAGTTCTTTCCCCTTTCGCAAGACGTATCAAACTGTGTACAAATTTACAGATGAGAAAGACAAAAAGGAGTTGAGAAAATGGGCAGAAAAACCGTTTTGACAGGCGCAAGCTCAAAACACTACACAAAAGAAGAGCTTGAAATCAAGCTTGAGCAAGAAGAAATTCTTTATACTTTTGAGCCTTTAACCTTTAAGAAATATCCAAAATCTTTGG
Organism: Clostridium sp. UBA6758; assembly: GCA_002453475.1. GTDB lineage: Bacteria > Bacillota > Clostridia > Clostridiales > Clostridiaceae > Clostridium_J > Clostridium_J subterminale. The sequence continues at coordinate 741 of DKGY01000086.1, read as the reverse complement.
ACAAACTAGCACGAAATGAATGGAAAAGATTAGCAACTATTGTTGATAGTCGTAACCTACCAATTTCAGAATTAGACAGAGCAATTGTCACCAATTACTGTATGTATGTTTCTATTTCAGAACGTGCGAGAGAGCAACTAAACCAAGAGCCACTAACAATTGATGGGCGTCAGAATCCCATCATTAATGTATTAAATGGAGCAAATAAAGAACTTAAATCACTAGCAAGTCAACTTGGACTCACAATTGATAGTAGGATGCGTATCAAATCGCCAACTCAAGAGAATGACGGTGAGGGCTTGCTTTTCCCTAAGAGTGGAACAATTATCCCAGAGGACGGAAAAATAGACCGTACAGGCACATGGGATACATTCAGAGTAATGGACGGTGTTGGTTATCTGAACAGTAAACCAGTTTTCTTTGAAAACGCAGATATTCTTTGGAGTGGACAAAGTTATCCAGTTGCAAATGCTGGTATAACACCAAGGATAAAATTAAATGATTGTCCTAATGGTTGGATATTAGTTTGGTCTGATTACGATGCTGACACAGGAAAAGCTAATGACTCAGATTGGCACTTTACATTTATTCCTAAGTCCCATCGTTCTGGTGGCGGTATTCGTTTGATGATTCCAAATACGAATAAAGACTATGGAGATAAATACATTTACTGTAATGGAACACAAATAAATGGTCACGCAGACAACAGCGCTAGTGGGGCTTCTAAAGACGTTGTATTAA
>DKGY01000038.1:105219-108652 GCA_002453475.1 Clostridium sp. UBA6758 | reverse complement strand
TGGAGCGGGTGAAGGGAATCGAACCCTCGTAACTAGCTTGGAAGGCTAGCACTCTACCATTGAGTTACACCCGCATATAAAGTTTAAATGGTCGGGGTGACAGGGATTGAACCTGCGACCTCATGGTCCCAAACCACGCGCGCTCCCATCTGCGCCACACCCCGATATCTCTTAATCAGTACCGTTTGTTTAATAACCTTAACGACAAAATTTATTATACAGACTTCCCTTTAAATAGTCAACACCTTTTTTGAAGTTTTTAATTAAATTTTGACAGTTTTTATTGTAAATTCTCTTCAAGCCCTTATTTTACCTTCTTTTCTCTTATATATCGTAAGTATACCAGTAACTTATATTGTTACTATTAAAATTTATCCTATAATAAAATAAGCTTAATTAATATTTATAAATCCTCTCAGATTATATTCAACACATGGATCTAATTCAAATAGTTCTCTATATAAATTGTTATATATTTATATAGGGAACTATTTAAATATATAACAATTTAAATAATTATATGTAAACTATAAATATTTTTTCATCTCTTCTGTCAACTTAGCTAATGCATTTCCTCTATGGCTTATAGCATTCTTTACTTTGGAAGGCACATCATTAAATGTAGCATTTAATTCTGGCACATAGAATAAAGGGTCATATCCAAATCCTTCACATTCTTTATATTCTTCTAATATTAATCCATCTGCTTCACCTTGAACTTTAATAATATTCTTATCATCAACTATTAAAACCATAGCACATATAAATTTAGCTTTTCTTTCATCGAAAGATACACCTTGTAATTCTCTGATTAACTTTTTATTATTTTCTACTGAATCTCCATGCCCTCCGCTATATCTAGCAGAATATATACCAGGAGCTCCATTTAAAGCTTCTACTGATAACCCTGAATCATCAGATAAAACTAATACATCCTTGCACATTTGATGAATTGCGTTAGCCTTTATCCATGCATTTTCCATAAATGTATTTCCTGTCTCCTCTACATCTATATCTATGCCTGCTTCCTTTAAAGATACAACATCCAAATCAAATTCTTTAAGAATCTCCTTTATTTCTAAAATTTTATGATTATTATTACTAGCAACTATTAATCTTCTCATTACAAATTCTCCTTCTAAACTATCTACTGTATATTAAATAACTCATCTGCTTCTGGCGGAGTTACTTCATTAGTTCCTTTATCATCTATTACTATTCCTTTACTCTCAGTTATTTTTCCAATTTCAGTGGCCTTAATTCCATTATCCTTAAGAGATTTAAGCAATTCTTCTGGCTTATCAGTGGTTATAAGCATACTACCTGATGATATAAGTCTTAAAGGATCTACATTAAACTCTTTGCATACTTTACTTGTAATTTCTGTAATTGGCATTTTAGATTTATAAACCTTAAATCCTACATTGCTTGCATTAGCCACTTCCCATAAAGCTCCTAAAACTCCTCCTTCAGTTATATCATGCATAGATGTTGCTTTCGCTATTCCACCTATCTTTCCTTCTTTCACTACACTTATATTTTCCACATATCCTTTAGCTTTCTTAATTTCTTCGTCTGTTAATATATTTCTAAATCTCTCTTCATAATCATTAACTAATATTGAAGTTCCTTCAAGGCATAATTGTTTAGTGACTATTATACTATCCCCTATTCTAGCTCCTGATGTACTAATAGCACTATTACCATTACTTTTCCCAATAGCTGTACAGGATACTACTATTTTATTAACAGCTTCGGTTATTTCAGTATGACCACCTATAATTTGAACATTTACTTTGCACGCTTCTTCATGAATTTCTTTCATAAGATCATGTAATTCTTGTATAGTAGTCTTTGGTGGTGCTAGTATAGTAACTAAAATTCCCAATGGCTCAACTCCACAGGAAGCTATATCATTACAGTTAATATTAACTGCAATTTTACCTATGTTCTCACCTGCCCCAGTTACGGGATCTGTAGATACTACACATTGATTGCTTCCAAAATTTATAATGGCACAGTCTTCTCCTATCCCGTTAGATACTTCTACCTCATCCCTTTCTTTCCCTTTATGGTTATCTATTATGTACTTTAGTTCATCCCAATTTAATTTTCCTACCCTCATATAAATTCTCCTAACCTAAAAAAACTATTGTGTTTTTAGCACATTTTCACTTCTCATATCATATTATTAAATATAACTAATATTCTGGTGGTGTTATTTTGAGATATATAGGACCTTTTTTAAGAATTAACATACTAAACAATGACAATATAAAAAGTCAATTGTTTCATTTTTCTAAAGAGTCCCTTAGACATATAGTTCTACACTCTGGGTGTGGAATTATATCTAGAAATGCAGATTTAAAAATTAAACCTTTACCTAATGATGATGATATCACAAATAGCGTTATTTCTCCACTATTATGTGTATATAGAAAAGCTGATGGAAAACTTTTGAAAGAAAAAGATAAGTTGCTTTGGAATCATCGCAAGTTTAAAAGAGAAATAAACATATGTGCAAATGGGTATATGACCCTTGGTTTACTGTACTTATCTGACTATTATAAAAAATTTAAAGATGTTGATGAGGATAAATATAAACTTAGCAAATACTATGTTGACCTATCCATTGATCAATTAGAATTTTTTGCTCTTTATTGCCGTAATAGCGAAGGGGTTTTTGTTGATAAATATGATTCTACAGATCCTCTTCAAAAAGAATATTTTCTTACAGATAAGGATATGAAATTTAAATTCTCCACTCAAGCCCTTCTTATGGCAGCATATTATAAATGCACAACGCTTTCAGAAGAGGATAATGAAAATTTTAAATCCTTTGCTCTAGATATATTAAATCTATTCTCAAGCCTTAAACAAGAAATATATAATACTTCTCACGATGAGTTAGTTAAAATTTGTTTAGCCTTCAATATTCTTTATGAATGTTCGAAACTAGAGAAAGCTAAGGAATTGCTAGTAGATTTTTCTGAATTAATGATTGAAAATATCCACCATATGCCACCTTCTGTAATTAGAGATAATATAGATATATCTTGCTTATGCTATATAAACTCTATATTAGCTTATAAAAATACTAATTTATCTCATTTTAAAGATGCAGCCTTTAAAATCTTTAATAATCTAGAGAAATTATATAATAATGATGATGGTATTTTTATAAAAGATATATCTGAAAAAGAAAACAAATTTTCTTCGGACGAAATAATTCTATATCTTTATGTGTTCATGATTCATAAGTCTTTCCTAAGTGATAATGAAAAAGCAGAGCTTGCCTCTAAGATTCATGGTCTTTATAAAAAACAGGTAGTAGGCTCAGGAATTATCCTTAGGTGGCCAGAAGCTCCTAGTCTTGATAATCCTGAAAGATATAGGAATTTTTCTTGTAAATCAGAAGACCTACTAGATGACA
>DKGY01000038.1:40198-105208 GCA_002453475.1 Clostridium sp. UBA6758 | reverse complement strand
AAACAATGATACTAATGATTTAGCACCTATTTTTGTTAAAAATATTTCTTTAAATAGAAAGAAGGAAAGTTATAAACATTATAAACATAGCTTTGACTCTTGTAAAAATATGTTTAACTTTTTTACAATTATTTATTTAAATACCATTTTAGATTTCTAATAAAGAAGTACCTTAAATTTAAGGTACTTCTTTAACATTATCTAATTTTATATTTCCAGTAGTAGTTACATATATATTATTTATACCTTCTTTTATGCAAATAACATTATTAATGTTATATATAGGTATGGATATTAACTGATTTTTTAATATTTTTTCACATTCCTCATAAATAATTTTTCTTTTTTCTTCATTCATTTCATATGATGCAGACTTTATTAGATTGTAATATTCTTCATCATCATATGTAATAACATTATTATTAGAAATCTTAGTCAAGCTCTCATAATATTCTCCAGGATTTCCATACTTAAAATCAAACCTCTGTAATACTATATCATAATCTCCTTCATTAATGGCTTTCTTCAATTCTTCTTTAGGGTATTCTTTCAAAACTATTTCCGAATTAGTACACTCTTTAATATCACCACTTAAATCTTCAACAATTCTTCTATTCAGATTATTTTTTTCATAAATTACTCTTATTTTAGACTTTTCATTTACATTAACCTTACCAAAGAATTCTTTAGCTTTTTCAGTATCTCCAAAAGTCGAAAATGCTTGTTCTGTTTTTTCTGTTTCCATGGTATATGATGTGGCTGGAGTAAGTAATTCTTTGCATATAAGTTGTGAGTAATACTCCTTTGATAAAAGTGAGTTTATTGCTATTCTAAAGTTTATACCTCCACCAACACTTTCTTTATCCTTATTAAAATTCAAATAATATATAGATGAACCATTAAACCCCTTAACCATTGAATTTTGAGATAATCTTGAAAGTTCATTTATAGGAGCATCCATCATTATATCTATACTTCCTGAAAAGTCATCTATATTAGTGTCTGCTGTTTTTTCAAAAATAGCTAAAGTATTTTCTACGCTGTTTAAAAATGTAATTCTAATGTTTTCATCAGTGATTTTAGTTTTTTCATAATATTTTTGATTTTTTTCTATATAAATCTCATCATTATTTACTTGTTTTATTACAAATGGACCTGTATATCTTATTGAAGAAAAATTTTCCTTATACTTATTCAAACTTCCATAATCTCTAAGGTTAAATACTGGATTGGCTAAGATATAAATAAAATAAGGACTTTTGTAATTTAGCCTTATAGCTAGAGTGCTATCATCTTTTACACTTATTGCTACATCTGAAAATTCACTAGTTCCCTCTCTAAAACTCTTAGCTCCATATATACAATCTAGCCTACTAGCATATATATTATTTCTATCACTTAAAAAAGCTTTAAAAAAACTCTTAAATGCCTCTGAAGTAATTTTTTCTCCAGAACTATAATATATATCCTCTCTTAACTTAAAAGTATATTCTAAACCATCTTCAGAAACTATTATCTCCTTTGCAAGTGCTGGCACTATTTCCCCATTACTATCTTCTTTTACTAACCCTTCAAAAAGTGTTATTAGCAAATCTTTATCTCTTACACTATCTTCTGCTGTTAACTGCAAATCTTCAGGATTTACATTCATATTGTAAGTTATATAATTCATTTTATTATTATTTACAGAATTTAACTTCTCTTTTTCAATAGATATACCCGCTAAAATTATTATAATGCAAAGTACTGTAAATATTATTTTTTTCACTATAACACCTCCTATTTTAAAATTATTTACTCATTTATTCCAAAATAAACAATTATGAATAAGTTAACATAAAATTTTTCTTTTCCAATTGTAAACATGTGATATAATATTTATATTAATGTGTAAATAAATTGGAGGTATCTTATGATTTACTTAGATATTATATTGAAAATATTAGGAATCTTATCATTAATAACTTTTATGGTAATAATCATTTGGGGATTTGTTGTTTTCAATTCTATATATAGTCAGCTGAGATATAGTAATTATATACTTGAAAAAATCTCACATATACTAAATATTTCATGTATAGATATGCAAGCTAAGGAAAAAGAACAACATAAGAAATCTGAAATAATTGATATAAGTTCTGATTCAGCACCTTTAGATAGCACTACTGACTCTACTATCTAGAATAATAATTATTTTTAGTTAAGGATGAAACTCCTAATCAATAGAACAACTTATATCGAATCTTAGTATTGTAAAATACTAATTATTTAACTATAGCAATCAGCCCCATGGATTAAAAACTCCATGGGGCTGATGCTTTCTATTTTAAATCATTTCCTTAAATTCTTCTTCAGAAATTATTCTAACTCCCAACTCTACAGCTTTATTATACTTAGAACCTGGTTCTTCTCCAACTATAACAAAGTCTGTTTTTTTACTAACAGAACCTGCTACCTTTGCACCGAAACTTTCTAACTTATCTTTAATTTCACTTCTTGAAAATTCCTTTAAACTTCCTGTAACTACAACAGTTTTGTCCTTAAAAGGATTTTCATTTATCTGTTGAACTTGTTCCTCCCTTGGAGTTACACCCAATTTTAAAAGCTCATTTATGGTTTCTCTAGACTTATCTAATGAAAAAAATTCAACTATAGTTTTTGCAACTATATCCCCTATATCCGGTACTGATATTAGTTCTTCAAAGGATGCTTCCTCAATATATTTTAAAGCTTTAAATTTCTTTGATAAATCTTTAGCTGTCTTTTTACCTACATTAGGAATACCTAGGCCATATATAAATGAAGATAATTCACAGTCTTTACTATTCTCTAATGCTGTTAAAAGATTTGTAGCCTTCTTATCTCCGAACTTTTCTAATCCGACTAATTCCTCTTTTTTTATTCTATATAAATCTGCTATAGACTTTATTCCAAGCTTTTCAAATAGCTGCTCAGCAGTTTTTTCACTAAATCCAGCTATATTCATAGCTTCTCTGCCAGCGTAGTGAACTATAGTTTTTACCATTTGAGGCTTACATGCCAATGTATTTTCACAAAACAAATGTACTCCATCTCTAAATAATTCTTCTCCACAGCTAGGACATACCTTAGGCTCTTCTATATCAATACTTCCTTCTAGTGATTCCTCTACTACTCCCATGATTTCTGGAATTACATCATTAGATCTTCTAACAAACACTGTAGCTCCAATTTTAACTCCCTTACGTTGAATGTCATCTAAGTTGTTTAAAGTAGCCCTTTTAACTGTTACCCCCCCTAATTCTACTGGCTCAAGAATTGCTGTAGGACTAACTCTGCCACTTCTACCTACATTCCATTCTACATCCAAAAGTTTAGTAGTTGTTTCCTCAGCCTCAAACTTATATGCTATTGCCCATTTAGGAAACTTAATTGTATATCCTAATACTTCTCTAGTTTTTATGTCATCAACAGCTATAACTACCCCATCTATGTCATAATTTAAGTTACTTCTAATACTATTAATATATTCAACCTGTTTTTCTATTTCTTCAATATTAGTACATGTTTCCATATAATTATCCATAGGAAGTCCCATCTTTTTAATAAAATTCATCATTTCACTATATGTCTTAAAGTGATTTCCTTCATTATACCCTACATCATAGAAAAAAGCTGATAAATTTCTTCTAGCGGTCTCCTTTACATTTAAATTTCTAAGAGCTCCAGCTGCTCCATTTCTTAAGTTTTTTAATGGTGTAGCAGCATTTTTATTATAATTCTCAAAAGCTTCCCTTGTCATAATAGCCTCACCATGAACTTCAATTATACTGTGATTATCTATTATAAGAGGAATAGATTTTATAGTTTTTACTTGACTAGTAATATCTTCTCCAATTTCTCCGGTCCCTCTAGAAGCTCCCACTGTTAAAACTCCATCTTCGTTATAGGTCAAATTTATAGAAAGTCCATCAAACTTCTTAGTAACTATATATTTAATACTTGGTAGTTTTTCTTCATGACTATTATTATACTCATTTATAGCTTTAACATTTCTATTATGCCAATCTTTAATTTGCTCTATGGATTGAGCCTTATCCAAACTCCAAAGAGGAGCTCTATGTTTATATTTTCTAAATTCATCTAAAACTATATCTCCTACTCTCAATGTTGGTGAATAAGGTAAGACCTCTTTAAGTTCACTTTCTAGAACTTTAAGTTCATCATATTTTTTATCATATTCTTTATCAGATATGATAGGATTATCTAGTACATAGTATTCATAGGAGTATTTATTTAACTCCTCTACTAACTTCAGCATTTTACTACGCTTATCATCACTCATTATACTGCTTCCTCCTATTAACTTATAAATAAACCCTATATATGCATTTAATTATAGGCTATGTTTTATTAACATCTAAAACATAGCCTACTATAAACTATTCTACTATCTTCGTGGCTTTCTTGAACTATCTTAAGCTAGTTCAAGACCTGCTTTGTTAAGCATAAGCTTTTTGATTCCCATATTGTTAAAGGCTATAGTTACTATAGTTTCTCCATTATCTGAAGATATGGATACTACAGTTCCTACTCCAAATTTACCATGTCTTACCTTTACCCCTATGGTAAGTTCTTCTTTAGATGCACATTTATCAACTCCACATTCCATGTTACCAGCTTCACTAAAAGTAATAGTTTGCTTTGTATTATAAAAACCACTTCTAAAGGAGTGAGGATTATTATTAACTTTATTATTAACTTTATTATTAATATTATCAGAACTGCCTCTAGATTGAGTTCCTCCATCATCATTTAAATCAGTTTTTAATTCCTTAGGTATTTCACTTATGAAGTCGGATATAGGATATCCGACAGTTCTACCAAATACCATACGCTGTTCTGCCGATGATATATATAGCATCTCTTCTGCTCTTGTAATAGCAACATAGCAAAGTCTCCTTGACTCCTCCATCTCATGGAAGTTATTCAAAGAAGCTACACCTGGAAATATTCCATTCTCCATCCCAACTAAGAAAACTACTGGGAATTCAAGTCCCTTTGAACTATGAACAGTCATCATTACTACAGCATTGTTTTCTTCATCTAAATTATCTATATCCGAAACTAAAGTTACCTTTTCTAGAAATGCACTCAAGGACTTATCCTCTGAAGAGTTTTCAAATACTACAGCATCAGATACAAGCTCCTTTAAGTTTTCTATTCTACTTTCATCCTCAGCACTACTAGAACCCTTAAGCATTTTCATGTATCCACTTCTATCTAAAATATCCTCAATTAGTTCAGGTACGCTTATATTCTCCGCATCTACTATAAGAGTATTCATTAAACTCACAAATTTATTTATAGATGTTATAGCCCTTGCAGAAAGATTTGGTATAAATTCTGCATCTAACAGTGCATCATACATGCATATATTATTTTCTACTGCAAATTCTTGTACCTTAGCTATAGTTGTGTCTCCAATACTTCTTTTGGGCTCGTTTATAATTCTCTTTAAACTTATATCATCAAGTGGATTATTTATGACCTTCAAGTATGCCATAATATCCTTAATTTCTTTTCTTTCATAGAATCTGAGTCCCCCTACTATTTTATAGGTTATCTCATTTCTTCTAAAGGCTTCCTCAAAAATACGAGATTGAGAGTTCATTCTATAAAGTATGGCAAAGTCTTTTAAGCTTCTATTTTCTTCTCTAATCATTCTTTTAATTTGAGTTGCCACAAAATTCCCTTCATCTATATCACTATAAGCCCTATATACCTTTAGCTTTTCTCCAGATTCACTTTCAGTTCTTAATACTTTATCTTTCCTTTGGGCATTATTTCTAATAACCTTGTTGGCAGCTTCTAATATATTTGATTTTGACCTATAGTTTTGCTCCAACTTAATAACCTTTGCCCCTGGAAAATCATTTTCAAAGTCCAATATATTATTAATATCTGCACCTCTCCATGCATAAATACATTGGTCGTCATCTCCAACTACACATATATTTTCATTTTTATTAACTAAAAGCTTTATTAATTCATATTGACATTTATTTGTATCTTGATACTCATCTACTAGTATGTATCTAAATTTTCTTCTATAAAACTCTCTAACCTCATCATTTTCTTTAAACAGTTTAACAGTTAAATAAATTAAATCATCAAAATCCAAAGAATTTGTAGTCTTTAATTTCTTTTCGTAGGTTAGATAAACATCTGCTATCTTATTCATTCTGAAGTTTCCTTCATTTTCTTTTTTAAACTTGCTAGCAGATATTAATTTATTTTTAGCATCGGAAATTTTTGAGATAATTTCTCCATCAGTAATATCTTTATCATTGATATTAAGTTCTTTCATGCATTGCTTTACTAGAGATTTAGCATCGTAACTATCATATATAGTAAAATTTTTATTGTATCCCAATTTATCTATTTCTCTTCTTAAAATTCTTACACAGCTAGAGTGAAAAGTTGAAACCCACATGGTATCAACTACATCTCCTACTAATGTTTTAACTCTTTCCTTCATCTCTCCTGCCGCTTTATTTGTAAAAGTTAAAGCTAAAATCTGTGAGGGATATATATTTAAATCATTAATCATATGTGCCATTCTATAAGTAAGAACTCTGGTCTTTCCCGATCCTGCACCTGCTAAAATTAACAAGGGGCCTTCTACAGTAATAGCTGCTTCATATTGCTCCTTGTTTAATAGCTTCTTTAAATCCATCTAATCACTCCTAAATTTATAGTTATCTAATGTAATTTAGTTAATCTTCTTTACTCTATAATAAACTATGAAAATTTAACCTATTCTTTATTATACCATATACTACGAATTTATAAACGACATATAAGTAATTACCAAGAATGGTTACTACACCATCCTCTCCTCTCACATTGTTATTAATTTTATTTTTCATAAGTTAATCAAATAGAAAAAAGCCTTACTATCTTCAAAGCAAGACCTTTCTTCTAATCAATCTATGATTATTTATTATTTATCTTCATATTCCTTCCAATCAATTCTTTCAAATACCACCTTATATCCATTATTCCCATAATTTAGAGAACGATTGACTCTACTTATGGTTGCAGTACTAGCCCCAGTACTACTAGCGATATCCAAATAAGTTCTTCTATCTTTAAGCATTCTTGCAACTTGAAGCCTTTGCTCCATTGCTTTTATTTCATTTATTGTACAAACATCTTCAAGGAACCTATATACTTCCTCTCTGGTTTTAAGAGATCTAATAGCATCAACAAGATAATCCATTTCTGGAGTTTCAAGTTTTGAAACATATCCACTCATTACTTTCTCCCCTATCACTTAAAAATTCATCTATATCTACATTATAAAATTATCATACTAAGGTGTAAATATTTAATCTTTAATATAATTTTATCAGACATTAAATACAAAAGCTATCCCCCTGGATAGCTTTTAGTTAAAGTATAAATATATTTATTCCTATAATTGACCCTACAAAAACAATAGCTGATACTATAGTAAGCTTAGTTAAGAATGATTCCTTTGTTTTAGTTTTATTCTTGCTATAAAAAGTTTCTGAACTTCCAGCAACTAAACCACCTAATCCTGATGATTTACTTTCTTGAAGAGATATTGCTAATATAACTGTTAATGCGGAAATAATTATTACAACCTTTAATGCTGTTATCATTATTATACCCCCTTATTTCTTTATCCTTATACATGTAATATATTTTATCACAGTAAAAATATTTTTACAATGCAAACAGTAATAAATGTAAATATATATATATTAAAATAGTACAAAATTGTAATATATAAATAAAATATCGAACAAATATACTATTTGTTCGATATTTCCACTATAAAAATTAGTTATCTTTTTATGTTAAAGAAAGATTTTAATCCTCTAAATTCAGCCATATCACCAAGTTCTTCTTCGATTCTTAGTAATTGATTATATTTAGCAACTCTTTCGCTTCTTGCAGGAGCTCCTGTTTTAATTTGACCTGCATTTGTAGCTACTACTAGATCAGCAATTGTAGTATCTTCTGTTTCTCCTGATCTGTGAGAAACTACTGCAGTATATCCAGCTCTTGCAGCCATCTCTATAGCATTTAAAGTTTCAGTTAAAGTTCCTATTTGGTTTAATTTTATAAGAATTGAGTTTGCAGTTTCTCTTTCAATTCCCATTCCAAGTCTAGAAGTATTAGTTACAAATAAGTCATCTCCAACTAATTGAATTTTTTTACCTATTTTATCAGTTAAGTACTTCCATCCTTCCCAATCTTCTTCAGCCATACCATCTTCAATAGATATTATTGGATATTTTTCACATAATTCTACATAGTAATCTGCCATTTCATGAGGTGTTAACATTCTTCCCTCTCCAGCAAGATTATATTTTCCATCTTCAAAGAATTCAGAAGATGCTGGGTCAAGTGCTATGAAAGCATCTTTTCCTGGAACATATCCAGCTTTTTCTATAGCTTCAATTATAACTTTTATTGCTTCCTCATTTGATGATAAATCTGGAGCAAATCCACCTTCATCACCAACACCTGTGCCAAGTCCCTTAGCCTTTAATATTCCTTTTAAAGCATGATAAACTTCTGCTCCCATTCTTAAAGCTTCACTAAAAGATGTAGCTCCTGCTGGCATAACCATAAACTCTTGTAAGTCTACATTATTATCAGCGTGTTTTCCACCATTTAATATATTCATCATAGGTACTGGTAAAACTTTAGCATTAACTCCACCAATATATTGGTATAAGCCAAGACCTAAGTAATTAGCAGCAGCTTTTGCACAAGCAAGAGACACTCCTAAAGTTGCATTAGCACCTAATTTTTCTTTATTATGAGTNNCTTTGCTTTATTGTCTGTTCCATCTAATTCTATCATAGTCTTATCTATAGCAACTTGATCGAATATATTCATTCCTATTAATTCTTCTGCAATTATGTTATTTACATTATCAACAGCTTTTAATACACCTTTTCCATTGTATAAAGCTTTATCTCCATCTCTTAATTCAACTGCTTCAAATTGACCAGTTGATGCTCCTGATGGTACTGCAGCTACCCCCACTGTACCGTCTTCTAGCACAACTTCGACCTCTACTGTTGGGAATGCTCTTGAATCTAATATTTGTCTTGCATAGACATCAATGATTTCAACATATTGTTTCATTTCTTTTCCTCCTTGATATTATGTTTATAATAAATTTAGCATGGCTAAATATTTTAACCTAATAAATTAAATTAGCGATTTTCCACTCATTTCACTTGGAATTTCTAATTCCATCTTTGTTAAGATAGTTGGAGCAATATCTGCAAGGATTCCTCCATTTCTAAGAGTTCCAACTTCTTTACTTACATATATAAATGGAACTAAATTAGTAGTATGTGCAGTCATTGGTTTACCTGTAGAGTAATCAATCATAGACTCAGCATTACCATGGTCTGCTGTGATAAACACTGTACCATTATAATCCAGCATTTTATTTACAACCTTACCTAGGCAATGATCTACAACTTCAATAGCCTTTACTGCTGCTTCAATAACTCCAGTATGACCAACCATATCTGGATTAGCAAAATTTAGTATTATTAAATCATATTCATCTTTTTCTATATTCTCTAATACAGCATCAGTAACTTCATAGGCACTCATTTCTGGTTTTAAGTCATAAGTTGCTACTTTAGGTGATGGAATTAACACCCTATCTTCACCCTCATTTGCCTCTTCTACTCCTCCATTGAAGAAGAAAGTCACATGGGCATATTTTTCTGTTTCTGCAATTCTAAGCTGTTTCAATCCTTTACTACTAACATATTCACCTAATGTATTATCATAACTCTCTGGTTTATAAGCTATTTGTACATCCTCAATTGTTTTGTCATATTGGGTCATACATACATAGGTTATATTTAAATTTTCTCTTTCAAATCCTTTAAACTCTTTATCCTTTAAAGCCCTAGTTATCTCTCTTGCTCTATCTGGTCTAAAGTTAAAGAAAATTACAGAATCTTTATTTTTTATGGTAGCTACAGGTTTGCCATCCTTTACAATTACGCTAGGGATTACAAACTCATCTGTTTTATTATCATGATAAGCATCATCTATAACTGCAAATGGAGATGTACTAGTATTTCCTTCACCATTTACTATTGCATTATAGGCTAGTTGTACTCTTTCCCATCTATTATCTCTATCCATAGCATAGTATCTACCGGAAATAGTTGCAATTTCTCCTATTCCCTCACTGTCCATATGTTTTTGTAACTCTTCTATAAAGTTTTTTGAAGATGTTGGAGATACATCTCTTCCATCTAAAAAGCAATGAACAAAAACTTTTTTTACTCCTTTTCTCTTACAAAGAGATATAAGAGCTTTTACATGATTGATGTGAGAATGAACTCCTCCATCTGATAATAATCCCATTAAATGAACAGCTGAATTGTTTTTCAACGCCTCATCAATAGCAATATTAAAAGCTTTTTTTTCAAAGAAATCGCCATCTTTGATTGATTTTGTTATTCTAGTCAATTCTTGATATATTATTCTTCCTGCACCTATATTTAAGTGTCCTACTTCTGAGTTACCCATCTGTCCCTTAGGAAGTCCTACATCTAGACCAGAAGCTGATAATGTGGTGTGAGGATATTTAGCCTTTAAGCCATCATAGTTCAGCTTATTAGCCTCTCTCACTGCATTTCCATCCACATTGTCGCTTATCCCAAAACCATCTAATATCATTAGCATTACTGGTTTTTTATTCATAACATTTGACCATCCTTTTATTGGTAATTAACAATAGCCGCGAAATCTGAAGCCTTAAGACTAGCTCCACCTATTAAGCCTCCATCTATGTGCTCCTTTGACATCTGCTCTTTTATAGATGCTGGCTTAACTGATCCGCCATATTGAATTCTAACTTTATCCGCAACTTCTTCTCCATATAACTTACATATAACTCCCCTAACAAATCCTATTGTACTATTAGCATCATCAGCAGTTGCAGTTTTTCCTGTTCCTATTGCCCAAATAGGCTCGTAGGCTATAACCATATTTTCAACTTGCTCTTTTTTTAACTCTATTAAATCTTGCTTTATTTGAGCACCTAATACTTCTTCAGTTATTCCTAGTTCTCTTTGTTGTAAACTTTCACCTACGCATAATATAGGTGTAATCTCGTGAGTAAAAGCAGTCTTTAATTTTTTATTTATAGTTTCATCAGTTTCATTAAAATACTGTCTTCTTTCACTATGTCCAATTATAACAAATTTTACTCCTAGTTCTTTAAGCATTAATGGAGAAACTTCTCCTGTAAAAGCACCTGACTCTTCAAAATGCATGTTTTGAGCTCCAACCATAATATTGCTTCCCTTACATTCTTCAATTACTGCTGGTAAGCTTAAAAAAGTTGGACAAACTACTACATCACAGCTAGCATCATTTACTAAAGGCTTTAATTCCTTTACTAAATTTATCGCTTCTTTTATTGTATTATTCATCTTCCAGTTTCCTGCTATTATTGCTTTTCTCATGATTAATCCTCCTAATAATAACTTCACAACATATCTTTATTAAAGCTAAAAATATTCAAGTTTTTTCCTTAAAATACATATTACATTTTTTCTCTAACTCAAATATAATATATTACTCTGAAAAAGGAAAGCAAATAAACAAGATTTTATCTTGTTTATTACCTTCTTTATATACCTTTGCATTTATTTATCATTTATTTATCGTTTAAAGCAACAATTCCTGGAAGTTCTTTTCCTTCTAAAAATTCTAGCGAAGCTCCACCACCTGTAGATATATGTGTCATTTTATCTCCTAGACCAAATATATTAACAGCTGCAGCACTATCTCCTCCACCAATTATTGTAATTCCATCACAATTAGCCATAGCTTCTCCTACTGCTATTGTTCCCTTATTAAAGTTTTCAAATTCAAAAACACCCATTGGACCATTCCAAATAATAGTTTTAGAGTTTCCTATCACTTTTGCATATAGTTCTCTTGTTTTAGGTCCTATATCTAAAGCCATATAACCATCTTGAATATTTTCATCTTTTGTTATCACTGGCGTTGCATTCTTATCAAATTCAGTAGCTACTACATGATCTATTGGAAGATATAATTTAACGCCTTTTTCTTTAGCTTTAGCCATCATCTCTAGGGCATAATCAATTTTATCTTCTTCTACTCTTGATATACCCATTTTATATTCTTTAGCTTTAAGGAAAGTATATGCCATAGCTCCTCCTATAAGAAGATTGTCTACTTTCTCTAAAAGATTATTTATTACGTTAATTTTATCTGATACTTTAGATCCTCCTAAAATAGCAGTAAATGGTTTTTCAGCATTTTCTATAGACTCTCCTAAGAACTTAAGCTCCTTTTGAATTAAATATCCACAAACTGATTCTTCTACAAATTCAGTTACTCCTACAGTAGAGCAATGAGCTCTGTGTGCTGTTCCAAAAGCATCATTTACGAATAAATCACAAAGTGAAGCTAACTCCTTAGAGTAATTTTCTTCATTTTTAGTTTCTTCTTTTCTAAATCTAGTATTTTGTAATAGTATTACATCTCCATCATTCATATCTGAAATAGCTGATTTTGCTTTATCTCCTACTACGTTATCATCCGCTGC
This sequence comes from Clostridium sp. UBA6758, assembly GCA_002453475.1. Lineage (GTDB taxonomy): Bacteria > Bacillota > Clostridia > Clostridiales > Clostridiaceae > Clostridium_J > Clostridium_J subterminale. The sequence goes on along the minus strand of DKGY01000038.1, from coordinate 92,562 downwards.
AAAAATTATATTCTTATTTAATAGTTCACTTAATCTTGCTGCTACTGGTGATAGTGAAAGCTCTGGTTTGGGCTCTCCCTTTGGCTTTCCTAAATGTGAACATAAGATAACCTTTGCATTGTGGTTAACTAAGTACTCTATAGTAGGTATTGCTCCTAGAAGTCTATTTTCATCAGTAATTTTACCTTCTACTATAGGCACATTAAAATCACACCTTACTAAAACCTTTTTCCCTTTTACATTGATGTCTTCTAATGATTTCTTGTTAAATGACATATTAAAATCTCCTTTTTAAACTTATTGTAATAAAAATCTAGTTCAGTTACAAATCTTAGAACTAGATTTTTATTACATACCTATTTTAACACATTTTAAAGATTATAATCTATCTGCAACATATTTTGTTAAATCTGCTAGCCTATTTGAGTAACCCCACTCATTATCATACCAAGCTACTACTTTAACTAGATTATCTCCCATAACTATAGTTGATAAGGCATCTATAATTGAAGATCTCTCATCACCTCTAAAGTCCATTGAAATTAATGGTTCCTCAGAGAATCCTAAAACACCTTTAAGTTCTCCTTCTGCTGCTTCTCTTAACGCTCCATTAACCTCTTCTACAGTCACTGACTTACCAAGTTCACATACTAAATCAGTCATCGAAACTGTTGGTGTTGGAACCCTTACTGCCAAACCATTTAATTTTCCTTTAAGCTGTGGTAAAACTAAAGCAACCGCCTTTGCCGCTCCTGTAGTTGTTGGAATCATTGATTCTCCTGCTGCTCTAGCCCTTCTTAAATCTTTATGTGGTGCATCCAATATTTTCTGATCATTAGTATATGAGTGTATTGTAGTCATAAGTCCTTTTACTATACCAAACTTTTCATCTAAAACTTTAGCAAAAGGTGCTAAACAGTTAGTTGTGCATGAAGCATTTGAAATAATATTATGATTTTTAGCATCATATTTATCTTCATTTACCCCAAGTACAATTGTTATATCTTCATTTTTTGCTGGAGCAGAAATTAACACCTTTTTAGCTCCAGCTTCTATATGATCCTTTACCTTTGTAGCATCTGTAAATAATCCTGTAGATTCTATTACAATATCCACACCTTGAAGCCCCCATGGTATGTTTTTAGGATCTCTTTCTGCGAATATTCTTATTTCCTTTTCATTAACAATAATTGAATTTTCAGTTGCTTCAACTGTCCCATTAAATTTACCATAAAGCGTATCATACTTCAAAAGATGTGCTAGCGTCTTTGGATCTGTTAAATCATTAATTGCTACAACTTCAATGTCCTTTGCATATTTATCTACCAAAACCTTAAATACATTTCTTCCAATTCTACCAAAACCATTAATTCCAACTTTAACCATTATAAAATACCTCCAACATTTAATTTAATAATTTTTATATTTAAACTTAATTGATGTAAACAGATTTGCAGGAGCTCTCCTCCATAAAATCCTTATCCAGAGACACATTTTCTTATATACAACATAATAATTTCAAAGCATGAAAGCTAAAAAATCATAATATAATAGTTAAAAAATATATTAATATTGTAGTAAGTAACCCTCGGATAAAACCATTAAGTATTAATAACTAACTTTATTTAAAATAATTTTAAAATTTCTTTTGCCGTAGCTTCATCAGTAACTAGCGCAGAATTCACTTTTCCCATTTGTATAGCCATAATAGCTTCTGCTTTTTCGATGCCCGCTGCTACAGCTATTACATTAGGAATACTTTCTATTCTATCTTTAGTTATTCCAATTGAAGGCATAGAATATACAACCTCACCTTTACTATTAAAATAATGGCCATATGCTTCTCCTATAGCTCCTAATTCTAATATCCTGTCCTTTACGTCCTTACACAGGCTTCTCTTATCACACATTTCTTTAGCCAACCCTATACCATGGATAAGGACATTTGACTTCTCTATATGTTCAAAAGTTTCCTTAATATCTGATTCCTTAATCAAAGCTTTAAAAGAATCACTACTTATATTGTCTGGGATGTGTAACAATTCATAAGTACCATCTAACTTATTTGCTAATATCTCTACTAAGGTATTAGATTGTATTTCTGTTTCCTTACCCATACCACCTCTTCCCGGTAAAACTTTTATATTTTTATATTTAGTCATTGGAGTGAAATTATAAATAACCTCCTTCACTGTACGTCCTCCTGTAAGGGATATTATAATGTCATCTTTAATAATACTTTTTAAATAATTAGCTGCTACTCTACCCAGTTCAGTATATAATGTACTATCTTCTGCTACATTTCCATTAATAACCATCACTTCTCTAACTTTAAGAAGTTTTTTCAATTCCTCTTCTATGAAATTTAAACCACTTAATTCCTTCATAAAAGCCTTAAGTCCAACAAAAACTTCATTGCCTTCTTCAGTAATATACATACCTGAGGATTTAATATCGATTAACCCTTGAGCTTTCAAAAGATTTGTTTCACTTCTCACAACTCTTTCACTTAAATTTACTATGGTTGACAGCATTCTCCTTCCTATAGGTTCTCTATACTTTATATTTTTTAATATGATATATCGCAAATCTAAAACTTCTAGTAATTCAGGTACTACCTTTTGCTGTAACTTTAATAACTTCTCCATCTTTTATNNGTACTCCATTGACATTTTATGTCCCTGTGGACGTAAAATGTCCCATCAGTTCTTTTATTTTCTAATTATATTATATGACAATATTCATCATTTGTGAAGTATTTATTTTGATTTAAGTTTTATATAAGCTATATTTCTACATTCCCCTATAATTTATTCAGAAATAATTCTATTTATATAAATATATAAAAATAATTAATTCCATATAAATCATAATAAAAAAATTATGTTTCATATGGAATATCAAAATCTATGTTAATCTTTTTCGTTGAGACGAGGCTTTTATCCCTAACTCTTCTCTATATTTAGCTACAGTACGCCTAGATATATCTATACCTTTTTCATTAACAATTTTACATATAGCTGAATCAGATAGTGGCTTTGACTTATCTTCAGATTCTATTGTATTCTTTATCATATCTTTTACACTAACACATGATATACCTTGACTTAAAACATTTACACTATTAGTAAACAAATCCTTTATCCTTTTAATTTCCCCTGTATGAAGAGCTACATACTTATCCCTTATAGCTCTACCAACTGTAGATTCATGCATATTTAAACTATTAGCTATATATTTAATAGCCATTGGCTTTATATAATTATTCCCCTTATCTAAATATTCCCTTTGATTTTTAACTATTTCCTCCATGACTCTACACAAGGTATTTTTTCTATTTTGTATGCTTTTAATCAAAAACATGGCACTACTAATTTTATCTTTTACATAATCTATGGCCACCGAATCATTACTGCTATTAATTACCTCTTTATAGGTATTATTAATTATTAAATTAGGTAATAAACTGTCATTCATCAAAACTACATACTCTTCACTAACTTTTTTTATATAAACATCTGGAATCAAATATCCAATTTCTTCACCAGTAAAAAATCCCCTAGTAGGTTTAGGTTCCAACTTTTTTATTATATCTTCATACCCTTGAACCATCTTAGCTGTAACTCCAAGTTTTTTACCTATTAATTGATATTTTCCTTTTGATAACTCATACAAGTAGTTATTTATTATTTCTTCAACATAGCTATTCATTATATTTTTCCTACGCAGCTGAATTATTAAACATTCACTTAGTGACCTAGCACATATTCCTGGTGGTTCAAGTCCCTGAACTATATCTATACACCTTATAGCTGCATCTTTTGAAATACTCAGCTCTTCAATCAAACCATCTGTAACTTTCTCATCTAAATACCCTCTATGATCAATATTATCTACAATATATCTACAAATATATTCATCTCGTCTATCTAAATTACTATGCATAACTTGTTCTCTTAAATAATCCTTAATAGTAGGTTTACTACTTATAAAATTAAAAGGTGATACCAAATCATTTTCTTCATTTTTATAATATGACCTATCATTATAATTATCCATAGCCATATCTCTAATTAATTCCCTATACTCTCTTAACTCATTATCTACAATTTCATCTTTAGGTGTTTCCAAATTATTTTCCACTTCCAAAACTACATTTTCTTGTAATTCCTTATCGATATGTTGTAAAAGTTCATAGGATGACATTTGTAGTAACTTTATTGATTGTTGCATTTCCATTGTCATAATCAATTTTTGTTCCTGTGATAGCCTTAAATCAAAGCCTAAATTCATAAATATCCCTCCTACTCATCTTATTCTAATCATATCATAAAACCTATAATATTTCTAACCAAATAGCAGAATTCTTATTTCCCCGACAATAATTTATAAAAAGAGAGTTAGCTTATACCAAGCTAACTCTCTAAACTATATTATAATTTAAATTTATTCAAATATCATCTACCATTTTTTTCATATGTTTCACCCGAAGCTGCTGGTGCATTTGTTTTCCCTACAAATCCAGCAAGTGCCAACATAGTTAATAGGTATGGTATAATTGTAAACACTTCAGATGGTAATGACCATCCAAGCCCTTGCGCAAATATCTGGAATGATTCACCAAAGGCAAACAATAAACATGCCCCAAAAGAACCAATCGGTGTCCAGTTACCAAAGATTACAGCTGCTAAAGCAATAAATCCTCTACCTGCTATCATTCCTTCTCTGTATATTGGTGTAACACCAATTGATAATGCAGCTCCACCAAGTCCTGCTAACATTCCTGATAATATTACACAGATGTATCTTACTAGGTATACATTTATCCCTAGTGTATCTGCAGCTTTTGGATGTTCTCCCACCGATCTAATTCTAAGTCCAATAGAAGTTTTGTAAAGTACAAAATGGGCTACAAATACCAATACTATTGCTATTATTACAAACCAGTTTAATCCAGATAAAATATCTCCAATAATAGGAATATCCACAATAAACTTTGGTAAGTTATAAGGAAGAATTGTTACTAAGTCTGTTTGACCTCCCTTTCCATTGAATAATATATATATCAAGAAACTAGCTAAAGCTGTAGCAAATAAGTTAATAGCTGTACCAGAAATAACCTGGTCTGATTTTAAGTGAATACTAAGAACTGCATGAATTAATGCAAGTAATCCACCTGCTACTAAAGCAAAGACCATTCCCATTACAGGACTACCCGTTATATGTGTTCCATATACTGCAAAAAAGGCTCCTATGGTCATCATACCTTCAAGACCTATATTTACTACTCCTGAACGCTCAGAAAACACTCCTCCTAAGGATGTGAAGATAAGAGGTGTAGCTATTCTTAAAGTAGCTGCTATTAATGAAATGATACTAACAACAATTTTATTATCCATTCATTATCTCCCCTTTCTTTTTCTTATTTCCAAAGTAAGTCACAATGTAATCTGTTGCTACAAATATAATAATTACTGATTGAATTAAAAATACTATTTCTTTTGGTATTCCACTAATTTGAAGAGCTCTTGAACTACTATTTAAAGCTCCGAACAATACCGCTGATAAAATACATGCTACTGGATTTTTCTTAGCTAGAAGTGCTACTGCTATACCATCAAATCCATAGCTAGGAACTACCATAAAGTCTTGAATTAAATGTTTCACACCAGCTACATGTGTAGCTCCACCAAGACCAGCTATAGCTCCTGATAAAACCATAGCTAGAACTGCTTTTTTAGCAACATTTACTCCACCATATTCTGCACCATGAGGATTTATACCAACGGCTCTTATCTCATATCCAACGGTAGTTTTCCATAATATAAATCCCATAAGAATAGCTGTTATAATAGCTATAAATAAACTTATATTAGCTGAACTTCCTTCAACAAACCTTGCAAGTTTTGCACTTTCTTGTATCATTGGAGTTGCAGCCTTTCCTGGAACTCCGAAGGCCGTTCTAAGTATAATATAGTTGGCTAATGCGATAGAAATATAGTTCATCATAATTGTATTTATAACTTCACTAGTTCCAAACTTAGCTTTAAGAAATCCCGGTATTCCTCCCCAAATTCCTCCAGCAACTATACCACTTACAATTATTAATGGAATGTGTACTATAGGACTTAATCCTGGTATCGTTCCTACTATGGCAGCTGCAACCATACCTAATACAAATTGACCACCTACACCAATATTAAATAGTCCACACCTAAAAGCTACAGCATTAGCTACACCAGTAAAAATCAAAGGTGTCACTTCCGCTAATGTAGCCATGGTATTTCTTTGTGTTCCAAAACTACCAGTCCATATAGTTGAAACTAAATCAGTCAAAGCTGTAAAGTATTGAGTTATTGAGTACCCTTTTGCCCACATAACAAAAAACACTGATATAAATAAAGAAAATATAACTGCTACTACAGGAAAGAGTATAGCCTTTATTGTATCCTTAACTTTACTACTCATTTTATTTCTCTTCCCCTTTCTTATTCAAGCTTCCACCAGCCATTAATATACCCAATTTTTGCTCATCTGCATCTTTTCTTTCCAAAATATCTACTATTTCACCGTCATACATAACAGCAATTCTATCTGAAAGAGCTAAAATTTCGTCTAATTCTAAAGATACTAAAAGTACCGCTTTTCCTTTATCTCTCTCATCTACAAGTCTACTATGAATATATTCAATAGCACCTACGTCTATACCTCTTGTAGGTTGAGCTGCAATTAACAATGTTGGGTCTTTAGAAATTTCTCTAGCTGCAATTAACTTTTGTTGGTTACCTCCAGATAAAGCAGATGCATTTACTTCATTACTAGGTGTTCTTACATCAAACTCTTCTATTAGTGTATCACAATGTTTTTTGATAGCTTTATAGTCCATCATAATACCTTTATTAAATTCTTTATTTTTATGGATTCCAAGAATAGAATTTTCAAATAATGAATATTTTAGTATAAGACCTCTTTTATGTCTATCTTCAGGAATATGTCCAACACCTGAGTCAATAATTTCTCTAGGAGATTTTCCATATAAATCTTTTCCATTTAATAACACTTTTCCATTGTGACCTTTTCTAAGACCTGTAAGTACTTCCAATAGTTCTGTTTGTCCATTCCCATCTACTCCTGCAATACCTAAAATTTCGCCTCCATTAACAGTAAACGAAACATTTTTTACAGCAGGAATCCCTCTTTGATCATTAGCAGATAGATTTTCAACCTTAAGAACTTCTCCAGTTAATTTAGATTCTATTTTTTCTACCACTAAATTTACCTTTCTTCCAACCATCAACTCAGCTAATTCATCAATACTAGTATCAGCAGTATTAACGATACCGGTAACTTTACCTCTTCTGATTATAGTAACCCTATCACTCATGCTCATAACTTCTTTCAATTTATGAGTTATAAGAATAACAGACTTTCCTTCTTTTTTCAAATTATCTAATATTTTGCCTAATTCCTCAATTTCTTGTGGTGTTAAAACTGCTGTAGGTTCATCAAGAATTAGAATTTTTGCTCCTCTATAAAGAGCCTTAAGGATTTCCACCTTTTGCTGTTGTCCTACAGATATATCTTCAATAATAGCATTAGGATCTATAGAAAATCCATATTTATCTGATAGTTCCTTTACATCATTATACGCTTTTTTTCTGTCCATACGTAACCCCTTATTAGGTTCACATCCAAGTACAATATTTTCAGCTACTGTAAAGTTGTGAACTAACATGAAGTGTTGGTGAACCATCCCTATTCCAAGCTTTATCGCTTCACTAGGGTTGTTAATTTTAACTAAATTTCCATTAACATAAATATCACCTTTTTCTTGCTGATACAAGCCATAAAGTATATTCATTAAGGTAGTTTTTCCTGCACCATTTTCGCCCAACAATACGTGAGTTTCACCTTGTAATAAATCAAAATTTACACTGTCGTTTGCAATGGTTCCAGGGAAAACTTTAGTTATACCTTTCATTTCAATTACTTTTTCCATTTCCCTTCCTCCTTATAATATTACCTACGTTTACATACTACATTAAAATGCTTAATATTAGTTAAAATACCGATATGTACTTTATAGAATCCATCTCCCATTATACCATAAAAATATTTTATTGAATATTATTTTTATTTTTCATACAATTTTACTCTTCTAAAAACATATTATCAAAAGTGATAAAAAAAAGCTAGATGTAAAATCTAGCTTATTTCTTGATTATTTTTTGATTATTTAAAATCAATAACTTCTTGTCTTGTAGCAGGTACTTTAATTTTACCTTCTTTAATTTGAGCTTCAAACTCTTCTGCTTTTTTAATTACATCAGGAGCAGTATTGTCTTTAGTTGTTTCAGCCATACCTACTCCACCTTCAGAAATACCTAACTCAACATGACCTGCTTTGAATGTTCCATCTATAACTGCTTTCGTTGCATCGTAAGTAGCATTGTCAACTCTCTTCATCATAGAAGAAAGGATAACATCTTTAAATTCTGGAAGAGAAACCGCTTGATCCATATCAACACCTATAGCCCAAACTTCTTTTCCAGCTTCCTTTAATTCTTTAGTTGCTTGGAATAAACCAATACCACATCCACCTGCTGCATGATAAATTACATCACATCCTGCTCCATATAATGATGTAGCAAGTTCTTTACCTTTATTTGTATCAGCAAAAGNNGTTGTTCCTGGATTCTTACCATCTGCACTTATAAGTCCAGCTGCTGCTTCTGGGTTAACAGCTTTAACACCAGCAGCAAAACCAGCTTCAAATTTATTAATTGTATCGAAGTCTTTTCCACCTATAAATCCAACTTTGTTAGTTTTAGTAGTTAATCCAGCTATAACTCCCATTAAGAAGGAACCCTCTTCTTCTTTAAAAGTTATTGACATTACATTACTAGCATCTTTAACTTCAGAATCTATGATACATAGTTTTGAATCCGGATTATTTGCAGCTACAGCCTTAACTGCATCTGCTAATTGAAAGCCAATAGCTAAAGTTAAATCAGAACCACCATCTATTAAAGATTGTAGGTTTGGCTCATAGTCTTCTTTCTTTTGAGCTTCAATCGGAGTATATTTAACTCCAAACTCTTTTTCTGCTCTTTTAACTCCTTCATCAGCTGATTGGTTAAATGATTTATCATTTAATCCACCTTCATCTGTTGAAAGACCTACTGATACTTCTGTTTTAGGAGTATCTTTACCTTCACTTGCTGTACCTTTGTCATCGTTTCCGCCACCAGCACAACCTACTAATAAGGATGCAGTCATAGCAACCGTTGCCATAAGAGCAACTATTTTTTTCATTTTCATCTTAAACCCTCCTGAAATAAATAAGTACTATAAATATATAAAAGTTTTATTATAGTATGTATTATAACCTAATAAAAAGTTTTTATCATGCATAATCCTATATGCTATACTATTTAATTTCATATATTCATATGCTGAATATACCATAATTATCCCTAAAAATCAAATACAATTGACTGTAAATTCACAGTCAATTGTATTTTTATTATTTATGTTTTAAGATACAAATTCAGCCTTCTTTAATACCTCTTGAGCCTTTGCTCCATCTTCGTCAGCTACAAGCACTATAGGTCCTGTACATCCCATTCCACTTTCTGAATATATACCTTCTTTCCAAAGTGCTTTACATGCATTTTCAAGCTCTAATATATCAATCCCTGCTATAGAGAAAGTTACTACCTTTTTAGGTGGCATTTTTACCTCTTCCTCTTCTTGAGGTTTGTTAGCTTTTTTTGTAGTTTTATCTACAATCTCCTTTAATCCAGCTACATTAGCTGCCTTAAATTCATCTCTTGCTATGTCTAAAACCTTATTCTCTGCACAAGTTGCACAGAATCTTAAAGCTTCTGAAATAAGAGGCGCTCCTGAAGCTCTTGAAACTATATTAACTAATTTATCATAGTTTTCTCCAATTCCAGGACCATATCCAGCTCCTACAGTTTCATAATTTCCACCTGTAGTAAATGATGAAAATACTTTTACTAATAGGTTTCCTGTTAAAGAATCACAAACCATAACATCTGGAGTTCCTGCTAAAAGGTCATTTCCTCTCATTACAGCTCCACCATCAGCTCTTAATGATTCAGTAAAAGATATGTCATATCCACATTCTTGAGCCTCTCTTAGAATTCTTTCTACTTGTCTAGCACCATCAAGATTTAATATTCCAACCTTTGGATTCACAATTCCATTAGCTTTAGCTACTGATATTCCAGATATAGCATTTTTAACCATTCCCTCAACTCTATTTGTAGAAGTAGTTCCTGTAGTTGTAGCTATTATCATTTCTTTTCCTTTACCAGGAGTCATCACTTTACCTACTGTAGAAACCCCTATTGGGAAATCAAAGTGTTGTGTAACACAACCATCTAATTCTCCACACTCTAACATAGATGTCATTTTTTTATGACCTTCTTCAACTGTTTCTACTTCTACTACTTCAAAATCAGCATCCACTTTAGGTCCAATTAAAACTATATCAAAATCGCCGTATTTTACTTTTGCAAGTTCAGCAGCTTTAACCATCTCTTCAATTCCATGTTCAGACCCTAATATAGTTAAACCTATTCTAACTTTTTTCTTGAATTGTCCGCTTTTTATTCCTGTTGCTATATCATTAAAGACTTCAGCAATCATTGCTTTAGTAGCATTTTGACTCATTTCTACACCCCGTTTCTTTAATAATCTCTTCTATTTAAAGAGATAAATTAGTAATTTTTAAGCGTCATAAGAAGAGTTTCTCCTTATGAGTTTAAAGACTCTATTTATCAGAGTTCATTAAAAAGCTTGCAAAATCCTTCATAGCATCCGCTACCATTGATTTAACTTCTTCTTTACTTACACCTGATTCATTATCTAGTTTTCCAGTATTCTTTTCAACTAGTATAGAAACTCCATCAAATAAGTTAGTCATTCTTCCTAAGAATAAACTTCCTTTTCCTACAATCATAAAGTTATTTAAAACGCCATCTTTAATGTGATCTATTCCGTGTCCAACTATTGGTACTCCAGATGGGATATGACCTTGAGTTGGAGCGTAACCTTGATATCCATGAGCCTTTATAAAACCTGGTAATTCTTTTCTATCTAATTGACCCTTCTTAACAGCTAAAGCACCAATCATTTTATAGTTTTGAGTTGGCACATCTCCTGCTCCTGCAGGTTCAGTTATATCTGGTGTTTGCATCTCTGGTGCATATTTATCTACATCTGTTACTTTAAGTCCAGCTGCTGTTAATGGATCAAGTACTAATGCTTCAAGTACAGCTTGTGGGGAGGCACCATGACCAATTGNNAATTGGACTTACTCCATCATTTTCAGAAACAAGAATAGCAAATCCTCCTAGACAGTCTTCAAGCACTGGTAATTCTTTCTTTATGTGATCTTTACCATTCATTCCAAGCTTAGCAGTAGCTCCACCTGCAATTACTAGTACATTTTTGAATATTCCACTCTTAACAAGTGACGCTGCATTTATTAATGCATGAGTAGGTCCTGCACAGAATCCTCTCATATCTGAACCAGTAGCTCCTGAAAGACCTACAACTTCACCTATAGACTTAGCAACATTTCCACCACCTCTTTGGTTCATATCTCCTATTGCTTCTTCTGAACACTCTATTATATATCCTATTTCTTCTACTGGAATATCTAAATTGTCAACTAAGTGCATTCCAGCAAGTACTCCTGAAGATTTAACTGCTAAATTTTCAAGCATATAGTGAGCTGAAAGGTTTGGGTCAAACTCATGTGCTCTTCTTACACAACCAACAAGTTTTCCATCTATATATAATCCTTCTGCTCCAGCATTATTAACTAACTCTTCAATCTTAGCCATTTCTTCACCAGCAATTTTTTCTGCTTTTTCCTTTAGTAATGGGTGCTTAGCTAATTTTTCTTTTATAGTTTCAACAAAGGATTCTTCTAATAAAACTAAATCAAATACATCAGAGATTTTCATTAAGCCATAGAACTCATCTTGCGGCATTATTTCTCCATATTTACCAAATCTGTTAGCATTTTCTACATCCTTTCCAACCCATGGTCTTGGCATTTCGCCTAACTCTTCTGGTGTAATGTTTCCTATATAAGTTTGGTTTGGTGCATAAGCTACAACTTCCTCAAAACTTCTTAAATGACTTTTTATAGCCTTTAAATATTCTGAATCAGGATTTGTTTGTTTTTCTAATGTTTGTGTAGTTCCATTATGTATTACCATATCTGGAGTATTCACTAAAATATAAGATGCTTTCTTTATAACTGGAAAATTCATTTTTAATTCAACCTCCCTTAATAATGTGCCTTTATAATAATTAATTTTGTAATTTGCACAATCTATAATAAATGGATAAAAACTATTCATTGTACATTGTGCAAACTAACCAATCTGCTATCAATATATTTAGTAATTAGGGGATTACCCCTAATTACTAAATTATTAATTTCAATTACTCAAATATTTTTTGTCCATGAACTTCTGTTTCAAGAGCTTTTAAAGCTTTTTCAACAAGTTTTCTTCTTAATGAATATTCATCCTCTTTTGATAAATTTGGATTTCCAAGTGGGTGAGGAATAGCAACTGTAGGAATTATTCTGTTAGCTCCAACAGTTAAAGATACTGGAGTAATAGTACACATGTGAACTACTGGAAGTCCAGCTCTTTCTATTTCTTTAACAAGCGTTGCACCGCAACGTGTACAAGTTCCTCACGTAGAAGTTAATATAACTGCATCTACGCCGTCAGCTATTAATTCTTTAGCTGCAAACTCACCATATTTTTTAGAAGATGCAACAGCTGTACCATTACCAACTGTAGAATAGAAGTATCTGTGTAATGATCCTATTTTTCCTTCTTTTTCAAGCTCTCTTAGGACATCTACTGGGATAACTCTATCTGGATCTTCGTTAGCATACACTGGATCATGACCGCCGTGTGCTGTTTCAAAAGTTTCTCCAGTTAAATCATTAATTCCTTCTATATCATATTTACCAATTTTAGAAGCTGAAGATGACTCTATGTGATCTGGGTTTCCTTTTGGAACTATACCACCAGATGTAACTATAGCAATTTTAGCTTTAGTTATATCTTTTATTGCTGGCATTGGATCAACTCTATCAAAGTCAGGCATTTTAAATTCTGTAACGAATTCTTCACCTTTTATTTTTTTAACAAGCATGTCAACTGCTCTTTTAGATCCTCTTTCAGTTGCAAAATAGTTCTTTCTTATACCTCTCTCAATGTAGTTCTCTTCTACTGGAGAACCTACTTCTTCTCCCTTAGCTAATTTAATAGCTAATTTAGCCATTTTAGGTAATGCATCTCTCATACCTACAGCACTATTTCTTGTAGAGATAAGATATAAATCTTTTTTATACATGTCTGCGCCTGGATTTTCAATGTACATTCCAGATAATACAGGTATATTTAACTCTTCTTTAACTGCCTTACATACATCTCCACATGCAACACCATATCTTCCAGCGTTAAATGCAGGTCCAGCTATAAATAAATCCGGATTATATTTTTTAACCATTTCGATAATTTCTGCTTGTGCTTCTTTTGTATTCTCAGCATAGTAAGAATCTCCACAAATAACTGTAGCAACTATCTCAACGTCTTCTTTCTTTAATAACCCATTTAATCCAAGTCCAGGTCCTACAAACCCTTCCCGAACCTCAGGTTTAATATCAGCTTTTTCTTCTCCGCCTATTCCTGCGTAGAATTGGTTTATATAATGAACAACTTTTAACATAGGTTTTCCCCCTTTCATGGGTATTGGCCTCTAGAAATTCTATTTCTTAGGTCAATTAACTTAACATTTTCTATTAAAATTATTTATTAAAGATATTTACAGAATTGGTCTCTTACATTTTTAACTTCTTCTATAATAGCATCAACATCAAGAACCATTTCCATCATTCCGCATTGTTCGTCATAGATAGCTTCATCACATTCTGCTTTCATTTCTGGTTCTACAACGTGGAATACAGATAATCCAAGGTCAACTCCTGCTAAAGGACCTGCAAATGTCGGGTCTCCAGCAGCAACTGTTTCAGCAGATAATCCAGATGCTTCTGCCTCTGCTCCTCCGATTACTACTACCATGTTTTCTGCACCATATTTTTCAGTTAGATCTTTAACTCTTTGTTGGATCTCCAGATCCATTGCACCTGCAGCTGTTCAGACAAAGCACTCTGTTGATGCAAAAACAACTTCTGCTCCTGCTGATTTAACACAAGCTTCTATAGCTGGTCCTGGTATTCCGTCTCTATCTCCTATACAGATAGCTTTTTTTCCTTGTAACATAATATCTATCTCCTTTTCAATATACTCATAATCATTAAACTAAACTTTTTATTTATATTTTTAAATTAATATCCTTTAGCTGTTAAGTAGTTAAATCCAACTTCGCTAGTTGCTCCAGTAATAACTTGAATTTCAGCTTCAATTGATCCATCTTCTCTTAAACTTCCCATATGTNNATCTACATGGCCTATTACTCTTTTCATAGGTGGTAGTACAACAACTTCGTTAGCATTTCCTCCAGTTACTACAGCATCCCCCTTTGGAGTCGAGTCTGCTAATGATTGAGACATACCGTCTTGACCAGCATACTCATCTGTTACTAGAACAGTTTTAATACCTTTAGCTGTAACTTTATTACAGTTCATAACTAAGTCCGCATCTGGGTTTCCAAATCCTTCTTCAGAAATTATAGCAGCATCAGCTCCTAAGAATTCTACTAACTTAGCAACCATATTTGATGATCTCTCTTTATCAGCTAGATATACGTTTTCATTCGTTATAACGCAACCTAAGAAGTTAAAGTCCTTACCATGTCTCTCATATAAATCTTCTATTATTGGATGATTCATATGAACATAAGAAGGATTCTTATCACAAGCAGATACACAGTTTCCACTTACGATAGCTCCATCAAATACTTCTGTTGGATAAATAAATGTAGGAATTATCTTCTTAGCATCTACTCCATATACATAAGTATCATGTAATAATCCTTGTGTTTGAAGCATATATACATATACTACCTTTGGTAACTCTGGATATTGCTGAACTTGTTGTAGAAGTGGTAATGTTTCATAACTTTTCACTTCATCAGGTTCTACATTCTTACCTGCTTTTCCAAGGTATGTAGCTGCTTTAAATCCTATAGTTCTTACTGCTTCTTCATGATCATGTTGTAAAATTCCTTCTTTTGGTTCACATATAACCACAAGGTTATTTGTTTTTGAGAATGGTGTGTACTTAGCACCTTCTCCACTCATATCAACTATACCTTCTTGGAAACCAACGATTTTACCAGTAGTTACAACTGCAGCTCCTTTTAAAACATGCGTTCTACCAGAACCTACTGTATCTACTTTGCTAATGAAACCTGGGAATATTCCACCATTTCCTTCTACTTTAACTCTTGGTTCAACTACGTCTTTTACAGGTATTATTCTAACTTCCTCACCTGGTCTTGCAATATCAAAATCGATGCTTGCAATCCTTTCATCACCAGATACTTCGCTTAATAATTCCTCTTTGTTTACATAAAGAACTCCGTTCTCAACTTTTGTTTCTGGTCCAAATTGAAGATCCTTAATAAATATCTTTCCAATCTCTAGACGCAAAACCTTCACCTCCTAAAATATATAGGTCACTTTTATTTATTAGAAGATGGGAGGTAATCCTCCTCATCTAATAACCTTTTTAACCTTGAAAATTGAAATTATAATGTTTCGTAGTATTCTTTAATGAACCCTTCGATATCATCTAGTGTAGCAATTTTATCTGGAGTTATTGTAGCTACGCAAGCTCCACCATTGTAGATTTTCATGGTTGGAAGTCCTAGAACTTTTTGTCCTATAGCAACTCTTCTTGCTCCACCTATGTTTAAGCTAGCAAACTTTATTTTATCTTCATACTTAGGTTCTAAATCATGAACACCTGGCATTAAAGCTATACATATTTCACATTTATCTCCCCAAAAATCTACGAAAACTGGTTTATCACTGTTTAAAACTTCTGACTCAAAATTATCTTTGTTTAATTCTATCATTGTATTTTACCTACCTTTCAGATTATAAATATTTATTAATATATAATTTACCTAAAGTAAATAAATTATATTCTAATGTAAATTTTCTATATAATGCTCTGCATTAGTAGCTGCAATAGCTCCATCTGCTGCTGCCGTAATAACTTGTCTTAATGATTTTTCTCTAACATCTCCAGCTGCAAATACTCCTGGTATGTTAGTTCTCATTTCTTCGTCAGTTATTATATCTCCTCTTTCAGTCATATTTACTTTATCTTTAAATAGCTCTGATATTGGTAAATATCCAACAAATACGAAGCAACCGTTAACTTCTAAAGTGCTAACTTCACCAGTTTTTCTATTTTTAATAGTCAAGCTTTCTAGAATTTCATCTCCATTAGCTTCCTCTACAACAGAATCCCAAATGAATTTAATTTTAGGATTTGCAAAAGCTTTTTCTTGTAATGATTTAGCTGCTCTTAATGAATCTCTTCTATGAATTACAGTAACAGTTTCACCAAATTTAGCAAGATATATAGCTTCAGTAATAGCTGAGTCTCCACCACCAATTACAGCAATATCAAGCTCAGTAAAGAAGTCTGCATCACAAGTAGCACAATAAGAAACTCCTCTTCCTCTTAATTCTATCTCATTTTTAAATCCACCAAGTCTTGGAGTTGCTCCAGTTGCGATTATTATTGTCTTAGCTTGATATTCACCTTTTCTACATTTAATAACTTTAACATCGCCTTCTAAAACAGTATCAACTACTTCGTCTTTAACAAACTCAGTACCAAAATCTTCTGCTTGCTGTCTCATTCTTTGACTTAATGTTGTTCCAGTACATTCTTCAATTGAACCTGGATAATTCTCTAGTTCATCAGTTGTTGTTGCCTGACCACCATATTTTGCTCTCTCAATGATTAACGTTTTCATTCGTGATCTTGAAGCATATAGTCCTGCTGATAATCCTGCAGGTCCTCCTCCAATTATTATAGTGTCATAAATTTGTGACATATCAATATACCTCCCTTAGTTAATAGCATGATCTATTAAGTCTGAATCTATTAATTGAAAATCTGCTAATATTTTTTCACTCCATTGTGGAGTGTTAAAATCTCTTAAAAATTTTTCTGTTGTAACTATAGAATTTTCTATAATTTCCAAAGACTGCAAATCAACCCCATCGACAACCTCCACTGAAACACAAACAGTTCTGTAAGGAGTTTCATTAGGCTTTACACTCCCCATCAATGGATGAGTAAGTATTCTATTACCATTATGAATATAATTTCTTACCTTTTTTAGTATATCCAACTGCGTCACATCTATAAACTCAACTTTATACTTTCCCTCAAATTTCTCCTTTGACATAGGATTGTTAGTTACAATAAATAATGGTTCTATCATTTAAATACCTCCTATTAGGTGCACATAAAAAGGCATAGGGCAAAATATTAAATATATTTTGCCCTATGCCTCTGTATTTTAACCTGAGAGTTTTGCTCCTTCGGTGCATATACGCTTTCCAGAGTTTTGTCCATTTTCGGTCCTTTTGCCTGAGAGTTTCATATTTATTCGGCAAAATAAATACTTGCTTCTTCGGCTACCTAATTTAATAGATTCTCTTCCGAAAATGTCATCCAAACTTACTATTTTATTTAATTTCTTTCTTTAATATTAGTATATAATAAATTTGTCTAATATTCTACATATTTTTATCGTTTTATTATTTGATTTTTCTATAGTTTCTATAAAGTTTTTTTAATATAAATATTCTGTCAATTATATATGTTATCATTACCTTCATATATGTTTTTTCTTAATATGGCTAAATCCCTTGCATATCAACACTAAGCGCCTATTTGTTCTACTCTTATTTCTTTGGAGAAAAATATTTCAAAGAAATAAATTTCTAATATATTCAAATTAATCCTTTTATATACTTGAAAATACATTGATATTTTTTTAACTTTTTAAATATGGTTATTATTTTTTCTATAAATTAATTTTGTACTTCATTGATACTTAAGATATTTGAAATACTTAATATACAATAAATTTATTTATATGTCATTATAAAATCCTATATCACTATTTCAAATATAATGTTATATTCTATTTGAAATTTAATATTTAAAGGATATGACCTTATAAAGTGCATCCTAAGTCAATGACATTTTATTAAATCATATCCTTTTTATTATATATAATNNTTTAAATTAGTATTAGTTTTTTCCAATAAAGAAAATGCCGCAAGCATTTTTCCCCGAATGTGTTCCTACTACACATCCAACCTCTGATTCTATAAATTCAATGTTATGTTCTTTTAAATAATCTATAATTCCATTAAGTACACTTCTGTTTTCTTCATCAGCTGCAGCATTTAAAACTATAGGTGTAACATCTTGTGAAATTCCACACTGCTCTAAATAATCTATTAAACACTTAAGGGCCTTTTTACTCCCCCTTACCTTATCCCTTACAACCATTTCTCCACTTTCAACAGCTAAATTCAATTTTATTCCTAAAAGTCCACCTACAAATGCTGTAGCTTTACTAAGCCTTCCACCCTTAACTAAGTTATCTAGTGATTGGAAATTTAAGGTACTCTTTATATTAGGAATAATATCGTTGATAATTGAAGTTATTTCTTTAGCTCCTTTTCCTTCATCTCTAAGCTTACATGCTTTAAGCACTAGTATTCCCAGACCACTGGTAACATTTTGTGAATCTATTACATGTATCTTATCATTTCCTACCATATCTTTTGCTATTAAAGCTGATTGATACGTACCACTCATCTTAGAGGATAGGTGAAGAGAAATTATTTCATATTCCTCATGGATATACTCCTTATATATACTCTCAAACTTAGCTGGAGGTATTTGACTTGTTTTAGGAAGTTCTTCCGTCTTCTCCATCTCTTGAAAAAATGTTTCTACATCCATATCTACTCCATCTAAATAAGTATTATTGTTGATGGTTACTTGCAAAGGTATTACATGTACACCAAGAGATTTAACCAAATCCTGTGGTAAATCACATGTACTATCTGTTATTATTTTTACTTTTTTCAAACCTTTTTCACACCCTACTTCATATTTTTAAACCCTATTTGTCTCAATCCCTCATAAGCAATTATAGCAACTGTGTTAGAAAGGTTAAGAGATCTAGTTGTAGTATCTACCATAGGCACCTTTATAAGATTTTCTTTATTTTCTTCTCTTATATAATCAGGCAATCCCTTAGATTCTCTACCAAATACTAAAAAATCACCTTCTTTGAAATTTGGCTCATTATAATATTTAGTTCCTTTAGTAGTACAAAAATAAAATGTTCCATCCTTATATTTTTCTCTTAAAGCCTCATAACTTTCATGGATTTCTAACTCTAACTGTGGCCAATAGTCAAGTCCAGCCCTTCTTACTGCTTTTTCATCCAAGCTAAATCCTAGTGGTTTTATTAAATGCAGCTTACAGTTGGTAAGTACACAAGTTCTTCCTATATTCCCAGTGTTTTGAGGAATCTCTGGCTGAAATAATACTATATTTAAGTTCACTATTACGTCCTCCTAAAAATAAACCTATTAAGGCTTGATAAAGATATAATACTTCAATTCTATTTCTATGTAAAGTTTATAACTTTAAAAACTTTGTCTAATATTTTATTTTAATATAAACTCCTCGATGACATTAGCAACTCCATCCTCTTCATTGCTAAGGGTCACATAATCTGCTTGTTTTTTTACAAATTCTTCAGCATTGCCCATAGCTACACCTACCCCTGCGAATTTAATCATAGAAATATCGTTTTCGTTATCTCCCATACAAATTACTTCTTCTCTATCAATTCCATAATACTCACATATCTTCTTTACTGCTTCTCCCTTTGATGTTCCCTTTCTCATAATCTCAAAACTTCCATCCATAGAACTTACTACTTCAAAGCTTTTTAGCTCTAAAAACTCTTGCTTTGCAGCTATAACTCTCTCTTTATCTTCATGTACTACCATAACTTTAATTAAATTTACATTCTCTTCAAATAGTTTTTCCCATCGATCTATAATTCTTATGATTACCTGCCTATTTTTAGGCAAAGTTGCATTTGCCTTACTATATATTAATGCTGAATACTTTATCTCTTCTGTATATATTGTATCCGTACTATAAAATTGAGGCATAATACCATGCTTTTTTAATAACCTTAATATGACTCTACACTCTTCTTTATTTAAATATTCTTCATATATAGCTTTATCCATGTCTTTTTCTCTAATATATGCTCCATTTGAAGCTATAATAGGGGTTTTTACCCCTATTATATCTCCATAATAATTAGCTGATACAAATATTCTTCCTGTGGCAACTACAAATTTAGCCCCCTTATTATGTGCTTCATTAATTGCCTTTAAATTTCTTTTAGATATCTTCTTTTTATTATTTAATAATGTGCCGTCCATATCAACACAAATTAACTTATATTTCATTAGTACCTCCATATATTAAATACAAAATACTTATTAATAATGTATTTATACCATTTTTCTCTTTCCTTAATATAATTCTCAATATACATGAAATATTCTTTTTTTTCAAACGCACCTGGTAATATTTCTCCATAAAACTCATCATAGACCAAGTTTACAATATCTGTTAATCTATTTTGCAGCTCTATATCTCTTATAGAATCTACAAATTCTAGATCTCCACTGCTTTTACTTTTTGCTATACCTTGAGTCCTTAGCCTTATTAAATAATAATTATATAAAGGTATTATGCTTTTATTCTTAACTATTCTCATTTTATTAATTTTATACAATCCAACAAATATAGTTATTATTATAATTACTGATCCTATAGTTATATAGACTCCTATATATTTATTGAATTCACCATTTTCTCCCATTTCACCTTCATCTTCATTAAATCCTGGTTGATTTTTATTAATTTTATTATTCTTAGCTTCATTGTTTGGATTATTTTCCGTTGGTGTATTTTCTAATTCAATTTCTTCTTGAGCTTCTTCATATTCAGTTGGAGTTGGTGCTGAGTCTACTATGGCCCATTGATTTCTATATGGGTTTATAAGTATTTCTGCCCATGCATGAGCGTCAGCATTAGTTACCTTATAACTACCATCTTCTCCTTTATCATCTGACATTTTAAATCCTTCTGCATATCTAGCTGGAACACCTGCAATTCTACACATCATTACTGTTGCAGATGCAAAATAAGTACAATATCCCTTCTTATCTAAGAGTAAAAAATTACTTACAAAATCGCTATATTCATCATTCTCTCCCACATTAGTAACATACTTATAATTTTTCATCAAATAACTTCTTATAGCTAAGGCTTTTTCGTGAGTCGTTAGTTCCTCCACAGTCTTTTCTTTTGCTTGCGCTTCACTAATTAGTATATTATCAACTATTTTATATACTTCATCATTAATCGGAGCATCAAGCTGAAGATAATTCATGTAATGTAGCATAAAGTTATTTAAAAAAGCACTTTCTCTATTTACATATTCTATGCCTTTAGATGTATCTATTGATGAAATTAAATTCTCTCTATAAGAATAATCATCAACTCCAAACTCCCTTTGAGGCATTATATAATTTTCATTCAATGGAGTTTTTTTATACAAAGAATTTTGAATTCCTTCAAGATAATTATCAAAGTCACCATAAGATATATAACTAACCTTGTAAGGTTCCTTTATCTCTACATCACTCATAAATATTGGAATTAGATCTACAAACAGATTTTTACTATCATTAATGATATTATTACTATTATTAGGCGTAAAATATGAAGTAGTTTTAAAGTTCTTTCCTGGAACTATAGTTAATGTTTTTTCTTCGACTTCAAAATTTTCATCTTTTGTTGGCATTATAAGTTTATACATAGGCATATTGGAAGATTCATTAACCTCAACTTTTCTCATTACTTTTTCCTCAGATTTTGTCCATGATCTTCCTGTATAATAATCCATAGCCTTTCCTCTTAAATAATAAGGTTTATCTGAAATTACTTTAAACACCTCTCTATGATTTATTGCTATAGATCCTCCTAATATTTTAGATGAATCACTATACCCACTTTGCTTCATTGAAAAGCTTCCCTTCAAAGCTTCCAAAGGTGGATTCTTTTCGTTTTCCTTTTTCCTTGCAAATTCATTTTTTAAAAAAGTAGTAACACTGTTTACAGTTTTTCCTTTATATTCTTGAGGTAGTATCAATATTAATCTTGGAATTACTAGAGAAAATATGAGTATTAATGTAATCATGTATTTTATATTAATATCTATTTTAACTTCTCTACCTCTATATTCCCTACATTTTTTAATATATTCTCCTATTCCTAAGTTTATAATAACGATTCCTATAAAATAAGGAATGTTAGGAATAACATTTTTATAGAATATTTGATACCAGAAAATTATAAAAATGCCTATAGAAAAAACCAGAGGAGTATATCTAAATTTCTGAGTTATAGCTATAAGCACAGCTATAAGTAAAGGAATCGTTATGGAAAATATATGAACAAACTCCTCAAAATTAATATTTTTAGCCTTGAGGGCTGCGCTATTTATATTTTTTAAATTAAGTGATATTACTTCAATTTCTTTTAATACAAATATTCCAGAAGTTGTATAAATGATTATCCCTAGTAAAATAAAAGCAATTATAAAAAAGATTATTTTTTTTCTTGTATTATTAAGTACCTTAGAAAAAAACATGTAAATTAGTATACCCATAGAAAATAGTAGTATTAAAAATACAAAATTTAGTTCTTCTATTTTAAAACAATCTACTATAAGCTTTATTACTATTGTAAAATTTATAATAACTAAAAAAGATTTTAATATTTTTTCTTCAATAACTCTCATGGCATCACCTTATTTCTTCTATGCTATAACAATTTATACCCTTATTTAACATATGGGAAATATCATCATAACTAACCTTAGGTATTTTATCTAAATAAAATAATGTAACTTGATATCCCTCTGTAGATAAACTTATAAAGTAATCTATATTCTCTTTACTCATATCATAGGTTACTATGACAACAGCACTTTTCTTATTCACATTAAACATGAACTTCTTCATAAAAAGAGGTAACTTACCTCTTCCTTCACTGTACTTACTTACCATACGAGTTTTTAATCCTTCTAAATGTTCCTTATTACTAATATTAAAAACTTCAGCATTTTCTCCTATAATTATAACTTGTGAATTAGCACCTTTATCCTGCATATAGTTTATTAGAGATAGGAAAAACTCTACAACATCTTCCTCTCTTACCCCATCTTTATCCAAACTAAAAGGATCTTTTCTTAAGTCTAGAAAAACATGTATACGTGGACTTTCACTACTTTCATATTCCTTTACAAATAATTTTCCATGCTTTGCAGTAACCTTCCAGTTTATCCTTCTATAACTATCTCCAATCCTATATTCTCTAATATTTTTGATAGTTTCTAAACTTTCAGGCCCCTTATTTAACTCTTTCATTACAGTCTTAGTATTAAACTCTCTTAGATTAGCTCCTTTTATCTTAATACTATTCAAGGGATAAATATTAGGATATACCTTTATAGTTTCATTATGGTTATAGGAATTTTTCCAAGTAAAAACTCCAAATATATCACTAACTATACTAGTTGTACTACCTAATCTATAGTCACCTCTAATTGGTATATTTATACCTTTTTTTATAAATTTGTTACTATTTATATTTATAGAAATAATATCCCCTCTATATTTCTTCATAACCCCTTTTAAAAGGGAATTTTCAATTTCCATATATGATATTGGAAATATAGAATCATTGTATACCTTTATAATAATGTTATTATTTTGACCAGCAATAATTTCCTTTTTATCGCTAACTACATCAATATTTAAACTCTTTCTTACAAAATAAATATATATACTTGTAATAATTAACACTAAAAGAAGGCAATAAAAAATAGAATAGGGTAAATTTCCTCCTGAAAATAGAGCAAATATAAAAGCCAGAATAGTTAATATAAAATAGGATTTTTTAATCTTCAACATATATTCTCACCTTTGGTGCTATTACTAAATTTAAAATTTCTTCTAAAATATTCTCAGCCTTTATTCCCCTTGCAATAGAGCCATTGGTTAGTATTATCCTATGAGAAAGAACTAATTTAACATTTTCCTTAACATCTTCCGGTATTACATAATTTCTACCCTTTATTAAGGCTGTAGCTTGTGCAATCCTAAGCAATCCTAAAGAAGCTCTCGTACTTCCACCTAATACTATTTCTTTATGATTTCTTGTAGCATCAATAATATTTACTATATATTTATTAATTTCATCATTAACCTTTATCTCCTTAACCTGTTGTTGAATGTTTATTATATCTTCCTTTGTTGCAACTGGAGTTAGTTCGTCTAATGGATTTTCCCTTCTATATAAATTTAAAATATATGCTTCATCCATTTTGCTTGGATAGCCAAGATGAACTTTTATCATAAATCTATCTAGCTGGGCCTCTGGCAAAGAAAAAGTCCCTTCATATTCAATAGGATTTTCTGTAGCCATTATAAAAAATGGCTTCTCTACCTCATAGGTTGCTCCCCCTTCTGAAACCTGCATTTCTTCCATTACTTCTAATAGTGCAGACTGTGTTTTAGGTGATGTTCTATTAATCTCATCCGCTAAAACTATATTTGAAAATATAGGTCCCTTATTAAAAATAAATTTTCCTGTACCAGCATTATAAATTGAAATACCAGTAATATCTGACGGAAGTAAGTCAGGAGTAAATTGAATTCTACTGTATGATAAACTCAAGCTTTCTTTTATGGCTTTTATCAATGTTGTCTTCCCAACTCCTGGTACATCCTCTATTAAAATATGACCTCCCGAAATCATACCTTTCATGATATCATAAATCTCTTTTCGTTTTCCAACTATAACTTTTTCTATATTAGCTACAATATTTTCTATAAGTTCTACATTACTTCCCATTCCAAATCCTCCAATTTTGTCCATTATTTTATTCTTACTATTTCGGTACCATTATCAAAAAAACCTCTTAATTTTTTGAATTTTTTAAAAATTATTACCCAGATATAGACATTCTATGCCTATATCTGGGTAATAATTTTAGTCTTTTCCCATTCTAACAATAGTATTTTTACCTGCATATATACTTTCACCAACTAGAATTTTATCTACTACTTTACCACCTTCATATCTAATTCTATAGGTATTCACTATATAACCACTTTTGCCATTTTGCTCTATTACTATTTCTCCCTCAGCTAAACTATAATCATAAATTATTTCTTTTTTAGGCTTGATTTCCTTCGCAATTTCACTTTTTATTTCATAGTGTGGATCTCGCTCTTTTTCATTAGAAAATATATTAAAAGTTATTTCTTTATTTTGAACAATAACTTCAATCAAAATAGGAAAACTATAGTTATTTTTAAACTTGAAATCTGAAGCTCCATAGGCTATCATAGCATCCTGCCCCATTGGAACATAGGATATTATCTTACTATGATTTTTCCTTTCAGTTATATATAAATTACTTTTTAATACTGCATTATATAAAGTTGAAGAAACTTGACATACCCCTCCTCCAATTTCATCTATAAAGGTTCCATTTTTAATTACCTTTGCATATTCAAAACCTTTTCCTGGAGTAGTTGCTCCTACAACTCTATTGAAACTAAATTCATCTCCCGGCATAACTACTGTATTATCTATATACTTAGCTGCCATTTCAATATTTCTACATCTACCAAAGCTAGAATTTGTAAAACTAGTTGTATAAGATGCTATCTTAGTATTTATACTTTTTAAATCATCTTCCAGAATTTTAGGATATACTTTATTAAAATCCACATTTACAATAATATCACTATCATCTAAACTATTATCTACTGCTTCTATAATACTCTTATTTAATGCATCTCCATTTATCTTTCTACCTATTTCATGGGGTGTTATAAGAAATCCACTCCACTCATGATCTATGGTTGCATTTACCGGTGATTTATTTTGTTCTTTTTCTATAATCTTTAAAAACTTGTTAAAGCCTTCTGCATCTAGACTTGTCACTGTATAAAATTCCCTATCTATACCTTTATTAGCATTCTTATATCTATCTACAAAATTATCTTTCTTTCCATAAAGTAGTGCCATATCAACTATCTCTTCTACATTCTCACGAACACCTAATTCACTAAAAGATATTTCATAGCTTTTTTCATCAATTTGAACTTTTACATTTCTATTTACATTAATATCCGTTAAATCTTTACTTATTTTAAATATAGCTTCTTCTTTACTTAAAAGTGAAACATCTATTTTATTAATACTAACTCCTTTATATATAAGATTTTCGTGATTTCTAATAGTAATTTGCATCTTCATTAATATGAAAATNNAGATATTCCTTTAAACTTTTTTTCCAAATCTTCCACCTCCACATGTAAAATATATGAGGCTAAGGAAATCATTATAATACATAGTTATAAATTTTCAAAAATAAGCACTTAGATTAAATTCTTAATCCAAGTGCTTATTTAAATTTTTTATAATATTACATTGCATTATGCCATCCTCTTAATTCTACGCTTCCAACTTGGTGACAAAATTTCATCTATAATATCTCCCATTACTGCAATCCCACATAACTTATTATCTGCATCCACAACAGGTACAGAGTATAGATCATATTTTACAGCTATAGCTATAGCAACATCAATTTCATCTGTATCTACCACTTTAAATGGTTCTGTATTCATAATAGATTTTAGTTTTACAGCTGAATCTGATATTACCAAATCTATTAGAGATACTATTCCTTGTAGCCTTTCTTCTTTGTCAACAATATATATATAATGCGCCACTTCTTCCTCCGGCTTAAGCTCTCTTATTATATTAATAGTTTCTTCTACAGTAATATCTATATTAAAGGATATAAAATCAGTATTCATTATATTACCAACTACTTCATCCTCATATTTCATAAGATCTCTTATTTCATTTTCATCATCATCATCTAAATTTACTAAAACACGATTAGTAGTTTCTTCATCCATATCATCTAACATATTAGCAATTTCATCATTAGGCATAATGTCTAATATTTTCTTTGCCTTATCTTCACTCAAATTATTCAGAATATCCTTTACCATATCATGGTCAATTTCTTCTAAGGTATCTGAAGCTAAATCTATATCTAATCCATCTATAACTTTAACTCTGTCCTCTAACGATAAATCTTCCACAATTTTAGCAATATCTGCTGGATGTAACTTACTCAACTTATTGTATGGTGTCGTTAGCTTTAAAGAGGAAGCTACCATCTCTAAAGATTGAACACTCTCCCAATTTATTAGATTTTCTTTTGGTTCTTTATTAAATAGAGCATATACCTTCTTTATGGGATTCTCAATTTTCATTTTTCTTGCAATTGCTAAAGTACCTGACTCTACTCCAATCACAGTTACGTAGCCATTCCTTTTTACCATCTTTAAATCAACAACTCTTACTATTTTTTTACCATTTACATCTACTATATCTTTATCTAATAAATGTTGAGATAAAAGATATGAATATTTCCTTGGAATTATATCTTTAACTTGTACAACCCTTATAATATATTTCCCATTTTCTTTGTATACATCAATATTTCTAAATTCAAAGTTTTCAATTTCTCTTCCATTTTTAATCTTGTATCCAATAGCTCTTGGATATCCATAATCTGTAGTTACATAAATATCTTCTAACTTTCCTATACAATAATTTAATTCATCATAAACCCATCTGTTTAAGATACTACTTAGATAAAATTCTGATAGTTTCTCCATATTATTCCTCCTTCAATAGAGGAATATGTATATAAGTGTCTATAACTTAATAAACAGTATTCCTCTATTTCTATTCGATTTATAAATGTCATCACAGTCCTTACACAACAAAGGCCCACCGTCCATTAATTTCTCACCACCTAATTAAATATATTTTTATATATACTTATTATAGTCTACATATTTAATTTTGTAACTATATTATTCGAATTTGGTTGAATTTCTTCATATTTATTTAATATCATGACTTTTCTCTCTTTTCATTCAAATTACTACCTTATACTAAATGAATCTAATTTTTATATAGTATTTTCCTATAATAGTCCTATTCATATTTGTCTCTTATTATGTTAATATAGTTTAATGTACAAATTAGTGCGAGAAAGGAGGTATCTTATTATGAACTTACTGATATTAAAGAATTTAATACTGTCATTAGTATTGACCTTAAAAATTTAATTACTCGAGGTAAGTTTATATAAGAAAACCTATGAAAAATAATACGAAATTTTTACCTATCTCTAGAGAAGACATGAAAAAAAATCATATTTCTCAACTTGATTTTATAATAATAACTGGAGATGCATATATAGATCACCCATCCTTTGGAACTGCTATAATTGGAAGACTTTTAGAAAGTGAAGGTTTTTCTGTAGGAATTATAGCTCAACCTAGTTGGGACTCTTGTGATGACTTTAGAAAACTTGGTGAACCTAAATATGGCTTTCTTATAAACTCTGGAAATATAGATTCTATGGTAAATCACTATACCGTTGCTAAAAAGAAAAGACATGATGATCTTTATTCTCCTGGTGGTAAAGGCGGTTATAGACCAAATAGAGCTGTTATAGTATATTCAAACAGAGCTAGAGAAGCTTATAAAAATGTTCCTATAATTATAGGTGGTATAGAAGCTAGTCTTAGAAGATTTGCCCACTATGATTATTGGGATGATAAAATTAGAAAGAGTATAATTCTTGACTCTAAGGCGGATCTTTTAATATATGGTATGGGTGAAAAACCTATAGTTGAAATTGCCAATTTATTAAGATATGGAAAACCAATCAATCACATTACTTCAGTTAAAGGAACCTCCTATGTGACCAACAAACTAGATAAAATTAAAGACTATATATTACTGCCTCCCTTTGAAGAAATTACTTATGATAAGAAAGCCTATGCTAACAGCTATTACCTTTCCTCTAGGGAGCAAGACTCAGTTTGGGGTAAGACATTAGTAGAGCCTTATGGTGACAGGTTCGTAGTTCAGAATCCACCTCAAACCCCTTTAAGTACTAAAGAAATGGATAATGTTTACAACTTACCTTATACTAGAACTTATCATCCTATTTATGAAGAAGCCGGTGGTATACCTGCTCTTAAGGAAGTTAAGTTTTCTATAACTAGCCATAGAGGTTGTTATGGTAGTTGTTCATTTTGTGCTCTAACTTATCATCAAGGTAGAGTTATTCAAAATAGGAGCCAAGATTCTATAGTATCTGAGGCTAAGCTTTTAACGGAGGATAAAGACTTTAAGGGATATATCCATGATATAGGTGGTCCAACAGCTAACTTTAGACAGCGAGCTTGTAAAAAACAAATTGACCATGGAGTTTGTAAGGATAGACAGTGCATGTTTCCTACACCTTGTAAAAACTTAATAATAGATCATGCTGAATACTTAAGTCTTCTAAAAAAAGTTAGAACTTTACCTAAAATAAAAAAAGTTTTTATTCGTTCTGGCATAAGATATGATTATCTAATATATGATAAAAACTCAAAATTTTTTAATGAACTTTGTGAACACCATATAAGTGGTCAGCTAAAAGTAGCTCCTGAACATATAAGTGATAAAGTACTTTGTGAAATGGGTAAACCATCTAAAGAAGTTTATGATAAATTTATAACCAAATATCATGCCATAAATAAAAATTTAGGAAAGAAACAGTTTGTGGTACCCTACCTTATGTCTAGTCATCCTGGTAGTGATTTAAATGCTGCTATAGAGTTAGGACAATATATAAAATCCATGGGACATATGCCAGAACAGGTTCAGGACTTTTATCCTACACCAGGCAGTTTATCAACTACCATATATTATACTGGTATAAATCCTTTTACTAATAAAAAAGTTTATGTAACCAAGAGTCAAAAGGAAAAAAATACACAAAGAGCTCTTTTACAATTTGGGAATCCTGAAAATCATAATCTAGTGAAATCGGCTTTAATTAGTTGCCATCGAGAAGATTTAATAGGCAACGGTAAAAATTGCCTAATCCCAACTAATCCCATTATAAGAAAAAAATCATCTTCACCTTCTAATAATAAGGAAAAAACTAATGTAAAAAGCCCTAATCTTAAAAAATCATCTAAAGATGTTACTAGAAATAAAAATTCTAAGAAAATCTCTTATAGAAAATAATTTATTACCCTTATTGTAACTAATAAAGGCTATTTAAGATTGAATACAAATCTCAAATAGCCTTTTACTTTAATATTTATTTTACATTTTCACTATTTTATGTTTAAAAGTTCCAATACTTCCATACAATACTATAATCCAAGCCAAATCACCTATCAATAAGTAACCTATATTCTCACTACTTTGTAGTGTTATTGCAGTGGTTCCTACAAATANNTTATACCTAAAGCTTTTTATACTCATAAAAAATGATAATCCATTGATACATAACAACATTTTATATGGCAACAAATTGCTTAAAATAATATTATATCCATAGGATAATGATATATAATACTCCATAGGAATCTTAAAAATACATATCAAATAAATAACTATTCCTATAATAAAAATTCCATAAAACCAATTTATGTCTATCCTTGTATTTCTATAAAAAATATATATACAAATATATATAATTATAGGAATATATATGATATTTAAGAACACTAAATTCTTCATTAAGTACACACTTTTCATATTATCTGCCAGAAGAAGCACTAATAAGCTAACTATTCTAAATATAATTAAGATAAAAGATATTGTAAGCACTTCTTTTATTTTAACAGGACAATATCTTATGCTTGAGGTTACAGACTCATAAGTCAAAAAAATCATGGTTAAAATCAAAAACAAGTATATCTAAATATTCAATATCCACACTCCAAAATAATAATTATATTTATATATATTACTTTTTTATATATTTTATGAAAGTATTACTCCTCTTTATATCCTATTATCTTAATAGCCCTACGTTCACATGTGATTTCAAGTGGAAAATCAGGACCTTTTTCTCCATCAATATCAGTAGCTATATTCTCATCACACTCTATGGTTAGATCCTTACATTTAAAATAAAGTATTCCATCCATATCTGTAACTTGGCCTTTTTTCATCATAATAATTAAATTATTAAAAGCATTCTTTAAAATTTCCTTTTTTATAACAACTACGTCTAATAATCCATCATCTGCTTCTGAGTGATCTGCAAATTTAATATTTCCCGCTGTCTGACCATTAAACACAAGTATAGTATATATTTTTCCTTCAAAATTTACTACTGGAGAAGTAATCTTCACATTTATTTTTTTTAGATTTTTAACCTCTTCTGCAGCTTTTACATAATAAGCTAACTTTCCCATTGTATTTTTTAGATTATTATCAGTTTTTTGAGATATATCTGTAAACAATCCTGCGCTAGCCACATTTACAAAGTATTTATGATTTATTCTGCCAAGATCGAAACGCTTAACCTTACCTTCTAAAATCTGTTTACAAGCAGCAGATATATCATTCGGTACTCCTAAGTATTTAGCAAAATCATTGGCTGTACCTACTGGTAAAAATCCTACAGGAATATCTATATTATTTTGCTTCATTTTATTTATTACTGAATCAATAGTACCATCCCCACCAGCTATAAGAATATACTTGTAGCTTTCATCTATTTCAATTAGAGCATCTCTAATATCCACATCATGACTAATTCTAAAAGGTTCTATAGTATATCCATACTGTTGGTGAATTTTGATCACCTTATCTATGTTGTTTATTATTGAATTTTCTCCCGAGTAAGGATTATAAATAAATTTAACTCTTTCCATAATTTCCTCCTATATCATTTATAAACAATATAACTTAATTATGCCCACGAATATTATTTATAATTATATATTATACTTTGTTTACCTTAATCTCTATAATATTACCATTTTAAAAACCTTTTTTCAAATTTTTAAATTTATTCATGTTTTTTAACATTTAATAATTAATTTTTACTTTCATTGCATATATATTTTACAATGGTAATCAAAATGTATATAATAAAATAGAGGTGATAGTGTGAATAAATCTATTATCCCAAATTCTATGACTTTGGGTAACTTAATTTGTGGAGTTTTATCAATACAATTTACTATAAATAATGATTTTACTACAGCTGGAATTTTAATTTTATTAGGAGGAATCCTTGATAGATATGATGGTACCGTAGCACGATTTTTAAATACTCATAGTGAACTTGGAAAAGAACTTGATTCTCTAGCGGATTTAATTTCCTTTGGTGTAGCTCCATCAATTTTAGCTTTTTCTCTATATGGATTTAGTAATTTTGGACTTTTAGGTAAAATTTTATTAGTATTATTCCCTGTGGCAGGAGCCTTTCGTTTAGCTAGATATAATTGTACAGAATTTAATAATGTATTTACTGGTATACCTATAACTGTAGCTGGTAGTTTACTAGCTGTACTTGAGATTTTTTCTACAGTAAGACCCATACCATCAATAATTCCTATGGTATTTATAACATTACTTTCATACCTTATGGTTAGTCATTTTCAAATCAAAAAAAAATAAAATAGTAACATTAAAAGCAACTATTAAAAATAGTTGCTTTTAATGTTACTTATAAATATATTCTAAACCACATAATAATATGAAAGAGTCACTACTATATATACTGCTATAAGCAACGCACCTTCAAACCAATAGGTCTTACCATCTTGAAACACAAAATAAGACATACCCATAGCTATAGACATGGTTACTATTTGAAAAGCTGAAAATAGTAGGTTTACCTTGAATCCCATAAAGGAAGAGCAAATAATTAATATAGGAATTACAAACATAGTAATTTGTATACTGGAGCCTATTGCAGTTTCTAGGCTAGCGTCTATTTTATTTTCTAACGCACAAACTATGCTTGACGCATTTTCACCAAAAGACCCCAAAAGTGGAATTAAAATTATTCCTAAAAATTCTTGTGAAATTTTATACTCTTCCACAATAGCGTTTACACCACCAACTAATCTTTCGCTTATAAAATATAGAAGTATAGTTACAATTATAATTAACCCAAATACTTTTCTAATTTCATTCTTATCGTCATTCTTATGCAGCATCTTTTTTTCATCTAATATAAATAAATTACTATGGGTATATAAAGAAAATATTAGCCCTAGTATATAAACACATATCAGTACTACACCTATAATTAAACTTAATTTTTGAAAGCTACCATTATCAACAATAGAATATCTATTTAAAGCTGATACAATTATTATAGTAAACATAACTAAAAATAACATATTTAAATTTGTACGTGCAATTATCTTATTAAATTTTTGTTCCCTGTATTTTATCCCACCACAAAACACTGCAATTCCTAGACCAAGTAACATATTGGTAATAACAGCCCCCAAGAGTCCTGCCTTTGCCATGGAAATCATACCATACTTTATAGACCAAAGTCCCATCATAAGCTCTGGAACATTCCCTGCTGTAGCCGAAATGAGTCCTCCTCTTTTCTCACCTATATAATTTGATATTTTTGAAGTTCCTCTTCCTAATAAAATCGCTAAAGGAATCATTATTAATGAGTACATTATAACATTAACTATGTTAGAACCTATATTTATTAAAAGCAGTACCATAGAAACTAATACTACAGCCAATATGACTACTTCTTCTTTTCGAATAAAATTTTTTTTCTTAAAGTCTTTCATACTTTCCTCCACAATATAACATAGATATATATTTACTCTATTCATATAATAAAGAAACAGTTACATCTATATTTTTACTAAAGATGTAACTGCTATGAAATACTTTATATTTTTTTATTTATTAGAATATACTTTCTCTTTTAACTTTTGGCCACATGGGGTTACAGCAAGACCACCTAAGGCAGTTTCCCTTAATTCACTAGGCAATGCCCTTCCTATTTTATACATAGAAATTACTGTATCATCAAAGGGAATTTTACTCTCAACTCCAGCCATTGCCACATCTGCCATAGTAAGAGCACTTACTGCTCCTGCCACATTTCTTTTAGCACATGGTATCTCAACTAATCCTGCTATTGGATCACAAACTAATCCTTCCACATTCTTTATTACCATAGCTCCTGCATCAAAGGCCATTTTAGGAGTTCCTCCCATCATTTCTACAATGGCAGCTGCAGCCATAGCAGCTGCACTACCACATTCTGCTTGACATCCACCTTCAGCACCTGCTAAGGTTGCATTTTGGGCAATTAGAATCCCAACCCCTGAAGCTGTAAATAATGCAGTTATCAGTTCATCATCAGTTTTATTTAATTTCTCTCCTGCTGTTATAATGGCTGCAGGTATAATACCACAGCTACCTGCAGTAGGTGCTGCTACTATTCTTCCCATGGCTGCATTAACTTCAGAACAAGATAAGGCTCTTGCCATAGCTTTAACTATAAAATCACCACATAAGGTTTCTTTTCTTTGGAAATACCTTCTGATCTTGGTTGCATCTCCCCCTATAAGTCCACTTATAGATATAATCTCTTTATCCATAGCTTCTTGTGTTGCAGACTTCATAACTTTTAGATTTTCTCTCATCATTTCTATTAATTTCTCCCTAGAAGTTTCTGAAGACTCCATTTCCTCTCTTATAGTGTATTCTGCAATGGATATATTCTCTCTATTACATACTTCAATTATTTCAGTTGCCTTTGATAAAAACATTAAAACTACTCTCCTTTCATTGGTGGTAAGATTTCCTCTACGTTTTTCACATTTTCTATGTTTCTTATTTTATCTACTACATGATTACTTACTATACCATCAGTTTCAACCACTGTTGAAGCTTCTAATCCCTTAGCTTTTCTATATACATTCATTGAAGCTATATTTATATTTTCATTAAATAAAAGATTGCTAACATTATATATCATTCCTGGTACATCGCGATGAGTAATTATAATAGTTGGATATTCTCCTGTAAAATGGATACTTTGTCCATCCAATTCAAATATAACTATATTTCCTCCCCCTATGGATGAACCTGTGACAGTGGTTTCTATTCCTTTAGAATCCTTCATTATAAATTTAACTGTATTAGGATGTACATCACCTAGATCAGTTTCTTCAAAGGTAAATTTTACTCCTCTTTCTTCTGCTATAGTAAAAGACTCTTTTAATCTATAATCCCATGGATCCATTCCTAAAATTCCAGCTACTAGTGCCCTATCTGTACCATGTCCTTTATAAGTTTTTCCAAAGGAGCCATGAAGTAAAAATTTAACTTCCCTAACATCATCTTCTGCAATCTTTGCAGCTAATTTTGCAAGTCTTGCAGCTCCTGCTGTATGTGAACTTGAAGGTCCTATCATTATAGGACCCAGAATATCAAACACGCTATAACTTTTCATAATTTCCTCCTATAAAATACCACTATAGAACATACCAAATTTAAACATTTTATTGACTCCTCAATTAATTATTTATTATTTAGTATACCCATTTAATATAATACCACTATTTAAAGATTAAAAATATCAAATTTTTAATAAGAATTATGTAAAAATATATCTATAATATTTATATCATAAATTTAATTTACAATATAAATATTATTTTTCGACATAAATAGAACTAGATAATAATATTACATGTGTAACAATATTATCTAGTCTATTTAACTAATATTTCTTATATTTTAATATTGGTAAAAACAACTTCCACCTATAAATTCTGTAATTAAAGAATTAGTTGGAACAACATCCTTATCTACTTCCTTAAAAAAATGTAAAAAGTCTATAAGTCTTCTTGCTTCATTATAAACTGGACTTTCTGGTTTTACTTTATATAGTTCTTCTAACGCATATTTTTTTAAAACTGCTAGCTCATAGATGAGGGCTGAATTAAACATTACATCTGCATACTCTTGATAAGGAAAGATATTTTTATCTTCTCCTCGTCTTATAGATGACCACATTTTCAGTGTATATTCCACATCATATCCTCTTGATAAATAATCTCTAACTATCCTTCTAATCATTCTTACATCAGTTGTTGCTATTCTATTGTGAGAATCCATATTTATTTGAGTTAATGGGCTAATATATATTTTAAACTTATGATTATGAGGAATTGAAGCCGTTAAGACTTCATTTAAACCATGTATTCCCTCAATGACTATTACTCCTTTATCTGGAAGCTTAACTTTATTTCCTAACCACTCTCTTTTACCCGTTATAAAATTATATGTTGGAAGTTCTACTTCCGCTCCATTTAGAAGCATTTGAAGTTGTTCATTAAATAACTGCAAATCTAAGGCAGTTATACTCTCAAAATCATATTCTCCAAATTCATCCTTTGGAGTATGCTCTCTATCTATGAAATAATCATCTAGAGATATTGGTACCGGAATTAATCCATTAACTCTCATTTGAATTCCCAATCTTTTACAAAATGTTGTTTTTCCCGAAGATGAGGGTCCAGCTATTAATATTAATTTTATACCACTATTTTTCTTTATTTTATCAGCAATATTGGCTATCTTCTTTTCGTGCAAAGCCTCTGCAACCCTCACTAAAGTCACAATATCCCCATGTTCAATTTCATCATTTAAAGCACCTACATGGGCTATATTTAATATATTTCCCCACTTCTCAGCCTCATAAAATACCTTAGCTAGCTTCTTATGTTTTTCAAATCGTGGAATTTGTGTTGGCTCTTCTTGGGTTGGGAATCTAAGAATAAATCCTGGATCATAGTAAATTAAATCAAAATATTTTAGCATATCAGTATAAGGTATCATTAATCCATAAAAATAACCAACTTCTTTTCCTAACTTATATATTGTTATACTATCTTCATTTACATTTTTAAAAACACTAACCTTATCATCCATCCCAGCTTCTCTAAATAAATCTATAGCATCTTCCTTACTATAATTTTTCTTTTCAATTTTCATGTTAGCATCTATTATTTCATGCATTCTCTTTTTTATCGCATATACATCATCTATACCTAGATGTATGTCTTTATATATTTCACCAAATAATCCTTTACTTAAAGAATGTTCAATGATTATTTTACTCTCTGGAAATAAATCCTTAGTAGCTTTTATTAAAACAAATTGCAGACTTCTTATATAGCACATCATTCCTTGCTTATCTCTAATATCAATAAATTCTATATTGCAATCCTTATCAAGAATAGTAGATAACTCCTTAAGTTTCCCATCTACTTTAACTAAAACTATCGGTGCTTTATGTTCATATTCATAATCTTTTATCAAATCATAACAAGTTATTCCTCTATGAACTTCTATCATTCTTTCTTCTATTCTTATCTTGATTTTATCCATGCCTTCACCTCTATTATAATTATTTAGTTATAATATATTACTTCTTAATTCCTAAAAATCTAATAAAATTTAAATCAAATTATATATTTGTATTACTTATTATATTACATAATTGTAAATATGAAACCACCCAACCACAAATAATTTATTATATTCTGTGCATACTATATTTAGCATTATATTAGAAATATAGGTGATATTTATGTTTATACTTATAATAAGAACAGGTATACTATATGTTTATTTAATTTTCATTATGCGAGTTATGGGTAAAAGACAACTTGGGCAATTAGAGCCTGTAGATTTTGTAGTTGCGTTAATGATTTCTGAACTTGCCACTCTTCCCATGGGAGATAATCGGATTCCACTAATATATGCTATAGTTCCTATAACCACTTTAGTTTTTCTTCAAGTAATGACTT
Organism: Clostridium sp. UBA6758; assembly: GCA_002453475.1. GTDB lineage: Bacteria > Bacillota > Clostridia > Clostridiales > Clostridiaceae > Clostridium_J > Clostridium_J subterminale. Next base: position 54,596 of record DKGY01000038.1, on the reverse strand, counting down.
CCTTTTTAGAACTTAAAAGTGAACACATTCGCTCTATCCTAAACGGTCAACCTAGTATACTTATAAAAGACGGACTAGTAAATGTGAAGGAATTAAAGCAAGTTAGATATAATCTTGATGACCTTTTAGGTGAGCTTAGACAAAATGGTTATTTTAATTTACAAGAAATACATTATGCAATTTTAGAAACTGATGGTTCTCTATCTATAGTTCCTTACACAGCCTATGAACCACCTACAAGGGAAGACTTTAAAATAAAAGTAGAAGATGAACCTCTTCCTATGCCAGTAATATTGGATGGTGTTATAAACAAAGTCAATCTTAAGGCTCTTGGAAAAGATAACTATTGGTTAGAAGAAAATTTGTCTAATAATAATATTAAAAGTTATAAAGATGTGCTCATTGCAATAGTTTATTCAAATACCCATAAATTCTACTTTCAACTTAAAAATGAAACTACTGATGCTAGTGATAATGAAAAAGAGAGTTAAGGAGGAGTTCATATACAATGAAAAATTTGATAGCAACATGCATCATTTTCTTTCTAATGATATTTATTCTTTTTTTTGCCAGCAAATATATAGTATTAACTTGTGATAAGCTTTTAGACGTTTCATCAGAAATAGAAGAAAACATAGTAAATGATAATTGGGATGAAAGCTATATGCTGTCTTTTGAATTGTTAAATATCTATGAAGGACATGTGGCAAACTTAACTTTATTTTTAAATCATACAGACTTTGATAATATCTATAGTGAAATCATAAAGCTTAGTCAATATTCCAAATGTAAAAATAAAGATGAGGCTCTTTCATCTATTCATGTTGTAAAAACTCTAATTAACCAAGTGAAAGAATTAGAATCTATATCCATAGGAAACATTTTTTGATAAATTTTTGGTTACGATTTCAAAATGTGGTTTTCTATATAGCATTTAACTAAAGTTTGAACTATAATAAAATTATAGACTTAATCTTATAAATAGAAGGGTGGAATAATGTTATGGCATTAGTAACTACTAAAGAAATGTTTAAAAAGGCTTTTGAAGGCAAATACGCTATAGGAGCTTTCAATATTAACAATATGGAGATAATTCAGGGAATTGTAGATGGAGCTAAAGCTCAAAACTCTGCTGTAATACTTCAATGCTCTAGTGGAGCTATAAAATATATGAGACCAGCTTATTTAAGACATATGGTACTTGCTGCTGTAGAGGAAAGTGGAGTTGATGTAGCTCTACACCTAGACCACGGTGATTCTTTTGAGCTTTGTAAAGAGTGCATAGACAACGGATTTACTTCTGTTATGTTTGATGGTTCTCACTATGATTATGAAGAAAACGTAAAACTTACAAAAGAAGTAGTAGAATATGCTCATGCTCATGGAGTAGTTGTTGAAGCTGAGCTTGGAAAACTTGCTGGAGTTGAAGATGATGTAAATGTATCTGCTAAAGATGCTACTTACACTGATCCAGATCAAGCAGTTGACTTTGTTAAGAGAACTGGTGTTGACTCATTAGCAATAGCTATTGGAACAAGTCACGGAGCATACAAATTTAAAGGTGAAGCTAAACTTGACTTTGAAAGACTTGAAACAATTACGAGAAAATTAGAAGAAGTTGGTTTTGAAAAATATCCAATAGTTCTTCACGGTGCTTCTGCTGTAGATCCAAAATATGTTGAAATGTGCAACGAAAATGGTGGAAACATAAAAGGTGCTAAGGGAGTACCTGTAGAAATGCTAAGAAAAGCTTCATCTATGGCTGTTTGCAAAATTAACATGGATACAGACTTAAGACTTTGTGTTACAGGTTCTTGTAGAAAAGTATTTGCAGATAAACCAAGTGAGTTTGACCCAAGAAAATATCTTGGAGTAGCAAGAACTAACCTTCAACAATTAGTAGAAGATAAAATTACAACTGTTTTAGGTTCAATAGACTCAATGAAATAAGATAAAATAAAACATGGAATTTTTATTCCATGTTTTTTTATTTTATCTACTTTTCAGTGTAATTGATAATATGCTTTATTTTCATATTAATACTACCATCCCCGACTCTTTCAATTTCAAATCTATTAATATCATTATAAGCTTCTTCCGATATATATAAATCTATATCTTTATCTATTTTCAGTCTAACTCTCTTCAGCTTCTTTTCTACCCATTGCTTATCTAAATCTACAGTTTCACTTACACCACTTTCAATGGCAAAGGTTCTAAAGTTTTCTTTTAGCGACTCATCTCCTTTAAATACCTCTTCAGCAAAATTATTTAAATCTATAGAATCTTCTTCTCTAAGCCTTTTCTTAACTTCTCTACGAACTATTTCTTGACTTTCTGCATTTTCATTTAGGGCGTTTTGAGTCCACTTTTCTGCTACCTTTAAAAATTGTTTTGTCTTATCTCTTTCATTTTCTATGATAGTACACCCTAAAAAGTTGTCTATAAAATAATTAGCACCATATTCTTTATTTTCTTTATTATTTTTACTTTGCTTATCAATAACTAATAAATCATAGGGGTTATCACTAGCCATAGCCTTAATAAATGCACACTTTTGTATTCTTGAACTACTTGAAGGGAGTCCTGTAAATTGAGGTACTATATCTATTCCGACCTTTCCATCTACAAACTCCACATTGTGCATATAATTTTTAATATAGTCCATCTTAAATACACCTATAAACGCTCCATATTCTGTAGTAAAGGATACAGTAAGCAAATCACAGGAAGGTATACTTCCTTTTGATCTCATCAAGATAAACATCTGACTAGCTAACTCCTTAGATACATTTGTTAGGCTATTTTCTCCATTTAGATATTCTTGACATACTTCCTTTACAATGTTTCTCTCCTTATTAAAAATCGCATATTTAAGCTCTTCATCCTTTAAACATCTTTGAATATGCTTAAATATAAAATTATACACTTCTTCAGTTAACTCTAGGGGATACTCATTTAAAACTGGCTCATCAGCATTGTTATCTAAAATATGAATAATTGCTTCATTTATATTAATTTCATTTATATATTCCATTACTTACCTCCATAAATTTAAATATACACGTATTTAGTATATCTACTATAGATTTTTAACCGTATAAGAATAATTATATATTTTTTTTAAACAATATCAATAAAATTTGTTATAATCTTAAACATAAGGTATAATGTCATCATTAAATAAAAAGGGGTGTTATCCTTGGAAGAAATGGAAACTAGAATTTTAAAGATAGATGTAGATGAGATAAAATCTAAATTAAATAATTTAGGATGTAAAAAAGTTAAAGATGAAAATCAAGTTAATAACCTCTATGATTTTCCAGATAGAAGAATGCTAAATAAAAAGGGTTATGCTAGAATTAGAATAGTGGAAGATAATTTAAATAATGCAATAATAAATTATATGACTACTATAAAGCTTCTAAGCCAAGAAAAATACAAGGTTATGGAAGAGAATGAGATTGTTATAGACAATAGTAGCATTGGAAGTCAAATCTTCACTTCCCTAGGTCTTGAGCTAGTAGAATCTATAAAAAAACATAGAGAAAGCTATAAATATAAAAACTCTCTTATTGAAATCGATATAAACGATAAGAGCTTCTGTCCCTTCCCTTATTTAGAAATAGAATCAATGAATGAGGACGAAATAAAGGAAATTGTAGCTTTACTTGGGTATACTATGGAAGATACCACCTCTAAAACAATCTTTGAAATATTAAATGAGGAAGGATCAGTAAAAGGGATATAATGTTTGGTTATGTAACACCATATAAGATGGAATTGAAAATTAAAGACTATGAAATGTTTAAAGCTTACTATTGTGGATTATGTATATCTATAAAAAATAACTTTTCTAATTTGTGTAGAATGACTTTAAATTATGATATGACTTTTTTAGGTATACTTTTGGATAGTTTAGAATACAGTAAACATAAGTATGTAGTTACTAGATGTATGGCTCATCCTGTGAAAAAGAAGCCTAAGGTTATAGATAATAAGGCTTTAGATTATGCAGCTTTTTGTAATGTAGCCCTAGTTTACTACAAGTTATTAGATGATTATAATGACGATAATTCTCTAAATAAAAAATTCATTTCTATGTACATAAAAAAATTCATAAATAAATCTAAAGATGATTTATCTCCAATTTTAGTGAATATAGAAGAAAATATAAATAAATTAAGTTTTCTTGAAAAATCTCAGGATGTGATATCTATTGATGAACTCAGTGACCCTTTTGCTTCTTTAACAGCTTTTATAATATCTTACTATTATAAAGATGAGGACTTTTATAATGATTTATATAATTTAGGATATAATTTAGGACGATGGATTTATATAATTGATGCCTTTGATGATTTAAAGGAAGATATTGAAAAGCATAAATTTAACGCTATCAATAAAGCCTTTAATCCTGAAAACCTATCCTATGAAGAGTTAATTATTAATCAAGGTAATAGAATTGAATTTAATCTATTAATGAGTGCAAATACCACCGTTGAAGCTTTAGATAAACTTCCTATAAATAAAAATAAAGACTTACTATTTAATATTTTACAATTAGGACTTATGAATAAAATAGAAACTATAAAATCAAGGAGTGACAAAAAACATGAATAATCCTTATGAAGTACTTGGAGTTAAAGAAAATGCCTCTCAAGATGAAATCAAAAAAGCCTATAGAGAGCTAGTAAAACAATATCATCCAGACAAGTATGTTAATAATCCGCTAAAAGATTTAGCAGAAGAAAAACTTAGAGAGATAAACGAAGCTTATGACGTATTAAGTAAAAAAGGTAATACTAGTAATGGATCTTCTAGCTATGGAAATCCTTCCTCAACCTATGGTGGTGGTTCTAACAGCTACAATGATCCTAATCTTCAATCTGTTAGAATGGATATTAATAGAGGAAATATAGGCGGCGCAGAAGCGAAACTTAATGCTATGACTAATAGAACTGCTGAATGGAACTTTTTAATGGGAGTTGTACATCTTAGAAAAGGTTGGTATGATAGCGCGAATAATTTAATAAATACAGCTTGTAGAATGGAGCCTAATAACTTTGAATATCGACAAATGCTTAATCAATTAAATCATACACAAAATAACTATAGAAGTACCTATTATGGTCAAAGAAATAGTTCTAATGATATGTGCAATACTTGCTTAAATATTTGGATGTTAGATACTTGTTGTGAATGTATGGGTGGAGATTGTATTAGTTGTTGTTAAAAGGAGGTTATCATGAAAGAAAATAAGGCTTCGAATATGGCAAAGGGCGGTATGCTTATTGCTTTTACTCTTATTATCTTGTATGCCGCTAATTTTATTACCTTTAACACTTTATTTTTATTAGGCTTAGCTTCAGCACTTATTCCTCTGGGAATACTTATTACTGATATGAAAACTACTTTATTAGTATATATAGGCTCCTCTGTATTAGCTTATTTCATAATCCCAGACAAAACTCTTTGTCTTTTTTATGTGATAATCTTTGGTCCCTATGGCATAGTAAAATTTTTTATAGAGCAAAAAAGAAATACATCTATAGAAATCATATTAAAACTAGTTTATTTTAATGTGATAACCTTTATAGCATTTCTTTTATATAAACAATTATTTATGCCTACTATTGAACTACGATATCCTTTAATAATTATGTTTGTAGGTGGAAATGTAGCCTTCTTTATATTTGACTATGTTCTTACAGTATTTATAAATAGTGTGAGAACTAAAAAATTTAAAATATAAGAACATATTATTTAAATCCCTTGACATATACTTCACTCTTAATGTATAATTTTTAAAAACTTAATTATTTATTGCAGTGATGAGGAGTAGTAATATAATTACTTATTTAAAGAGAGCTACAGCTTGGTGTAATGTAGTAATAAGCTTATATGAACTTGCCTTGGAGCTTACTTGTTGAAAGCAAGTACGGATTTAACCGTTATATTATCAAGGGAGACCTTTATGGTCTAAATAGAGTGGTACCGCGGAATTATAGTTTTCGTCTCTTTCATAAGAGATGAAGACTTTTTTTATTTAAAATAATATTTGATGTTTATCAAACAAGGAGGATTACTATGGCTAGATATGGAACTGCTATAGATAAAAAATGGCAGGAAAAATGGGAAAAAACAAACCTATATAAATTCGATGAAAATAATATGGATAAAAAATTATACGTCCTTGAAATGTTCTCATACCCATCAGGAAGCCAATTACATGCAGGACACTGGTTTAACTACGGACCAGTAGATTCATGGGCTAGAATGAAGAGAATGCAAGGATATAATGTATTCCAACCAATGGGCTTTGATGCTTTTGGTCTTCCAGCAGAAAACTATGCAATTAAAACTGGAATACATCCTAAAGATTCCACAGATAAAAACATTGAAACTATGGAAAAACAACTTAAAGCAATGGGAGCAATGTTCAACTGGGAAAATGAAGTTGTAACTTGTAGACCAGATTATTATAAATGGACTCAATGGTTATTCCTAAAATTATATGAAAAAGATCTTGCTTACAGAAAGAATGCTCCAGTAAACTGGTGCCCTAGCTGTAACACAGTGCTTGCAAATGAGCAAGTTGTAGAAGGTCATTGTGAAAGATGTGAAAGTGAAGTAACAAAGAAAAACTTAACTCAATGGTTCCTTAAAATCACAGACTATGCAGATGAGCTTTTAGAAAAACTGGATGATCTTGATTGGCCAGAAAAAACTAAATCTATGCAAAAACACTGGATTGGTAGATCAACTGGTTCTGAGGTAACTTTCAAAGTTAAGGATTCTAATATTGAATTCAGCACATTTACCACAAGAGTTGATACTTTATTTGGAGTTAGTTACGTTGTTCTTGCTCCTGAAAATGAATTAGTTGAAAAGCTTACTACAGAAGAAAATAAGGCTGCTGTTGAAGATTATAAAGAAGCATCTGCAAAGCAAACTGATATAGAAAGACAATCTATTTCTAGAGAAAAAACAGGAGTATTCACCGGTTCATATGCTATAAATCCAATAAACAACCGTGTTATTCCAATATGGGTTGGAGACTATGTGCTTAATACCTACGGTACAGGTGCAGTAATGGCAGTTCCAGCTCATGATGATCGTGACTATACTTTTGCACAAAAATATAATCTTCCTATAGAAAGAGTTATAGAAGGTGGAGATACTCTACCATTCACTGAATATGGTCCAATGATGAATAGTGGAAAGTTTAATGGACTTAGGGGAGAAGAAGCAAAGGATGCAGTAGTTGCAGAGCTCGAAAAAATGGGTCTTGGTAAAAAACAAGTTAACTACAGACTACGTGACTGGCTAGTTTCTAGACAAAGATACTGGGGTGCTCCAATTCCAATGATTCACTGTGACAAGTGTGGAACTGTTCCAGTTCCAGAATCTCAATTGCCTGTAGAACTTCCTTACAACGTAGAATTTGCACCAGACGGAAAATCTCCTCTTGCAAAATCTAAAGACTTCATAAATGTAACTTGTCCTAAATGTGGAGGTGCTGCACACCGTGATGCAGATACTTTAGATACCTTTGTATGCTCATCTTTCTATTATCTAAGATATGCAGATAATAAAAATAGTGAAAAAGCTTTTGATAGTGAAATAATAAATAAGATGCTTCCAGTAGATAAATATGTAGGTGGTCCTGAACATGCTTGTATGCACCTTCTATATGCAAGATTTATCACTAAGGCTCTTAGAGATATGGGTCTTCTAAACTTTGATGAACCATTCCTATCATTAACTCACCAAGGCTTAATCCTAGGACCTGATGGACAAAAAATGAGTAAATCTAAAGGAAATACAATATCTCCTGATGACTACATTAAAGAATATGGTTCTGACGTATTTAGAATGTACCTAATGTTTGGATTTGGATACACTGATGGCGGTGCTTGGAGTGATGATGGACTAAAATCTATCGGTAGATTTGTAGATAGAATAGAAAGAACTCTTGATACATCAATTTCAGAAATCAACTGTAATAAAGCTACTAAAGATGCTATGGAAGCACCTGAAAAAGAACTTAACTATTGGAGACACTTTGCAATTAGAGGTGTTAGCGAGGATGCTGAAAAACTTCAATTCAACACTGCCATTGCAAGACTTATGGAGCTTACCAATGCTCTTAATAAATATCTAAATGAAGATATTAAAAATACTGTATTCTTAAAAGAAGTATTAGTTGATTATATTAAGCTTTTAGCTCCTTTCGCTCCTCACTTCAGTGAAGAACAATGGGAAAACCTTGGAATGGGATATTCCGTATTTAATGAAAAATGGCCAGAATTTAATCCGGCTGCTTTAGTTAAAGATGAGGTAGAAATCGCTATTCAAATCAATGGTAAAATTAAAGCTAAAATAAATGTTGCAACTTCTTCTTCTGAGGATGAAATAAAAGAATCATCTTTAAATGATGAAACAATAAAAGCTAATCTTGAAGGAAAAACTGTAAGAAAAGTTATAGTTATTAAAGGTAGACTTGTAAATATAGTAGCAAATTAATATAATTATAAAAAACAGAGGAAAAAATCCTCTGTTTTATTTTTCACTATGATTTATTGGTAATTTCTTCTCACTATCATCAGAATTTTTACCTTCTCTTATAGTTATGCAACTATGTCTTGCCTCTTTTTCTTTTATGGTAACTGGCCTCACATAAATATCATCATACCATATCTTTATTAAATAGGTCTTATTTGGTGGTAGTGGACCAAATAAAAATTGACCATATTCGTCTGTAAAAGTATGTGTTATAGGTAATATGCTTAATGGGTCATCTGGATCTTGAAGTATGATTAACTTTGCTACAGCATCACTTACTGGTTTATTATTTTTATCAATTACTCTACCATATATAACACATCTGTTATCATCACCAGTTTCAACTTTAGCATCTATATACTTATCTCCATAAGTAGTTGATTGAAATTTAATTAATTGTTCGCTCATTTTATCCCTCACCTAATATTGCTTATATCATCATATGAGGAATATAAAACTTTTGTACCAATGAATTTTATTTATTTATACCTTTCAAGAACCTTTTTAGTTTCTTCTAATAGGCTTGTAAGCTCAAATACATCTCCTACTTCTAATAATTTATTAAGCTCTTCTGTAAACCTTGATGCCTCTCCAGTTTTCCCCATAGAAGATATGGTTAAAATATTCTCCACTATATTACTTACTAAGGAAGATTTTACCTCAAATAACTTCTGAGCATCTTTTATCTCATCTTTTATTGCTAACATTTCTGTATCTAAGTTAAAGGCAGCATCTGCTGCACTTTTAAGCTTCCCTTTAATATCAATTGGTATAGCATGCTTATATTTATAATTTAAAGAATGCTCTACGGTAGCCCAAAAGTTCATTGCCAAAGTCCTTATTTGAAACTCAGCCAAGACTTCACACATTCCAGATGCCATATTTACTGGATACTTTATAATCATGTGATAACTTCTATAGCCACTAGATTTTACATTAGTAACATAATCCTTCTCATAAATTATATTCATGTCTTTTCTTTCACGTATTATATTTACTACTTTATCTATATCATCTACAAATTGGCACATGATTCTTAGTCCCGCAATGTCTTCCATTTCATACTGAATTCTATCTAAAGGTATATCAAATTTATTAGCTTTCTCTAGTATACTAGAAACCTCTTTAACCCTACCCGTTACAAATTCTATAGGTGAGTATTCATATTTCTTTCTTAATTCTCTTCTTATACTTCTAAACTTTACTTTTAATTCCTCTACTGCTTGGTCGTATGGAATTAAAAAACTCTTCCACTCAATAACTGCCATATATGTCATTCCTTTACTAACCAATTCTATTAATCCGTATTTAATTATATCATATAATGGTATATTTTATGTTATTTTATATGACTTTTATTGAAGTTTTTATTAATCTAAAATCTTTATAGGAGTAAAATCTATATAATCACAAGAGGTTAAAATATACTCAACACCATCTTTTTCTCCTTCAAAAACATTTAAAAGTCCTCCCCCATGAAGATGTCCATAGATTACCTTATCCACTTCATATTCCTTAAACATTTCTAAAAACTCATTTTCCTGCATATTAGGAAATATAGGTGGATAGTGAATCATACATATTATTTTTTTATATCCACTTTTTATGGCTGTATCCAAAGATAACTTTAATCTTATTAGTTCTCTTTCATAGATTTTTTTATCATGGGAATTAAATTTAGGATTGTTCTTTAAAACCCATCCTCTACTTCCACATATAGCATAATCCTCATATGCGAAAAAATTATTTTGGATAAACTCCATTCCCTTAAACATAGAATTAAGCTTAGTAATTCCTGTCCACCAATAGTCATGGTTTCCCCTTACAAATATTTTTCTTCCTGGAAGATTATTTATAAATTCTAAATCCTCTCTGCCATTTTCCATATTCATAGACCATGAAATATCACCTGCTACTAATACTGTATCTTCATCCTTCACAATTCTATTCCAATTCTCTTTTATTTTTTCATCATGATTACTCCACTTTTCTCCAAATATATCCATGGGTTTTTCTCCTGTGGAGGCTAGATGAAGATCTGAAATTGCATATAATGCCACTTAATCACCTACTATCTATTTCATAATCTTTTAATTAAAACTTATTTGTACTTATTATCTATCTCCATAACATAAGCTATAACCTTTGCCACTACATCATAAAGTTCATAAGGAATCTCACTATCTAAATCCACTTTAGTAAGCATATCTGCTAATTCATCATTATATACGATAGGTACATCACTTTTTTCTGCTTCTTCAAGAATTTTATCAGCTACATTACCCATACCCGCTGCTGTAACCTTTGGAGCATTTTGCCCATATTCATATTTTAAAGCCGCTGCTTTTTTTCTCTTTCTATCTTCCATATAAGCACACTCCTAGCTAAACTCTAGTATTGATTGTAGTGAAATCATCATCTTCAAAAAAACTTCTGCAATTTGAAAAAGAAAAATCATGTTTTTTTTCTTTAATAAAAATGTTAAACATATACTTACTATCCATTAGATCATTAATTAACTTTCCTTTAAATTTTTCTAAGAGCTTTACATAAGCAGCTTCACTTTCTATTTCGATAGTTGCTGAGTTTTTATTAACAGTTAAATAAGCATCTACCTTTTCCATATTTACAGTAGCTACACTAGCTGCTATTTTTATATTTTCAGTATCTAACTTCTTACCCTTACTTCTTTCCTCCTTAATAATAAGCTTACAATCATATTCTTTATCCTTCATATCCATTGGTACATTGAGAAAATAATAATTATTATTTATAGTATTAAACATTTTAAACTCTTGAAACTTAGTGTCTAGATTTTGAACCACATTACTGAAAGTACTAGGGTCTTTCTGAGATAACTTAATTATTTCCATTAAATTATTTTTTATTAAGGATATCTTTTCCCTTAATTCCTCCTTTACCATAGTACTAGTTATACTCCTATCTATCATGGTTTCTGATTTAAGCTGCTTAAAGAGTTTATTAGAACTATCTACCTCTTCTTTTCTCTGGGATACCACTTTTCCCTGCAGATCATCTTCATCACTAATTATTCCTATTGTTCTTTCATTTATAATGTCACTAGAAGACTTTCCTTCTTTGTTTATCAACTTTTCTGAAGATAATATAGCTTCTTTATTTTCTAAGCTTTCCTTTATTGATGCCATAGTTTGAGATTTATCCTTTTCAGAATAAAATACTTTATCCCCCTCTTGAAAAGTTGAATTCTTATTAACACTGATTTCTCCTTGTGAGTCTTTATTAATATTGCCAGTAATCTGCTCTTTAATAACATTAGCAGTTTCCTCTATCTCGGGTGAAACACTGTATTGATTAGAGACAACCTTCGCAAAAGCTTTAATACTGTCCTCATTTAACTTTATATCTAGAGCTTTCATAACAAATATATCATCTATCTTTAAATTCTTAATTTCATTTAAAACTTTACCTAAAGTTGATTTTATTTGTTCAGCTTCAGGACTATTATTTTGTATTCCTTTAGCTTCTATATATTTATCAATAAATTTATTTAACTCCTTAGGAGAATTGTTGCTTTGATCTATAAATTCCTTAAGTCCCTTAATTTCTAAAAGATTTTCTTCTGTAATTGGAATATTGTTCTTGAGCATAGATTTTAATATAGGAACATCCTCTTTTCCTACAGGAAAATCTAAATTCTTAAGGAGTTCTTCCATTAATGGATCTTTAATAGCTGTATCCACATTGTTTCCTAGGTTATCTATAACATTTGATTCCAATATTCTAAGAAGGAACTTTCCTCCCTCAAATCCATCTAGTTGAAATTTAAACATATAGTCATCTAAATTTTCTTGAAGTATTTCTCCATCTACTCTTGCTGGAAATACCCTTCCATCAAGTAACTTTATTATAACATCAGTTGCACTTCCCTCTAACCTTAAAACTCTAGCAGAAAATGAATCTCCTTTTTTAAAGGTGAGTTTATTAAAATCATCCTTAGTTGTATAGTTTTGTACCATATTAATTTTCCATACATTTGACATATACTTCACCCCCTATTAAACTAATCGTATCATTTTTATTTTAGTGAAGTATATAACAAAAACAATGAGTATACCATAGGCATACTCATGAGTTTTTTTACTAAGCTAACACTAATTTATAGAATTTTTTCTTTCCTCTTTTTATTAAGGCATATCCATCCTTTTCTAGGTAGCTTTCATTAAATGTTGCATTAACATCTTCTATTTTTATATCATTTATAGTAAGTCCACCTTGCTCTATAAGTCTTCTTCCCTCTTTCTTAGATGGAACGATACCTGTTTGTGTTATTATATCAAGAATTAAAGCTGATTTCATATCTTCAGCAATTTCCACTGTAGGTACATTGCTCATGTCTGCTCCACCACTAAATAGAGCTTCTGCTGCTTTTTTAGCTCCATCTGCTTCATCTTCTCCATGGATAAGTTTTGTAACTTCATAAGCAAGAACCTTTTTAGCTTCGTTAATTTCTGAACCTTCTAAAGCTGAAAGTCTTCTTACCTCATCCATAGGAACAAATGTTAATAGACGTAAGCATTTTTCTACATCCGCATCATCAATATTTCTCCAGTATTGGTAGAATTCAAATGGTGATGTCTTATTAGGATCAAGCCACACTGCTCCATTAGCTGTTTTACCCATCTTGTTTCCTTCACTATTTGTAAGTAGTGCATTAGTCATTCCATACGCTGACTTACCTTCTTTTCTTCTGATAAGCTCCATTCCAGCTAAGATGTTTGACCACTGATCATCTCCACCTAACTCCATTGTACAATTATATTTTTTATTTAATACATAAAAATCATAACCTTGCATTAACATGTAGTTAAATTCTAAGAATGACAATCCCTTTTCTAGTCTTTGTTTAAAGCATTCAGCAGTAAGCATTCTATTAACTGAGAAATGTGATCCTATATCTCTTATAAAGTCTACATAGTTTAAATCTAAAAGCCAGTCTGCATTATTTTCTAATATTGCTTTACCATCGCTGAAATCTATTAGTCTTGAAAGTTGATCTTTGATACAAGATATATTGTGATCAATTTCCTCCTTAGTTAGCATTTTTCTCATATCTGTTCTACCTGATGGGTCTCCTATCATAGCAGTACCCCCACCAACTAAAGCTATCGGCCTATGTCCTGCCCTTTGCATGTGGGCCATAAACATCATAGCTATAAAGTGTCCTACATGAAGACTATCTGCTGTAGGATCAAAGCCTATATAAAAGGTTACCTTTTCCTTTGCAAGTATTTCTTTCATTTCTTCTTCATGGGTTAATTGTTTTAAAAATTCACGTTCTTTAAGAACGTCATATACATTACGATTTTCCATAGTTTCCTCCAATATATTCTAATTTTTATTTTGCTTTAACTTTCGGCTATAGTTTCCTTTTTTACATATAATTAATTATATTATTTATACAGTTTATATGGTTTATGCTAGCTATATAAAACTTCTATAAACTTTTATTTTTTCATAATGTAGATTACTTAGAAATCTTTACTCCTTTGTAATTCTGTATCATTATTTTAAAACTTATAATATTAAAATAAATATTAATTTAATAAATTAAGAAAAATAAAAGTCCCTAGTATAAATATACTAGGGACGAAAATTTCCGTGGTACCACCCAAATTTATAATTTAAACTCTCTAAAGCGTCTAAATTATTCTCTTCCTTAATAACGTTAGGAACCCGTAACAGCCTACTACTACTTCAACCTAAGACTCTAAAATGTATTTCATTAAACTCCCTTACTGATTTACACCAACCATCAGCTCTCTTTAAAATTCATTTAATTACTTCTTTT
>DKGY01000038.1:35288-40155 GCA_002453475.1 Clostridium sp. UBA6758 | reverse complement strand
AAATACTAATTTTCTCTAAACAACATATTTTTTAATAGTATCTGGTATATTATTTTCTTCACAACTAACGTTGGCATAAAAGTCAACTTTAAATTTTTCTGATAAATATTCTAATTTATTTAATATTGAGCTAAAATCATCTGCATCATTACATATGTCACTTAAAATACCGTCTATAAATATACTCTCCACATCGTAGTCCTTAGATATTATGCCACATATAAAACCATAAAAATCTTTGTAATTATGAATATTAAAGTCTTTCGAACATATAAACCTTATGTTCTTATGAATACGTAGGAGCCCTCTAGTATCATCATCTATATATACTAGATTTCCTTTAGAGCTGTTTACCTTTGAATTAGCCAAATTCATTAATGCTTTTGTTTTCCCAGAGCCTTTTTCTTTACAAAATACTTGAATCATTTTAAACGCCCCCAAACTTTTTAATAAAATACATTAACTTTAATAGTTATATTATATAATATTCAGAATATTTTATCAATAGTTCCTATCGACTTATATATTTCTGTTATTTTAATTATATGTGAATAATTAGTACATTATTATTATTTTATACACATAAGAAATTAATCTTAGATATAATTGTTTAAAAATCATAAATAGTAAAAATGCCTTAAAGTTTACTTTCATTAAAATCTAGTAAACTTTAAGACATTTTATTATTTCACTGTTATATATTTGATGTTAATTTTTACTCTATACCTACAACATCATACCCTTCTTCTTCTATAGTAGCTCTTAAAACATCATCACTTTCAGTAGCTTCTACTAAAGCATATTTCCCTTCTAAATTAACCTCTACTTCTGAAACTCCAGATAACTCTTCTAAAGCATTTTTTACGTGAGCTACACAGTTTTTACAGCTCATTCCTTCAATTAATATTTTCTTTTTCATACCTTTATCCTCCTAAAATATTTATTAATATTTATCCGATGACCCACCAGCTCTAATACTCCCATCTNNCAACTATTTAAATAGTTATATAGTTGTATATTTCTATAGTTCCATAGAGAAAATTTAATATGGATATATTAAGCTTTAAATCTTCTAAGTCTTAATGCATTTAATAATACTGATACTGAGCTTAGGCTCATAGCTCCTGCAGCTATCATAGGGTTCAATAATGGTCCTCCAAAAATGTGTAATACTCCCATAGCTACCGGTATACCTAAGACGTTATAACCAAAGGCCCAGAATAAGTTTTCCTTTATATTTTTAATCGTTGCTTTGCTTAGTTTTATAGCTGATATTACATCCATTAAGTCACTTCTCATAAGAACTATATCTGCTGATTCAATAGCTACATCTGTTCCAGATCCTATTGCTATTCCTATATCTGCCTGAGCAAGAGCTGGAGCATCATTAATACCATCACCAACCATACCTACTCTATTTCCACCTGCTTGAAGCTTCTTAACTTCATTTGCTTTATCCTCTGGTAAAACCTCAGATAATACTATATCTATACCAACTTGTTTTGCAATGGCATCTGCTGTTCTCTTATTATCTCCAGTTATCATAGCTACTTTTATGCCCATTTTATGCAGACTTTCTATAGCATTTTTACTACTTCCTTTAACAGTATCTGCTACAGCTATAATTCCAGCAAGATTTCCATCTATAGCTATATACATTGGTGTTTTTCCCTCCGAAGCTAATCTATCAGAAATTTCATCTAAGTTTGAAATGTTAATATTCTTTTCCACCATAAGCTTCTTATTTCCTAAAAGAATATCTTTTCTATCTATTTCTACCTCTATACCGTGTCCCGGTATAGCATTAAATTTATCAATTGATTTTAAACTTAAACCTTTTTCTTCTGCATCTTTAACAATAGCTTCACCAAGCGGATGCTCAGATCCCTTCTCAGCACTAGCCGCTAACACAAGAATTTCCTCTTTTGCCTGTCCATTAGTTACAATATCAGTAACCTTTGGTTTTCCTTCTGTTATAGTTCCTGTTTTATCAAATACTATGGTCTTTAATTTATAAGTAGTCTCTAACGCTTCTCCACCCTTAATTAAAACACCATTTTCAGCACCCTTTCCTGTTCCAACCATAATGGCAGTTGGAGTAGCAAGACCTAATGCACATGGACACGCAATAACTAATACTGCAATAAATATAGTAAGAGAAAATATAGGTGTTTCACCAGCAATCAACCAACCTACTGAAGCAATTATAGCAAGACCAATAACTATTGGTACAAAGTATGCTGATATAACATCTGCTAGTTTAGCAATAGGTGCTTTTGAACCTTGTGCATCCTCTACTAATTTAACAATTTGTGCAAGAGCAGTATCTCTACCAACCCTAGTTGCCTTATATTTAATAAATCCTGTTTTATTAATACTAGCTCCTATTACGCTACTTCCTATAGATTTTTCAACAGGTATACTCTCTCCTGTAAGCATTGATTCATCTTTAGATGTATTTCCTTCTATAACTTCTCCATCTACTGGTAATTTTTCACCTGGTTTAACTAGTACTATATCTCCAACTATAACCTCTTCTACAGGTACCACAATTTCTTTCTCATCTCTAATTATAGTTGCTGTTTTAGGAGCTAATCCCATTAAAGCCTTTATTGCTTGAGATGTTTTACCTTTAGATACTGCTTCTAGATATTTACCTAAGGTTATTAAAGTTAATATAACTGCAGCAGATTCAAAGTACAGATGCATTGCATACTCATGATCCCCTTGCATTATTTTATATATAGCAAATATTCCATATATAAATGCAGCTAAAGTTCCTATAGATATTAGTGAGTCCATATTAGGACTTAGTTTAACTAGATTTTTAAGTCCCACCTTATAGAATTTATATCCAGCTATCATTACTGGTAATGTTAGTACCAACTGAATTAATGCAAAGTTTAACGGATTGGCCATAGGATCTATTATAGCTGGAAGATGCATTCCTACCATATGTCCCATTGTTATTATCAGTAGTGGAACTGTAAAAATCAGGGAAGCTATAAACCTTGTGAGTAATCTACTAGCCTCGTTTTTTTCCTTTCCCTGTTTTTCCTTATCTTTATCCTCTTCTTTAATTAACTTATATCCAGCTTTATCTACCGCCGCCCTTATATCACCATAAGATATTTTATCTTCATCAACTTTTATAGTAAGCTTCTCTGTAGCAAAATTTACTGTAGAACTTTCTACACCTTCTAGTTTTTTAGTTACTCTTTCTATCCTATTAGCACAGGCAGAACAAGTCATACCTTCTATTTTAAAATCATAGGTTTTTACATTTTTCTTTACACCATATCCTGCTTTAACTACAGCTTCTTCAATTTTTTGAGAATTTAATTTTTCATTATTAAAATCTACAGTTAAAGTTTCTGTAGCAAAATTTACATTTGCTCTTTCAATACCCTCTAACTTATTAATTGCTCTCTCCACTCTATTTGCACAAGCAGAACAAGTCATTCCTTCTATTTTAAATGATTTATTATTCATATTTTCACCTTCTTTATTTTGTAATTATCTTTTCTAATATATTATTTATTTCCACAATCTTTTCATCCATATTATTATTTATTGCTGCATCTTTAACACAATGATTTAAGTGACCTTTTAGAATTTCTAAGTTGGATTTCTTTAGTAAAGCTTGAGATGCTAAGATTTGATTAGAAATATCGATACAATATCTCCCCTCCTCTATCATCTTTATAATTCCCTCTATCTGACCCCTTGCCGTTTTTAACGATTGCAAAGCTTTTTTTCTTTCTTCACTCATCCTTTTACCTCCCCTCCCCCCTCAGGGGGTATATCTATATATTAGTGTTAGTTTTGCATTTTGTCAACACATAAAATAATATTTTTTTATTAATCGTAATTATTAGGTGTATTTTAATTTAGTTTGCCCAAAAATTAAAAATAAAAGCATCACTTTTAGTGATGCTTAACTCATCTATAAATATTTAGCCAAATATTTTTTTAATGATATAGAAAGCGGTAATCCTATAACAATACCTCCTACTACTTGAAGAATATTGGCTGGTATGTCCTTTAAAGCCACTACAAATCCTTGTCCAATAGTTGGTATTCCATATACAAAGTGATTTAAGCAGCCCCCAGCAAGAAAATATCCAAAAATCATAACTATTCCTGCCACAATGAATGCAAATAAATTATTCCAAAATTTTTCTCCTTCAAAGCCACCTCTATATGCTATAGCTCCTGCTATATATGCCATAACTCCTTTTATAACAAATGTAAATGGCGCCCATATATAATATGGAGAAAACAAATCAAAAAATGTCATGCCTATAGCGGCAGCTACTGCTCCTCTTTTCTTTCCTAGTAAGATGGCACATAAAAATAGTACTGCATCCCCTATGTGCAAAACTGCATTGTCTCCTACTGGTATAGATATAAATGCAGTTGCGATATATGTTAATGCTGCCATAAGTCCTATTTGAACTATTCCACTCGTGCTAAAACTATTTCTCGATGCTTTTATTGACACCTTTTCTTTCATTTAAAGTCCCCCTTTATGATTAATTCAACATTGTACCCATACATTAAATTCAGTATCCATACAATTAAATTATACATTAAATCTAAAGAATTTCAACATTATTTTTTAATATAAAAGAATAATATTAAATATTTTACATAAAATAATTTTACCTTTGATTTTCAGATCTTATAATCCTATATATTTTGAGAAAATAGTCAAAAGATATAACTTATTACTTTACTTAGATGTAGAAAGGATTGACATATATGATGTACCTTCATTGGTTTGGTAGCTTTTTACTATTGATAGTTTTAATTGGTTTATTTTTTGTTATGGGAGGAAATTTAATTAATTTAATAATTGCAGTAG
>DKGY01000038.1:0-35277 GCA_002453475.1 Clostridium sp. UBA6758 | reverse complement strand
TATGGACTACATAGAAGAATACTTCACTGTGAAAAATAAATTTAATAGCTAAATAAAAAATTCCTCAAACAAATTTGAGGAATTTTTTATTATTCACCTTTACTTATATTAGATAAAACTAAGCCCTTATTATGATCTAAAGCCCAACTAATACCCCAATCATTTTGGAATATAAGCAAGTCTCTATCTCTAATATCTTTAACAACTTTAGAATCACTTGTTAAACTTAAATCTTCAACTTTACCTTCTAAAGCTTCAATCCACCTAATATTTCTATATGGAAGCATATCCATTTTAATATCTACACNNTTATACTTAATTTTTCTGCTTCTTTTTCTGTTTCCTCAATCCATCTTACATATTTATAAGGTACTCTTTCTAATTTTATATCTACATTATATTCATTTTTTAGTCTAAATTCTAAAACTTCAAATTGAAGAACTCCTACAACTCCTACTATGATTTGTTCAGTTCCTATGTGAAGTTCTTTAAATACTTGAATTGCTCCTTCTTGAGCTATCTGTGTTACCCCTTTTATAAACTGTTTTCTCTTCATAGTATCTACAGTTCTAACCCTTGCAAAGTGTTCTGGTGCGAAGGTTGGAATTCCTTCAAACTTAAACTTCTTACTTGGTGAACAAAGAGTATCTCCTATACTAAATATACCTGGATCAAAGACTCCTATAATATCTCCAGCATAAGCATTATCAACAATTTCTCTGTCTTGAGCTAAGAACTGTTGAGGCTGTGCTAGCTTTATTTTATTTCCGCCCTGAACATGATAAACTTCCATACCTTTTTCAAATTGACCTGAACATATTCTCATGAAAGCTATTCTATCTCTATGAGCCTTATTCATGTTAGCTTGAATTTTAAATACAAAAGCAGAAAACTTATCGTCTTTAGCTTCTATCCTTCCGATATCAGAATTTCTTCCTAATGGAGCCGTAGTTAACTTTAAAAAGTTCTCTAAGAATGGTTCTACACCAAAGTTAGTTAATGCACTACCGAAAAATACAGGTGTAAGTTCTCCAACTCTCACCTTTTCTTCATCAAAGGCATCTCCAGCTATATCTAATAATTCTATGTCCTCAAGTAATTTTTCATATAAACTATCGGTTATAGCTTCTCTAACAGCTGATTCATCTTCTAAATCTATAATAGTCTCACTCACTTCTAACTGTCCATGGTCTCCAGCTTTAAAAATTTGAATCTGATTATTATTTCTATCATAAACACCCTTAAAGTGCATTCCTGTACCTATAGGCCAGTTTATTGGATATGATTTTATACCTAACTCATTTTCTATCTCCTCCATAAGCTCAAAAGGATCTCTAGTTTCTCTATCCATCTTATTTACAAACGTAAATATTGGGATATCTCTCATACTGCAAACATGGAATAGCTTTCTAGTTTGGTCCTCTACCCCTTTTGCTCCATCAATAACCATTACCGCACTATCTGCAGCCATAAGAGTTCTATATGTATCTTCACTAAAGTCTTGGTGTCCTGGGGTATCTAATATATTTATACAATATCCTTCATATTCAAACTGCATTACCGAAGATGTAACGGAAATTCCTCTTTTCTTCTCAATTTCCATCCAGTCAGAAACAGCATGCTTAGATGTCTTTCTTGCCTTAACCGATCCAGCTAGTCTGATTGCTCCCCCATATAAAAGTAACTTTTCAGTAAGTGTAGTTTTACCAGCATCTGGGTGGGAAATTATAGCAAAGGTTCTTCTTTTCTCTATCTCCTTTATATAATCACTCATTACTTTAACTCCTTTATTTAAAATTATCTTCATTATATAGTATCTCTTTTTAACACATTTTATATAATACCATATTAATTAATATAAACACAAATGTTATTAATGATTTTATATGTACCTAAGTAAAAAGCACTACTAAAATTCTAGTTTAAGTATCATATTAAATTTGACATTTTCTAATTAATGACCATAAAAATAAAACAGTAAGACATGGTTATCTTACTGCCATTGTAATAAATATTAAAATAATAAAATATGATTCCTCAAATATATAATCATAGTTTTAGTAAGCATAATGACTTAATAAGCCACTATAAACTACTTGTCCTTTTTCTATAGCATCAAAATCCTCTGGTTTTACTAAAGATACATCTTTATCAAAGTTTATAATTTTACCTTCTTTCAATACATAGGCCACGAATTGTGAACATAAAAAATGATATCTTCTTTGATAAGGAATGTGTAGCATTATAGCTAGAATTCCTAAAAAATTATACTTATATCTATCATGTTCACTCTCAAATCGGTCTATAATCTCTTTTACTTCATTATACTCATCTTCTGTAACACTTAATTCATAAACTCTACAGGTTGTCCTTTTATATAGCTTAAATATCCCTCCATCAATCTGTTCTTTTACAAAGCCAGCATGAAGTGGAAAATATATTTTTCTTCTTCCAAAACTATATAATTGCTTTAATTCCTTGTCTAGGGCTATAGATGTATGATTGTAATTATATCTAGTATATAGCTTTATAGCTCTTGAAAAAAAAGTTCCTGTCTGTGTCAATACGACATAGATTTTTCTATCCACTTAATCACCCCCATTATTATTATAATAATAAAGTATTAATTAATTATAATTTAAATTCTCTAATAAGTATACTATATTTAAAATTATACTATAGTTATATTATAAATTAAAAATCTTATAAATTCATTAAGGAAATATTACAATTTATATACTTTCCTTTATTTACTTTATTCACCTTATAACCATGTATGTTTATTCTAACATTAGTCTTTTTATTCGTACTTTATTGAAAAATCATTTACAACTTGTTATAATTAAAACCTATTAGAATATGGAGGCTGTGATTNNCCGTTGTGGTAAAACCACTCTTATGCAACAACTTTATGTAGATATGAAAATTGCTGGATTAAATGTAGGCTGTGCTTCAGAATACAGCACTGATTATTTAAGAGAAAAGGGCATGATTGAAACAATTTCAGAGCAATATGGAATTTATCTTGGCCAATTTAAGTTAGAAGCTGAGCTTTCTTCCTTTGACTATGCAATAACTGATTATGCTACCTTTGTCCCTTATATATATGCTCGTTTTATGCTAGGCAATAAAACCCGCAGTGTAAAAGAGATTGAAATTTTAAAAGACTTGTATGGTCTTGCTATTAAGGATATTCAAAACTATGATTATGTATTCTATGTTGGAAGAGAATTTGGATATTCAAAAGATGGTGTAAGATGGCAAGATGAGGAAATTGCAAAAGCAGTAGATAGTGCAATCCTTTCTTTCCTTGAAACAGAGGCTGTTTCCTATACACCCCTTACAGGTTCTACAAAGGTAAGAGCTAGACAAGTCCTTGATATCTTAAACATAAATACCGAAGTAGCCAGTGATACTGAATCTAAATAAACTAAAAAGGTACTATATATAACCTAATAAACTATGGTTTATATATAGTACCTTTATTATTAATATTGAACTAATCCTATTTTCTTTTGCATCTTTCTTAAAGTCTTGGTAGCCACATAATTTGCCTTTTCAGCTCCTGCTTTATATATTGCTTCCAGTTTACTTTTATTATCTAAAAGATCTTTAACTCTCTTTTGAACTGGTTCAAGTTCCTTAACTATAGCTTCTGCCACATCTTGTTTAAATTGAGCATAACCTTGGCCCTTATATTTTTCTTCTATTTCTTCCATAGACATACCTTCAATTGTACTTAAAATAGTCATAAGATTTTTAACTCCAGGTTGTTCATCACAATATCTAACTTCACCTATACTATCAGTGACCGCTCTTGAAACCTTTTTTCTAATAACCTCTGGTGGATCTAAAATTAAAATATATCCATTAGGATTTTCCTCTGATTTAGACATCTTTTTATCTGGATTTTGAAGATCCATTATTTTTGCTCCAGCCTTGCCTACATATGGTTCAGGTATTTTAAATGTTGGACTGTATAATTTATTGAATCTGTCAGCTATATCTCTTGCCAACTCTAGATGTTGTACTTGATCTATTCCAACCGGTACTACATCTGTTTGATATAATAATACGTCAGCAGCCATTATAACTGGATAGCTAAATAATCCTCCCCCTATACTTTCTCCACTATTTTTAGATTTATCCTTATACTGAGTCATTCTACTTAGTTCTCCCATATAGCTATAGCAAGTTAAAAGCCATGCAGCTTCAGAATGAGCTGGTACATGAGATTGTACAAATAATGTATTCTTCTCTGTATCTATTCCTGCAGCAATATAAATTGCAAGAACTTCTAAAGTTCGCTTTCTAAGTTCAGCTGGTATCTGTCTTACTGTAATTGCATGTAAATCCGCAATAAAGAAATAACATTCATATTCATCTTGTAATTTTACCCAGTTTTTTATAGCTCCTAAATAATTTCCTAGTGTTAAATCACCCGAAGGTTTAATTCCACTTAACATAACTTTTTTCTTATCTTCCATGTTTTTTCTCCTTTCAATCTATAAATACTTCCATTTAGTTATAAATAAAAACCCTATGGAATAAATCCATAGGGCATAAATAACGCGGTACCACCTATCTTGAGATAATAAAATCTCACCTCTATCAGATACAAACATATCCTAGCTCTATAACGTGAGCATCCGTGCTAGACTACTTTAAATTCACCCAACATCTCAGCGACCCATTCATATTAAGCATAATTGCGATAATCTCACCATCTATCACTCTCTGAAAATCTGTTTTTAATACTACTTACTTCGCCTCACCGATCAATTAATAATAAATTTGTTTTATATTACGTTAAAATTATTATAATTCTAATATTATATTATGTCAATATTAGAAATTGTTATTCTATTTTTTATGATTTCATCTATTTTTAACCTTACTAAATTTATTATCTTTATTTAAATTAGAATCATATGAATTATCCATAAATTTCTAGTATTTATTTACTATATTGAAGCAAACTAAACATATTAAATACATTAGAATACTTTAATATATTTAATACAAAATTTATAATAAATCACCACTTACTTTAAGGAGGTATTTTATATGGATTCAAAAAATAATTCTAATAAGACTAATGAGTCAAAGCCTTACGGTCCTAATGAAAGAGACTTTTTAGATGCTAGTACAAAACCTATAAAAGCACATTCTCTAAAAGATTATGTGCTACTTCCAAATCATGTTGTAGATTCAATTGTGGCAAATAACATTTCTAATGCAGAATTTGATTATACCTATAACGAGGAATCGGATCTTCTAAATTTCGAAGATCAACCCTCAGAATCAATAAATAAAAACACTCCAACTGAATAGTAAAATATAGGAATTGCCATAAAAGCAATTCCTATATTTTTTATTAAATATTTACTTTTACTTCATGTTCACCATTAGATGAAATAGGTATTATATCTCCTTCTATAACATTTCCATCTAAAGTTATAGTTGAATTACCACTTCTGATTACTTTTATACGGTATACAGCATTTTCATATCTATAGTCTATAGAGTATTCTTTAAAATCTTTAGGTAAACATGGTTTAATTTTAAAACCTTTTCCTTCTATTAATCTAAAGCCCAAAATATGTTCTAATGCTATAGTATACATCCAACCTGAACTTCCAGTATACCAACTCCATCCACCTCTCCCTTCATGAGGTTTCACAGAATATATATCCGCAGCCATAACATAAGGCTCTGTTTTAAATACATTTGCTTCCTCTATGTTCAAGCTATGATTTATAGGATTTAGCATAGAGTATATATTGTAAGCTTCTTCTCCTCTACCTAGTTTTGCAAGAGCTAAAGCTACCCATGCAACACCATGGGTATATTGTCCTCCATTTTCTCTTACTCCAGGTACATATCCCTTTATATATCCTGGTTTTAAATCTGAGTTATCAAAAGGTGGACTCAATAGTAATATTATTTTTTCTTTAGGCTTTACTAAATATTTTTCTAAAGAGTTCATAGCTATATTAGCTCTTTCCTTATCTCCAGCTTCTGATATAACAGACCAACATTGTGAAAGAGCATCTATTTTACACTCCTGATTTTCATGAGAACCTAGTGGAGTTCCATCATCAAAGTAAGCACGTTTATACCAACTTCCATCCCATCCATGAATCTCTAAATTTTCTTTTATAAAATCCATAGTTCTAATATATTTTTCATAATTATCCTCATCCTTTTTATATATGCAAAGGTCCTTAAAATCTTTTAATATAGCATATAGGAACCATCCAAGCCAGATGCTCTCTCCCTTACCCTTATTTCCCACAGTACTCATTCCATCATTCCAATCTCCACTTCCCATGAGAGGAATATTATGTGAACCAAACTTTAAGCTTCTATTTATAGCTCTTATACAGTGGCAATATAATGACTCTTTCAAATCTGATTTTAAAGATACATTATACCTTTCATCTTCGCCTTCTCTTAAAGGTTCATCTTTTAAATATCCTACTTCTTCATCTAAAATTTTATAATCTCCTGTGGCTTTAACATATATACAAGTAACGTAAGGTAGCCATAATAAATCATCACTAAATCTAGTTCTTATTCCACTATTTACTACAGGATGCCACCAATGTTGCACATCCCCTTCTTCAAATTGTCTAGTAGCACTATAAAGAATTTGATTTTTAGTAATCTCAGGCTGTATATAAATCATAGGAATGGAGTCTTGCAATTGATCTCTAAATCCATAAGCTCCTCCACATTGATAAAATGCTGTTCTTGAAAATAATCTACAACTAATGGTTTCATAAGGAAGCCAACCATTAATCATAAAATCTAAAGCTTTATCCTCTGTTTTTATCTTTATCTTGTTTAGAGTATCTTTCCAATAATCTTTTACTTTTTCTAACTCTTTCTCAACCCTGTCTATATCTGAAAACTCTTCAAGGGAATTTTGAATTTCTTTAATACTGTCTTCAGCTCCTAAAATAATTACCAGTGACTTTTCTTCATTAGATCCTAAGTTTAAGTAAACTTTCTCACTAAGTACTGGCTCTAATCCTGAGCCGCACCTTCCCGATAAGCTTTTAGTTTTATGATCAGATAAACTTTCCATATATTCTTTACTTGCAATATAATCTCTTTCATCTCCACTAAAACTTTCATCTCTTCCTCCACTTATTTTTAAATAAGCATAACTAGAATAAAAATCACTACTATATGGATTTATTCCATATATGAATTTATTCTCTTCATCTATTACAGTATAAACTTTTTTATAATTGTTTTCTCTTAAATCTCCTAGACATAATCTTGCAACATAAGTAATTCCTATATTCCTATTTTTATCATCTAAGTTCTTTAAGTTAACTTTAATAAGCTTTGCACTTCTCTCCTTTGANNCATTAGTACAATGAGTAAATTTAGAATACCCAAATCCATGGGTTATTACATACTCGCCTTTGTCTCTTATTGGCTCAGGAGTTATAGACCAAAGTTTTTCCCCTTCTTCTAGATATAAAATTTCGTTAGGAGTATCCTCAATGAAATCATTATTCCACGGAGTAATTTTAAATTCTCTACTATTTTTATACCAAGTATAGCTACTACCAGACTCACTTATATTAAATCCAAATCTATTGTTATTAGCTATTACATTTATCCATGGAGCTGGTGTAGATTTTCCATCCTTTAGTATAATTGTATATTCTCCTGCTTTATTAAAACCTCCATATCCATTAAAAAAGTATAACTGCGAATCTTCAGCTTTATGAATATTGTTATCGCAATGATTTAAATTAACTTCTTTTAGTTCACCCATTTTCCATATATATTTTCTTGAATTATGTGGATAATCTTCATTTTCCATGGTTCTCTCAACTTGCTTCCATAAAGCACCTTCTGATCCTTCTACAGTTATTGCTGCAATGGAATAAAGTAAATTTAAATCTTCCTTAGGTATATTTTCATTACTAATTATGAATATACCACCTGAAATATTTTCTCTTCCATTTAAAGAGCTATTTAATATTATTCTTTTCAATGCACTATCTAGAGGTTTTTCATAGCTTATTCCTTCTTTATTAATGACTACAATATCAAACTTTAATCCCTTTTCTTCTAAATAACCGTGACAATTTATAAGCTGCCTTAAGATATCACTTTCTTTTTCTTTAGTAATAGTTAATAATATTATAGGCAAATCTCCTGAAATCCCATATGCCCATAGATTTCTCTGACCTCCACTTAAATTAATCAGGTTATTTATTCTATTGGTATAACTAAAGTTATTAAATAATATATTACTTGCAAATCTTTCATAAATAACCGCTTGAGTTGGTTTTATTCCTCTATTTATAAGATTTTCTTCTAAGTTTAGAGCAGATTTTAGAATATTTTCATCTAAGGTAACAACATCCTGATAACTTCTTGACTTATTCATAACATCATCCTTAGAATTTCCTGTAATTGTGATATATTTTATTGTTTTACTTTCACCTTGTGAAATTCTTACTCTTCTCTTAATAGCAATTATAGGATCTAATACATTTCCTACATTATTTCTCAAAGGTTTATTTTCTTCTAATGCCACAGGATTTTCTTTTGAATGATTTCTTCCTACAAAGCTTAACCTTGCCGTATCATACTCTACATTAAACACATCTTCACCTAGTGTGCTTTCAAGAGTATAAATATCCTTATCTTTTTCGCTACGAGGTCTACGTTTTGCAAGTATTCCTTTTAATTCATCTATATATTCTGTAGTAATAAATAAATTCCCAAAGGCAGGATGTGCTATATCTCCACTATATCCCTGTAAAACTACTTCACTATAGCTAATAACTTCTATGATTTTTTCTTCGCTGCTATTATTTTTTATATCTATGGTTCTAATTTCACAATTATCTTCAGGAATTACTTGAACTATAGTGTTTATTTCTAGTTCTCTCCAATTTTTTGTGAACTCAGCCTTATACAGATAGAAATTAACTTCGTATTTGTCACCCTGTTCCCTACAAGGTTCATATGTAGAAGATGTATATTCATTAGAGTTCAGGTCTTTAATATAAAAAAACTTTCCCCAACTACTACGAATCAAATCTTCTTTCCATCTATATAACATTACATTTTTAAACTTAGAGTAGCCACCACCTGCCGTATTTAATAAAATGTTATAATTTTTATTACCAAGGAGTATAGTTTCTGGATACTTGCTTTCTCCAAATTTAAATGTTCTACGGATAGAATATTGCCTTTGCACTTCTCTGACTTCTTGTGAATTATCTTCTCTTCTATTATAAACCACATTCTTACTTATTTTTTCTTGAAGCAATATTTCCACAGCTCTAATCATTGGAATTCTATGAAACCTTCTTTGAATAACATTATTATTCATCACATTATCTAAGGCCAATAAACTCATTCCCAAATGATGTATCATATAGCATTTTACTATTTCTAATCCCTTATTTTTTATCCTTTTATCTGTATAATCTATAGCTTCATAAAATCCATATTGGCCGTAACAATTAATTTTCAAGAGATCCTTAATATTTGCCATAGACTTAGGTATATTCTCCATAAGCCCCATAATAGTTGAATATGGTGATACTACTAACTCTTCTTCTAATCCTCTTTTTATACCGACTTTAGGTACACCGAAGGCTTTATATTGATAATTTAAATCTACATCAAATTTAAAGTAAGCACTTTCTGAAATACCAAAAGGTACATTTCTCTTAGCTCCATATTTTATTTGTGCTTCCATTACAGATCTGTAGGTTTCATCTAACATAGAATTCCTATAATTTTTCATGAGAATTCTTGGCATAAAGTACTCAAACATGGTTCCACTCCAGCTAGCTAATCCTTTTCTTTCATACATTAAAGTTAAGGATCTATTTAAAGCAAACCAATGGGATGTCGGAACTATTCCTTTTGCTACTGCAATAAAACTTGTAGTTCTAGCTTCTGAGGCCAATAAATCATAGTAATTACTACTTAATGATTCATTGTCTACATCATAACCTATATGAAATAACTTTCTTTCTTCACTATACAAAAATTTAAAATCCATATTCTCTATAATTTTGTTTAATTCATCTTCAATTTTTGTAAATTTCTTTAATAGTATACCTATTCTTTCCTTGCATAAATCTATATTCTTATTTATTCTGTCTAATTGAAATTCATTTAAATTATTTGATATAAAATTAAACTCTTCTATAATTTCATATATATGACTTAAGCTATCACTACTAATAATTCTAATTATATTTTCATATTTATTTTTTGGTAAAAATTTTATTTCTTCTATAAATGGAAATAAAAATTTTATTTCACTTAAATAAGCTCTTATATTATCTAATAATTTTTTATTCCAATAAGAGTTATCTAAACTTTCTATATCTTCCTGTACAATCTCTTCAAAGTTATTTAATATGCTAAAAAAAGTTAATACATCTTTTCCTTCTCCTTTTATTCTTTGAATAATATTAAGATACATGTATTTTTTTCTTTCATCTTGCAGTTCATCCATAGCAAGATAAACACTATCCTCAATCCCCTTAACTCTATGATTAAAGTAAGGTGTGTTTCTTAATTCTTTTAATGCTTCTTCTATAGTGTATAAATAAGATATTAAATTTCCACTATCTACTGTAGATACATATTTAGGTAATAGTGGATTAAGTGACTCCACATCATACCAATTGTAAAAATGACCTTTGCAAGTTTCTAGTCTATTCAAAGTATTTACGGTTTTTTCTAAACTTTCTATAGCTTTAACTGTGCCAATATATCCCATATCCACAGCAACAATATTGGAAATTAAAGTCATCCCTATATTAGTAGGAGATGTTCTCATAGCTAAACCTCTATAAGGCTCTTCCTGATAATTATCACCTCCAAGATAGTTAGTCTCCTCAGTGACAAAGTCTTCAAAATATGCCCAAATCCTTCTGGTTAACCTTCTCAAAACCTTATTATCTTCTTCACTTAATTTTACTGTTTCATCATTAATATTCTGACCTATAATATAAGCTATTATTGGACTAATAACCCATATAATACAACTTGGTATCATTACATAAAAAGTACCTAATCCACTACTCCATGATATTACCATAATCAATAATGCTATAGCTATCTCTTGCCACATATATTTAAAATAGCTAATAAGGTCTTTTCCGGAAGACCTTTCTGCTTCCTCAGCAGTTTGCCATTGTAATAAACTTTTTTTACTTATTATTAGTCTATATAGCGTTCTTATAATGGCATCTACCATTAAATATGCCTTAAATGGAAGAAATGCATATATAAAAAATACTTGTTTTAAAGCCATTTGGAAATTTTGAATTTTTCCACTTAGACTTATCCCATTTATAGGTGAAACTATATTTTCTGACATATTAAATAAAATAGGTGTTATTAAAGCAATAAAAGCTGCCATATACCACTTATCTATACCATCAGGAAGAATTCCTGATAAAGAGCAAAGTAATAAAATTAGCATAGACGGAGACATTAAGCTTCTTCGTAAATTATCTATCATCTTCCACTTAGATAATCTATTCAATTTATTTTTCTTTAATATAAAGGGTAAAAGTTGCCAATCTCCTCTTACCCATCTATGCAATCTTTTACAGCTTGCAATAAGAGTAGATGGATATCCATCTATTAACTCCACATCTGTAAGTAAAGCCGTTCTTGCTAAAGAGCCTTCCAATAAATCATGACTAAGAACTTGATTTTCTTCAATTTCTCCCTGCAGTACCTTTGTAAATACATCTACATCATATATTGCTTTACCAGTAAAAATACCCTCTCCAAATAGATCTTGATATACATCAGATATCGCAAATGTATATATATCAATACCTGTTTCTCCTGAGAATACTTTAGAAAAATAAGTTTTATTAGCACTTTCTAAATCTATAGTAATTCTTGGTTGTATTACTCCATAGCCTCTCCAAACAGTCCCATTATCCTTTGTATAGGCTCTATTTAACGGATGAAGCATTGCACCAATTAAAATCTTTGCTGATTCTCTTGGAAGTACAGTATCTCCATCTAAAGTTATAACATATTTTACTTTTAAAAGCTTTTCTACACCTTCACTAAAAATACTATATGTGGTATTTTTATCTCCTCTTATAAATTTATTAAACTCTTCTAGTTTTCCTCTTTTTCTCTCCCATCCAAGCCACTTATTCTCCTTTTCATTAAACTTTCTATGTCTACATAAAAAGAAGAATCGACCACTGCTTTCTTTATATTTTGTATTTAACTTATTAATTTCATCTATACAAAATCTAGCTATTACTTCATCTTCAGTTTNNTTTTTCTCTATTACTATCTTTAAAATCTCCTAATATAGCAAAATATAAATTTTCATCTTTATTTCCCAAGTAATAAGTTTCTAAATTTTTGATTAAACTTTTAGCTTTCTCTATACTTTCTATTAGCACAGGAACTACTACACACGTGATTCCCTCTTTAGGTATTCTATCAGAAACATTAATTTTAGGTAATAAATTTGGTGTGCTTAAATTAGTAATGCTCCAATTTAATATAGATACCACAACCTCACTAAGAGGTATAATAGTAACTATTGCAGATAATATATATTTAGATATTGATATATTGATATCATTTAGATAACTCCAAGTTATAAATCCTCCTAGTAGTGTGGCTGTAAAAATAACTATAGTTCCTATATAAATACCAACGGCTCTTCCCTTTATCATGTTTTTTAACTTTTCAAACCCTTTAAAATCGATATTTAAAATATGGTTAAGCTTATCTCTACCACTATCAATTAGATAATATCCCACATGGTTTTCAAATTCTTTTTCACTACCTTTTTCTGCACACTGTAATACTTTTCTAGCTATAAATGTCTCAGAAATTTTATTTTGTTTAGCCATTTTTTCCAAAATATGTCTATAATAATCCTTAGAATAAAAATCCATCGTATTATAAACTGTGGCTGGATCTTTACTTAGTATTTCTTCTACCTTACTACTATCAGTAAATACTTCTTCCCAATTTATATTGTCTAAATTTCTTATACCATTAATACTACTACTAATAGCTGTAGAATAAATACCATCGCTTTTATTAGAATCTATAATAATCTTATCTAAAGTAATTTCATTTTCACTTAATTTATCTTCTATCCATAAATTTAATTCTTCATAATTGACTCCGTTATCCCTTAGAACTCTTATTAATGCCTCTGCAAAATATTCTGTAAATTTTATATTATTCTCTGATATGAACTCCATAGCTCTCTTCATATTATCTTCATTATAATACTTAATAATCCTATCAGCTAATCTTTCCCCTCTATGTCTATCATTAGCTTTATTAACTATTAATACTGAACTTTTGCCTATTATCTCTAAATAAGCGATTTTAAGCATTATAGGTAACGCCCATAATTCTCCCATGGTTAATATGGTTGTCTCTTGATATCTATGTAAAAACTTATTAATATTCTCCCTAGATAGCTTATCTCTATAAATTCCCAATATCTCTCTTGATAAAGAATAAATCCTAGGATAGCCTTTTAGTGCTCCACTTTTTAGTATAGGTAAAGACCTTAAATATTTCTTAGATAAATGTTTTTTTATAAATTTATATTCTTTTTCAATAACATAAATATTATCTAATATCCATTGTGTTCCTTTTATCTTCACATATTCTCCACTTTTATCAACTTTAAATAAGTTATGACATCCCAATATGTTATTATAATGTTTATCTAAATTGGAAATTAAATCATTCCTGCTTATTTTTTCAATTTCCCTATGATCTCTAGCCATATTATCGATGGCATCTTCCAATTTTTCTTTATTTTCTGCTAAAAAACTATTGTCATTAATCTCAATATATGCTCTTTTCTTATTTCTATTTTTAATTACAAACATAAGAAAAACTATACTAAGTATGAGTATTAAGTTTACTAAAATAAATATGTACTCCATAGTGCTATCCCCTTTCAATGATGCTCAACTATTATTATTACCAAATTAACTTAAATCTATAATAGTAAATTTACTTACTCACCTTATCTTTTAAATTTTTCTGTTGTATTTGCATAAAAGCCATCTAAGAATAGTAACTTTATACTTACTGTTCCTAGATGGCTTCTTTTATTATATTATTGTTTTATGTTTTATTTAGATTTCCCTTTCGTTAATCCGTTATAACTACCAGGTTTCACATTAAATTTTACTTCTTTTCCATCACTTGTTGCAATTATAGTTCCCTGCTCATCTGTTCTATAGACTTTTACACCTTTATTTTTAAATTTATCCATTACATTTTGTCTTGGATGTCCATAATCGTTGTCTTGTCCAACCATAATTACACCGTAGGTTGGATTAACCTGATTTAAAAACTCATCACTGGTAGAGGTATGACTTCCATGATGCCCTACCTTTAATACCGTAGACTTTAAATCAAACTTTTTATCTAGGATTTCCCTTTCTGCTTCTGCTTCTGTATCTCCTGTAAATAAAAATGATGTATCTCCATACTCCAATTTAATTACTATGGAGTAATTATTCATATCTTCATAATTTTCACTATTGGGTGCAAGTATGGTACAATTAGCATCCCCTAAGGTGAATTTTTCACCCACCTTAGGTATAGTAAAGCTTAGGTTCTTCTTTTTAGCCGAAGTTGCCACATCTTTAAAGGTTTTAGTAGTATTAGTTACCTTAGGCATATATATAGTATCTATTGAAAAACTATCTATGACCTTGTCTAAGCCTCCAATATGATCCTCATGAGGATGAGTTCCTACTAAATATTTTAGTTTCTTTATATTACTATTTTTTATGTAGTTTACTACTAAATCACTATCATCATTATTTCCTGCATCAATAAGCATAGCCTCGCCCTTATTTTCTATAAGAATACTATCTGCCTGTCCAACATCAATAAAGTGAACCTTAAGTTCACCAGTAAGAATATCACTACCATTAATATTCTTATCCTTAGATTCCTTTTGCTCACCTTGAAATATTGTTTTAGTATCGTTATTCTCATAGGATTTATCTTCCACTGTACTTCCTATAAATCCTCCAGTTAAAAATATTATAGCAAGGGTGATAATTACACTTACTAATTTGCTATTTGGCTTATGTTTTACTCCCATGTCATCACTTCTCCTGATTGTATCTTCTGTTTAATATAGAAACTCCTTCACACATATGTTAGAAGGAGTAACTCTAATTATATTCTATTTATATTTTATAAAATTCTACAAAGGATTTTGTTACATAACTATGGTCCTTAACTCCTGCAAATTCTCTTATAGAGTGCATGGCAAGAGTTGGATTTCCAATATCTACAGAACGTATATTTAAATGTGTTGAGGATATCGGTCCTATAGTTGAACCACCTCTTGAATCTGAACGATTTACAAACTTTTGTACTGGCACTTCTGCTTTTTTACAAATAGCTTCATATACAGCTGAAGAGTCTGAATCACTTGTATATGCACAATTCGCATTTATCTTTATAACAGGTCCTTTATTTACAATTGGTCTGTTAGTTGGATCTGCCTTTTCTGGACTATTAGGATGAACTGCATGAGCATTGTCTGCTGATATAATAAAGGATCTGCTAAGTGCTCTAAAGAACTCTTCTCTACCCTTTTCAAGACAAAGAACTATTCTTTCTAAGATATTAGCTAACATATCTGAATCTGCTCCTTGTTTCGTAGAACTTCCAACTTCCTCATTATCAAAACATACCATTACATTTATTCCCTCAGTTATTGGAGCTTCTTTAAGTGCCTGGATTCCAGCATGAACCATTTGAAGATCATCTAATCTACCTGAAGATATAAATTCATCTTTTAATCCTACAATACATCCCTTTTCAAATTCATAAAGGAATAAATCAAAATCTATAATATCTTCTTTATTTACCTTTAATTCCTCTGCTAATATGTTTAATAAGGCATTATCCTTCTCTAATTCTTCAGTTACCATTGCAAGTAGTGGAAGTGTATCTTTTTGTGGATTTAATTCTCCACCAGAATTTGCTTCTCTGTTCATATGAATTGCTAAGCTAGGTATTATTAATATTGGTTTCTTTATATTTACTAACCTTAGCTCTGGATTAAGTAAATTTTCACCTTTTAACGCAACTCTTCCTGCTAAAGATAGTGGTCTATCCATCCATGTACTTCTTATTAAACCACCATAAACCTCTGTATTTAATTTAATATAATTATTTTCTGATATAATTTCACTATTTGGTTTTATTCTAAATGTAGGTGAATCTGTATGAGCACCTATAATTTTAAATCCATGGTTCTCAATATCACCCTTACCTACAGTAAAGGCAATTAATGCCGATCCATTTTTGGTAGTGTAATATTTCCCACCCTTTTCTAAGTTCCATTTATCCTCTTCTTTTAATTCCTTGAAATTACTACTTTCAAGAGAATCTTTAACATTCTTCACTGCATGAAAAGCAGTAGGACTTTCGTACAAAAAATCTATAAGTTCTCTGGCAAACTTCAATTCTTTGGACATAATTAACCCCCTCCTTTAAACAAAATACTAACAATAGTATACCAAACTTTTACTACATTTCCTATGAATTTTATAATTTTCCCTAATTGATAATACGTTCTCATGTTATACTATAATTATAAGAAAAAATATATTGATAAAGAGGTGTAAAAATTGATTTCTCAAATACTTATAAAAAAATTTATTAAAAATAGTGAAGATATAAAAAATAAAAAAGTTAGAGAGCTCTATGGATATCTTGGTGGAGTTGTTGGTATTTTAGTAAATCTAGTTTTATTTCTAATTAAAATTACTGTCGGACTTTTAGTTAATAGTATTGCTGTAATTGCTGATGCTTTTAATAACCTCTCAGACGTCGGTGCTTCATTAGTAACGATATTTGGGTTTAAACTTTCAAGTAAGCCAGCAGATAAAGAACATCCCTTCGGACATGGAAGAATTGAGTATATTTCTGGTCTTATAGTTGCATTTTTAGTAATATTAGTTGGCTTTGAGTTTATAAAAAGCTCTTTTGATAGAATAAAAAATCCTGTTCCTGTAGAATTTGCATTACTTCCATTTATTCTTTTAATAATATCTATCTCATTTAAAATATGGTTAAGTAGATTCTATAAAGGTATAGGTAATAAGATAAATTCTTCTGCCCTTAAAGCTTCTTCTGTAGACTCAATAAGTGATGTAATATCTTCT
Source organism: Clostridium sp. UBA6758 (assembly GCA_002453475.1). Taxonomy (GTDB): domain Bacteria; phylum Bacillota; class Clostridia; order Clostridiales; family Clostridiaceae; genus Clostridium_J; species Clostridium_J subterminale. The sequence continues at coordinate 18,052 of DKGY01000038.1, read as the reverse complement.
TCTACTGTAGTTATATCACTACTAATCTCTAAGTTTACCACACTCCCTATAGACGGATATATTGGCTTAGTTGTTTCCTTAGTAATTCTTTATGCAGGGTATAATCTAATTAAAGATACTTTAAACCCATTGCTTGGAGTTGCTCCTGATGAAGATTTAGTAGAAGATATTCAACGAATGTTACTTTCCTATGAACATATAGATGGTACTCATGACTTGCTAGTTCATAACTATGGACCTGGAAGAATAATTGCTTCTATTCATGCTGAAATCCCTCTTGATATCTCTGTTGTTGCTGCTCATGAGGTTATAGATAGAGCAGAAAAAGAAATTTCTGCTGAGTTAGGCATATATTTACTCATTCATATGGATCCAGTAACTACAAATGATGAGGAGATTCTCGGTGCAAAAGAAGAATTAGAGGAAGTTTTAAATAAAATTCCTTATATATCCTCCTTTCATGATTTTAGAGTAGTAGGTGAAGGTGACTATAAAAATTTAATATTTGATGTAGTAGTTACCGATGATTTTATAATAACTAAAGAATCAGAACTTCAATTGCAAAAACAAATAAACGAAGAGATTAAGAAAGTTTTTCCAAAATACAATGTCATAATCACTGTAGATGCATCTTTTATTTAATTAATTTGGATTTTTCATTAACCATTTTCAACTTAATATAATATTATGATAGTGTAGAAATCATTGGAGGTTTAATTATGACCGGAAAATCCACTCACTATTTTTTAGGTGGCAATACTGGAAAAGGTTTTTATTCTCACTTTAATTATATTGTTTCGCAAAAAGATGCTACTAGAATCATTTGTTTAAAGGGAGGTCCTGGTACAGGCAAATCTTCTCTTATGAAAAAAATTGGAAAATACTACATTGACAGAGGTTATAATGTAGAATTTCATCATTGTTCTTCTGATAGTGATTCTTTAGATGGAATCCTAATTAAAGGATTAAATGTAGCTATGGTTGATGGTACATCTCCCCATATGATAGACCCTGTTACCCCTGGTGCTGTAGATGATATAGTAAATATGGGAATATGTTTAAAAGAAGAAAATTTTAAAAACATAAAATTTCACATTCTAGCTGTAAATAGAGAAATTGGATATTCCTTTAGACGAGCTTATAGATTTTTTGCTGCTTCTAAATGTATTTATGATGATTGGTATACATTTAATAATAATGCTCTAAATCTATATGAACTTAATATTTTAAAAGAAAATTTAAAAAATAGAATTCTTCCTAACACCTTCTCATCACTGGGTAAAAAACGCCACTTATTTGCAACAGGATTTACTCCAAAGGGAGTTATAACTTATATTCATAATATAATAAAGGATATGTCGAGTGTTTATGTACTTAAAGGAGCACCTGGAACTGGTAAAACTCGAGTTCTTGAATATATTGCAGATGAAGCTACTAGAAGAGGTCTAGATGTAGAAATTCTACACACTCCACTAAATCCTGAAAAGATTGAACATTTATTAATTCCTGAATTAAATGTTGCCATAGTAACATCAAATGAAATTACTAAAATTGAATTTCATGGTGAGCAATATGATATGGATAGTCTATTAGATACAAATTATATTGAAAAGAAACAAGATGATATAGACGATGTTTCTTCCATATTCTACATTCTACTTCAAAAAGGTCTCGATTGTATAAAAACAGCTAAAGATTTACATGATGAATTAGAAGAATTTTATGTTCCTAATATGGATTTTAATAAAGCCGACCAAATTTATGAGGAAATATTAGCTAAAATTCAAGGATACAAAGAAAATTAATAATATATTTTAAATAAAAAATAATAGCACCTAAGGTACTATTATTTTTTATTTTTAATAACTATTAAATCATGAAGTGCTCTAGTACACATTATATACATTAAATTATCCTTATATATATCTTGAATTTCCTCTTCAATTATAATAGCTCCATCAAATTCTAATCCTTTTGCATAATAGCTAGGCATAATCATAGTTCCCTCTGCAATATGAATATTCTCTTTATCTATGATCTTCAATGAAACATCTTCTTTTAACAACTCATATATATTCTTAGACTGAGATAAATTCTTAGTTACTATTGCTATGTTTTCTAGATTTTTTTTCTTTAAGCCAGTTACTAGGTCTATAATATTTTCTTTAAGCTCGCTCTCATCTCTTACTAATATCTCATTAACAGGAGCCCCAGTTCTAACCATAGGTACTATGGAAATATCATCTATATACTGATTGCTATATTCCATGATTTCTTTAGTTGAACGATAACTTTTATTTAGCTTAAACAATTCAACTAAATCCTCACTAAATACATCTTTAATGTGACTTAAAGAAGATTTACTTCCATTATATATTAATTGCTGGTTACTATCTCCAACTATGGTCATAGACTTAGTATTTACTAGTTCTTTTAATACTATAAATTGTAGTGGTGAATAATCTTGAGCCTCATCAATTACTAAATGTTTAATTTCTCTATTAAGTTTTAAACCCTTAAGCTTAACTTTTAAGTATAGTATAGCAACCAAATCTTCTTCTGTATATTCTTCATCACCATTAAACTCTTTATATATTTCCTCTATACTTTTTTCATCTAAATAATTTAAGGTAGCTTTTACTTTCATTGCATCTCTTACTAATTCTCTTATCTCTAATTTTCTTTTAAATTCTAAATCATTTATATGAAGTATTAATTCTTCCTGAGTATACTCTTCCTTTTTTTCTTTATATTGCTTTTCAATAGATCTAAACTCTTCATCTCTAACATCACTAATTCTAGAAAATAAAATCCTTTTAATTTTTTTACTTCTCCTAAACAACGGCAGTGAAGTAAAATCTTTCGTAAACATGCTTTTAATTTCTTCTTTAGTTGCTATAACTTTATCCCTAAAGAAAACACCATCGCAAATATAACTATCTTCTTCCAATTTAATGATAAGTTTATCTAGATCATCCATAAATTTCAAAGATCTCTTATAAATAATTTTCTTCTCAAAATTTTTGTCTTTGTTAAGAATTCTTTCCATAACATCTTTAATATCTATAACATCATCTACATCTACTAACTCTAAAGCTAAATCTAAAAATGTAGTTTGGAACACGCCTGTCTCGCCTAGAGTTGGAAGAACATTTGAAATATAATCTATAAATATTCTATTAGGTCCTAATATTAAAACCTTATTTTCTAATAGCTTTCTATAGTTATAGATTAAATAAGCAACTCTATGAAGTGCAATAGTCGTTTTACCACTTCCAGCTACTCCATCGACCACTAGTATTTTATTCTTATCTTGTCTTATAATCTCATCTTGCTCTTGTTGTATAGTCATAACTATGTCTTTCAGCTTATCTGAAGAATTTTTGCTTAATACCATTTGAAGAATATCGTCTTTTATATCAATATTAGAATTAAATAATCCCTCTAACTTACCTCTTTTTATGATATATTGGATTCTTCCTAAAATAGAAGCTGTAATTTCTCCATCCGGTGAATTATAATGTCCAACATTTCCTGCACCATTATAAAAAAGTGCTGAAATTGGAGCTCTCCAATCTACAATTAGTGGTTCAAATGTTTTCTCTAAAGTAACTCCGAACCTCCCAATATATATATCTTCTATTCCATAATCTTCTTCTCTAAAAGTAACCTTTCCAAAATAAGGGGAAGACTTTAACACTGTTAGTTCCTTTAATTTTCTATCAGTACTTTTAAAGTTTTCTTCTTTCACATAGTTTTCATGGTCAAAATACTCTATTATCTTATCTTCATCATCTTTAAATTCTTCTAAAACATTTTTCCTGTACTCTAATATGGCATTGGTTATATGCTTTCTTTTCTCTATACACTTAAGGATTTCATCATTTATAATTTTTATAACATGCTCTAATCTTTCTTCTTCTATGGCAACTTCTAGCTGTTTCTTTAATTGTTCTTTAAGATTATTTGACATAAAACCACTTCCTTTATTAGATTCTTATAATAAATTTTCATGGTGCCTTATTCTAAATTCTACATTTAAATCTTAGACTCTTCTATCCATGCTAAGTTTACATAATGTGTAGATATATAAAGTTGATTTATATTATTTCTTCCCAGCCTTTTATATCAGTAATTCCAAGACCAGGCTCATCAGATAAAGTGATTTTATTTCCTTCAAAGATTGCCCCTCCAACTATAGGATCTTCTGCAAAGTATATCATTGTATCTAAATCTGCTGTTATCATATTTCCTCTTGATGCTGCAAAACTAGCTGCTGCTGTGATTCCAATCTTACTCTCTAGCATACATCCAACCATGCACCTTATACCCATAGTATCTGCCATATTATAAATTCTTATGGCATTTTGTATTCCACCACATTTCATCAGTTTTATATTAATTAAATCACAAGCTCTATTCTGAATTACCTTAAACGCCTCTGGTGATCCAAATACTGATTCATCAGCCAAAATCATAGTGTCCACATTATCTTTTATAAATTTTAATCCTTCTATATCCCAACCTTTAACTGGTTGTTCCACAAACTCTATATCCAAATCTAATTGCTCTATTTTCTTAATAATTTTTATTGCATCTTTTGGAGACCAACCTTGATTACCATCAACTCTTACTTTTATTCCTTTTCTAATAGCACGTCTAATAAATTTTACTTTTTCAAAGTCTGATTCTACATTATTTCCAAGCTTTATCTTAATATTAGTATAGCCATCTCTAGTAGCTTCATAGGCTGCATTTATCATATTTTCCATCTTATCATCATCTTGTATAGTTATATCTGTAAGTACTGTTGAATTAAATCCTCCTAATAACTTATATAATGGAGTATTTACTCCTTTGCTCCAAAGATCGTATATAGCAATTTCCACAGCTGCCTTTGCACTATTATTTCCTTTAATGCATTCATCCATAACTTTAAAAATACATTGAAGACAAGTAAGGTCCATGCCCTTAATAAAAGTAGTAATATGCTTAATAGCACCTACAATTGAACTTTCTGTCTCCCCTGTTACCCTTGGTGCTGGAGCTGCACTTCCTATTCCAATGTCCCCATTTTCTGTAAATATCTTTACAACTACTTCGTTAGAATAATTATAAACTCCGTTTTTAGTTACGAATGGTTTTTTTAATGGCATTGTGATTCTACCAACTTTAACATCTGCAATAATCATTTTTATACCCCTACTATTTATAAATTTATATTTTTAATATTATTAATCCTATTTGTATTTTATTCATAAAGAATATGCTAAAAATAAAATAGGATAGATTTTCTACATTTTCGTAAAAATTTCTATCTAGTCAAGTCATAATTATACACCAAAGCCTAAAGTAGTCAAGCTATATAGTAGGTTGTTTTGGTTCAATTTATTTAAATAATAGATATTACTCTCAATATCTATGTATTTCTTAATATTAATCTCCGTTATGTTTTATTCCTATGAANNTTATGTACATTACAAGCCTCTCTATAGCTACTTCTTCCGTATCACCTAACCTTCTTGCCATCTCAAGTGCAATGTCATATATACTTCTTTTACCATCTATTAAAGTCCATGCTAATGATGATTTTTCATCAAAAACTATATCACTAAGATTATTTTTCTTAACCAACCATCTTGCAAACTTTTCTATCGTTTTATTATGTTCAAAATATAAGGTAACTATATTATTTTCATTAATTTTATAGTTATCATGTTCAATTTTAGGAATATATAAAAGAAAATTCTTTTCTTCTTTATTTTGAGTTTTTTTACCTTTCATACAAATCACCTACAAATTAGTTAAGAGCCTCAACGGCTCTTAACTTTAATATTATTCATAATTATATCCACATATTATAATATTATAAGAAATAACCCCAATAATCACCACTTATCTTTAAGTTCTTTCATTATCTCCACTACAAGAAATAAGATAAATAACCACTCCAAGAATTATGAATATAGCTGTTGAGAATATAGAATTTTGAGTTAACCCTTCAAAATTAAGTCCAAAGGCTACGTTAATACCTAAAGTAGCAAAAACTGCAACTACTATACCCATTAAGGCATCTCCAGCAACTAATCCAGAAGATATAAGAATACCTCTCTCTACTTTTTCTTTCATAAGAGATTCATTTTTCTTGAATTTCTTCTCAACAAATATTCTAATTATACCACCTGATAATATACCTGCATTTAAATGTATCGGTAAATAAAGTCCAAGGGCAACTGGAAGTACGGGAAGCCCAGATATTTCTGCAAAGACTGCTATTGATACTCCTACGAATACAAGTACCCAAGGTAATTCACCAGTCATAACACCTTCTATAACCATTGACATCAGAGTAGCTTGTGGAGCTGGTACTGCTTCTGAACCAATTCCATATGTGTTATTAAGCATTAATAATACATATCCACAAACTACAGCACCAAATATTAAACCTAAATACATTCCTATTTGTACTTTCTTTGGTGAACCACCAATTATAAATGTAGTCTTTAAACTTTGGGCAGTACCACCAGCAACAGCTATAGCTACACATACTATACCTCCTACCATAACTGCTGTAATCATCCCCTTTTGCCCTATATTGCCAGTTATCTTTAATATTGCTGCAACAAATAGTAAAGTAGCGATAGTCATACCTGATACTGGATTATTTGATGCACCAATTATACCAACCATTCTTGCCGAAACTACCGCAAAGAAGAATGAAAATACTACTGCCATTAATGAGCCTATTATCCCCACTCTAATTTGTGGCAATAACCATGCAAGAACAAATACTAGTATTGCTGAAGCTATTACCCAAACTATTGGGGGCTCTTCATTTATTCTAGTTATTGTACCATTATCCTTTTTACCTATGCCAGCCATAGCTGCTCTAAAGGATCTAATAATTGTTGGTGCTGATTTACCTAAAGAAATAAATCCACCTGTAGCAACAGCTCCTGCTCCTATATACCTTATATACTTACTCCATATATCTGAAGCTCCCATTTCTGAGATTAACATAGTTGAAGGAAATAATGGCTCTGGAACCGTACTACCTATATATTTAATAAGTGGTATTAATCCAAGCCATGCTACAAGAGATCCTCCAAACATAAATGCTGATGCTCTTGTACCAACTATAAATCCAACACCTAGAAGTGATGCTAATGTATCTATCCCAAATACTGAATTTTGATATGCAGGTATAACCCACTCTGGTCTTTCACTCCAAAGAGCAAATCCTCCAGAAGCTAATTTATAACCCCCACCAATTCCAAGACCCATTAAAACCATTTTAAATCCACTACCGCCTTCACTTCCATTAACTAAAACTTCAGCTGCAGCCATAGACTCTGGATATACTAAATTCCCATGCTCCTCAACTATTAAAAATTTTCTTAGAGGAGTAACAAAGAATATACCTACAAGTCCCCCTAACAGAGTAACAATAACAATTGTAGAAACACTTAAATTAAGTCCCCATAAAATAATTGCTGGTAGTACAAATATAATTCCACCTGCTATAGATTCTCCTACAGCTGCAATTGAAGCAACCATATTAGCCTCTAATATATTATTTCTTCTAAATACTCCTTTTAAAATTCCTGTACCCAGTATTGCTCCTGGAATTCCTGCTGCAATAGTGAGACCAACTTTTAATCCAAGATAAGTGTTAGCAGCTGCAAATATCATTGAAAATAATGCACCCATTACAATAGAGTAAACACTTAACTCAGGCATTGCCGTTGTGGTTGGAATAAAAGGCATATAGTCATCACCCTTTATACCTCCATAGGCAGTATGTGATAATCTTTTATTTTCCTTCATTTATAATTCCTCCTTAGTAAGATATATTAGTCACATTGAATATGCATATTCGACTTATTTTTAATATTAATTTTTTCTTCTCACTCAATTGTTTTCTTCATTGTTTTATTACTAGTTTAGTCATTGTTAAATTACCTTATGCCTTTAAATATATTTTATGGATTGAATTTATCTTTCCCTAAATATAGTTTAATTATTATTGTATTTAACATAAAAATAAAGAAAGAAAGTGGTGAAATAAATTTCACCACTTCAATACTTCTTTAATGTTTTATTATTAATATACTATTTTAATTTTCCAAACCTATTAAAAGGAAATATAATAAATTTCCCCTCTCCCTGTATGTCTTCGAAAGATATATAGGGATTTTCCCATAGACGAGCATCAATAGAATTTCCTCTATTATCTCCCATAAACAAATAACAACCTTCCGGTACATTAAAAGTTCCTGCAATATCGCTAAAGCTACTTACATAATTCTCCTCTAGAAACTCTCCATTTATATACACACTTCCATCTGATTGGATTTCTACATTTTCTCCTGGAAGTCCGACTACCCTTTTAATTAAATCTTTATTTAGTTCATCAGAATGAAATACTAAAATATCTCCTCTTTTAATAGATGATGGTCTATATGTTCTCAATGAAAATATTCTATCTCCCGGTGTAATAGTAGGATACATAGATTTAGTTGGAACATTTACATTAAAAAATATAAATTTATTTATTAAAAATCCTAAAATTATAGCAATAAATGCTGGTATAATCCATTCTTTAAGAAATTTTATCACTAATTATTCCCCCCAAAGTCACTTAAAGTTATTTTTATATTACTATACTACCACATTTTAAACAATAAATATCATCTTATCATATATTCTTTCGTTATCTAATTTATTTCCACTTATTAATTTATTTAATAATAGGTGAAAAACATACCTACTATTAAATTATAGAAACTGCAAATACTAATATCATAAAATAGTTTTATGTTAATTAAAATTATTTATTCATATAAATATCCAAATAATAAATTATATACTGGGAGGTAATATTTTGATTAATAGAAGAATTGTTTCTTATAGTAAAGTAGAAAACTTTTCTTATTTAAAAACTACTTCTAATCTTCCTATTTCTATTGATAATATGAATTCAGAACTTTGTATCAAAGAACTAAAAAATATTACCTTAGTTCCTAGAAGTGGAACTCATAATAATTTTAAAATAAGAGAAGAAATTATTATGTATGTAATCTCAGGTGAATTACTATATAGCGATAACATAGGAAATTTAGATACTCTTTCATCTGGAAATTTTCTTTACATTAACTGCATGGATGGAATAACCTATGATATTTTTAATAGTGGTATTGATTCTCTAGATATTATAGAGATATCCTTATACACCAATAATGATGCTTATAATCTAAAAAAGTATAATAAATCTCCTATATTAAATAAATATGACTTTAAAAATTCTATTGAAAATCAGTGGTTATATGTTATTAGTCCTATAAATGGTCTAGCTCCTATTAAATCTAGTTGTGATATTAATATTTATTTTGCATTACTAAACCCTAACAAAGATTTAATTTTTACAATTAATAAAGGGAGACAATGCTATTTATTTCAATGTTATGGAGATATTGAGATTTTTACAAATAACTCAGATAATATTACCTTAACAGGCTCAGATAGTGCTTATATATCTAATGAAACTTTTAAAGTAAGAGCCATTATTCCTAGTAACATACTTATCATTGAAACTGTAACTTAGTAAATATTAAGGCTATGCTGAAATTAATTAGGAACTTTAGCTCTTTGTTTTTACATAGCTTTAATATTTTATTCTTATTATATCTTCCTATAAAATCCTTTCATTAAATTTCAACCATCTAATATATTTATTATGTGATATTTTATTATTTTTATCGTATAAATAATAAAAGAGTTTTTTATTGGAGGTATCAAGTATCATGAATAACATTGGTATTATAGATATTGGTTCAAATACAGTTCACCTACTAATTGTTAATATAGATGATAAGTCCAATCCAAAGATTATAGATGAGGATAAGGAACATTTAAGACTTGGAGCTACTTTAGCTACTAATAAAATTATAAGTGCTGAAAAAGCCTTAGATATAATAACTGTTTTAAAAAAGTTTTTACGCTCATGCATTATAAATAAAGTTTCTAAAATTATTTCTGTGGCTACGGAGGCTTTAAGAGTAGCAGAAAATAGTAACCATGTTCTTGATTTAATAAAAGCTCATACAGGCATCATAGTTCAAGTTTTATCCCCTAAAGAGGAGGCTTATCTTTCTTACCTTGGAGTTATTTCTACTTGTAACCTAGATAAAGGTATAATAATGGACACTGGTGGAAATAGTACTGAATTAATTTTTATAGAAAAGGGTATATTTACAAATTACACTAGTATTCCTCTAGGTTCTATAAACATAACTGAGAAAATAAAAGTTAATAAGCGTGGCAGATACTTAAGCTGTGACTATAATGAAGACTTTTTTTATAAGCTATTTTCTAATATACCGTGGATTGAAACTTTTTATGGGAGCTCTTTAGTTGGCATTGGAGGAACTTTTAAGAATCTTGGAAAGATATATTGTAATTATTTAACCACCCCATGTCCATCTACTAATATAATAGAACTTTCTAACCCTTCTGAACTAAAGACTCTTTGCAAAAGTCTTAAAGTTATAAGTTTAAAAGATAGAGAGAATTTACAAGGTCTTTCCAAGAAACGTGCTGATATTATATTAGGTGGATGTGAAATAATAACTCATATAATAAACTATTGCAACTTTCATAATATTATTATATGTAGTGAAGGCTTGAGAACTGGTATATTAAATAATTATTTAAAATCAACTACTCAACCTAATGAAACACATATAACTATTTAACTTTTTAAATAGTTATATAGTTTCATATGTATATATACATCATAATAAAAAACCACCATAAAAGGTGGTTTTATTATTTCTATATTAATTTTGTTATAAATAAGTATAAAAAGTGAGCTAATATACCTGCTACTAATCCACCAAAAGTATGGCTAACTATGGCTTTACCTGTTAACTCTCTACACTTTAATCCATCCATCATTGCAACGTGAGTACTTAAGTATCCACTCCAACACATTCCCATAGCTGTAAATACAGCAATTTCATTACCGCCTATTAATCCATTTTGTAACATTTCAGGCACTAAACCAATTGCAGCTCCTGCAGCCCCTAAAGATGTTATTGGAAAAGCTATAGCTTCTGGACTTTGGAACCCAAATAATGGAACTAATATAAATTGAAGTTTTTCACCAATCCATGGTAAAAGTGCAATACCTTCTGATGCGGCACCAGTATAAGCACCCGATGCTGAAGGTCCATTGGTAAGCATTAAAACTAAAGTACAAATTATTAAAACTCCTGGAATTATAGCAAGTCCCATTTGTACTCCTGAAGCTCCTCCTTCAAGCATAGCACCAATAAATCTTTCTCCAACACTACCATCTCTAATTTCTCTATAGTTCATCATGTCAAAACCAGTATCATTGTCTTGTACACACATTTCTTCTTTACCATAAATTTTCGCGGTTTGTCTAAGCATTAATCTAGTACTTACAATACTTCCTATTACAGCTCCTACATTACCTATTATAGCTGGCAGTATAAAACTTTCTCCTATAGGTGACTTTTGTCCCATCATATAGGTAGTAATAATCAACCCCATTCCAAAGGCTGTTCCTAGATTAGTTAAAGCTGGCAACTGATATTTTTTAAAATATCTTCTAAATCCTTTATCATCTGCTAAAGTAAGTATAGCTGGATTATCAGAAAGATAAGTGGTTAAAACTCCTATAGCACTAGCACCCNNCAAATCATAAAGTGGCTTCATTAATGGTGATAACAATCTGTTAATTAAGGATACCACTCCAAACTCTGATAGAAGTGCAGATATAGCTCCTGCTAATACTGCAATAGCCATTATATAAAAAACTGTTTTCATTAATAAGCTATACGCAGTTTCCATTAGAGTATTAAACATATTTATGGTTCCCATAATACTTCCCATACCTATGAAAAAACCTAAAAATAAAATTAGAAATATAATACCTTCTTTGCTAACAGCCTTTTTCAAACCCTTCTTATGTGTCAATTATTGCTCCCCCTTATTTTAAATTTTTTATATTTTATGAATATTCCATATTTATTATGAATTATTTACCCATTAATGTCAATAATTATTACCAATAAACTTTTCCACTTACTATTCCACATTTATGAATATTTTTAATTTAATTTTATAATTATTTATTTTATGCTTTTTTTTTCATTTTTATGAAATACAATCTTATAATATGTATTCCTTTACATTTTTTATTTGTGCCATATTAAGTATTTATTAAAATTATTCCTTTAAATAAATAGTATCTAGAAATTTTATTGTCTAGATACCTTTATCTCAATGACTTTTCAATATAATTTATTTAAAACTTCACCCTACATTGAAAGAATTCATATTCTGAAATTCCTGAAATTCCATTAATGCAAAAACCATTACTTTCTTTATCCTCAATAAATTTATTCATTATTAGGGAATCATCAAATTTGATTTCCTTAATAAAGTTAAGTTGAATATAAGATATTTTCTTTTCTCTATGCCAATCTAAAGAAAAGAAATCTTCTATAAAAGAGATATATTTGGCATTATTAACATGGTTATTTATATCTATATCATTATAATATAGATCCCTCTTAATAGTTTCTATAGCCTCTCCTGGCATCTTTATCTTGTTAAGCTTATTATCAATTACATCTCCTACATTAATATTTATATCTATCGGGCACATAGACGGCTTTTGTGGAAGTCTAGTTTCAACATCTACAATTAAGTAATATATCAAAACTCTTCCAATAACTTGTCCATCCTTATCCTCAATCTTAAATCTTCTTTTCATAAAGACTTTTTCACGACCACCTAAACAAGTTTCTACTGTTATATCTTCTCCAATCTTAGGATATCTCTCCATTGTAATTTCCACTCTAGATACTACCCAAAATAATCCTTTGTTCATCATAGATTGAAAATCTACTCCTATAATTTGAGAATGACCTTCTGAAACCTGTTGAATGTAATCCATTATTGTAAATAATTTAACATTTCCATTAAAATCTCCTTCATGAAACTTAATAGTGAATTTTTCTTTATAGTTTAGCTCCAAAATTACACCTTCTTACGCAACTTTTCTTCTTTAATCCTTGTTTATATTATCTTATTATGTAGATTTAATAACAAAATTAGTATATCATAATTTATATATAACATAAAGTTAAGGAGAATAAGTTATGAATAATTTAACAAATAAGCACTTGGTTGTTATTTCAATTGATGGATTAAAAGCAGCTGATTTTGATATAATAAGTAACTTACCAACTTTTTCACAATGTATTCAAAAGGGATCAGTAGTTAGAAAGGTTAAATCTATATATCCATCTTTAACATATCCAGCTCATACCACTATAGTTACAGGCAAGTATCCTAAAAACCATGGTGTTGTAAACAATAAATTACTAGAACCTGAAAAGGCTGCTCCAGATTGGTTTTGGTTTAGAAAATATGTAAATGGGCCAGCACTATATGATATGGCAAAAAGTAAAGGACTTACTGTAGCATCTATATTTTGGCCTGTTACTGGCAGATCCTCTATAAAATATAATATGCCTGAAATTTTCTCTAACAATAAATACGTATCTCAAGAAATGGCATCCCTTCTAGGCGGAAGCCCTATATATCAATTCAATTTGAACAGAAAATTTAAATATCTCCTTGATGGTATAAAGGAGCCTAACTTAGATAATTTTGCCACTGCTTGTGCTATGGAAACTATAAAGAAGTATAAACCCAATTTACTTTTACTCCATCTCTTAGACTTAGATAGTCAACGTCACGGTTATGGCACTGATTCTAAAGAAGCTGTAGATTCACTTCATCGCCACGATAAAAGATTAGCTGATGTAATAAAAGCTTTAAAAGAAGCTGGCATATATGAAAATTCTTCTATAGTTATTTTAGGAGATCATGGATTCCAGGACTTTAATAGAGTTATTACGTTAAATACCTTATTTAGAAATCAAGGATTAATAAACATTGATGATAATAATAGAATTAAATCTTGGAGAGTATATGCAAAATCTTGTGATGGAAGTGCCTATATATATATTAAGGATGACTTTAATAAAAATCTCTCCTCAAAGGTTTATAATATTTTGAAAGCCTTATCTCTTGATAAATCTAAAGGAATTGAAAAAATATATAAAAATGATGAAATTGTAGATTTAGGCGGTGACCCTAAGGCTACATTTATGATTGAAGCTAAAAGAGGATTTATTTTTATAGACCGTTTTAATGATAATATAGTAACTTCAACCACTCCTAAGGAAGGAAAATCCAATGGTAATCATGGTTATCATCCTGACAGTCCTGATATTCATACCCTCTTTATTGGATGCGGTGAGGAGTTTAAAGAAAATTTTTTTATGGACAATATGAATTTAGTGGATATAGCCCCCACCCTCTCAAAAGTTTTAGGTATTAAATTTCCAAAATGCGATGGAAAGATAATTGATAGAATATTGACTATTCCTTAATCCTTTAAAATTAACCTATAATGTAATAAAGAGATAAGAATTTAAATTAAATTCTTATCTCTTTTCTAATTATTATACTATCATATGCATACATAGTGCGCTCAAAGTTCCAACCGCCACTCCTGCACCTACATCTGTAGGATAATGTACTCCAAGATAAACCCTTGAAAGTCCCACAAGACTAGCAATTACTATAGATACTACAGCTAATCCAGTAAAGCTTAATGCAATGCTAACTCCAATAGAAAAAGCTGCAGTGGTATGACCAGATGGAAATGAATAATCATCTACCCCTATCTTTTTGATATTTAGAGTTGGAAACTTTATATATGGCCGTATTCTATTTTTTAATCTCTTTAAAAAGTGTGTAATTCCTCCAGAAGTAATGATTGATAAAGATGCTAAAAATCCTAGGTTCTTAATTCCTTTACTTTTAGACATAACAGTTATCACAACAAAAATCATACAAAATGTAGCAGAGCCCAAAAATGTTATATATGGCATAATTTTATCTAAAAACTTGCATCGTAATCTTTTATTTATAAACTGCAATAGTGTTATATCTACTTTTTTTATTAATTCTATCATAGAGCCCTCCTAAAAATATCATAAATAAATTATATATAAAAATAAGACAAATTAAAAGTTTTTCCTTCAATACTTTCTTGCTTCTCATTTACAATAAATAATTAAAGTTTTATGAANNAATGATAAAATATTTATAAGAAATATGTTTGATCCATATTCATGTTTAGGAGGTTTCTATGGAAATTTTACAATTGAAAGAAATAAAGAAGAAAATTTTAAGAAAACTTTATAACTCTCATTTCTTAAAATCTGCAAATATATCACAAAAATTTCTTGATAAGCATATAAACTCACCGTTTTTTTTATACACTCTCCAAGACATTTTAGTGGAAAAAGATTTTTCTCCATCTAAAGTTCTTTATCTATGTACTCCTTTATTAAGTGATTTATATGAAGAAGGTCCTAATGATTGGCTAGTATATTTATATAATTATACATTAAATAAGAATTTTAAAGATGCAGTAACTCTAGAATTAGATTCTAAATTTACTTCTGGATGTGAAATATTCCTTCGAATTTACAAGATTCTATGCAATCTAGAAAAATCTATATCTTATTCAGATAGTTGGCAAGCAAAATATCCTCTTATAACTTTAACAGATAATGAAATTGAAGAACTTGAAAGAAAAGATGAATATTTAAAATTCACTAAAGCCTTTAATCATGACTATGTATATGAAATGATGAAGCTTAATGGAGAAATATTTAAGTATAATACTTTAGATCACATCTGTGGAGTTCATCACTTAGCTATGTTTTTAGCACGCCAACTTAAAGCTAAAGGATTACCTATAGATTTAGGAAGGGTTTCTGGAGCAGCAGCTGGACATGACATTGGTAAATATGGATGTAAAGGTGAAGAGCTAAAACGAGTTCCACATCTTCACTACTATTACACAGACCAATGGTTTAGAAAGCACAATATAAATTATATTAGAAATATAGCTATAAATCATTCTACTTGGGACTTAGAGCTTGAAAATCTATCCTTAGAATCTTTAGTACTCATATATTGTGATTTTAGAGTTAAAAATATATTTACCAATTTAGGTACTACTATGCATATTTTTTCTTTAGCTAACTCTTTTAAAGTAATTCTTGAAAAACTAGAAAATGTTGATACCGAAAAGGAAGCTCGCTATAAAAAAGTATATGGCAAATTAAAAGACTTTGAAGATTACTTAAAGAGTATAGGTGTAAATGTTGATTTAGATTCCAAGGCTACCACTTTAACTCCTCCCCCCCCTCCAATGTACTCTTTGATTAGAGGAAAAGAAATAACTGTTAGTATGAAAAATCTAGCAATAAATCATAATATAAATCTTATGTATTTATTACGCGATGAGTACTCATTAAATACTATATTAGAACAGGCTAGAAGTGAGAACAACTGGAGAAATCTTCGCCAATATATAAGAGTATTAGAAGAATATTGTACTTATTTTACTCAAAAACAGAAGCTACAAACTTTAGAATTTCTATATGACAACTTAACTCATAGAGAAGATGACATTCGTCGTCACTGTGCCTATCTAATAGGAAAATTAATAGCTATTTATGATGAAGATTATAGTAAGGAATTGCCTAAAAATGTATCTATAGAGAAACCTTATACAAATAGTTATCAATTATTTGAAGAGTACATTTCATTAATGCTTTATCCTAGTGGTAAATTAGTTAGTGCTCATAAAAATTGGATTGGCTACAATACTAAAATCATGGTTAATTCCGTTTTTGTAAATTCAAAAAAAATTTTCATGAAAACATATAGAAGTATTCTCTTGAAACATTATCTGTCTCAAAATATAATTTCCTTTGAAACTCAGCTGTATTTACTATGTACCGCAAAGTATATTTCTTTTGAGTCCTATGATGAAACTTTAGATTCACTAATAGAGTTTATTATTGATAAAGTTAAAAAGAGAAATTTAGTTATAAGATTAGCTGCTCTTGAAAGTCTAAACGATATAATTCCTAAAATACCAACTACTCATTCTATACGTGATTATATAATTAAAAATCTAGGGGAAATTAAAACTAGAAGGAAAAATTCACCTGAAAATTATTTATATCTAAAAATTTTTACTACCCTCAATATAAATTACCAAATAGATCTTTTTAAAACTTACTGTATGGAAGATTATAATAAAGTTCCAGATATCCTCCTTAGCAACTTAAAAACAGCTACTAATTGGGTGGTAAAAAAACATCAGATAGATATACTTCTTAATTATTCCCTCTATATAGCACCAACTACAGGACTTCATACTTGCATTCACTTTTGTAATATGTTAAAAGTTAGTGCCATGGAAACTGTTAGAAATAGTGCCGGCTCTTCCATTCTTAAAATTATGCCTAACTTAAATGATTCAGAAAGAAATGAAGTAGCTATAGAGCTTTTACGTGGACTAGAAATTGAAGGTCAAAAGTTTACAGAGTATATATCTCCTTTCTTTGGCCAGATAATCTTATGGCTAGCCCCTAATGAACTAGATGAAATTATAGATGTTTTAAAAATCAAAATTAAAACCTCAAGTGAAGATGTTAGGATATTAATTCTTAAAGCTATAGGAATCTCCTTATCTAACTATGGTGTATATAAATCTAGATTTAATGAAGATGAAAATATTTATAATGAAAGATTAAAATCAATGTTATCCATTATTTTAAATGGTATAGGTGATTATAAGGATAAGGTTAAACAAGCAGCCGTAATTACTCTTGGTAAGGACATAT
This sequence comes from Clostridium sp. UBA6758, assembly GCA_002453475.1. Lineage (GTDB taxonomy): Bacteria > Bacillota > Clostridia > Clostridiales > Clostridiaceae > Clostridium_J > Clostridium_J subterminale. Next base: position 233 of record DKGY01000038.1, on the reverse strand, counting down.
TTGGAAACTTAACTCTTTCTTTAGATGATAAGTTACATGTCTTCAAATTGATAGCCAAAAAAATTCTTACTCTTATAGGTAATGATGACAATAATAGATTACTTTTATTAACTAATTCAGCCGCTATAAATCACATCTATAGATTTATAGCAGACTATACCTTTTTTAATGGGGAAATTCTTATAGATACACCTAAGAAAATAGCATTTTTTCCTGGTACCTTTGACCCTTTC
>DKGY01000001.1:49107-53371 GCA_002453475.1 Clostridium sp. UBA6758 | reverse complement strand
ATTCTTATCATTATTGATTAACCTTTGATTAGAAATTTCAATATCTCGCTTTGAAGCCTTATGCTTTAAGCGATTTTCAGTAATATTTCTTTGCAATCTTACTTCTTGAGCTGCAACAAGTTCCACATAATAAATATCAGCACCATTTTTTCTAAAGATATTAGTTACATGTTCAACAGAATCCCAATCGGACTTTTGGTCAAAAGCCCATATATATGTAAATATTAATCCATAGTTACTTGATGCTGCAAATTCTTCAAAAATAATCTCTCTCATTTTACTTATTGATTTCTCATGAAAATAGCCGAATACTTCAATAACTGGTTCAATAGTCATATGATTATGGAACAAGCGTAAATCTGTAATTTTCATAAGCTCCTGTCCAACTGTCATTTTCCCTACCGCTCCATCCCCGATTAAAAACACCAATTTCAAAAAAATCTCCTCCTATACCAATATAAATAATTCTTTGTTCTCATTTAAGAATATTCAGGAATGAGAATTAAGCTTTTTTTCTGTTACCATGTTCGTCAAAATTACTCTTTAAGGCTCTCTCCGTAGGAAATATCGAACCAACTAAGAAAACAAGTTGTATGCCACAAATTATGCCACCAAAAGTTCCTACAACACTTTCATCTTTTCCAATTACAAACAACATAGCTATCACAGAAGGTATAAGCATAAAGAATCCTATTGTTAGCCATAGTTTTCCACAGTAACAGTGTGCAAACTCCCAAGTTTCTTTGTTTTTCATAGACATAGAGGTTCGGTATCCAAAAGCCTCGTTGATTTCTTTTGGTGCGTTTTTGATAAAGTATTTGCCAAACCCGACCATTGTAAATGGAATTAATAAATCCATAACCATCATAAAAATCCAAAATACCATTTCAGTATCACCCCTTTAAATGCAAATATTTATAAATAGTACGGTAGTTTAATTAATTAAGAATGTATTATAAAATTCATCTTTAACATATTTTTCATCTATCTTTATCCACATTATAGCATATTTTCAAATACCGTACTGTTCAATTTTCTAATTATATATTTGTCACGTCATTTAAGAAAAATGTGACACAATTACAACTGCCATTAGTTCTATAATTTTACTAATCACTTATTTTTATCCTAAAATACTTTTCAAGTGTGTCATCAATTTCTTCTTCATTTTTTAACTCGACTTTCTTTATTACTTTTGCATTTTCATAAAATTTTAAAGTGTCACCTACAAGTGTAATATTAGATGTATCAGTAAAAATTGATATCTTTTTATAACCAGTAAAAAGCGATTGTGGATGTTTTTCACAGAAGAAAGAAGGCATGACATAATCAATGTCCAGTTGAGGTTCTTCTGTAAAACCATAAATTCTTTTCCAACTTTTACCTTGTTCCTTCTGCCAAAGAGTATGTCCATAAAAGTCATCATGCTCAAATTTATATTCACTTATACCATCATTTTGTATTAACCCATCTATCAATTTAAGTGCCATTCTAGGGGATTCATTTCTCACGCCCACATCACATATATAGATACCATCATTCGTTGTAACTTTAAGTATACGATGGCTTCGCATCTTAATAGTAGTCTCATCATTGGCAAAACGCCCTGCCAAATTTGTAACATTAAATCCAAGGCTTTTTAACAAATTACTATATAATCCGTTTAACTCAAAGCAGTATCCACCCCTATGGTTTAATATCATTTTTTTGAATAAGTCTTCTGAGTTAAGAGACAGTGGAACTTGATTTAAAATATCCAAGTTTTCATATGGAATATTCTTCAAATGAGCAATTTGTAATTGTTGAAGTGTTTTTCCGTTCAATCCAATCTTCTTATTGTACCCGATTTTACGTAAGTAAATATTGATTTGCTCTTCAGAGTATATCATAGTTGATGTTCTCCTTATTTTATTATAGATAATTTTTAAATACATACCAATAACGTATATTTTAATTGTAAATCATTGCTCTACGTAAGGTGCAAGTCTAATTATAAAATTTATTATTTCGTCATATATAATTTTAGTTCGAAATTTCCTTGAATCCTGAATTTCTTTGCCTATGAATGATATTTATAATGGGAAATTATTTTTACATAAAGTGTTATAAATTTCATGCAACAATAATTTTGTTGCTTTTACTACCTTTAAGACCTCTCTTGTGAGCTTTGCGAGGCATAGTTAAAATTGTACTTTTTTTGTGGTCGTCTTTAAAAAGTTCTCTAAAAAAGCCTCGTCAATTTCCCACAACATAGTGATGTATAATTCAAAAAAACTTGAAATATTATCTAATCTATTAGATATATTGGAATTTGTTAGCTTAGCATTATGCTCATTTTCTTTGTTGCTTTTTCAAAATAATATAACTAAAAATCAAAGCAATGATATATACAACAATAAATATCGCAATGGCATAAATATCTGTAGGATAAGGAGAAATTACCTGTCTGCATAATAACGAAATCGCAATGGAAATTGGCATAAATAGACCAATGGCTAAATTAGCGAAGTTTATTACAAGTGGTATTTTTGATTGAGAATATATCTTTCCAATGAAGTAACCTACAATACCGACAATTTGTATAATCATTCCACCCCAAATAGCTTCAGCAGATTGCTCTTCATACCAACCACCAAATGCGCAAAATAAACCGATTGACAAAAATGCTACAGAAGATATTAATAAAATTTGTGCGATGACATCATTTTTGTTCCCTTGAAGTGTAATTTTGCTTATGCTGCTCTCTTGTTCATCTTTCAAAAGATAATCTGTTGTTACATCAAAAATATTGCTTATTTGTACAATTTTTTCCACATCAGGATTTGATTCACCGAGCTCCCATTTTGAAATAGCTTGTCTTGATACATTAATTTGTGTAGCAAGTTGTTCTTGCGACATACATTTTGATTTTCTTAATAATTGTAGTTTTTCCCCAAATGTCATAAAGACCACCTCCTGTTTTCTTGCTTTTAGTTTAGTATTTTGCTCAGTTGCATTCTACCAAAGAGACCTTGAACTTTCGCAACTGCCAGTTGCAGGTCTTATTCAAAGCTGTTTCCAGATAAGTATATTTGTCACGTCATTTAAGAAAATAATGAACTAACTAAACTCAAATTATGATTATTCTGCATGGTTGGTATCATCATTACCTGAACATATTTCAATAAGGTTTCCTTCTGGGTCTGCAACATAGCAGATTCGCATACCATAAGATTCAGTAGTAGGCTTATAAATTGGTTTTGCTCCTGCCTTTATAACACGTTCAAATTCTATATCTACATCAGAATATTTAGGAACATCAAAACAAATCTCCATATTACCGTTTATGCCTTTACTCCAATGAAATACCTCAGGTATAGAATTTTCAAACCCTTCTCTTGTGCTTAAAATAAAATGATGAATTTGTCCTTCCATTTCGACGACTGTAAATCCACTACCATCCCAATTTATATTTAATCCCATTACATCTTTATAAAATTTGACCATGGTTTCCATGTTATTTACATATAATCCAATTGCTCCAAATTTCATTGTTATACCTCCATTAAATTAAGTATTTTTCAATCTACAATATCTAAAAATTACACACTAATCAATAAACTAATTATAACATTATTTGAATATAATGTTATAATTAGTTTGAATAAATTTCATTAACCATTCCTTCTGCTATATCAATACATGTGACCTCTCTACTCTTTCAAACTTTACTCTGCTGCTGAAAAATAAAATAGGTAATCATTTTGTAAATTACAACTATTAGTGTATAGTGGTTATTTGCAAGTAATGGTATAATTTAGTTATGCATAATACAATGTTACATATGAAAGTTGTAAAACAACTCAATAAATAATAATTTGACCAAGAAATTATTTATATAATGGGAAGGTAAAAAATGTCAATGATTAAAGGTTTAGAAACCACATTTAACTCTGTTTACACTGAATACGACAAGTGGCGTCCTACTTATGTTAAAGATCTATATGATGATATTTTTGATGTAAAAGAAATAAATCCGTCAAGCAATGTGCTTGAGGTTGGAATAGGAACTGGACAAGCTACGTTGCCAATACTTAAAACAGGTTGTAGTTTAACTGCAATTGAATTAGGTGACCAATTAGCGGAATTTTCAAAACATAAGTTTAAAGATTATGATAAATTTAATGTTAAAAATTTTGCATTTCAAGATTTTGAGTGTCCTCCTAATTCATTTGACCTCATCTTTTCAGCATCAGCCTTTCACTGGATTCCTGAAGATATAGGA